>NZ_CP135918.1:5540230-6280460 GCF_032393985.1 Fischerella sp. JS2
CGGACTGGCGCAGATTGGGGAATTTTCCTTTGTTTTGGCTAGTGAAGGACAGGCACTAGGACTGGTTTCTCGGCAGATATATTTACTGATTTTGGGAACAACGGCGGTAACATTGGTATTGACTCCCTTTGTGTTGCGATTAGTACCGATTGTTTTTGATTGGCTTGAATCAATGCCTTGGCTGAAGCCTTATTTTAGTAGCGAGGGTAAGCCCATAGAAGTCGCGGAAGAATTACCAATTAAAGACCATATCGTGGTTTGTGGTTACGGGCGAGTCGGTAAAAATTTGGTGAAATTGTTACAGCAACACGACTTACCTGTATTGGTGATTGACCAATCTGAAAGTAGAATTCAACAGTTACGGGAGGCGGGAGTACCTTATGTTTACGGAAATTGTGTGAGTTTTCACGTTTTAGAAACTGCGATGGTTAGTCAAGCCAAAGGAATGGCGATCGCACTTCCTGATCCAATGAGTATTCGGCTTTGCCTGAAACGGGCTTTAGAATTATCGCCTGATTTAGATGTAGTAGTGCGTGCCACCAGCGATAAAAATATTGAAGTTCTTTACCAACTGGGTGCGAGGGAAGTGGTGCAACCAGAATTTGAAGCGAGTATAGAAATGGCAACCTACATATTAAATGTAGTGGGATTCTCGAGTGTTGTTGTACAACGGGAAATGCAAGAAATCCGCAACCGTCATTATTTAGACTTGCGTCCAGAACAATCAGCTTCCCAAGTTTCCCGTCATTTGCGACAGGCTACTCAAGACTTAAATAACCGTTGGTATTCCCTACCAGAAACTTCACCCTTAATTGGTATGACTTTAGAAGAAGCTGATATGCGCTACTTAACCGGGGTGAGTTTAATGGCTATTCGCCGCGCCAATGGAGAAGAAATAGATTATCCCGATGCTAATACCAAGTTGGAAAAAGGCGATCGCTTATTGGTGGTAGGTTCAGGTGAAGAATTCGCTGCTTTAGAAGAATTTGCTCTTGGGAGGGCGGCTGTTCCTGGAGACAATAGTGCTTGTCAGTGGGTAATAGTCAATGCTGATTGTCCATTGCTTGGTAAAACTTTGGCAGATTTGAAGATTCGCCAACAATTTGGGGTGCAAGTGCAATCAATGCGCCGCGACGGCAAATTTATTCGCTTCCCCAATAGCAAAATGGAATTGCAAGCGCAGGATCAATTATTATTGTGCGGGAGTTTGACAAGTTTGCATCAATTAGAACAGTTATTTGCTCCATCAACACAATCGTTATCTGTTCCTGTAGTGACAGCTAGTGAGGCGGAAGCTTTGAAAGAGTATTTGCCGATGGATAGTGTGATTGATTAAGCTTTTTATTCAGTATCAGGACAACCCCTATTTATTTTCATCTTTTTTGGGAAACGAACATTCAACGGTAATCTTCATATTGCTTTTAGCTGTACCTTTTGTCACATAAGGAATCCCTGCTTCTCCACCTAGTTCGATACCGAATTCTAAGGTGACTTTATCGACATTGGCGTTGGTGATCGGCATTTGTTTAAAGGCATTCAACGTGTAAACAGTGTAAGCACGAATCGTAACTTGAATTGCTTGGAAATTCTGCACCATTTGCTTGCGGATTGCTTCCAGACTCATTCCCTTTTCATCTAATACTTCTTCTTCCTCCTCTGCGGTGATAACAGAGGGAATCTTCACGTCTTCTGATGCTTCGATGTAAATGATTGTGTTGTCGTCAAGGGAAGGCAAGAGATTACTTGTTGCGAGGAAGACAGTTAAAAATTGCGAAAGCATGGCTGAAAGAGCAAGGAAATCAATTATCTTTTGCTCCTTTAGCAAAAGAATTTATTCAGGCAAGCCAAAAGATTGGATTAATGGTGTTCTTACAAAATACAGGCTTTATAGTAATACCTCTGTTGGTTGCTTCAGTAATGATTCTCCCTTATTTAAGACAAAGAAGTTACTACGATGCTTGGGAAACTATTAGAAATATAAAAACAAGGAAGCCGTGCCGCAATAGAGTTGTTGACTGAGGGGTGTTGGGAAAGGATGCAATGGCGATGGCTTCCAGAAAATCTACTGTCTGTATTCTTTGAAGGTTGCCCTAGTTTTGAAGGTGAAGACTTGAGCAAACTCAACCTCAGCAATGCCGACCTCAACAACGCCAACCTCAGCGATACCGACCTTAGCGGCTATGATACCATCTTCAGAAAAACCGACCTCAGCAATGCCAGTCTCCGCGATGCCAACCTCTGTGATGCCAGTCTCCGCAATGCCGACCTCAGTAGTGCTAACCTCAGTGACGCCAACCTCCGCAATGCCTACCTCAGCAGTGCCGACCTTAGCTATACCAACCTCAACAGGGTAGACCTCACTAGTGCTAACCTCAGCAGTGCCAACCTCAGATATGCCAGCCTCAGCGATACCGACATTAGCAGTACCGACCTCAGTAATGCCAACCTCAGCAGAGTAGACCTCACTAGTGCCGACCTTTTGTTTGCAAATCTCAAAAACGCTATTTACAACGAAGAAACAATACTACCTAATAATTTTGACCCTAATCAGAGGCAAATGTTGTTAATAGTCCCTGGTAGTAATCTCTGTGGTGCTGACTTGAGTTTTAAAGATTTTCGTTTTGCTAATTTCCAAGATATCAACCTGAATAATACCAATTTGGAGGGTTCAGATTTGTCACAGGTTTTGAACCTCACACCTGAGCAAGTGAAAACTGCAAAAATTGGGATAAGGCATTCTATAGTGATGAGTTGAGGAAAAAATTGGGGTTAAAGTAGTTGAAGTTGGATTAGATCCCCGACTTTTTGAAGAAGTCGGGGATCTGGGGGTCTAAATTTGCATTGTAGTTGTTTTGAAGTAAGCGATCGCATTTTAGAGATGGCGATAAGCCGGAGGCTTGACGCTTCGCGTATCGCGACATTTCCTAGATCTCCTCGCTTACTGAGGTTGTTGTGCAGCTTTTCTGACATCATCTACACTTAAACCTAAAGCCTGCGCTACCTGCTCCACGGTCAACCCAGCAGCTAACATTGGTGTTACAGCAATCAATTTTCCTCTACGTTCTCCTTCTTCTATTCCTTCCTGTCTTCCTTTCTGTTCGCCTTCTGCAAAAGCTTGCTGATATACTCGTGTTTGCTTCAACTCGCTTAATCCAAACATTTGTTGTATCTCCTCAATCTCCATACTGGGAAATTTATAGACCAATATCGTCTCTATTATTTGCAATAATTTTTGCTGTTGTACTGAACCAACTTCCTGGCTAGTTCTAGTAATTAACTCCCTGGCTGACTCGATTGCCTTATATTCATTTTCGATCACTAATTTAATCGTAGCAATGCCAATGGGTAGGGATGCAGTTTCCCCTAACTCATCCAAATAAATACGGGTGACTCTCCCAGAAGCAAAAGACTCGCGGTAATGTATGGTTTTTGCTGTGTCGATGCTGCGAGATGGATAAATCACCACAGCAAACCAATCGTTTTCAGGTTGGTTTTGCCGCAGGTATAAATGAACTTCTGTAAACAACCGCGAGTAAATTCCGGAGTCTGGTTGAAACTGGACTTCTACGAAGTAAACTGGGCTTTCTTCTGTTTCCGGAAGAAATACACCATCGATTCGGAAAGCGGTTTGTTTGATTTCAACTGATGAGAATTCATACCCTGTGGCAGTTTCGGGAGAATTGCCAATTAGTTCAAAGAAGATATCAGGTAATTCTTGAAATAGGCGATAAAATATGCTGTCTGTTTTCACTAATCGGAGTATTTCAACGCAGAGTTATGATGATTTTTCAAATTACCATACTTTCAAAGCCCATCTGCAACTGAAGGTTCTGGAAGCGCGATCGCAATTAGATACCATAAATAGTATACAAAAGCTCCAATTTGGACAGGTATGAGGCAATGGTGCGACTAAAACTTTGGCAATGGCTCGTCTTGGCAACTCCCATCGCAACCATCATCACTTTCTTACTGGTATCGGCGGGGTTGCAAATTCACGAGTGGGGGCTGAATTGGATTTGGGGTGTGTTTATCCTGGTGTTTGTCGGCTGGCGTTGGCTACTGGTACAATGGACTCGCCCTGCGATCGCTCAAGTAGAATTTGTGATGGCAGAGGTGACAAAAGAACTAGAGTCTGCCACAGGTGATACAATTCCTTCAGAGCAAACCGATGCCACCAATCGAGCCGAAGCAGCACTTCAAGAAATTCTGCAAGCATCACAAAGTGATCCACCGATTTGGGAAGACTGGCAAACTTTTTGGCAGCGTTGTCAAGCTGTTGTGATTGCCATTGCCAATATTTATCACCCGGAAGTTAAATATCCTCTGCTAAATATTTACGTTCCCCAGGCTTACGCACTGATTCGAGGTACGGTAGATGAGATGGATCAGTGGATGCAAAAGTTATCTCCAGCTCTGAATCAAGTTACTGTTGGGCAAGCATTTCAAGCTTATGAGATGTACCAGAAGTTGGAACCTTCCGCTAGGAAATTATTACGCGTTTGGAACTTGGCACAGTGGCTATTGAACCCAGTTGCAGCAATAGCAAACCGAGCCAGTCAAAGTTACAGTAATCAAGCAAATCAGCAACTATTAGTGAATTTAAGTCAGTTACTTAGAGAAGCAGCACTGAGGAATTTATGTCAGCAAGTGATCGCTCTCTACAGTGGTATTGTACCTGTTGTCGAATCTCCTGTTGTCCCACCATCTCCAGCCCCAACCAAAACCCAAACTCTGCGAGAAATCCTCGCCCAAGCCGAACCTGTGGAGATAGTTGAGCAAAAACCCGTTAATATTCTTTTGATAGGGAGAACTGGGGCTGGGAAAAGTAGCTTGATTAATACCTTATTCCAAGCAGATTTAGCTGAAGTTGATGTATTACCTAGTACTGATAAAATTCAGATTTATCACTGGCAAGCACCAGAAGGTGCAACCTTAAACCTTTGGGACACTCCTGGTTACGAACAAGTCAACCGTAACGATTTACGCACACTTGTGCTTGATTATGCCAATCATGCAGACTTGCTCCTACTAGTCACCCCTGCCCTTGATCCTGCTCTGCAAATGGATGTAGACTTTCTGCGAGACATGAAAGAGGAAGTAGCAGATTTGCCTGCTATTGCCATTGTCACTCAAGTTGATCGCCTGCGTCCGATTCGAGAATGGCAGCCTCCCTATGATTGGCAATGGGGAGAACGACCAAAAGAAGTGGCAATTCGGGAAGCAACACAGTACCGGGCTCAACAGTTGGGTGATTTTTGTAATCGAGTTTTACCTGTTGTCACAAGTGACAGCAATACAGGTCGGAGTGCTTGGGGGATAGATGCCTTATCTTTAGTATTAATTGATGCGATCGCACCTGCTAAGCAATTGCGTCTAGCTCGTTTTTTGCGTAACCTAGAAGCCCGGAGTGTCGCTGCTGCCAAAATCATCGACCACTACACCTTCCAGATGGCAACAACTCAAGGGCTAACTGCATTACTCAAAAGTCCAATTCTCAAATTTATTTCTACCCTCTCAACTGGATCTCCCACTTTAGCAAATCTACTCGCCGAGAAAATCCCAGCCGAACAGTTGCCAATTGTAATTGGCAAACTCCAGATGGCTTATGATTTATTTTTACTATTAAGTACTGATAGAACACTAAAGTTTGATCTACTGGCTCTTTGGCCATTACTGTTAGAAAACTCTGGTTCACCCAACCAAAATGCTTGGGCATTTGGTCACGCCTTGCTAGAGTACTGGACTCAGAATTTAACGGTTGAGCAATTACGAGAGCGCTTTGTATACTATCTAGGGCTTTCATTGCAAAAAGACAAAGCTTAGTGGTCTATCACATTAAATTTTTTGCTAATTAAACCTTCTGCCTTCTGCCTTCCTTAGGTCAAGGCTAAAATGTTGCAAAAAATCTCTTCTTCTATCTCTGTGTGTATGTGTTCTCTCTTGCCTCATACGTTTTATTAATGCACTATTTAAGGATAGACACGCTAGTAGAGTGGTTCGTTCTTCAACTCTAATTCACATCACGCATAAATTTATAATTACTTCAAGAAGTTTATCGAAGTAATTTTATTTACATTTAATCTACACAAAGAACAAAATGTGGTGTTAGTCTGAGGTATTAAAATCTACACACCTTCAGTGTTCTGTATAAACCTCAACCCTATGTCTAAGTTTATCTGTGCAACCTTAATAGCAACCACTCTGCTTTTACCATCAGCGAATGATTACAGTGCGATCGCTGGTACTTGTGCTTCCAAATGTGGTAAAAGTCCAATTCAATTTTCACCTGGTCAACGCATTCAAGTTAAAGTAGTCAATCGCACTCCAAGGGTACTAATTATACAGAAGCCATCTAGTACTAATCCGATTCCTCTACAACCAGGACAAGAACTACAGATAAACCAAGGAGATGGTACAGAGCCAAATGTATCTCTCTTATTTTGGGATGACACTGGTTTACCTTTAAAAGCAAATATTTCAAAACTCAACTTTGCAACCTTGGGAGTAGAACTGCGTCCTAATTGGTTTGCTCCTGGCGATCACGCAATTTACATTCTTGATGATGGCAGAGTAGACGTGTTATGAAAAAGGCTGAATTTGTAATTGTTGGCGTCGAACTTCATGCCATTATTGATAATTGGTATGCTCACGCCCAGCTCTAAATTGTGCTAGACCAATTCCCAACTACAGCAACAAAACCCCTTCGACGTTTGCCTAATCAACGTTGGCAAATTTACCCGCAGAAAATAGAATTAGCCCACAATCTGGCAAAGGCGACTAATTTACCATCTTTGCTCAATCAGCTACTAATTAATCGTGGTATTGAAACCCCGGAACAAGCACAAGCTTTTTTAAATTCTGAGTCCATAAATCTGCCTTCACCTTTGCAGGAATTTCCAGATTTAGCAGTCAGTTTAGAGTTGTTGCAATCTTGCATTACCTGTAAAGAAAAAATTGCCATCTGTGGAGATTACGATGCAGATGGTATGACTAGCACTGCTTTGCTATTACGTAGTTTACGCTGGTTAGGCGCAGAGGTAAATTACGCCATTCCCAGCCGGATGCATGAAGGCTATGGCATCAATAAAAGAATTGTAGAAGAATTCCACAGCGAAGGTGTGAAACTCATCCTGACTGTTGATAATGGTATCTCTGCGTTTGAACCCATTACCAGAGCCAGAGAACTGGGTCTACAAGTAATTGTCACCGACCATCACGACATTCCGCAACAATTACCCCCAGCCAACGCCATTCTTAACCCAAAATTATTACCAGAATCTTCTATATATCGCGGTGTTGCTGGTGTGGGTGTTGCTTACATTTTGGCAGTTTCTCTAGCTCAACAGCTAGGGCAAGCTAACAGTGGCATTATTAAACCAATGTTAGAACTGTTTACACTAGGAACCATTGCTGATTTAGCTCCCTTAACTGGAGTCAATCGCCGTTGGGTAAAACGTGGTTTGCTGCAATTACCTAAATCGCAACTAGCAGGAGTACAGGCGTTAATTCAGGTGTCGGGGATCGGGGATCGGGGACAAGGGGGACAAGGAAAAATTTCTCCCCATCACCCCATCACCCCACCTCCCCACCTCCCCAATCCAAAATCATTAAAGCCTGAAGACATTGGGTTTCGGCTTGGACCACGCATTAATGCTATTGGTAGAATCGGTGATCCCCAAATTATGATTGAGTTACTAACTACAGATGATATGGGGATTGCCTTAGAACGAGCGATGCAGTGTGAGCAAATTAACCAGCATCGCCAGCAGATGTGTGAACAAATTGAACAAGAAGCGATCGCATTAGTTGAGACAGAATATGTTACATCTCTACAGGAAGACCGTGTTTTGGTTGTGGTGCAACCCAACTGGCATCATGGTGTTATAGGTATTGTTGCCTCCCGCTTGGTAGAACGCTACGGTGTCCCTGTGTTCATCGGTACTTATGAAGATGACAAGCAAATTCGCGGTTCTGCACGCGGAATACCAGAATTTCATGTTTTTGCAGCTTTGGAATATTGCCAAGACTTGCTGGGCAAATTTGGGGGACACAAAGCCGCAGGCGGATTTTCTTTACCTGCCGAAAATTTAGCAGCATTGCGATCGCGTTTGGTAGAATTCGCTAACCAATGTCTAGAAATTCAGCACCTGAAACCATTATTAAAAATTGATGCTGAAGCTAACTTTAATCAAATTAATCAAGAACTCTATCAACAACTCCACGCTTTAGAACCTTGCGGAATCGACAACCCCGATCCAATCTTCTGGACAGCTAATGTCCAAGTCATAGAACAGCAAACCGTTGGCAAAGGTCATATTAAACTAACAGTTGCTCAAACACTTGACCAACAACAATTTAAAATTAAAGCGATCGCTTGGCGGTGGCGCGACTACTTTCCCCTACCACAAAGAATAGATATTGCTTATAAACTGCGAGAAAATCATTTTGATGGCAACACCACCATTGAATTAGAACTAGTCGGTGCTAGACTCGCCAGTCAGTCGCACTCACCGTTTACTTTTTTCCCTGCTACATCAAAAGCTGCTTTTGAGTACAATCAGCGTCAATATACCTGTGGCATCTATCAAAATGGTTCTTTAGCTGAATTAAGAATAAAAAATCCCGATGGCAAGGTTTTAGCTATTGGGCAAGGACAAACGGTCGGTTTGCTGGGTAATAATCGCCAAGACGCCAAAGAAGTCGATATCTCGCAATCACACTATGACGGCATTATTCAAGCAGCACTTAGGGCTTTGGGGACTTGCAAATAGGGGAGTGTGGGAAGATGGGGTGGTGGGGAACTCACCGGCCCCCATGAGCGATTGCCGTAGACGCGCTTTACTCGGCTTCTGTAAAGTAAGGGTCTCCCGGCATAAAGAAAGAGGCGTCACCTGCCGTGCGCCCTGCGCGGCTTAAGGTAAGGGTGGGGTGTGTAGACACGCAAGTGGCTTCCCGTAGGGTGGAGTAAACAACTAACCACTAATGTACAGACGCGATGTTCCTCGCGTCTCTACCCACTAACTACTAACTACTAACAACCAACAACCACCAAAATAAAAAGCAAAGCCCGCATTAAGCGGGCCAGAGCAAAGGAGATTAAAATTAATTGGATTTTATATTAGAGGTCGCCACCACGAAAAGCAAGTACAAAAATTACCGCCGGACCAGCTAACATGATCAACGCTACGAACAATAGCTGAAAAATTACTTCCCAATTGATGTTGGTTATAGCCTCAAACATTATTCCCTCCCAGTAACCCTAAAAGATATGTATGACTCTGATTGTCAAACTCGGAATTTATCATATCCGGGGATCAGCTGTTAAATTTAATTTACTTAACAAAATTATAAGAAAGCACATAAAAAACTAAAATGAGGACTAGTTAGTAGTTGGTAGTTGTTGGTTAGTAGTAAAGAATCAATCACTGTATGAGGTATAGCTAGCTGTACACTTCTACTAACCACTATATGGGCACACAGCTGTACTAATTTACTGACCGTCGATCAAAGGTATAAAAAATGGCAACTTGGCAATGTGTAAAACAATGTGGGGCCTGCTGTCATCTCGACCCTCAGTACCGTCCAGACTTGCATGAATATTTAACTCCAGAAGAACTGGAACTTTATTTAAGTATGATAGGTGACGGAGGATGGTGTATTAACTATGACCATGATAGCCGTGAATGTCAAATTTACCCAGACCGCCCGCGTTTTTGCCGGGTAGAACCAGAGATATTTAAAGATATGTATAGTATTGACTCAGAAGACTTAAACGATTTTGCCATTGAGTGTTGCCAACAACAAATAGAAGGTGTTTATGGCGATCGCAGTCTCGAAATGCTACGTTTCAATCAAACCATTGGCTACATAGCAAAGTTAGACTAGGCAGTTTTGTTTAAAACATACTCTCTATCTAAAATTTAAAATCTCAAATCCAAAATTGGTAGAAATGGAATGCAGCGATTGTTGGATGAGCGATTACAAGGAATTAACTTGTACTTAATAGGTATGATGGGTGCTGGTAAAAGCACAATAGGGCGAATGCTGGCTTATGAACTCGGATATGGATTTGTAGATACAGATAATCTGCTAGAAAAAGCAGCAGGAAGAACCATCAATCAACTATTTGCTGAAGAAGGAGAAGCAGCATTTCGCCAGTTGGAAAGTGAAGTGTTAGCCCAAGTTTGTGCTTTTACAAAGCTAGTTATTGCCACAGGTGGGGGAATAGTACTACGGCGAGACAACTGGAGTTACCTGCATCACGGTATAATTATTTGGCTAGATGTACCAGTGGAAATACTATATAACCGTCTAGTAGAAGATACCACAAGACCATTGCTGCAAGATACAGATCCTCAAGGAAAACTGCGATCGCTCCTTGAACAAAGACAACCACTTTATAGCCAAGCCGATTTAAGAATTACCATCACACAAGAGGAAACATCAGAACAAACAATCACACGAATCATAGAGGCTATTCCTAGCATTCTCAAGAATTAGTAAATAGTTGATTGTTGGTTGTTGGTAGTTAGTGGGTAGAGATGCGAGGAACATCGCGTCTGTACATTAGTAGTTAGTAGTTAGTAGTTAGTGGTTATTCTATACTCCACCCTACGGGAAGCCTATGAGCGTGTCTACACACCCCATCACCCCATCTCTCCACACTCCTACTTCCGATCCAGTCCCAACCATTCCCCAATCTCTTGAATTAGCCAATGACGTTCTATAGTTGACAAAGGACTAGAAGTGAATTTCTGTCCTTCTACTTCTATGGTGACTCCTCTGGGGGCGGAACCTTGGTTAACTTGCTCTTGGTATATTTTGTTAATTAATACTGTCTGACGCCGTTGTCGCTTGTAGCAAAAACCAAATAACTTCCAACGTATTTCAAAATTTTGGCGATCAAAATAAAGATCAGTATGTCCAAAAGTGGGTAACAGAGTTCCTTGCACCACCGCAATCAGCATCGCCACAGAGAAAAGCCAAAAGAACCATGTCTGAGAACTGCTTCCCCTTGTCAAAAAATTAATCAATTGTGGCAGTTGCCAGAGAAAAGGAATCATGATTCCCACCAGGTAGAATAACTTAAAAGCTTTACCACCGCGTCTTGGTATTTTAATCTCCAATTCACTGGCAGACTTGTTGAGTTGAATTTGACTACCTGTGGGCTTGCGGCTAGTTATCGGTGGGGTTAGGGCATTTTTATTCTTAAGTGCTGCTAGTGCTTCCCGGGCAGTACTAAGTCTTTCTAATACGTTTGGTTCAGTTATTTTACCAATCCAATTGACAAAACCCAGGTCAACGTTAACTCTATCAGTAAAGAGAATGCGTGCATCTCGATGAGGTAAATCGGCAGGAGACATCCCTGTCAGTAAATGTATTAAAGTTGCACCTAAAGCATACAAATCCGAAGCAGGAACAGCCCTACCAGCAAACTGTTCAATTGGCACGTAGCCATAGGTTCCCACAACAGTAAAAGTAGCACCTTCCAGCACCGCTTGATTCTGTACCGCGCCAAAGTCAACCAAATAAACCCGCTTGTCTTCACCCCAGATTAAATTACTAGGTTTGATATCGCGATGTAGCACAGGTGGGTTGAGTTCGTGTAAATAAACCAGAATACTAAGAACTTCAACAGCAATTTTTTCTACCTGTGATTCCGAAAAGCGTTGACCTTTATCTATTAGTTTCTGTAGGGATGTTCCAGGAATATAACTCTGCACTAGCCCAAACCAGGGGAATTTAGAGCCAGATTGATGTTCCAAAACAAAGTAATCTCGGTACTTGGGGATACGAGGGTGATTGAGATTTTTTAAAACTTGAGCTTCGCGTTCAAACAGTTTGTGTTCATCCCACTGCATTTGTGGGCTGAGAATTAGCAACTTGACGACGACTTGTTCTTGAGGTTGTTTCGCCAAATCTTGGGCTAACCAAGTTTGACGGCTAGCATCCTGACCTAATTTTTCCTGGAGTTGATAACGATTACAAAGTATTTCTCCTGCTTCTAACATCCCCAAATTCCCCATAAAAATTGTTAGCGGTTAGTGGTTAGTAGTAGATAATAGATATTTGTAAAAAAGTAGCAGTTCACTATCTAAAAATCGATTCACTACTAACCACTATCCATTAACTACTAACCAATTCCTAACCAATGCCTGATTTCTGCTGCCATCCAGCGACACTCTTGTTTACTTAAAGGTGGCTTCAATTTTCCAAAGGAATACTCAGATACACCTACAGCCAAGGTTACTTCTGGTACTTTCTGGCTACCATAACCACCAGTATCACCACTAAATACTTTGTCAATTTCTGAAACTTTTCCTTTTTGTCTACGCAAGCAAAGACCTAGTAATTTCAATTCAATTTCAAACTGGTAATGGTCAAAGTAAATATTTGTTTCCACGAAATTAGGCAATAGAAACCAAGCTGCCAACAGAAGACTAGCTATGAGCCATATCCAACCTTCTATGCTACCCAACCCAAAACCGCCACTGAAAAAGTACAACCAAATTGCTAGTACTACTGTTGCAGCACAGTTCTTCGGATCAATTAATATTTTTTTCCACAGCACAGGAATCTTAATTTGTAAGTGTTCAGGAGATTTTTGCAGTTGAATTTGACTATCAGCAGGTTTAGCACGGACTAATCCAGAGATAGCAATTTGATTTGCTTTAAGAAGTTTCAGCGCTTCTTTGGCACTTGTGAAGCGTCTGTCTAAGTTTGGTTGTGTCAACTGTTCTAACCAGCGAACAAACCCAGGATTAACTTTTAGTAAATGGGCAAACTGCAAGCGAGAATCTCGCTGTGGCAAATCTGCTGGTGGGATACGGGTTAGTAAATGAATTAAGGTTGCACCCAAAGCATAAAGATCAGACGCCGGAGTGGCCCTACCACCAAACTGTTCTAATGGGGCATAACCATAGGTTCCCACTATCGTAAAAGTTGCCCCTTCTTTAGCGGCGCGGTCTTGCACTGCGCCAAAGTCTACCAAATAAATCTGGGAATTTTTTCCTAATAGCAAATTACTGGGTTTGATGTCGCGATGCAATACCAGCGGACTTAAACTGTGCAGGTAAATCAAAATTTTTAAAACTTCAGCAGCAATTTTCCGTACTTCTGCTTCGCTGAACACCCTGCCTTTTGCAAGTAATTCCTTAAATGATGAACCAGGAATGTATTCTTGCACTAGGGCAAAGTGAAGTACTTGGTCTTCAAAGGCAAAATAATGACGATACTTTGGGATGCGTGGATGATTTAGTTGTTTGAGTATCTGGGCTTCTCGCTCAAAAAGTTTAATATCTTCCCACTGTGCTTGGTCGCTGAAAGTGAGCAGTTTAACGATGACTTGCTCTTGAGTGGACAAATCCCATGCTAACCAGGTTTGACGACCAGCATTTTCACCAAGTTTTTCTATAAGCTGATAGCGATCGCGTAATACCTGTTGGATTTGCAACATTGTCCTAGAAAATATAGGGGTGTGGGGATAAATGGGTGTAGGGGTATGAGGGTGTGGGGGTATAGGAGGATTTTAGGGGTGTAGGGGGATTCTGGGGATATGAATTAAAAAACTCTTATTTCCTCTTACACCCTTATACCCTTACACTCTTACATCATCACATCCTCACACCCCTTATACCCTTATACTTAATACCCTTACTAAATCAGCACGAACATCTTAGCAACAAATATTCTTTTGTGTGAGAAATTGTTGGGAGTACCAATTTAGCTAACAAAAGCTCCTCATAAACTTAATTATGATCAATGATTCTGAGTACATTCGACAAGATGCAGCCACTCGCGTACATGTGCTGAGTGAAGCACTGCCTTACATCCAACAATTTACAGGTCGAACTGTAGTTGTCAAATATGGTGGCGCTGCTATGAAAGATAGCAACCTCAAAGATAAAGTCATCCGCGATATTGTATTTTTATCCTGCGTTGGCTTACGACCAATAGTGGTACATGGTGGTGGACCAGAAATTAACAGTTGGCTAGATAAACTAGGAATCGAACCGCAATTTAAGAATGGTCTGCGTGTTACGGATGCCCCCACAATGGATGTGGTGGAAATGGTGTTAGTCGGTCGTGTTAATAAAGAAATTGTCTCTTTGATTAACCAAGCTGGTGGTTCTGCTGTGGGACTATGTGGTAAAGATGGCAACCTGATTAAAGCCCGTCCCCAAGGAGATGAAGGCATCGGTTTTGTTGGGGAAGTAAGTAATGTCAATATTCGGATTTTAGAAACACTGGTAAATAGTGGGTATATTCCCGTAGTCTCCAGTGTTGCTGCCGATGATAACGGACAAGCTTACAATATCAATGCTGACACCGTAGCGGGAGAAATAGCAGCAGCGCTAGGGGCAGAAAAGTTGATTTTGCTAACCGATACACGCGGTATCTTAAAAGATTACAAAGAACCGACTAGCTTGATCCCTAAAGTAGATATTAAAGAAGCCCGTGATCTAATTGCTAGTGGTGTCGTTAGTGGTGGCATGATTCCTAAAGTTAATTGTTGTGTGCGATCGCTTGCCCAAGGAGTCCGCGCCGCACACATTATTGATGGTCGCATCCCCCACGCCCTGCTACTAGAAATCTTCACTGACGGCGGTATTGGCACGATGATTTTTGGTTCTCAGTTTATATCTTGAATTTATCAGAGAAAGGCAGAGGGCAGAAGGCAGAAGGGATAAATCCCTTCTCCTGACAACAAAATTAATAAACCTTTCCCCATCTCTTCAAGGATGCTGAATGATTATCGGCTGCTGGATAGGTCTGTTGTGATACCAAGAATCTTTAACAATCACAGGATTAATCAATGTTGAGTTTCTAATTTTAGGATTCACCAACACAGGATTAACTAAGACGTTATCTGGTATATTGTGATGCACTTTCGGGTAAGTATTATAAATACTACGATTTAGCATTAATCCCGTCACTGGGTCTACAGGCATAGGCGTAGCGATAGGACTACCGTATATAAAGCTACCGACAGTCGGTATTGGAGGTTGAGTAACTCCGTAAAAACCCCCTTGATCAATTACTATTACCTGCTGGGCAGAAACAGGAGTTGTGGTTGCACCCATCAGTCCTATAGTGAAAGCCAATCCTAGTAAATACGCTGAATTAAGCTTGATTTTAAGCATATTTTTGATTTACTAAATGATGATCAATAAATTTGTGGGAAAATTTAACTATATAGTTAAATAATAAATCACTATTTTTTGTCGACCAACGCCAAATAATAAACAAATTTATATTTTTTGACCAATAATCACTTGATGGTACGAGAAAGCGGATTTAGCCTTGGTGTAAGTGTCAATCCAAAATCCAAAATCTAAAATCCAAAATCCAAGATCATATGACTTATTGCTAGAAGGATTTCACAAATGCTGCTACCGTTGGCACAATGAAGGCAGTGCTGAATTTGTGAGTAAAACGTGAGTTCAGAGAGTATAGAAATTGCCAAAAATCGCTACCAGCAAGGAAGAGTAGCCTTTGAAAGTGGGCTATACCGAGAAGCTATTGAACAACTAGAAAAAGCAAGCGCCTTGTTGGCCCGTAACACTCGCCTGAGTGGTGAAGTACAAATTTGGCTGGCGACAGCTTATGAAGCAGCAGGACGAACAGATGATGCGATCGCCCTATGCGAACAACTCAAACGCCATCCCCATCATGAAACAAGTAAAGAAGCGCGGCGACTGCAATACATTCTCAAAGCACCCAGATTGCAACGTCCCCAAGAATGGATGACTCAAATTCCTGATTTTAGCAATCTTGCTGATAATGAAAGTAAAATTAGTTTCTCTGCTAATCCTAATAAATCTTTTGGATCTAAAAAGCCTCCTGAGCGAGAATTAGTTGATATCACTCAGGTCAATACTAAAGATAATCGCTTTATCTGGGTAGCTTTAATTGCGATTGGTTTAACATTGGTGAGTTTAATTTGGTTGAATGTTTAGAGATAGGGGATCAGGGATTAGGGATCGGGGATCGGGAAAAGGGAGACAAGGAGGACAAGGGGGAGAATAACAAATGACAATTGACCAATGACTATTGACCAATGACTATTGACCAATGACTATTGACTTTTGAGGAGATTTTTATAGTGATCAATTTGTCTACTTTTAGAAAAAGTTTTGTGTGGCTGAGATTTATTTGCCTCATGCTAATAGCAACTTTGCTGCTTACTGGGTGCGTGGATTATAACGTGGGGGTACGTTTTGATAACTCTAATAGCGGTGAGTTAGTGCAGCATATTAAGTTGGGAGAACGTCTTACCAGCTTTAGTGGTGAACCTGTGTATGAATGGTTAAATAGTGTAGAACGTCGCGCTCGCCAACAAGAAGGTAAAGTGCGGCGACCTTCTAAGGAAGAAGTGATTGTAACAATTCCTTTTACTAATGGTGAAGAATTGCAAACAAAATTCAATCAATTTTTTCACCCTACTGTTAATCACAAACCTGTCACTAGTGAATCTGAGTCACAACTGCCAAAAGTAGAGTCAAATTTACTTCTAAATCAGAATAATTTTTTGCTATTGGTGCGGAATCACTTGATTTATGATTTAGATTTGCGATCGCTTGCTTTAATTTCCAGCGACGGTAATGTCTTGGCAAATGCTGGTTCCATTCTCGATTTAGACTTTAGCTTGAAGACTCCTTGGGGAGCAAAAAGTATTCAAAGAACAGAAAACGCTCCCGTACCACAAAAAAATAACAATCAGCTAGTGTGGCACCTCAACCCAGGCGAACTCAACCATATAGAAGCAGTTTTCTGGCTTCCTAGTCCTTTAGGTATTGGTACATTATTAATTGCGTTATTTATTGGGGCAGGGTATTATCTGCGGTATAAATTTATGCCCGATCCTAGAATTCAGTTTGCTACTAAAACAGCAGTTAGCGAAGGGTAGTAGGAGGTGGGGAGATGGGGGGAGTGTGTAGACGCGTAGCGGCTTAAGGTAAGGGTGGAGTATGAGGAGTATGAGGAGAATAAATAGCAACCAACCACTAACTACTAACTACTAACTACCAACAACCAACAACTCATTGTGAAAGCACAGCTTTTGTTAATCTTCACCTTATTGGTTGTCAATTCTGGAGTGGCGCATTCACAAACACCTGTACCAAACCCACAAACAACAGCCACTCCAACAGTTATTCCCACAACAACTGTTACACCAAAATCGAGTCAGTCGAACAAAGTCAAGACTTCTAAGCGAAAATTGTCAGACACTCTTGAAGCAGTAGATAAAGAACTGACATCCATTGTCTTTTTCTTAGCTAAGATAGTAGTAATTTTACTGAGTTTGCTGGTGATTCAGCGAATTCTTGTACTAATTATTTACCGTTCATCCCAACTGATTATCGACAATTTCAGCAATGCCACTGGTGCTGATGAAATGGAAAGTGTATTGTCAGGTTTGTCACAATTGACACGGGAAAAATTGATACGGGAAATGAAAGGTGTTCACCAGCGTGTCAAACAGCACATCGAAAAATTAGGGCCCGAAACCTATCGTCCACCAGATAAGTTACCTCTTCCACGTTCAACCCCTGACCAAAGATTAGCTGATTTGGTTGCTTCACTCAATGAATTTACACCTGACCAAATAGATCCGGTTGTGCAATTGCTGAAGGTGATATTTCCACCTTTTGGCACTAAAGTCACCTGTATTCTCCAAAGCCAAGGTGAAGATCACGAAAGAATCGGCATGACTTTTGAAATCACAGATATTGAAGGTCGGGTGGCTTCTGTACTTTACACTGTCTGGGAATCAGATGATCGCAAAATAGTCAGTTCTTCGGATGAACAACCAAAAGTAGCACTGAAAGACCGCTTTCGACAGTTACAGAGAACAGCTACACGTTGGCTAGCAGTAGAACTGTGTAGGCAAGAAATGGTAAAAGCTGTTCCCTTCTACTACTTAGGCAAGTCGCGTAAACACTATCAAGCTAGAATTCATAATTTTTTTGGTGTTCTCAATCAAACAAGCGCCCAAACTCATGGTCGATTTTTTTACCAGTTAGCAATTGAGGATTTGCAAACCAGTATTAACCTTAACCCAGATTGGTATCAACCATACGATAATTTAGCTGAGACTTATAGTCTCTTGGCACGTACAGAAAAAGGTGATAGAAGAGTCGGTCATCTCCAAAGCGCGATCGCTCGCTACGATGAAGCACTCAAGCGAGTTACAGAACCAACTGTGCAGTTAAGGATAAAAGTTGCTCGTGCAATCACCCAACTACTTACAGCAAAAGAAGATTTGATCTTGGCAGCAAAACAGGAAATCCAAAACCTGGAAACAACAAAAAACTGGGATGCTACTACAGTATTAAACTACCGCTTACTGTATTATTTTGCCTGCTGGTATGCACTAGCTTATCGCCTGGATGACGCGGATGAAACTCAAAAGCAAGCCTACCGCTACCTAACTTATAGCCTAGCAAGAGATCATAGCAGAGACTTTTGGGAGTGGGTTGGTAAAGATCCAGACCTAGAAAGCATCCGTGCAGGTCTTCCGGAACTCAAATCTGCGCTTTTGAAGAAATTGAATGAAAATCCACAATTGCCAACGCTAACTGGCAAAGACTTTGCCGAATCTATAGCAGAAGTTCTAGGGGCAGTTAGTTGGAGATCGACAGAGATGGAGAACTTGGGGTCCTCTAGAGGGGATTAGGGGCAGTGGGGAGGAGTGTGTAGACACGTAAGTGGCTTAAGGTAAGGGTGGGGTGTGTAGACACGCTCATAGGCTTCCCGTAGGGTGGAGTGTGAGGAGTGTGTAGACACGCTCATAGGCTTCCCGTAGGGTGGAGTAAGTATTCAATAACAACTAACAACTAACCACTAACAACTAACAACTAATGTACAGACGCGAGGAACATCGCGTCTGTACCTACTAACCACTAACAACTAACTACTAACAATCAACAAATTTAAAATGAGCCAAGCCGATTTTGAAAAAGCCAAGCAGCGTTTAGTACAAGCAAAACAAGATATTATCTGGGCGATCAATGTTTTAGACGATGCAGCTAAGAACCTGAGCGAGTATAAGCTCACTCCTGAAGAGATAGTTCAACTAGGCTATCAATTTCAGCGAGAATTAGAGGAGATTGGCAAAAGAATAGAGCAAAGACGCCACCTAACAACAGATTTAGAATCATTCACATCTAAATCTCCTTCACCCTCTATAAATATTGGCGCATCTCGGGAAATAAATTCAAGAATCACAGGGGAAATACCCCCCTTTGATGATCCTGATGAAGACAATGAATATAGATAGCAGCCGTTCAATATATTAGAACTCTAGGGTGATAGACGCTGTATTTTCCAATCACCATCATCTAAACGAGTATATAAAATGCGATCGTGCAGGCGGTTAGAACGTCCTTGCCAAAATTCTATTTCTGTAGGGATTACCCGTAAGCCTCCCCAGTGAGGTGGTCGGGGTACATCTTGGTCTTCATACTTAGCTTTTAATTCTTGCAGACGTTGTTCTAGAATTATTCGACTTTCGATGACTTCGCTTTGATTGGATGCCCACGCACCCAGGCGACTGTTGAAAGGTCGGCTTTGAAAGTAGCTATCTGAATCGTTTTCAGATACTTTTTCTACATGCCCACAAATGCGGACTTGTCTTTCTAGTTCTGCCCACCAAAAAACAAGGGCTGCTTGGGGATTTTCGGCTAATTCTTGTCCTTTATGGCTGTTGTAGTTGGTGAAGAAAACGAAACCCCTTTCGTCAAAATCTTTTAGCAACACCATTCTTGCTGAGGGTTTACCATCGGTCGTTGCAGTAGCAACAGTCATGGCATTTGGTTCTAGCAACTGCGCTGCCAATGCCTCGTCGAACCATTTTTGAAATTCTATAAAAGGATTTGCAGCAACATCGGTTTCATTTAAGTCCTGTAAGGTGTAGTCTTTGCGTAGATCGGCTACAGTTTTGTCCATAGAGTTTTTATCCTGGTAGTTTTGTCAAAAATAATTATGATGATAATCAGCGCTAAGTAACTTTTACCAATCCAGCCAAGAGTTTTGTAAATAACATTGCATCAAATGCGACGTTGGGCCTCTGTTCAAAATCTATTAATCTATGGTCTAGGCGGTCCAATCATCGCGCTGAATGTTTGGCTACTGTCTGTACTGTTTAGCTATTTCCAGCATCCTATTACAATTTTTAGTGTTGCCACAATACTTGCTTTTTTGCTGAATTATCCAGTGAAGTTTTTTGAGCGCGCCCGTATTTCTCGCGCCCAAGCAGTAATCATTGTATTGCTTTTGACTTTGACTTTGTTGGTCATTTTAGGTGTAACGCTCGTACCAATGGTCATTGACCAAACAAATCAATTGTTAGATAAAATTCCCGATTGGTTAAATAGTAGTCAAGATAATTTAGAGCAATTACAAATCTGGGCAAAGAAGCGGCGTTTGCCTTTAAATTTCAGCGTCATCAATCAACAAATCAACGCCAATATCCAAATTTTGGTGCAGCAAATACCTTCTGGGGCTGTAGGATTTGCGGGAACACTGTTGTCAGGAGTACTGAATGTGGTGTTGGTAGTTGTATTGGCATTTTACATGCTTTTGTATGGCGATCGCGTTTGGTATGCTTTAGTCAACCTTTTACCATTTCATATCCGTGTGCCTTTCACTACATCTTTAAGGCTAAATTTTCAAAACTTTTTTCTGATTCAACTATTGTTAGGCTTGTTCATGGTGGTGAGTCTTACTCCCATTTTTTTGATTCTGAAAGTCCCCTTTGCACTTTTGTTTGCCATCTTCATTGGTGTATCCGAACTTATTCCCTTTGTGGGGGCAACTCTAGGTATTGGTACTGTCACAATTTTACTACTACTACAAAATTGGTGGCTGGCTATTCAAGTAGCGATCGCAGCGATCGTTATGCAGCAAGTGAAAGACAATTTGTTAGGGCCAAAATTACTTGGAGATTTTATTGGCATCAATCCCATCTGGATTTTTGTGTCAATTTTAATGGGATTTGAGATTGCTGGGTTTTTAGGATCACTCTTGGCAGTACCTATTGCTGGGACAATTAAAGGTACTTTGGATGCGATGAATAGCACTAAAATTAGAAAAAATGATTAAATGATGATTCTTATATTTTTTGTTCTTTGTTAATGCTTGTTTGTTGGTTGGAATAACTATACCTTGGTACTGCTGTGCTAAGGTACTCACCAACAACCAACAACTAACAACCAATAACTAAAGTTAATGAATGCTTCTGAGTTACTGGCAACAATTGAAAATCTCATACATCAGGCTGAAAAAGGAGAAATAGACCCTTGGGATGTGCAGGTGATTGAGGTGATAGACCGCTATATAGAATTAATGGCGCCACAGACAACACAAAAAGGCTATGAAGCCGACTTATCTCAATCTGGACAAGCTTTTTTATCTGCATCAATGCTGGTATTATTCAAAGCAAATACCTTGATGCAATTGCAATCAGCTGTTGATGAACAGGAAGCTTTAGCAGATGATAACCTCTTGGAAGAGATAGAAGAAGGGGGACTTTACCAAGCTCATCGCCTGCAATTTGAGCGCCATATCCGTCGTCGTCCAGCAGCAATGCCACCACCAAAACGTCGTGTGACTCTGCAAGAGCTCATAGAGCAATTGCAGGTTATGGCAGAGCAATTAAAACTAGTAGAAAAAGTCAATAAGCCGTCGCGTCCTCGGCGACAGCCCAGCCTGCAAACAATGCGAGCCGCATTAGAACTGGCTCATCAGGAAAATCTTACCGAGGTCGCTGGAGAACTAGAGCAGGTTTTGTACCGTTGGTCAACAGAACTTTGTTTGGAACAAAATTGGTTGAATTTGGAACAATTAGTGCAGCTATGGACACAAACAAAACAATCACAGCAGCATGAAACAGGTCACAATTCACCAAACGGCCATAAAGTTAGTGTTTTTTGGGCGTTACTATTACTCTCGGCTCAATCGAAAGTGGAGTTACTCCAAGAGGAGTTTTACCAAGACATAAAAATAAGATTACTTACAGGCAAAGAAAATAATAGTAGACAATTGGAACAGTTAATGAAATAAGTAATATTTGATCTAAAAATATCAATGATTTCTAGAATTAATGCTTCAGCTCACCCCTAAATCCGGGTAAATTGAAAGGATAAGCGATCGCTAGTTGGTTATGAAGAAAGTTTCTACTCAAGAAACGCCTCCCCCGTTCCACAAGAACGAGGCAGGCAGTTTGAACGCACTACGCGAACACATGTCATCTTGCTATGCATATGGTTATACCATGTCCGACAATTCCCGTATTCCGTGGTTTTAAGGATGACTTGGAGCAAAAACAAACCGATGATTAAGTATCACTCACTGAAAGTTTACTGGCTTGTGGTTGAGGAATAAGTATATATGAAGGCAATGATTCTGGCAGCGGGCAAGGGAACTCGGGTACGTCCGATTACGTACACTATGCCCAAACCGATGATGCCCATCCTGCAAAAGCCAGTGATGGAATTTTTACTAGAACTGTTACGCCAACATGGATTTGACCAAATTATGGTCAATGTGAGCCATTTGGCTGAAGAAATAGAAAGTTATTTCCGTGATGGTCAGCGCTTTGGCGTACAGATTGCTTATTCTTTTGAAGGGCGAATTGTTGAAGGTACGCTAGTGGGTGAGGCCCTTGGCTCTGCTGGCGGCATGAAAAAAATCCAGGATTTTTACCCATTTTTTGATGATACTTTTGTAGTCCTGTGCGGAGATGCCTTAATTGACCTGGATTTGACAGCAGCAGTCAAATGGCACAGAGCTAAGGGATCAATCGCTACCATTATTATGAAATCCGTACCACGGGAAGAAGTTTCCAGCTACGGTGTGGTTGTTACCGATGAAGATGGTCGCGTTAAAGCTTTCCAAGAAAAGCCGAAGGTAGAAGAAGCCCTCAGCACCAATATCAATACAGGTATCTATATTTTTGAACCAGAGGTACTAAATTACATACCTTCTGGTGTAGAGTTTGATATCGGTAGTCAACTATTTCCCAAACTGGTAGAAATGGGTGCCCCTTTCTATGCCATTCCTATGAATTTTGAATGGGTAGATATTGGTAAAGTCCCAGATTATTGGCGCGCAATTCGCGGTGTGCTACTGGGCGAGATTAAAAACGTCCAAATTCCTGGTCAACAAGTTGCCCCTGGCATTTACACTGGCTTAAACGTAGCTGTGAATTGGGACAAAGTTGACATTACAGGCCCAGTGTACATCGGTGGCATGACCAAGATAGAAGACGGGGCGAAAATTGTCGGTCCGACTATGATCGGCCCCAATTGCTGGATATGCAATGGTGCAACGGTGGAAAACAGCGTCATCTTTGAATGGTCTCGCCTGGGCGCAGGAGTGCGACTAGTCGATAAACTAGTATTTGGACGCTATTGTGTGGATAAGACGGGGGCAACAATCGATGTCCAAGCTGCCGCTTTAGACTGGCTGATTACCGATGCCCGTCAAATACCGCCATCTCACACTCCTGTCGAACATCAAGCGATCGCAGAATTACTGGGAACAAATGCTAGCTAATTGTTAATAGTTAGTAGTTAGTAGTTAGTAGTTGGATTTTTGCAACTAACCACTAACCACTAACCACTAACCACTAACTACTCAAATATGTATACCGCCGCAAACTCTGCTCATAGGTTTGTAGCAGTCGCTGTGATTCCGCTAGTGTAATGCGATTTTCTTCTAAAGCTAATTCGCAACGCTGGCGGATATTTTCTACCATGTCTTCGGAGTCGTATTGTACGTAACTCACTACCTCGCTCATCGTATCACCCTTGACTACGTGTTGAATTTGGAAGCCTTTGGGTGTCAATTGGATGTGAATGGCGTTGGTATCACCAAATAAATTGTGTAAATTCCCCATAATTTCCTGGTACGCTCCATTCAAGAACATCCCCAAGTAGTAGGGTTCTCCGGCTTTAAACGGATGCAGTTCTAAAACTGACTTGACATCCCGCAGATCGATAAAGCGGTCAATTTTGCCGTCACTGTCACAGGTGAGGTCTGCTAGAATACCCCGTCGTGTTGGTTCTTGATCTAGACGATGGATCGGCATAATGGGAAATAACTGGTCGATCGCCCAACAATCAGGTGCTGATTGAAACACGGAAAGATTTACGTAATAGATAGAAGCCATAATTTTTTCTAGGTCTTCCAATTCATCAGGTACGTATTCTTCTTTTCTGGTGATATTCAGTATTTTTTGACAGCAAGCCCAGTATAGACGTTCTGCCTTGGCGCGTTCAGTCAGACTTAAAATTCCCAAATTGAAGCGGCTAATGGCTTCTTCTTTGAATTGGGTGGCGTCGTGGTAAAACTCCTGATAATTTTCTTTGTTAATTGATTGATAAGTTTCCCAAAGATAAGTGATGATGTGGGATTCCCCATCTTTGGGCGGATCAGGTAATTCTGTCAGAACTTCGCTGGTACTGAGAACGTCAAAAATTAATACCGACTGATGAGAAGCGATCGCTCTACCACTTTCACTAATCAGTGTTGGTACAGGTATATTCCGCTCTGAACATGTATCTTTTAACTCTGCCACAATATCATTGGCATAGTTCTGCATGTTGTAATTTTTGGAAGCATAGAAATTGGTTTGGGAACCGTCGTAATCTACACCCAAACCACCACCAACATCGAGATACTTCATGTTTGCCCCCAACGCTGCCAATTCTACATAGATCCGGCTAGCTTCTTGGATGGCATCTTTGATGACATTAATGGCAGAAATTTGTGAACCTACATGAAAATGCAGCAGTTGTAAAGAATCTAACAAATCAGCAGCACGTAACTTTTCCACCGCTTGGATAATTTCCGGAATTGTGAGACCAAATTTAGCGCGATCGCCACTGGAGGTTCCCCAGCGTCCCATACCTTGGGTGCTGAGTTTCGCTCTCACCCCGACAATTGGCTGAATCCCTAACTGGCGACTGGCTTCAATTACCACATCTACTTCTTCTATTTGTTCTAAGACGATAATTGGTGTTTGCCCTAATCTTTGGGCTAGCATCGCCGTTTCAATGTATTCTTGGTCTTTGTAACCGTTGCAAATTAATAATGCTCCTGGTGTATCTAGCATCGCCAGGGCGATCATTAATTCTGGTTTAGAACCTGCTTCTAAGCCAAATTGATGGGGTTTGCCAAAACGTACTAAATCAGCAACCAAATGGCGCTGCTGATTACATTTGACCGGAAATACACCACGATAAATACCAGGATAGTTGTAGCGAGCGATCGCTTTGGCGAAACAAGCATTTAACCGCTCAATCCGGTCTTCTAAAATATCAGAAAACCGAATCAACATCGGCAGTCCTAGATTACGCTGCTTGAGGGCATTAACCAACTCATATAAATCCAGAGAACCGCCGCGATCGCCTTTTGGGGAAACAGTAATATGACCTGCTGCGTTAATGGAAAAATAAGGATGCCCCCAACCTTCAATGCGGTACAGCGCTTCGCTATCTTCTATTTTCCAAACGCCTGTTCCTTCTTGTATGCTGGCAGGTGGCAGCAGTTTTTTGTGCTTGTGATTTTTCAATTCAGATTTTTTACCATTATGGGACGGCGGCTTCACCACCTCATCAGATGCAGCAGTAGAATCAAGACGCATTTTCCTGACCTTTATCTTCACCCACGAATTTACAACTATTAGAGCAAAAAGCACACTAGCAATAGCCTGAAACCCCAAAAAATATTTCAGGGTATTGCGTCATTCAAAATTTAACGTATTCATTCTTCAACGTATATGCACCAGAAGTTGATTTGTGAGATATTGTTTGATTGGTCATTGGTTATTGGTCATTAGTCATTGGTGATTGGTCAATTGACAAATGACAAAGGACAAAGGACAAATTAATTCAGTTTGAGGAGATAGCTTTGGAACGCACATTTATTGCCATTAAGCCTGACGGTGTACAGCGCAAATTAGCTGGTGAAATTATCCGCCGCTTTGAAACCAAGGGCTTTACCCTAGTTGGCTTAAAATTTTTGCATGTTAGCCGAGATTTAGCTGAAGCCCACTACGACGTTCACAAGGAAAGACCATTTTTTGCAGGGTTAGTTGAGTTTATTACTTCCGGTCCTGTGGTCGCAATGGTTTGGGAAGGTGAAGGCGTTGTTGCTGCTGCCAGGAAAATGATTGGTGCAACTAACCCCTTAACAGCAGAACCCGGGACAATTCGGGGTGACTTTGGCGTCAATATTGGCCGCAATATCATTCATGGTTCCGATGCTATTGAAACCGCACAGCGCGAAATTGCCTTGTGGTTTAAGGATGAAGAATTAGTAAATTGGCAACCGCACTCAATACCTTGGTTGCACGAGTAATTTCAGAGGATGAGGGGTGTGAGGGGTGTGAGGAGAAAAGACTTTATTATATTTTTCAGACTTCCCCCACTCCTCACACTTCCCCCTACTCCTCACACTCCCCCTACTCCTCACACTTCCTCAACTTCTTTAGACTGCACTACTTCTGTCTTCTCCAGTTCCGTTACTGATGCAGGCTGGGTGCGTTGGGAAAATCCCCAGGTTAAAATTAGGGCGATCGCAGTAATCATCAACCATTGTGGTGGCACTAAATCTTCATTTACTACCCGGATCAAGAGGCGTAATCCTACCAGTGCAACAGTGATATAACCTGCATCCTCTAGGTTCTTAAATTCATCCAACCACCGGATAAACAAACCTGCCATAAAGCGCAGGGTAATAACACCAATAGTTGTCCCAGTTAGCACAAGCCAAGTTTCCTGAGAAACAGCGATCGCAGTGGTGACACTATCCAAAGAAAAAGCTAAATCTGTTAAGGCAATTACGGGGATGACTTGCCACAACGAATGAAAACGGGGGCCGTGATGGTGATGTTCTTCGTCTTCTTCAGACGTGAAGTGCTGGAATACTAGCCACAGAAGGTAAGCTGCACCTAGTAACTCAAATTGCCAAAACTGTTGCACCCAAGTAGCGGTGAGTAGTAAGGTAATTCGTAGGACATAGGCAAAAACTAAACCTATGTTCAACGCTTGCTTTTCAAGCTTTTTGTCTCCCAGTCCTTGAGCGATCGCAGCCAGGGCAATAGCGTTGTCAGCAGATAGCACCGCCTCCAAAAACATCAGGATCAGCAAGACTATAGCCGCTTCAATGCTGAGATGAAAGTTAAGGTAGTCAAAAATTTTGTCTAGCATTCCGAGTTTCTCAAGCAGTGAAAATTAAATCAGTGAACAGTGAACAGTAAACAGTTATCAGGCATATGGTAAGAGATAAAGAAACACCATTAAAGCATTCAGTCTAAATTAACGAGGAAACCATAACCCCACAAATAAAATTGATAACTACTCACTGATAACTGATAACTGTTAAAAGTTACCAGTAACAGAGAAATTAATATAAAAAGCGCAATAAATTGCTACCTTAATCAAGCTTAACGTGTAGGCGAGGAATTCTGATGGGAAGATGATGGTGAATGTGGTTGAGAATGAATGATGAATTTCAAGTTACTTGCCCTTGTTGCCCCTATACTGTTGGCTATGAATATATTGCCTAGCTTAGCTAGAGACACTTCTCAACAGATAGCGCAAACTGTGAACTGTAACAATCCTCAAACCACACAACAGATGATTATTTGTAGCGATCGCGCCTATAAAGGAGCCGATCAAAAACTAAATCAAGTTTATAAAGCTTTGCAGACAAAAATCACCGCCAATCAAAAGAAGAGATTAACTAATGCTCAGCTAGCTTGGATTAAATTTAGAGATACAGCTTGTGAATTTGAAGCTGGACAATTTGAGGGCGGTACATTAGCATCACCCACCAAACTTAATTGCTTAACTCGGATCACACAGCAACGCACCCAAGATTTGAATTCATCATTGCAAGAATTAAACAATCGCTAAAAGACTCTGGCACGCCATAACTAAGGATAGCGACAATCAATAGATCTGCCCCGCAACAGCAGAAATTGCCACAGTGTTTGACTGATGCAACTTTTCATGCAGTGTGGCAAGTTCCTTTTCTCGCCCCACAAAGTTAGAATTGCTGGGGTTGGGGATATATTTTAGGAAGTTTAGCTGCTGGCGTTAACCAAAATTAAATATGGGGTTGTTATGTATCATCAACCTTTTCTATGCCCCAACCAGCAAGTTTGCCACCCAAATATAGTACCAGCGCGATCGCTCCAGCTGTCAATAGCTCCATACACTACTTTTTCCAACAAGACAATACCTTATTAAATACAGGCTCGACATTAAAGATTTCAAAGAAGTATAAATAACATAACTTATGCTTTTTTGTTGTGAGCGATCGCAACTATTACATATAAATGAGCAACTATAAAACTGCCTTCCCTTTTATATATACAACTTGGTGTATCCAGTTCATCAGTAAGGGAGATTTATTCAAAATTTTATATTCATCAGCTTCTTTTTAATAATCGCTTAATATTATTAATATGTGTAATTATTACTTTCAGATATTTTTATCATAAACTTTTGTAACGCAGGTAACATTTTATCAGAGACTAGATACTCTAAACTTCAGTCCATCCCAAAAATATTCCTACTGTAATCTAGCTATAGAAAGAGTAAAACCACGATTTTCCCTGTGAAATTACATCTCTAGGTACTGTGTATTAGTAGGTAAATAATTTAGATTCGAGATAGGTATTATATATATCGGAAATTAGAAATCAATAAGTGCAAAAGCACACAGTTAAGATTTTTTTTGCTATTTTGTATTTAGTTGAACAGTTATTGATGACTTAATAAGCGTCAATATAAATAGAGAATCACAGTAAATAATCCACTTATTGGAGGGGTAATTATTATGCTTGAAACTGGCAATCAAAATATTATTTTATCAGCCTTTGTTAATCCCGCTAAAGATAATCATCAATCCCAAATAAAAAATTATTTCAGCAGAACTCAATCTGATTTATTGCAACCATTACGTCAATGGCTTGATTCCTTAGATATTCAAAATCAAAAATTGGCAAAATTTATTGCTAAATTGATCCCTGCCCAATGTCCTTTTGAGCGGGATATTATTTTATTTGGTCGCAAGGTTGCCCACATTCCACCCATATGTAAGTTAAACCCGCTTTACGATCAATTTGTTGGCTTGCGTTTTCGGGCTTTGTGTTATTTAGTAGATCAGTGTGGAGAAGATATTCAATCCTACTGTTGAAAACATTTAAGCATACAGAGCATGGAAATTCAGATTGAGCATCAACCCAGTCAAAAACGCCTCGAGGAATTGGGTGTATCCAAATGGGATATTTGGCACAAAGAAGTCTCCAAATTTCCTTGGACTTATGATTCTCAAGAAATCTGCTACTTTTTAGAAGGCGATGTTATTGTCACTCCCAACGGCGGACAACCAGTGCAAATGGGCAAAGGGGATTTAGTTACCTTTCCCGCAGGTATGTCCTGTACATGGGAAATTAGAAGCGATGTCAAGAAGCACTATTGTTTTGGTTAGTGGTTAGTAGGGGCGCAAGGTTTTGCACCTGTACAGTGGTTAGAATAACCAACAACAACCAACCAACAACAAATAACCAAAATGTTATTGCATTTAAGTACTTGGCAAGAAGTCGAAGCATATCTGCAAAAATCTCAGGGGATAATTCTCCCGATTGGTTCTACAGAACAACATGGGCCGACAGGATTAATTGGTACAGATGCGATTTGTGCAGAAGCGATCGCCCGCGGTGTCGGTGAAGCAACCCAAGCCATAGTTGCACCTACAATCAGTGTTGGCATGGCACTGCATCATACTACTTTTCCCGGCACAATTAGTCTGCGCCCCAGCACAATGATCCTAGTTGTGCGAGATTACATCACCTGTTTAGCGAGAGCAGGTTTTACCAAGTTCTACTTTATCAATGGACACGGCGGTAACATCGCCACCTTGAAAGCAGCTTTCTCAGAAACTTATGCACATCTAGAAGATTTGCAGATTCCCAATGGTCAAAATGTGCGATGTCAAGTTGCTAACTGGTTTATGTGTAGTTCAGTGTTCAAGTTAGCAAAAGAATTATACGGGGATCAAGAAGGTTCCCATGCAACGCCAAGTGAAGTGGCGGTAACTCAATTTGTCTATCCAGAAGCAATTAAGCAAGCACCCCTTTCTCCAGAAGTTGGCAAAGGACACAGAATATATGGTGCCAAAGACTTTCGTCAGCATTACCCAGATGGCAGGATGGGATCAAACCCTGCTTTAGCAACACCCGAACATGGCCAGCAGTTTTATGAATTGGCGGTGAAAGAACTGAGTCATGGGTATTTGGAGTTTTTGAGCGCAGAATAATTATTAGAAAACTCCAAAAATAGCATGTTTGAGTCAAGGGGATCAAAATGATTGAGTCGCAGAGGTTATCTTAGTTCACTTGCGATCTCGTCACTCATGGTCTACTTTATGCGATCGCCAAACTCTGGAAATCGAAGAAAATCAACAAGCGATCGCACAGTTATTGATGGGATTGAGTGTGATAGTATGCCACAAATCCCATTAACTTAGTGAGAGTTTAGCTGTGCCTGAATTACAGATACTATTTTATTTTCCCAATCTAGGTCATCAAAATTTATAGCAGTTTCACAAGGACGGGAACGCCGTCGATCCATGTAAACATGAAATGCTTCCTGATCATCCCGATGGGTAAGAATGTAGCGCTTTAGCTCCTGATCGCTCATTGCTGCATAATTGACTTTTGTCATGGTTCAATACTCCCATCCGGTTGAATTTCTAGCTCGATTACTTCATCATGTCCAGCTAAAACAAAACAGGTTGAGTGTTCGTTCATCAAGACGCACAAGATGGATTGGTTGAAACATTACATTAGTAAGAATATGGCAAAGTCTATATAAAGTTCTCAGTTGCACCCCCGTCGCTTCTTTCATACATTTATCATAATGGACTCAAGCAGAGAATTATAAATGCAACATTGGCTAGGTAGTGAAGCGATCGCACGCTTCAAACCAAGCTTCCAAATCAGCAACAGTAGTAAAATCTAGTAACGCCTCACCTAAATCCTCCAACTCAGTAATTGATAAATTCTGAATGCGTTCTTGCAATGGCGGACTCACCGAACCAACACGACGGTTTAGTAGTCGCAAAATCAAAGCAGCTTCTCGCTGTCTTCCCTGTTCCAGTCCTTGCTGTATACCTTCTTCCATCCAACTGGTAACAATTTGCATAACTTCCTCCTGCTGTCTTGGTTCAATCCTAGTAAGTTGCTCCTCAAAGAGTGCTTCTTCTTCGGCGTCTAATTTGAGGTAGGTATCAATAAACTCAGATATCAACTGTATTTGCGCGGGGTTGAGTCCCAAATTTGCAAGTAACTGGAGTGACACCAACTTGACTGTAGGGCGTTCTTGAGCATCCATCCGCATTTTTGTCATTAAGGCACTCGCTACGGGATTTTGCTGTTTTACAAAATCCTGCCATTGTAATCTATTTAGCTGAATAACTTCGTAATTAAACTCCAATACTCTCTTGTTAGGAAAATCAATGCGATAGGAGTTAGGTTCTGGTATTGTTGGTGTGTCGTGGGGTTGAAGAAGGCAGGAGGCAGGAGGCTCAGTTGGCAGAAGGTTCAATTTTCCTGGGGGATTCTGACCCCCAGTAATTGTAGACCACCAAATCTGCGATTTGGTGGGGGTCTTAAACCCAATTTGGTCAAGGCAAAAGGCATACCTTCAAACTTTTCTTCCCAACTGAGCCTCCTGCCCTGGTGCCTTCTGCCTTGCCCGAAGGGCAGATAAATAACAATTGGGTACACTCAGAGAGCATATTTTTCATGCAAGCGAGCAAAATAGTTAAACATTCGCCGCTCAAAACCAGCTTGGGAATAAGATTGGTGTTCGGTGTGAATGATAAATAAAGTTTGCTGATTTCTCAGTTTAGCTTTCACTACGATATCGAGGATTTTTCGCTCTCCCTCAGTAACATCAGTAAATACTTCTTGTGGTAGAAACTCTATCGAGTCGGGTTCCCAGTATGCGCTAACATCTGGGAAAAATAGCTCAATAAACTCTGGGAAAAAGTTGGAAAGGAGTTCTTTAAACAGGCGGTCGTGGTCAATCATTTGTGGATTTTACCGGATTGCCAAATAAAAAGCGATGGAATCTACCTACTGCTCAAAAACCCTCTCCCTGTCCCCAGTCCCTAACCCCTAGCTACGAGCAATACCATCCTGGCGTGCAGCCCGTTGCACCGCAGCCGCAACAGTAGTAGCAACTCGCTCATCAAACACAGAAGGAATGATATGTTCGCGATCCAAATCAGATGGTTTGACTAAAGAAGCGATCGCACTTGCTGCTTCTAAATACATAGAAGTGGTAATTGTTTCGGCCCGACAATCTAATGCACCACGAAATACCCCCGGAAAAGCCAACACATTATTTATTTGATTGGGGTAGTCACTACGTCCAGTTGCCATCACCGCAACTTCATTACTGACTAATTCTGGTTGAATCTCCGGAATGGGATTGGCCATTGCAAACACAATCGGATCTTTTGCCATCGAACGCACCATTTCTGGTGTCAAGACTCCCGGGCCGCTAACACCAATAAACACATCTGCTGCTTGCATTGCACCTGCGAGAGTACCCTGTGCTTTGACTGCAAATTCCCGTTTTTCTTCTGTTAAGTCGGTGCGGCTGCTGGAAAGAATACCTTTAGAGTCGCACATCCAAATTTTATCTGCCCCGGCTTTTTGCAATAAACGAGCGATCGCAATTCCCGCAGCCCCAGCACCGTTAATGACGATGCGAATTTGCTCCATTGACTTATGCACTAACTTGAGAGAATTAAACAGTGCAGCCAAGGTGACGATCGCTGTACCATGTTGATCATCATGAAAAACGGGAATATCCAACTCTCGCCGCAGTCTTTCTTCTATTTCAAAGCAACGAGGTGCAGCAATATCTTCTAAATTTACCCCACCAAATACAGGGGCAATATTTTTCACAGTACGGACAATTTCATCTGTATCTTGGGTAGCCAAACAGATGGGGAAAGCATCAATGCCAGCAAATTCTTTGAAAAGCATTGCTTTTCCTTCCATTACAGGTAGAGCAGCCCCTGGACCAAGATTACCTAAACCCAAAACTGCGCTACCATCAGTTACAATTGCTACAGTATTTTGTTTAATAGTTAATTTATAAACTTCTTCTGGGTTTTGAGCGATCGCTGTACAAATACGTCCGACTCCCGGCGTATAAGCCATTGCTAAGTCAGACACACTTTTGAGGCTAATTCTACTGGTAATACTAATTTTGCCGCCCCGATGTAGATTAAAGGTGCGGTCATAAACATTTAGTAATTTAATATCTGGTAAAGCCTTAACTGCTTGTACAATTGCTTCAGCGTGTTCAGTACTAGCAGCATCAACGGTGAGATCACGAATCGAAACAGCTCTAGTTTGTTCGATTAAATCAATTTGACCAAGATTACCACCCGTAGTGGCTATCGCCTGAGTAACGCTAGCTAACATGCCTATCCGGTTAGGAATCTCCAGACGCAGTGTCAAACTAAAACTAGAATTCGGGGTAAGATCTGTCATTATCGGTTTGGGTAACAGAGTTTAGATTTTAGATTGAATTTAACTCTAAAAATCTCAAATCAGAAAATTTAGTAAGCTCAAAATCACAATCTAGCAATTGTACTCTAACGATGTTACTTGGTGTCTTAGTTTAAGAAGGTAGAGGAAAAAACAAATTCTTTCTGACTTAAAAGTACCTCACCCCGGCTACGCCACCCCTCTCCTTGCTAAGGAGAGGGGGGAGGGGGTGAGGTTTTTCATACATGTCTATGAAATTTTTTATCAGGACTGCCCTCTGCTTTGCTTCTAGTTCCTAATTTTCTTCACACCTCAGCGACAACTTGCTCTTGTTCTCTTTCCACAAACGCCTGGACACGGGCGCGGTAATTCCTCAAGGTTTCATCCACCCAATCGCGATCATTACTATTAGCATACAAATGTACTAGTGGCTCACTCGCATCTGGTAATACTAACACCCAACTATCATCATATTGCTGACAAATTTTCACTCCATCAATTAATTCTAGGTTTTGGGCTGGATGAGTTTCGACCAAATGACGCATTAATGCCCCTTTAGCGGTCCAAGGACAACGGATAATATGGGATTTGTGTATCACTCGTGGTAATTCTGCTCGCACTGAAGCTAGCGATCGCTCTTGGATTGTTAGCATTTCAATTAATTTGGCAATGCAGAACATGGCATCAAAACCCGGATGCAGTTGAGGGAAAATAAAGCCGGTATCTGCACTACCTCCCAAAACGACATTTGCATTTTTGTAGCTTGCTTCCATCAAGGCCGTGGGATTAGCTTTGGTACGAATCACCTTACCATCGTGACGACGGGCTATTTGTTCTACCGCACTAGATGCATGTACTGGTACAACTACTGTGCCTCTGGGGCTAGAAGTTAACATCATGTCTACCATCAGTGCTGTTAACATTTCCCCACGAATAGGTATACCGGATTCATCAACTAGAATCAACTGTTCACCATTAGCTGAAACCTGGACGCCAAAGTTTGCCTTTAACGCTTCTACCACATGACCCAGCTGTGTTAATAGTGCTTCCCGGTCAGTAGCAGACATTGCAGTCTTATTCAAACTAGCATTCAATACCACTGCATCGGCGCCATATTTATCTAGCATTTGCGGTAAAACTGCCCCAGAGACAGCATAGACGTAATCTATAACTACTTTGGCTCGACTGTTACGGAGTGTATCTATGTGTAATAGTTTCTCAAAGGCTATGCAGTATTCATCAACCACTTGACTGGGATAAGCAACATCACCAATCTCATGAATTAGCGATCGCCGCATATCTTCTTTAAAGTAAGCCCCTTCAATTTTCTTTTCTTGGGCTTTGGAAATATTAATGCCCTTGGCATCCATAAATTCAATCAGGATATAGTCTGGGCGATCCGGATGTACGCGGACGTGGATACCGCCAGCGACTCCCATTGTGGGTATGACTGTACGGGCAATGGGGATAGCAGTTGCGTCTAGGTTTTGAATATTAATACCAACAGACATCAAACCCGCAATTAATGACCGTGTTACCATGCGGGAGATATTACGTTGATCCCGAGAAACCGTAACTCGGGAACCAGGTTTTAAGGTGGAACCGTAAGCAGCACCTAATTTGACGGCGAATTCTGGGGTAATGTCAATATTTGCCAATCCTTGTACACCCCGTTGCCCAAATAAGTTACGCTGAGCAGTATTTCCCCATATCAGGTTGATATTTAAAATTGCTCCTGAATCAATTTTCTTACTCGGCCAAACTCGCACGCCAGGACTAATTTGAGCTTCTTCTCCCACCGTAGACAAAGAACCAACTACAGCAGCTTCCAAAACATGGGCGCGACGATCTACACGAGTACCACGAGAAATTACACAAGCTGATAGCTGTGCTTCTTCACCGATGATGGCGCCATTCCACACAATTGGGCGCTTGAGATTAGCATCTGCCCCAATAGTAACCTTGTCACCAATTACAGTTCCTGGTTCTATGTGTACCCTGGCTCCGATACGACAATTATCACCAATCACGACAGGGGCTTCAATTCTAGCTGTCGGATCTATGTAAGTATTTTGACCGACCCATACACCGGGAGTTTCTTCTTTATAGGGAAAATCCAGCTTTACTTTCTGCTCTAATGCATCATACTGAGCTTCACGATAAGCGTCTAAGTGACCAACATCACACCAATAACCTTTAGCGATGTAACCATACATTGGCTCACCTTTTGCCAATAACAGAGGAAACAAATCTTTGGAAAAGTCTGATTCAGTATTGGCAGGTAGGTATTCCAAAACTTCTGGTTCTAAAATGTAAGCGCCGGTATTAACAGTATCGGAAAAAATTTCGCTTGTAGAGGGTTTTTCTAAAAATCGGCAAATGCGATCGTTTTCATCGGTAATTACCACTCCAAATTCAATTGGATTCGGAACACGAGTCAAAATCAAAGTTGCTTTTGATTTCTTTTGTTTGTGAAATTCAATTGCAGCTGTTAAGTCAAAATCTGTGATGCTATCACCGCTAATTACTAAAAAAGTTTCATCTAGAAGTTCAGCAATGTTTTTCACACACCCAGCAGTACCCAAAGGCTGGTCTTCTTCCACAGAGTAAGTAATTTGTACACCAAAATCGCTGCCATCTTGAAAATAATCTCGCAAAGCATCAGGTAAATAATGCAGTGTGGCAACTATTTCTGTAATATCATGCTGTTTGAGAAGATTAATAATATGTTCGGCAATTGGTCGATTTAAGATGGGTACCATCGGTTTAGGCAGGTCACAAGTGAGTGGACGAAGCCGCGTTCCCGAACCCCCTGCCATCAGTACTGCTCTCATAAATCCTCCTTAAACTGTATGCACCACTTGCTGCGTCAAGACAAATCAAATCCGTTTTGTCTGCTTTCTTAAGTGTCCTACGGATATTGAAGTTTGAGGAACTTCCAATAGATGCATCTAGCGAGATGTAAGCACATCTACTCGTCACACTAGCTTGTTTGTTGATACAAAATCAAGGAGGCTGAAGGATGAAGGATGTAGACGCGCCTTCTTCGGCTTTTCGTAGAGTAGGGTGAAGGATGAAGAGAAAATGTTGGAATTTTTCGTTTTTACAATTATTTTTGAGTACTATGCCAGAAACTGCGTTCAGTAAAATATACAAACAATTGCCTTTCCCTACACCCCCATACCTTTATACCCATATACCTAATTTTAACCAAGCTACAAATAGCTTGCTGAACAGTAACTGGATACTAAGGGGGAAGCTAATTTAAACTGGAATAATGAGGAATTATCTATCTACTCGAGTGTTTAACTACGGTGTTTAGTTATGTTTGATTGGTGTAAATGATCAAATTTCGCGATCGCGCGCAAATACTGAACTCAAATTCTCTATTTTGATTGTGGAGCAAATTGCAATGGGTGGATTAATTACTGTTGTATTGATAGTTACTTATGCAGGTTTTGCTTGGAAATTCTGGAGCGGATATAGGAGTACAAATTTCAGTCGCAGTACAACTAATCGCTTGATATTTTCTTTATTGTGGCCAGTTTTTTACATTACAAATAAGTCCTATCGGCAAAACTTTAGAAAGGCACTCAAGGGCAGATAAATATTACATTCTTGCATGATTTTGATCATCATATCAGGTGGTTGTTTGCTTTATTCAACAGCACCAATATTGCTACTTTGAGTCAGAGATTTAAATTCTATCAATTTAGATGAACTTTTGTAACAAAGTTAATTAACTTTGTAAGGTTTGTGGTCAGCGCTTTAGCGCTGACCACAAACCTTTATTACAATTTCGTTCCACACTCTGGACAAAAATTATTGGTGGGAAGGTTTTTCGCACCACAATTACTGCAATAAACAGGTTTGATGTCAGCTTTCGGTGCTTGCTTAGGCAAACCGATCATCTGAGCGTTGCTCTTGCCAGGAGCTACCATTGGGTAACAGTTTTCGTCTTTGGTAACGTGGACATCAAGAATCACCGGGCCGTCATAAGCTAACATTTGGGCGATCGCATCTGTCAATTCTTCCTGGGTGTTAACTATTATGCCTTTGATACCATAAGCTTTTGCTAGTAATTCAATATCTGGCATCCCCACTTCCATGTTGGAACAAGAATAGCGCTCACCGTGGAAAGCTTGTTGCCACTGGCGCACCATTCCTTGCCAACCATTATTCACAATAACTGTCTTGACATTTATGCCATACTGTGCAATAGTTCCAAGTTCCTGTAAACACATTTGGAAGCTGGCATCACCACTAATACAGATGACTTGTTGATCCGGGAAAGCAACTTTAGCACCCATAGCTGCTGGCAAACCAAAACCCATTGTTCCCAAACCGCCGCTAGAAATCCAACGCCGGGGTCCTGTTTTGAGAAATTGAGCTGCCCACATTTGATGTTGACCCACATCTGTGGTGTAGATAGCATGGGGTGCTTGGCGAGCGATCTCTACAATCACTTCTTGGGGTGAGATGCTATCGTCATGGTGCGGTACAACCAAAGGATACTCTTCTTTCCAGCGATTAATTAATTTCAACCACTCTTGGGTTTGGTTGGGTGTACCTTGGATACCCAGTTCTTCACATCGGCGTAAAATGTCTTGCAATACGTTCTTAACATCGCCAACGATGGGTACCTCAGGAACACGATTTTTACCGACTTCTGCGGGGTCGATGTCGATATGAATTACTTTAGCGCGGGAAGCAAATTCATCTAGTTTGCCAGTAACCCGGTCATCAAATCTGGCACCGACACAGATGAGTAAATCACAATCGGTAACTGCAAAGTTAGCATAAGCAGTACCGTGCATTCCCAACATTGCCAAAGATAAGGGATGATGCTCATCAAAAGCACCCAAACCCATCAAAGTTGTAGTGATGGGGATTTGGAATAACTCAGCCAATTCTTGAAGTTCGGCGTAGGCACCAGAAGCGATCGCGCCTCCACCAACATACAACAAAGGACGCCGACTTTCACGAATCAGTTGAATTGCCGCATGGATCTGGCGTGGATTTCCCTTAACTGTAGGGCGATATCCAGGTAACTTTGCTGAACCTGGTTGCACAGGTATATAGTCAAATTCTTCAAATGCCACATCCTTAGGGACATCAATCAAAACTGGTCCTGGTCGCCCTGTTGCGGCAATATGGAATGCTTCAGCCACAATCCGCGCCATATCTTTGGGGTCGCGCACTACGTAAGAGTGCTTCACAATAGGCAGTGTAATACCGTAAATATCAGTTTCCTGAAACGCATCTGTACCGATCGCATGGCGGGGTACTTGTCCTGTGACAATCACCATCGGGATCGAGTCCATATAAGCAGTGGCAATCCCAGTCACCAAGTTAGTTGCCCCTGGGCCTGATGTACCAAAGCACACCCCTACCTTACCTGTAGCGCGGGCGTAACCATCAGCTGCATGGGCTGCACCTTGTTCATGTCTAACTAGGATGTGCTTGATACCATCACCACTAGCTTCTGCTTTGTATAGATCATCATAAATTGGTAGAATCGCACCACCAGGATAACCAAAAATATATTCGACGCCGTGGCGTTTTAGACTGTCAAGCAGCGCAAAACCACCAGATGCACGTCTGGGCGTTACGACTGGCAATGGAGATACACTAGACTGGGCTTGATTCTCGGTTTGTGGAGCAATAATTTGGGGACGCGATTCTCCTACGGAGACACTTCGTGAACGCACAGTCGAACCTCACCTGTATAACTAAGATAATTCTGAATTTCTGTAGTTAAATTTTCATTTTAATTTAAAACTCTCATAGTTTATTGAGATTATCAGTTATCCCTGACATGAAAGCGGGGATGGGGGGATGGGGAGTGTGGGGAGTGTGTAGACGCGCTCATAGGCTTCCCGTAGGGTGGAGTATGAGGGGTATAGGGAGAAAACATAAAAAATATATTTATTCATACTTCATCCTTCACCCTACTCTACCTTGAAGCCGAAGAAGGCGCGTCTACATCCTTCTATATTACGTCTTGCAAAACTTTACGGGTATTTTGCCAAGCCCAAACACCAATCACAGCAACTATCACACTCATTCCTACTAGCACACTTCGCAAGCCTAAAGCATCAGTGATTGGGCCAGTGATTGCTAAGGGTGCAGAAAGAGCAATATTAATGGCATGGTTTTGAAACCCAAAAACTTTACCAAGCATTGAAGGTGGGGTTTGTTGTTGAATTAAAGTTTGCATTGGCACACCAATCAAGGCTGCACCTATTCCCAAAACAGCACAAAGTATTAGGGCCAATGACAGTTGGTTGACAAAAGTGAACGTCCCTAAAACCACTGCCATCATTAAAAACCCGATCAAGGGTAAGGGCTTATGATGAAATTTATCACCCCAATGACCCAAAATTGCTGCTCCAATCACCATCCCCACACCTGCTGCTGCTAAGAAAAAGCCAAATTGTTTCTCTTTTAAGCCAAATTCTGCTGCTAATTGAATTGCCAATACTACTAGGGCTGCAAATACGCAATACAAGGTTACTAGTTGCAGCATGGCATTTAACACCAAGCGATTTCTTTTGAGATAGCGCAAGCCTTGTTTAAAGTCCGCCCAAGGGTGGATTGTTGCTTCTTGATCGCCAGTAGTTCTGTTGTCTTTAAAGTTAATTGGCTGCATCATCCCAGCAGAAGACATGTATAATACTGCCACTATCAACTCTTGACCATAATCGGGACCGAGTGAATTTTTTGCCCAACTCAACATCGGTTCGCCGATCGCAAATCCCACAATTAAAGCACCCATCATTGTGCTGCTAAACAGGGCATTGGCTGCCATTAAGTTTTCTCGCCTTACTAATAGCGGAATGACTGCCTGTTCTGCCGGTGCAAAAAACTGCGTCACAGTGGAGATTGCAAAAGTTAGTATTAGTAGAATCAAAAACTCTCGTGGCAAAAACGGTATTAACAGTGTCAATAGACCGCGTACTACATCTGAACCAACCATAATCAGCTTTTTGGGAAAGCGGTCAACAAATACACCTCCAGCAGAACCAAACAGAATTGCTGGGACTGTAAACGCCACCATTAAAGCTGAGTACATAGAATTTTCTGCTAAACCCGCAGGAGGCGGATAGTTTTCTAGTAGGGCAATCATTAAAACAAAGAAAACTTTATCCGCAAGCTGGGACAATAACTGTCCAATCCACAGCAGCATAAAGCCACGGTTTCTCAGCAGGACACCAAATCCTTTATTTACAGCAGCAGGTTCAGTTGGAAACATCAGTAGTTAGGGAATAGGGGAACTCGGGGTCCCTACAACCGTAGGGAGTGGGGATTAGGGCAACGAACGGGGATTAGGGAGCGGGGATTGGAAATCGGGAATTGAGAATTGAGAATTAGATAAAAATCTATCCTAGCCCTTGTTCTGTGATCCCCTATTCCCCTGATTAACTGTCTTCAATTCTCACTCCTGATTAATACTTATATTTTCCGGATTAATTTTCCTCATATAGCACCAATAGTCTATGCAAAAATTCAGCCGCAGTTAAACTTTGCTTAGATAGTGATTCCCCAACCGAGGAGTCTACCCACCAACCTTGAACCTTTTGGGGCGATCGCCACATTTGTAGGTGATCAACTGCTGGATCTGCATAAAAATTATTTTCACCACTGCCGAGTATTTTAGAACTCCAGTGAGTGAAGTAATCATGGCTCATTCTATGGATAGGAAAGTTTCCCCACAATGGTACTCCCCATCCGTCTATAGCAATAAAAGCCTTGACTTTGCCTCCTATTAGTTGCCATAAATATGCAGCTGCGATCGCTCCAACTACACCAGCACTAAAACAAACGAATATAACTGGCGATTCTAGCCTATCTCCTAAGTTCTGATGTAAAAACTGTAAAATATGAAACCCAGAGAATGTAGAATAAAATTCTACTGGGTAAATAAGTATATTTATTGAATTCGCAGATTGCACACTATTAATCACTGAGTCTTTCCAAGCCATGACAAATTTGTCGGTTAATTCTTGTTCATGTATTCCTGGGCAAATAATTATACTCATATGGATTTAATTACAGCTTTCCCAATTATAATTGTTTATGAATTTCAATGTCACAAATATCACAATAATTACTTAAGTGCCAATAAGTAAAGGTTAAAGCACCTAGCCCTCTAATTTCAAAGTTACCTCACCCCGGCTACGCCACCCCTCTCCTTACTAAGGAGAGGGGGTGGGGGTGAGGTTTTTCATGCTTGGCGGTGAAATTTTTTCATTGACACTGCCTTATTTCTTGAAAGCGCCCCTACTAAGTCATTCTTAGGTATAAAATTTTGAATCAATGTATTTCTTTTTGTATATATCCTATCCAGGGGGATGGGATAATAGATTAATAAGTAAGAAAAACAACAACCGAAATTTATTGAGGAATAAAATTGTGGTTGCCACACCAGAAAAATTAGAACATAACCATGAGCAATCATCAAATCAACAGCGAGTAGCTGTGTTGCTGATGGGCTATGGCGAAGTCGAAAGCTATGAAGATTTTGCTAACTATAACGAACAAGCATTACATTTACTAACAGCAAAATTTGCACCAGTACCAGCTTGGATTTATCCTCCCTTAGCTAGAATTTTGGCTTTATTTGATCGCCATGAGTGGGGTCACCAACACAATGATTTTATTTCTCCCCACAATGCTATTTTTGAAAAGCAGCGTGCTGGTATTGAGAAGAATTTACAGCAGAAGTGGGGCGATCACGTCCAAGTTTTCAAAGCCTTCAACTTCTGCGCCCCATTTCTTCCTCATCAGGTGCTAGCAGAAATCAAAAATCAAGGTTTTGATAAACTTTTAATTTACCCACTGTTGGTAGTTGATTCTATCTTCACCAGTGGGATTGCGATCGAGCAGGTCAATAAAGCTTTATCCCAGTTGACTGATGGTAGCAAACACTGGGTAAAAGGGCTACGCTACATTCCTTCTTTTTACAACGAAGCTGCCTACATTGACATGATGGTGCATCTAGTAGAAAAGAAAATAGCTAGTGATTTAGCTGCTGCCTATCTACCAGCAGAAATTGGTATTGTCTTGATGAATCACGGTTGTCCCCACAAAGCCAAAGGCTTCACCTCCGGAATTACCGAAAGTCAAGCACTCTACGACTTGATCCGGGATAAATTAATCAACCGCTATCCTTTGATTTCCATCGGTTGGTTAAATCACGATACACCACTGATTGAATGGACGCAGCCCAATGTTGAACAAGCAGCGAAAAACCTCATTCAGTTGGGCGCAAAAGCTGTGATGTTTATGCCTATTGGCTTTGCCACAGAAAACCACGAAACTCTCTTAGATGTACATCACATTATTCACGCGCTAGAGAAAAAACATTCTCAGATCAACTACGTGCAAATGCCTTGTGTTAATGACCACCCAGACTTCTTAGCAATGGCAGCACAATGGGCGAATCCTCACATTGCTGAGTTGTTGTCAGAAGAAGCAATGACAGTTAACCCACAACTAGCAGTAGCCCATCATCACCATCACCATCATTAAGTAAATTAAGAGGGGAAAAAGGGGGCTGACAGGTATAGGTTTGTGATTTTGAGTATGAATGAATACTCACCTTGTCAACTCCCTATTCTCCAGATCATGGCAAGTTCAGGGGTATTATTTTGATTTACCACAAAGCCCGTACGCCATTACCATTATTTCTTTGATTAGTTCCTGGTGTAGTTGTGTTTTGCACGGGTTGAGTAACGCCAGGGGTAGTTGTATCTGGTTGATTAACGCCAGGGGTGGTTGTATCTGGTTGAGTAACGCCAGGGGTGGTTGTATCTGGTTGATTAACGCCAGGGGTGGTTGTACCTGGTTGAGTAACGCCAGGGGTGGTTGTACCAGGAGAAGTATTGCTGTCTTGACCTACACCAGGGGTAGTTTGAGCAAGATTACCCTTATGGGAATACTCTTCAAAAATGGTAGGATTAGGATTGACTTGAGCTTTGGTTGGGAGACTAAAGAAAGCACTAACGCTAGCAATACTAACCAAAGTGGCAATGCTCTTGAAGAAATTATTAGAATTTTTTGTATTCATAGCTGAAAACTCCATGTGAGAAATTTGATCAACAAATCTGTCACTATCCTCAGTTTCAGAACTTGTGTCAGAGATAGCAACATCAACTAATCAATTAACTAATTTATTAATTGATTAATAATTATTTGTTAAATTTTGCATGAGATTAAATTTTTAAATGTCGACTGAGAGATAAGTTTTTAATGCAGAAATTGATTGCCAAAAAGTATTAGAGTCGAACATTTTTCATCAAGTCTAGGAATCGAAATTTTATTATTTCTCTATCTATAGTTTGATTTGGATTTTCCAATCAAAAGTTAATTTTTTATTGAAGTAATAACTAGTAATTTTCTCTAAGTTGATGCAAGAAAAAGATTGTAAAAATAGAAGGTAAAAATCATCAAAAAAATGACATAAAAAACGCCGAATTAATGGAATTAAGTAATTTATTTATTTTTGATACTGATAGTGAATATCAACTTGATTGTTCCTCAATTTTTTGGGCAAATAAGCAAATATTTCTATTGCCAGATGCTGTCGAGACTTGGAGTTGAACAACTTGATTAGAGGTGAATTTGAATCTACTACAAGTGTTTGTTGATCAAGGTAAAAACTGATTAAAACTTACCCAATGACTACTTTGAGAAAATTTTGGTTGATAGGGGTGGCGATCGCTCTCCTGACAAATGGGTGTGAAAGAGCAATAGTTAGTACAAAAATATGTGCTACTACTATTGGTGGATGTAAAGGATGACCAAATCACTCACGATAAAACAAATCTCTAAATAACTTCTTTGCTCATCCTCTCAATTCTCAAAGGAGGAGTTATGAACAAAAAATTACTTTTTCTAGCTTCAACTGTTGGCATAAGCATACTTATGGGTGCTTGTGAGCCTGCTACACAAACCCCAACAACTACAACACCTGCTGCTACTCCATCACCCGCAGATACTTCACCAGTAGGAGTTCCGCCAGCAACTCCAACGGTGACTCCAACTACCCCCTGATACCGTTTCACTACAAGTCTCATGCATTGGCGACAACAGAGACAAGGGAGGGGAGACAAGGGGGAGAACAGTTAATTTAAGTTAGTTGCTATTGCGGTAGCTAGACTCAATTCTTTTCATAGGGATCTATTTCACGCCAGTCATAACCCATGTAATTAGCCAGCCCAATTAAATAGGGATTCCACTTGCGGCGTAGAGAGATGTACAAAGATGCACCTGTCTCTAAATCTATTGCTGTCTCGATTCCCTCAGCTCTCAACTTTTCCACTGCGTAATAATATCGCTTTCGCCACACCTGCTCTTGCAACTCATTAATATGGAAATTTGAACGACTCTTAGGCAAAAAAAAGTTAGATAACTCAGTCACCAGTTGTAGACTTCCACCCCATAATTCTGCTATTGCTGTGGAATGTACTAGTGAACGATACTTTTCAGTGTTCAATGCACTTTTAATCAAAGTAGCTGTATCCATTGCTAAAAGCAGTATTCGTGGTAGAGCATAATAAGCTTGCCGAAAGCGGAAAAACAGTAACGCTGGGTAAGAATGCTGCGATTCAAGCAAATTAATTAAATCTCTTGCCATATTGGAAATATCTTGCTGCACACCACTGAGTTCGCCACTAGCTCCCAACCTGGCTAGTATTTCTGCTGCGTCTGCTGTACCAGCAGAGCGGTGGTGTAAGCTCAAAGCAAAGGTGTTGCGTCTGATGAGGGCGCTATAAATTGATAACAGATAAGTAATAGTTAAGGTAAAGATCGAAAAGCCAAGTGCTGCTTCTAATATCATCAGCAGTCGTTGAAAGTCTGTTTTTGGTGTCAAATCTCCTGTTCCAAGCGTCGTAAGTGAAAAGCCACTGTAGTAAAGCGCGCTAACAAAATTAGTATCAGTCCACCCATCATTGGATTGAATAGCCGAACCCAAATCAACCCAGACGATTAAAGCAAATCCACAGATTAGCAAGGATACCCATAATGTTACTGTTACGATGATTAGTCCAGGGCCACTATGGGAAAGTAATTTTTCGTCCTTGCAGGGAACAGTACGCACCAGCGATCGAAACAACCGCCACATTTTTTTGCCTAATGGCAGACTAACTAAGCTACTGCCAAGGCGAGGAAACAACACAGTTAGATAAATGTCTATAAGTGATACAATTACCAGCCCCGCACCAACTATCTGCACTAATAATCCCATTGCCAATTGCTATATAATTTACGACAACATTATTGTTTCTCTATTGCCTGTTACCTATTGCCTAACTCTATGAATGAATTTAATTTTGCCTAACTACTTAAAAAAGTTCCTAGAAGCATAATGACAACTATTACAACAATAATAGAAATGGCAATGTGAACTAAAATTAATGAAAATGAATCAGAAAATTAGAAGCTTATAGTATGAAAATATGTCAATATTCATTCCATAATATCAGTGATTTTTGCTGGTATTTTTTTCATGTTTGGGACAGTAATCAGTGCAATTGATTGCTTCTTCTGTTAAAACGATAGAAGGTTGCACTGCACACTTCAGATGATGGTTGTGGGAAAAATAATGACAGTTTCTACAGGGAACTTTATGTGAGGGTTGGACAGAGAAAAATAACTTATTATCTTGTGCAAGTCTCCTCATTCTGGACAAAAATACTAAAAATAATGCCCAAATTATTATGAAGCCGAAAGAACCTCCAGCAATAATAATTTTTGCATAGGGGAGATTTCCTCCATCAACTTGGCTATTATCTACTTTTACTTCACCTTGAAGAGTCTGATTTAAATTTGTTGCAGCTGCGAGATGTTTTATAAATTTTGCCTGAATATACATATAGAGAAGCCTTTGTGAAATTTATTTACCGCATTGTTGAATGACTTGCATAAAGCTGACAAATTCATAATGTCAAAATTTCTACTCTTTGGGTAGAGAGTGACGTTTCAATATTGATTACGAACAAGACCAATATTATAGATGTAGCAAACTTTATATAAGAATATATCTGTCAAGAGATTTGCTTATAGATAGTAGATTTATGCCAAAAGGAATAAGAATAAATTCTTGGGATTAAGTATGGACAATCATTGAAGAAGAGAACAGGAAATAGAAAATAGGGAACAGATTTTCCTATTTCCTGTACCTGATTCGGGAGTAAGAGACTCCCACTTCTATAAATGGCAAGTTTTGGTTGGGGTAATAGTTCCCCTTCCATTATCCTCGGTTGCTCGTTAAGAGTTCCCTTATTAATCACTGAGCGATCGCTTGATTAGCGGTATGCTTGGTTTGAATAGAAAAGTTGTGCTATGAGAAGTTTTTTGATGCATAGTCTAGTTTTAATATTAACTAGTTAGATTGGGGCATATCTATGATGATTTCTCAAAGAATTCTGTTGTTACTAATCACCGGAGTTAGTGCTGTATTTGGTATGACAGGAAGCACTTTAACAGGTGATTTTGAGGCAGATGCACAAGTCCCTACTCCTGTCAATAAACCTCAAGAAAAGCAAGCAGATGTGCCTTATGTGCCAACACCACAACGAGTAGTTAACACAATGCTGGAACTAGCAAAAGTCAACAGCAATGATGTCGTTTATGACTTGGGTAGTGGTGATGGGCGAATTCCTATTACTGCTGTAAAGAAATACAATGCTAGTCGTGCTGTAGGTGTGGAAATTAATCCTCGACTTGTGCAACAAAGCCGTAACAATGCTCAAAAAGCAGGAGTGAGCGATCGCGTTGAGTTTCGTCAGCAAGACTTATTTCAAACTAATTTAACAGATGCCACAGTAGTAACACTCTACTTACTACCAGATATCAATTTAAAACTACGACCCAAGCTGTTAAAGGAACTCAAACCAGGTACTCGCATTGTTTCCCACAGATTTAATATGGGCAAGTGGAAACCACAACAAGTGGTACAGGTAGAGAATAAAAACGTTTACTTGTGGATTGTGCCGGAAAATGTACCAGCTAACCTAGATGACTAATTCCCCTTTCTTTGAGAAAAGTATCAAACGTTAACCGATCTGGAAGCGAAGTTTGTGCGCCTAATTTAGTCGCTGCTATAGCACCTGCTGCTGCACCCCAAACTATCGCCTGACGTAAAGGAAGTCCTTGAGAAAGTGCAGCAGCTAAACCACCATTAAATGCATCTCCAGCTGCAACCGTATCCACCGCTTTGACGGTAAATGCAGGTACAAAAAAGGTTTCAGCAGATGTAGCACCAACTACACCTTGTGCGCCTAATTTCATGATCGCATTTTTCACACCCCTATTTAGCAAAGCTTCGGCTGCTTTTTTTGCTGACTCTTGTCCATCGACAGGAAAACCTACTAATTGCCCTGCTTCTACTTCATTGGGAGTGATGATATCTACCAAGGGGTAAAGTTCATTTGGTAAATTAGACTGGGCAGGTGCAGGATCAAGAATTACCTTTACTCCTGCTGTTGTTGCTGCTTGTGCTGCTGCAACTACCGTAAATATGGGAATTTCTAATTGTAAAAGAAGTGCAGAACTTTCTGGCAATAGACGCGACATTCTGGTTACATCTTCTTGATTAACGCATCCATTTGCACCCGGAATGACAACTATTTGATTTTGACCTGCATCGTCGATGATAATGATCGCAACACCAGAACTGACAGTTTCGTCTACCAATACATTTTCAGTTTGCACACCAGCAGCCTGCAAACTACTAATTAGCTCTGCACTAAAACTTTGTGCGCCCACACGTCCTACCATTTGTGTAGGAATTCCCAGTCGTGCTAATGCAACTGCTTGATTTGCACCTTTACCCCCAGGGACTTTCAAAAAATCATGTCCTAACAATGTTTCTCCTGGAAGTGGTAAACGAGGTGCAGTTGCAACCAAATCTAGATTGATACTACCGAAGACGATAACTGTCATATCAAGTTCGGCTATTGCTTACGATATAATGCTTCGTTATTAGGCGTTGGGCATTGGGCATGGGAAATTATCAGTATCTTACATTACCAATTACCAATTACCCATTACCTACTAGATATAGCTTATTTTTAATTGGAAATTGGCACATTTTTAAATGCAGCTGTGTCTGGCACAAAGATATCTAGGGTATTGACACCTTGGGGAATTCTCAACCAAACATAGGCATCAGCCGAAGCATTGGGACGCAGTGAAAATATAGAAACAGAACCAGTAGAACGGTCGAAGCTAATAGGTTTATAAGTTTCACTCGTTTCAGGATTGCGGGCTGTGGTGTTGGACACCCCTATAAATTCAGCAGGACTTACCCTGTCCGCAGCTAGCCTCCGGATACGCATTTGCACATTCACGACATCACGGTTTCCAGTTTCTGGATCTTTAATCCGTTTAACTGAAAGTAACTCTACTTCAGCTTTTTTGCCAAAGGCAGGCTGGACAAATTGACCAGGTTGGATTGTTTCACTGGAAGTAGTTGCTGATTGTGCTGTTACCTCGGGAGATGAGAATACTTCAGGTGCTGGTGTAGATGTTTGGTTTGTATTGGCAGCAGGAGTATTATTGATTTGGCTAGGAGCGATCGCACTACTACTAATTTTTGTATTTAAAGCATCCAGTGTTCTTTGTAGTGTGAGAACTTGGTAAATTGCATAGCCACCGCACACCAAAGCCAAGGTAGAAAGTAGCACTGCCATACTAGACAGAAATGTACTCACACCGTTACCTCTATTTCCTGTTGCCGCTTGTGTTGGTTGATTAGATTGTTGATTTTGGTATGCCATAAATCAAATCTTAAGTTGATTGCTTGTATATTTATCATGTAAGTAACACATGTAAACTAAATCATTCCTGATACTTAACCACTACTGTCTAAGGAAAGAAGTTAACACTACGGTATAAAGATTATCCGTCAAAAATGGTATATTGCTGAAACTAAAGGTAGATATTAAGTAAAAAATTTATTTTTTGTTTTGTTTATAGTAGTTTTTAATACTAATTTTTAAGTACAAAGCTGATCTAAAAAAAATATACATCGCACTATTTATATTTCTGAAATATTTCTCATGTGCAAGTATGCGATCGCTTTGTTGCATGTACTTTTCTAAGATAATTTCATTACTACACAAGTAATTATGAGCGATCTAATCTTTACGCCCGCCTATCAGCTTGCTCAGATGATTCGCGATCGCGTTGTTTCATCCCTGGAAGTGGTGGATGCTCATTTAGGGCAAATCGCTAAACACAACTCTAAACTCAATGCTATCTGTACTTTAGATGAAGACCACGCTCGGCAAAGGGCCAAACTTGCCGATGAGGCTTTAGCACGAGGTGAAAACTGGGGTATTTTGCATGGTGTGCCAATTACGATTAAAGACATTTTTGAAACAGCAGGACTACGTACCACCGCAGGCTATATTCCCCTGAAAGACTATGTACCTCAACAAGATGCAACCGTTGTTACAAGGCTGCGGACAGCAGGATCTGTCATCCTGGGCAAAACAAATATGGCTGAATTAGCCGGCGATTACCAAAGCACGAATTCCCTCTTCCCACGGGTGAATAATCCTTGGAATCTGGACTATACTCCTGGCGGTAGTTCCGGGGGGAGTGCCGCAGCTGTTGCAGCAGGACTATCACCTTTAGACTTAGGCAACGATATTGCCGGTTCAGTGCGTCAACCTGCTCACTTCTGTGGTGTGTATGGTTTGAAGCCTACAGATCGCCGCATCTCTACAGCAGGACAAATCCCTGAAGTGCCTGGAATGCCGTTATGTATTCGGCAAATGATCACAGTGGGTTGTTTTGCGCGATCGCTCGAAGATATCCGGCTATGCTTTTCGTTAATTGCAGGCGCTGATCTTCGGCGTCCTGATGTCCCGCCTGTATCCCTCGATATCCCCTCTGGCAAGCCTTTACAGAATCTCAAAATTGCTTGGATTGATGAATGGGCAGAAGTTCCCGTTGCTAGCGAAATTCGAGCCGCGATGGCTGCGATCGCACAAACTCTTTCTCAAGCTGGTGTGCAAATCGAACGCTGGCATCCCAAAGGTTTTGATCTTGCAAAAATACTGAATCTCTACGGACGGATGGCGGCTTACCTCAACATCTATGCTCAACCGATAGATAAATATAACTTGCGTCGCACTTTACAACAAATATTCCGCACTGCAACCCAAGGCGACAAATCACTAAGAAAATTGGGGGATTTTAGCCGCCTACTGCCTGAGTTGTTAAATCCCAGCCTAAAAGGATATTTTGAAACATTAACAGAACGCGATCGCTTTATCACCCAAATGGATGAAGCATTAGAACCGTGGGATGTCTGGCTGACTCCAGTTGCTGCAACTTCTGCCTTTACCCATCGTCCCGCTTGGAGTGCTGTTGAGATTGATGGTAAAGCCTATCCCCATGCGGTAGCAAACGGGGCTTACACCATGCCCTTTAATCTGAGTGGACATCCTGCTGTAGTAATTCCGATTGAACAAACTAAAAACGGTTTACCAATTGGAATGCAAATTGTCGGTAAGCGCTGGCGAGAAATGGAATTATTAGCGATCGCCCAGGAAATTAACCAAGTGGTTGGTGATTTCCACCGCCCAGCTGGTTATTGAACAGTATCTTTCAACTTTTCAACTGTTCTTTGTAATGTCTCAACAATTCCGTGCATCTCGATAGGATCGAGCATTCGCAACAAGTTACTTTGAGTAACTAATCCTAGTCCTCTACCACTATCCCAAGATACAACTAATCTTCGCACTCGTCGCCTTTGCATTTCTAGATGAGCAGTCCATAAAGAATCTTCTGGATTGAGTAAAAATAGTGGTGTACTCATCACAGTCTCCGCCCGCACTTGTGCTAAATTGAGTTGCATTGCCTGAAATTGAATAATATCTCGCTCAGTGACAATTCCTATGGGTTTGTGAATAAAGCATCCTAAATTTAATTGGGGTTCTTCCTCGCTGATTACTACACAACTAACTCGATACTCTGCCATGACTTGAGCTAAACTTAACACCGAAGCTGTCTTAGGAGTACGGATAACTTGAGTAGTCATCACATCTGCCACACGTATAACTTTAAGCAGATGAGCTGGTGTTAAGATACTACGAATACTCTCAGGTGAGACTACGCCAATGATTTCTCCATTAGCACCTAAAATTGGTAAGTGACGAATTCGATATCGCCGAAACAGAAATAGCGCTCCAAAAATATCAGAAAACTCAGCCTGTGATAGAGTAATCACTGGCTTCGTCATGACTTCAGCAATTGTTACCTCTTGAAAGTTAACACCACCAGCTGTTAGTCGAACAATGTCCCTCTCTGTCAATATTCCTACTAATTCTTTTGCCTGCACCACTAAAACACAGCTGGAGTATCTTTGATTTTTGCTGAAGTAGACTGATGATGAGTCTACAGAAGATTTACTGTGAGATGTCGATTGGTTCATTAAAACAATGACATCTACCAGTAAAGTTTCAGGTGCGACAATCAGGGGATTTTGGTCAATTGCCGCCTCAGTTGCTGGTTCACTAAGCAGGAGGTCATTAAATTGCATGTTTATTCAAGCTAGGGAACACTATCTCAAATTTACTAAATATTTGAGAAAGCCCTTTAATGTTTTACATGGTGTTTTGTATCAATTATGTTACATTTTGTTTCAGTGAAGTAAGGCAAAAGACAGGAGACAGAAGGCAGAAGAATAATATAATTCAACATTTGATACTTCATCCTTCATCCTACTCTACGAGAAGCCTATGAGTGCGTCTACATCCTTCATCCTTTAGCCTTCATTTTATGCCTACTACTGATTGGACTCGTCATCACGTTCTGTCTTTAGCTGATTTCACCTCAGCTGAATACGACACTGTACTGCAAACCGCCGCTAGTTTTCAGGAGGTACTATCAAGGCGAACCAAGAAAGTGCCTACTTTGCAGGGACAGGTGGTAGCAAATTTATTTTTTGAGCCTTCAACTCGCACCCGTAGCAGTTTTGAACTTGCTGCTAAACGTCTTTCGGCAGATACGCTTAACTTTGCCTCAGCATCTTCTTCCATGACTAAAGGAGAGACTATCCTAGATACAGCCAAGACTTATTTGGCGATGGGAACTGATATTATGGTGATTCGCCATAAAGAGGCAGGAGTACCAAATGCGATCGCCCAGGAAATGGATCGTTTAGGTGTACGAGTTAGCGTCCTCAACGCTGGTGATGGTCAACACGAACATCCCTCCCAAGGTCTTTTAGATTTATTTACAATCTGTACTCTGCTTGATCCAGACTACCCCCGTCTCGAACTTCTCAAGGATAAAAAGATTGCTATTGTTGGGGATATTCTTCATTCCCGTGTAGCGCGATCGAATATCTGGAGTATCACCGCTAGTGGCGCACAATTGCATTTGGCAGCACCACCGACTTTATTACCAAAATTCTTTGCAGATTTCGGCAAAGACAGACCAGGTAAGCTTTTTGTACACTGGCAATTAGAACCAGCTCTCAAAGATGCTGATTTTGTGATGACACTGCGGTTGCAAAAGGAACGCATGACTGCACATTTATTGCCTTCTTTGCGGGAATATCATCAAATGTTTGGGATCACACGCTCAAAACTACAGTTGTGCAAACCCAATGTCAAAGTTTTGCACCCAGGGCCAGTAAACCGTGGTGTCGAAATTAGCTCCGACTTAATGGATGATCCGGAATTTAGTCTGATTCAGACTCAAGTTACAAGCGGCGTTGCCGTGCGTATGGCTTTGTTATATTTGATTGGCACTACTAGGGCTTGACCAATCATTATGAACACAGTACAAGCCTACAGATGTATTTTTAGGGTTAATCCAAAATCCAAAATCCAAAATCAGATGACGGAGGTTTTACGCTTTATGACTCGCAAAGTAGTACCCATAACACCTACTGTTAATAAACCCAGTATGGGAGTGGCTTCGGGAATAGAGGTTGGAGGGTCAGACTCTGGATCAGCGCGGAAAATGCCGCCAGTGCCATCAGCAAGTATTGCATAGAAAACTATCTGATTGCTGTTATTTAATCCCTTATTAGAAAAATAAATATTTGTTACTGTCGAGCCTAACAAAATATCACCTGCGGCAATTACCTTATCATTCGCCGGATCTGATCCAGTAAAAATACCCAAGCCACCGTCTTTAAGTACACCTTTGAATGCTACGGTTCCGACATCGTTGATTGCAGGATTCTCGAAAAAGCTAAAAGCATTGCTGTTGTCAGCGATAGTGGTTATTGTTCCATTATTAACTGTAAATATACCTTCACCGCCTTCCTTGAAGACTCCCTTAAATGCCACAGTTCCTGGATTGTTGATAGCGGGAGGAAAAACAAAACTAAACTTACCAGTGGTATCAGCAATAGGGATGGTTACTCCATCTGAAGTAATTGTGAAAATGCCACGTTCTCCTGTATCTAACCTAGCTGAAAAGGCAATGGTATTTGCGTCATTAATCGCATACCCATCAAAGTCACTGAAAGAATCATTGGTATCGACAACAGAAGTTGTTGAGCCATCAATACTGAGGAAGATGGCAGAACCATTTTCTACCTGAGACGAATATGCAACAGCAGATTTGTTATTGATTACAGGAAGACCAAACACACTTCGAGGCAGACTGCTCTCGGCTATGGTGGTTGTTACTCCATTGCTAACAGTAAAAATGCCACTACCTATAGTATCAAGGTTCGCATAAAAAGCTACAGTACCTAGATCGTTAATTACAGGTTTATCCTCAAACAAGCTAAACGACCCATTAGTGTCGGTGATGGTGGAGGTTGTCTCACCATTACTAATAAAGATGCCACTGCCCACCGCATCTGATTTTGCAGAGAAAACCACAGTGCCATCATTATTGATCGTAGGGTTGAATCCAAATGTAGTAAATGCATCGTTGGTGTCAGCAATTTTAGTGAAAGTGAAGGCACAAGCTTCACCTATAGCTAGCAAGCTCATAGAAACACTAATTGCCGTTGCCGCTAAAAATTGTTTGATTGCAGCCATCGTTTATGTTGTTTTCAATATACTTAGTAAAATTATTGCTAGCTCTCATATTAATGATACTGGTATAAAATATCAGGAAATTACAAATTAATTAATAATCCAACCGCTTTCTTCCGTGTTATTACTTCCCAAACGGGGTAACAGCCAAAACTGCTTCACCAACCCTATAACCATTAATACCTAAATGCTGTAGGGGATGAAAAATGAACCGTCCTCCAGGTTCGCCATCTGTGAAAGTCGGTAATCGGTAATCGGAAAAACCAATTACCAATTACCCATTACCAGCCTCAGCGACAATACACAGCAAATTTCATCTGAGTGAGGTAGAGAAGAATGCCACCCGCACTACGCGTACCCTAAGCGCAAGCTTACGGTATATACATAAGTCTGAAATAGCTGAATGAATCCGAGTTTTACCCCACCCTAACCCTCCCCTTATAAAGGGGAGGGGACTAGATTTGTTGTTCCCCCCGGTCTTCGGGGGATTATGGGGATAAATCCAACTTTTGTGTACACGCAGTCCCGCAAGCGCTTAGGGTTAGGGAGGGGTGTACTCAATCTATATGCAAAGCACTGTAAGTATTCCAGCGATTTAAAAATAGGGATATAAACTTATAAAGTCAGTAGTTGGATCGATTGTAGAACCTCTATCTAAGATTCTGTCATTAGATAAGTCAACATCAAGAAATTTGTTGACCTTTTCGCCTCCTAAACTATGAGCAATTTTATTAAAAGCAACTACAGCAGGTGATTTGTTTTTTCCTAATACTAAAGGATCACCATGATTGGTAGAAACGATCACACGTTCATCTTCACAAATCGATCCGATGAGTGGAATTGCCAGAAGTTCTTGGACATCTTCTGGTGACATCATATCTAAATCACGCACCATCCCGGGTCTAACACGGTTAATAATTAACTGAATGGGCTTAATCTTTTGTGCTTCTAGTAAGGTAATTACACGGTTAGCATCACGTACTGAGGAAATTTCTGGTGTAGTCACAACTAACGCTTCTGTAGCAGCTGCGATCGCATTTTGAAACCCTGTATCAATACCTGCTGGACTATCTATGAGTACATATTGATACTTCTGTGCCAAGTCGTTCAATAATGATTTGATTTGTTCTGGAGTGACTGATTCTTTGCTGCGTTTTTTGCCTGCTGGTAAAAGTGCTAAACCTGGCTGGCGTTTATCTTTGATCAAAGCTTGTTCTAAGCGACACTCCCGGGTCAGAACATCAAATAATGAGTATATTACTCGTTTTTCTAGCCCCAGCAGCAAATCCAAATTTCTCAATTCAAAATCAGCATCAACTAATGCTACCTGATAACCCATCTTGGCTAAAGCTATGCCCAAGTTGGCTGTAATGGTGGTTTTACCCACACCGCCTTTGCCGGAAGTAATGACAATAATCCGAGTCATGATAGAAAAGCTCTATTTAGGACATAGGGCTAGCACCCCGTTAATCATCTCTACCAAAAACTTAAACATTAACCGGAGCAAAATTATCACTTGTAAAAGTTTGTAAGGAAGAATTACTGACGTGTAATTACTTATAAGATTGTGTTAAACAAAGAAAATTTTTGTATTAAATTTATTTTTCTGTAATTTTGACAACATTTGAACTTTATCAATGGTTAAAAGCGAGATTTAGTACTAAGGGTATCTTACACACCTACTTGCTGGATGCGATCGCATCCAGCAAGTATTTCACTTGTAATACTAAGTGTCACCTTCACACAAAGCCGCCATTTTTGACATTCATCCAGTATTTAAATTTAGTAAGTTGACACAGTTATTACTTTTATACTACAATGTAATACACAGAGGATACAGAGCAGCGATCGCAAAGTAAAACAACTTGACTTAGATGCGAGTCTCAATTACACAAATGAACGTATTGGTAAGAAATTGCTGATGATTGTGCGAGAAGCAACCCATAGTGACGTAGCTGCAATTGCACGAGTTCATGTAGATACTTGGCGAACCACTTATCAAGGGATTGTTCCGCATGAGTTTCTCACAAATCTATCCTACGAGAAGCGGGAAAATGGTTGGCATCAAGTCTTGAACAACGCTCCAAAAGATGGCAACTTTACTTACGTTGCAGAGGATGAATCAGGTCAAATCGTTGGTTTTGCAAATGGTGGAGTAGAACGCGCAGGCGATCCAGTTTATCAGGGTGAGTTGAGGGCAATTTATATTCTCAAGAGCCATCAAAAAAAAGGGATTGGGCGTGAACTAGTTTGGACAGTAACACAAAGGTTAGGTCAGATGAAGATTGATTCCATGCTGGTGTGGATATTAGCAGACAATCCTGCGTGTCAGTTTTATCAAACGCTTGGAGGACAAAGAGTACATGAAAAAGAGATTGAAAGGGGAGGAACTAAGCTGATCGAGATTGCCTATGGCTGGATTGATATATCAAATCTGCAACGTAGTAGCACAACTTAACAACTCTCGCCTGACTACCAATCCAACTTTATTTTTAGTAACTAGGAAAAATTATCTCAAATTCACCGCTTGCGTGTCCTGACAGTTCAGAGCTTACATACATAGTACGAGAGGAAATGTACCGTTACTCAAAAGCGGCGGGTGCGTAGACGCAGGAAATTACTGAGAATCTGGGAGGTTGGCTTAAAAGTAGCTATCCTTAAAAGAGTGTGTCATAACTCACCAGTGGAGTTTTTTCTATGCGATAGACGCTTGCGCTGACGACTTACACGCAAGTGTTTTATTTTACTTAAAAAGTATAATTTATATGTCTACATTTTTAAGGATCACTCCATTAAATTAGTAAATAACTGATAACTGATAAAATATGGAATTTGATTATTTCAGACACAATGAAGGTTCTCCTGTTAATAACAACCGTCAAAGTTTATTGGCTAGTGGTTGGCGGCCTTTCCATCGGGAATTCGATTGGGGATTTTTAGGTCAACTGATGTTGCATGATACACAGGAGTTAACTCAAAAAAGTCTGAATTTAGCAAGTAGCATTGCGGAAACTTTGGGACGTAATAACTATGCTTGGTGGGCAAATTTATTAAATATTGTTTCAGAAAATACGCGCTACGAAGTTGAGAAATTTTGGAATTATATCACACCAGATCCACTGACACCTGATTATCGTTATAAGGATGTTTTAAATACAGATACACCCATTACGCAATTTGTTAGTCGTAACAGTATTCCTATCGATTATGTCCTTAATCGACTACAAGAAATTACTGTGATGCGGGTTTTAAAAATATTAGGACGCCCTGATGTAATCACTCAATATTATTTAGAAAGGAATTTTTATTTCCCCGTTGAAAAATTTGTAAATTGGGAACGGCTAGATGTAATCAATACTGTTTATGCATATTGGTCAAAAGATGATTTATGGTTACAAATTGATCCCTATGATCGGGGACGACGGCATTATAGTTTAATGGCAAAAAACTTATCTCCATTAATTAACAAAGCGACTTATGATTTAGCAATCATGTTAAGTGGATATCAAAGCCGTGTAGGTAAGGTGCAGAGTCAATTTATGATTCGCAGTTTTCCAGAAGATATTCAACACTTTACCGATATAGTTCAACAGGCAATTCTAAATCAAAATCAATTAGCAGTTTTAGTACATGGTAAACCAGGAACAGGTAAAACTGCGTGGACACAAGCAGTAGCAAAAGAAATTTTGGTATCGCTTGGGTTTGTGATTTTTATTTTGGATCATGATGCGATCACTAACTTTGTACCACCTAATTATTTAGAGCGAATCTGTATTATTATTAATGAGGCAGACAATTTAGCTCAAGACCGTGCTAGCGAAGTCGCACAGCATAGCAATAAGACTGAACATATTTTAAGCTTGCTAGATGGCACTTTGTACCAAAGTGTTGTTGAGGATTCTGGTATGCAAATGCAACAAAGGTTGGTAGTACTGATGACTTGCAACACCACAGAAAGACTAGACCCCGCTATGTTGCGTAAAGGTAGGGTAGATTTGATGTATGAATTTACTCATTTATTTATTTAAATTGGAGAATGCGTAAAATCAAATCTTGTGGTGTACTTGTAATGCGATCGCAACCACAAATGAGTTTTTTACTCCTGTTAAAACCTAACCGTTATGACTTACCAAAAGGTCATATAGAAACAGGTGAAGATGAAATCAGTTGTGCTTTACGCGAATTATTTGAAGAAACTGGAATTGGAATTAATGATATTGATTTAGATCATAAATTCCAGTTTAATGTCACTTATCTAGTCAAATTGAAGCGGACTCAAAACAAAAAAGCAGAGAAAAAAGTTGTCATATTTTTAGCATGGTTAAAGAATGAAGTTTTGATTAAAACCAGTGAACATAGTGGCTATATGTGGGTAGAATGGAAACCGCCACATACGATTCAGCGAAAAACGATTGATCCTTTGTTGCAGGAGTTAGAAAAATATCTGTTGAAGCTGTGAAATTTTCGGGAATTGAATTTTAAAAAGTTGTAGTAGTTATTCAGAAAAATCCTTTTTGAACATTAATAAAATAATTTATTGACTTACAGAATATTATAAAAAAATGAACTGCAAAGGACGCATTAGACGTGCAAGCGGCTACTTTCAGAGGCACTTAGGCTGCGTAATAACGCGATCACTGATTATGTCAGTCAGGAATTGGCAGTGCTATATCTCAATAAGGCAATGTTAGAAGGTAGTGACCTAGCTTTGATAGTGTTGTTTCACAAGTTACTGCTTTGCGAGAACAAATGGAAAGTGCAAAATTAGGAGAGTCTCATGAAACTCCAACGGTTTGAAAATGCAAAACAATTTTATGAGAGGGTGAAAGACTATTTACTCAATCACGAAGCAATGCATAACTTGCTGCTAGGAATAGCTAATACCTTGATTCATCATCCACAACGATATCAATCCCAACCCTACTTAGCAATAGTAGAAATAGACAGAGATATCGTTGCAGTGGCGATGAGAACACCACCATATGATTTGGTGTTATCGCAAAGCAAAAATTTAGATGCAATCAAAGCGATCGCTCAAGACTTATATTTAGTTTCAGGATCAATATCAGCAGTTAATGCCCCCACCCTTGAGTCCGAAGCTTTTACACAAGCATGGTGTTCCCTTACAGGTCAATCCTATCAATTGAAAATGACCATGCGTGCTTTTCAATTAGAACAAGTCCACCATATTTCTCAAGCGCCAGGATATTTGCGATTAGCAACTGATAGTGATCAAAAACTTTTGAAACACTGGTTTGAAGCTTTTTGTCTAGAAGCCGTTGGCAAAGTTGAATCTGATCCCCAAGCTTGGATTAATCATCATTTGCAACAGCAAGCAGTTTACCTTTGGCAAGATGAGGTAACAGTTTCAATGGTTAGTCGTGGTCAACTCACACCTCATGGTGTGCGGATCAATTTGGTGTATACACCACCAGAATATCGTGGCAAAGGCTATGCTAGTGCTTGCTTGGCAGGGTTAAGTCAAAAATTACTTGATCAAGGACATAAATACTGTTTTTTGTTTACCGATTTAGCAAATCCAACCACTAATCATATCTATCAATTAATAGGTTATCGACCTGTAGGTGATTGGCATAATTATTGTTTCATATCGTAGGAAATTGGGGGTTTAGATGAAACTCCAACAATTTGAAGATGCAAAACAATTTTATGAGAGGGTGAAAGATTATTTGCTGATTCACGAAGCAATGCATAACGTGCAACTTGCACTTTGTCACGCCTTGATTCACAATCCGGAACGCTTCGAGGAAAAACCCTATTTAGCAATTGTGGAGGCGGACGGAGATATTATTGCAGTAGTAATGAAGACAAAGTCTCGGAACTTACTGTTGTCAATGATACACGATTTTGTGGCCATAGAGGCGATCGCTCAAAATTTACTATCTACCCAAAATTTACTACCAGGAGTCAACGGCCCGACGGCTGAGGCAAAAGCCTTTGCAGAGAATTGGCATTCCCTAACAGGTCAATCATACCAATTAAAAATGGCCCTGCGTGCTTTTCAACTAGAACAAGTTCAGATTATCTCTAAAGCAAATGGTTACTTACGTCAGGCAACACAAAGCGATCGCGAAATCCTCATCCGTTGGTTTGCAGCCTTTGTACTAGAAGCTTTGCACACTCCTCCCACAAATACCGAACGTGCTGTTGACAACCATTTGCAGCGCGGTACTGCTTACATTTGGGAAGATATAATCCCCGTCTCTATGGCTTGTCATACTGGTGTCACACCCAACGGTGCAGGAGTTAGTATGGTGTACACACCACCAGAATATCGCCAAAAGGGCTACGCTAGTGCTTGCGTGGCAGCTTTGAGTCAAATCTTACTTCAGCAGGGGTATAAATACTGTTTTTTGTTCACAGATTTGGCAAACCCAACTAGCAACCACATTTACCAAGCAATTGGTTACCGGGTTGTAGGTGATTTGTATGATTATTGTTTCCTGTCTGATTGAATTAGGATTTACAGTCAATTGAGGCTAGCGTTGAGTGAATTGTTTTAGAAAAAACGAACACAGATGCACACAGATGCACACGGATGATTTATCGGTGTGCATCGGTGGTCGATTTTCAAAACCTAATTTTTGCCATAGCTTTGATTTCTAACAGGTCTACTCATATAGGCGTCATGTCACAGTTTCATTCTGTTACGTTTACCGATATTGAAACGGCTGTGAAGCATCTTGCTGGTATTGCTCATCGTACCCCAGTTATAACTTCAACAACTGTAAATCAACGCACGAATAGTCAAGTTTTTTTCAAATGCGAAAACTTTCAACGCACAGGTTCTTTTAAATTTCGGCGTTGCTGAATAAAGGTATGTTTTAGGCAGGTAAGGGAACAGAACGATATTTGAGGTAGTGCAATAACAATCGAACAGAGTATCTCAGCATTTCCTCGGTTTTGGAATAACATAAAGTTTTACGATGAAGACGAGCCAAATAATGTCTAAGCCTTGTGTTTTCATTTTCGACTCGTGTCATGTAGGTCTTACTCACAATTTGGTCACCATCAGGAACAAAACAAGGGTAAACAGGGTATCCATCTGTGACGTAAAAATAACTCTGCCAACACTGGACAATGTTCCATAACTGTTGGAAAGTAGTCGAACTACGATCACCTAAAACCCAAGCAAGAATACCTTGAGTAAAGTGATTTACCGCCGTCCACAACCAGATTTTATTTTTTTTGAACCAATAAATGTTTCTAATTCATCTAGTTCTCCCACCTGCGGAATTTCCTTTGAATTTGGTGTATCCGCCAATTGTGTACCCACTCGTTTAACCCAATGAATAATGGTAGTATGATGAACGTTTTTCACCCTTTCAATTCCACGAAATCCCATACCATTGACGTACATTTTTAGGCATTCTTGTTTGATTTCATCCGAGTAGCCCCTGGGTGGTTTATAGACATCAATGAATTGACGACCACAATCACAGCAAATGTGATTCTGTTTACCTCTTTTCTTTCCATTCTTACGGTTATGACAAGATCCACAGCGTGGACATTCCATGATTAATTGACCTCAATTCATACCGCTATTATGCAACGCCTAAATTTCGTGGTGCATACAATGCACTCTTGCAGTTATCAGCAGATCAAAAACAAAAAGGTGTGATCACATTTTCATCGGGGAATCACGCTCAAGCGATCGCCTTAGCTGGAAGTTTGCTCAACATTCCCACAACTATAGTCATGCCAGAAGACGCCCCTAGTGTCAAATACTCAGCAACTCGTGGTTATGGTGCAGAGATAATTTTATATGACCGCAAGACTACAAACAGGGAAGAGTTAACTCAAACTTTGGCACTGGATAGAGGTCTAACAATTATCCCTCCCTACGACCATCCTCATATAGTCGCGGGACAGGGGACAGCAGCTAAAGAACTAGTAGAGGAAGTCGGTGGATTAGATTTACTGTTAGTGTGTTGTGGTGGTGGCGGCTTACTTTCTGGAAGTGCGATCACGGCTAAAGCCCTTTCACCCAATTGTAAAGTCATCGGTGTAGAACCAGAACGCGCTGACGATGCTACCCGTTCTTTTCACACTAAAACCCTCCACACTGTCAATAATCCTGATACCATCGCTGACGGTGCGCGGACTTCTAGTTTAGGTAAAATTACGTTTCCTCTAGTATTAAATTACGTCGATGACATGGTAACAGTATCTGAGGAAGCAATTGTTAAGACTATGCTCTTTTTATGGGAACGCTTAAAAATAGTTGTAGAACCTACTGGAGTATTAGCTGCTTCTGCATTATTAGAAGGTGTGATGAATTAACCTGACGCGAAGATTGGTGTAATTATTAGCGGTGGAAATGTAGATTTAACACAAGTTAGGAAATTATTTTCCTGTTGATTCTGAACTCGACTTTACCCATTTATCAATCCAGAGTTTATTGAACATATGTATAAAAAACAGCAAAAAGTTCCAAATCGCTCGCAAAATCAAACACAACAACAGAATTGACCTATGATTGTGAAACCGAAATATTTGGTAGTGTCACTGTTTATCTTGCTAGGAGGAATTTATCCTAGTGATGCAGTCTCCACACCCCCTGACCCGAAAATATTACACGTGATCAATCGCCTCAGTTTTGGCCCTCGTCCTGGAGATGTAGCGAAAGTCAAAACTTTAGGTATAGAAAATTACATAAAATCACAACTCTCACCAGATTCTATTCCGGAACCGCAAAGCTTGACAAATCAATTGTCACAGCTTGAGACTCTGAACATGAGTCCAGTGGAACTATACAGAGAATATGCGCCTGTTTTTAAAGCTCAACAACCAGCCCAGCAAGCCCTTCATGGGAAGGTACGATTAGTAATTCAACAGGCAGTCCAAGCACGCTTACTCAGGGCAACACAAAGCCCTCGACAACTGCAAGAAGTGATGGTGGATTTTTGGTATAACCATTTCAATGTTTATGCGGGCAAAGGACTGGATCGGTTGTGGATAGGAGTATACGAGCAAGAAGCCATTCGACCTTATGTACTGGGCAGCTTTCGCGACCTCTTGGAAGCAACAGCCCGCCATCCTGCCATGCTCTTTTACTTGGATAACTGGCAAAATACTGCTCCTGGTAGTCCTGGTGCGCGGGGAAGATTTCAAGGTATCAACGAGAACTATGCTCGTGAATTGATGGAACTCCACACCTTGGGGGTAGACGGTGGTTATACTCAACAAGATGTGGTTGCCTTAGCACGAATTTTAACAGGTTGGGGATTCCGTCGCGATCGCCAGACTAGTACTGGTTCAGGATTCTACTTTGACCCAAAGCGGCATGACTTTAGCGATAAGGTTTTCTTGGGACACACAATTAAGGGTAGCGGCGAAGCTGAAGTTGAACAAGCCTTAGATATCTTAGCTCGCAGTCCTGCAACTGCTCATCACATTAGTTATCAATTAGCTCAGTATTTCGTGAGCGATCGTCCTCCTGAAACTTTGGTAAAACGTCTACAAGAGCGCTTTTTAGCAACCAATGGTAATATTCGGGAAGTTTTAAATACCCTATTTCACAGTCCAGAGTTCTGGGATACGAGTAACTTTAATACAAAATTTAAAACACCATATCAATACGTGGTATCTGGAATACGAGCAACAGGTATCAAAGTTGAGAATTTTACTCCCCTGGCTAACACTCTAAAACAATTGGGAATGCCTCTCTACGGTTGCCAAACTCCCGATGGTTACAAAAACACACAAGAGGCATGGTTAAATCCTGATGCTATGACTCGCCGTCTTAACTTTGCCACTGCCTTAGCCAGTGGACGTTTACGGCTGGCAATGCCACTTAATCCAACTAAAAACAACCAACTAAGCCGCAATCAGCCAGTAGATGCCTTGCAATTAGCAAATACACTTGGCAATTCTTTTTCCAAAAAAACCCAAACTGCTATTGCTTCGAGTCCTCCTCAATTGCGGGCAGCATTAATCTTAGGCAGTCCAGAGTTTATGTATCGCTAGTTGGTTACAACCTTTGTCAAAGTTAGCTTTGAGCTAACAATTAGCTTTTAACCCCAAATTTATTTGAGGGCAAGATATCCGGTAGGTGCAAGACACTAATGTGATAAATTACACAACGAGGCAATGAAAATTTAACTCCTCCTACACCTCTACACCCAAACCACCCCCACACCCATTTTCAAGACAGATATGACTCACCAACCACCACCAACTAACTACTAACTACTAACTACTAACTACTAACTATATTTATGAATAGACGCGATTTTCTTTTCCATGCAGGTGCTTTTTCAGTTAGTACCTTAACAGCAGTCGGAACAAACGCTTGGTTAGCCAGATCCGAAACCCAAAACAGTAACCAGAAGCGTTTGATTGTTATCTTTCTACGTGGTGCAATCGATGGATTGAGTGTAGTAGTTCCTTACTCAGAGACTGCTTACTATCAGGCACGGTCAAAAATTGCTATTCCCAAACCTGGTAATGAAGGAGGAGTTCTCGATTTAAATGGTCATTTTGGGTTACATCCAGCATTGGCTTCCCTAATGCCTTTATGGCAACAGAAAACTCTTGCCTTTGTTCATGCCAGTGGTTCTCCTGATCCTACTCGTTCCCATTTTGATGCTCAAGATTACATGGAAAGTGGTACTCCTGGTATAAAGCGGACTACCGACGGCTGGATGAATCGTTTACTTAGAGTTTTATCAGGAAACTCGCCCATCAAAGCAGTAAGCGTGAGTGCGACAACACCGCGCATTTTATCTGGACAAATATCTGTGGCGAACTTGGACTTAAATAGAGCTGTTACCAAACCTTCACTGTTAGATCGTCCCCAAGTGGAAGCAGCATTTGAGCAACTCTACAATGGTCATGATCAGTTGAGTCAAACCTATCGAGAAGGCCAACAAGCACGTCAAGCATTAAAGGCCGACCTCAATGCCGAAATGGAAATGGCCAATAATGGTGCGCCTTTACCTAATGGTTTCGCCAAAACTGCCCTACATTTAGCACAATTAATGGTTAAAGACTCTCGAATCGAGTTAGGATTCATGCAATTGGGAGGTTGGGATACCCATGTCAATCAAGGTGGTAGTAAAGGAAAGTTAGCCAGAAACTTGGCACAACTAGGACAAGGCTTAGCAAGTTTAGTGAAGGGATTAGGGCCTGTTTATCAACACACTACTGTTTTAGTTATGTCTGAGTTTGGTCGTACCGTCAGCGAAAATGGCAATGGTGGTACAGATCACGGACACGGAAATGTCATGTGGGTGTTAGGTGGAAGAATTCGCGGTGGCAAGGTTTATGGAGAATGGCCAGGTTTAGGAACTAACCAACTTTACCAAGGCAGAGACTTAGCAATTACCACTGATTTTCGAGATGTGATTGCTGTAGTTTTAGAACATCACATGAATTTAAACGACGCTAAAATGAACCAAGTTTTTTCAAATTATATACCTACTAATAAGATTAATTTGATATAGATTATTTAAATAAATTACATGAATAATTCTCGCCTCATCAAAATTAGTAAATACCTTAGCAAACACCTCCGCCATCAACCAGAACGCATTGGTTTGAAACTTGCTCCTGGTGGCTGGGTTGCTGTTGATGAATTATTAGCAGCGTGCCAAAAAAATCAGTTTCCCATAACCCGTGCAGAACTCAATGAAGTTGTCGCTAACAACGATAAAAAACGCTTTTCTTTTGATTCTACAGGTGCTTTCATTCGTGCTAATCAAGGACATAGCACTGATGTTGATTTACAACTAGAACCTGTTTCTCCTCCTGATGTGCTTTATCACGGTACAGGACACGAATCTGTTGATTCAATTTTGCAAACAGGACTTAATAAAATGTTGCGTCATCATGTGCATTTATCAGCTGATATTGTTACAGCCAAAACAGTTGGTGCAAGACATGGTAAACCAGTAGTATTGATTGTAGATGCGGCGGCAATGTATGAAGCTGGTTATATTTTTTATTGTTCTGATAATGGAGTTTGGTTAGTTGATCATGTACCACCAGAATATTTGCAGAAAAATGAATAAACAGAAGTAGTCATGATGAAATGCATACAGCAATAATCAATAAAAAAACTTTCTTTCCTTGTGCTTCTTACTATCTGCCTCCTGCCTTTCTACAAAGTTTACTGGTGATGCATAATCTCAATAACCGTCTTCAACCAATCAATATAAATCTGTTCTCTACGTAACACCAACTCTAATACAAGTCTTTGCATAATCTGTTCACGACTCACATACTGATCGCCAAGCATGGGTAAATTAATCTTTTCACACTCAGTTAGTTTTTCAATACGTGCAGCTAGCTGCTGTTCTAGGAGTTGAACGATCGCTTCATTAGGTAAGTGCGCTGCGAAAAATAACTGAAGGAGTAACGGTTCTCTTAGTGTTGGTAAAGGCTGGGGAGATTGTAACCATCGGATGAATTCGGCTTTTCCCGCCTCCGTCACACTGTAGACTTTGCGATTAGGGCGATCACATTGAATCTCAATGCTACAAGTAATCCAACCCTGTTCCAGTAATTTATCAAGGGTTCTGTAAATCTGTGCTTGGTCTGCTGGCCACAAGTGAACAAGGTATTGATCGAAGCAGTTTGTTTTCAGTTCGTAGCCTGTCCTCTGTTCTTCCTGAAGCAGACCCATTATTGCATATGCTAGCGACATAGACGGTTTTCCGCAAGTAAAGTAGTTTAAGCTCTATCTGTCATTTCTGATATGGATGCTAATATAAGACTAATCATATATAAGAGTTATCTAGCACGGTAATCTTGATGACGGCATAAATTAACAAAAACCGTAACTATCTGGTTGTGGATTGAAAGAACTACCAACTTTTGCCGTTGAGGTTTTACAACATTGAATTGGAAGGTGAGGAAGTGGCGATCACCAATTTATCAGATGCGAAATCACCATTGAATTTGTTGCTAATTGCTGGCGTACCACTCAACCCACTCTACAAAATCATTCCAGCTACTGCAAACTATTGTAACGAGAGGATGGGTTCCATTGACTTCTAACATACTTATACAGCGAATACATCAACATCAATATCTGCGCGATTTGCGAAATAAATTGCTACACCTTCACCGGATGTTGCTGGATACAGAACGCATCAATTACGAACAGGTGCGTGGACGAGTATCGAACGGAGAATTACTCCGACTCGTCATCGAACATGAACAATTCGCTTGGTTGCATCGCATATCTGAAGTGATTGTGGAAATTGATGAAATGTTGCAAGCAGATAAACCGATATCACTGGAAGATGTCGAAAATTTGATTGCTGATGTTAGCGCACTGCTGACACCACAAGAGGAAGGAAATGCGTTTGCCAGAAAATACTACAATGCTCTGCAACGGGAAGCTAGCGTTGTATTGGCACATGCAGAGGTGTCACAACTGCTTGCATCCAAGTAATTGACACTACCCGATAAATCTATCGTGATAGGGATTGTTGGTTCAAAGAGTCTACCTTAAGTAAAAATAGGTAATATCGAATTACCTATTTTTACTGGGGGAGTTCATGTATCTCCTTTCTCACGGTTCGGGGTTTTACTACTCCCCCAAACCCCATGTTCTGAAAAGGGATCACCAAAGCTTATGGGACTTTTTGACCAAATTATCAATGCGATCGACAATCCTAGCCAGCAAGGCAGTACAGGGCAGTTGGGTGATATCGTCAATACTGTAAAGCAGCTAAGTAATCGGACTGGTGCAGATCCTTCTACCATGCAATCAGTTATTGGTATTGTAGGTAGTTATGTACGTTCTGCTTTGCAACAAAAGCAAGCTCATGGTGGTAACGCAGAAGCGCAAGCTGTAGTTAATCAATACGGCGGTACTTCTCCCAGTTCCCAAGCTGTAAACTCTCTATTTTCGCTAGGAATGCAACGACAGGTGGCTGAAACTGTTTCCCAGCGTACTGGCTTGGATGCTGGTATGATTGAGCAATTATTACCAGTGTTGGTTCCTATAGTCCTGAATTTTTTGAAAACAGGTGCAAGTTCCCAATTAGGTGGGAACTCTGTCTTGAATTCTTTCCTAGATGCTGACAATGATGGTGATGTTGATATTGCTGATGCGATGCAGATGGCAACTAGGTATTTAGGAAGATAAATATTTTACTTATCCATAACTCATAAATAATCGTACACAACAACGATTATTTGTGAGTCTTTCTTATAAATCTTTAAAAACTCTCTTCCAACCCCCCCTACTGATTAAGGAAGATGTAATTATTTACATAATATTTATTTATGTTTTGAATTGTGCGATCGCTTATATAAAAACATAAAACAGGCTTTGTGCAAAGCTTTCAAGTTGTAGATTTATTGAAATTTTGCACTCCCTAATTATTCCTTGCAGAAATTGAAATTAAATTAGAGGTTATTTATGAAATCAACCAGTGGTGCGTTATGGCTTCAGCCTAACGCATCTTACTTAAGATTTACTAATTATTACTTGTAGAAATTGAAATTAAATTAAAGCCACCACAGGAATGAATTTAATTTTTTAATTTTCTCTCTTACTTTTTGATATTCTTCCATATTTCCTTGTCTTAAATAAAGATTTGATGCTTGTTCATAATTTGATATTGCATCCTGTTTTTTATTTTTATTATCATAAAATTGACCCTTGTTTTTGTAAAATAAAGCATTGTTAGGATTAATTTGAATAGCTCGGTTAATATCTTTAATAGCACCTTCGTTATCATTTAGTTTATCACGGACTATAGCGCGATTATTGTAGGAAAAAGCATCATTAGGATTAATTTGAATAGCTTGATTATAATCTTTAATTGCACCTTGATAATCCTCTAAATCACCACGAGACCAACCACGATAGTAGTAGTAGTCAGCACCATTAGGATTGAGTTTAATCGCTTGATTATAATTTTCGATTGCACCTAAGTAATCGGCTAAATCGTGAAGAGACCTACCACGATTGTAGTGATAAGTATCAACATTAGGGTTGAGTGTAATCGCTTGATTGTAATCTTCTATGGCAGCTTGGTACTCACCTAAATTATAGTGACACATACCACGTCTATTGTAGTAATTAGCAACATTAGAGTTGAGTTTAATTGCTTGATTGAAATCTTCTATAGCAGCTTGATATTCACTTAAATTATAGCGAAATAAACCACGATTATAGTAATAATTATCATCATTAGGATTGAGTTTAATTGCTTGATTAAAATCTTCTATAGCAGCTTGATATTCACCTAAATTGTAGTGAGATAAACCACGATTGTAATAGTAATTAGCAATATTAGGATTGAGTTTAATTGCTTGATTGAAATCTTCTATAGCAGCTTGATATTCACCTAAATTGTAGTGAGACAAACCACTGTTATTATAGTAGCCAGTATCATTATGGTTGAGTTTAACAGCTTGTTGTTCAGCTTCCTTTTTTTTATGATAAGAATTTACTAAGAATTCTCGGGCAATAGCTTGCAAAAGCAAGTTTCCAGGATTGTTCTTACGTGCAGCACGTAATAGTTTTCCAACCCACCCCTCTGATTCTGCTCTTTTTATTAAGTTGAAGACAACAGTTTCTAAATTACCTTCTCCTGCAACTACTTCTAGATTTTTATTTAATTCAAATGATAACATCTGCTCTAATAATGCTTTAGTAGGGAAAGCATTAATCAAAGCTTCTTGTAGTCCCTTACGCAAATCAGAAGATAAGTTCATATTTTAAATCCAACTATTTCGATGCTTAAAAAGTAGGCATATTAGGAGTTTTTACCCTTGCTTGATAACTATATGAGGAAAATCTCTAGCTTTTTTTGCTGCTAACTTTTCTATTTTGTTTTCAAGACTGGTATTGACCCTTGTGAAGGATTTTCTAGCATAATGGCAGTCCTACCTTCTTTAAAGGCTCTTTGGAACACATCTTGACTACCAGAATTTTTGTAACCCAACCCGTCATAAAACCCTTGAGCAAATGCGATCGCTGCTTTGTCTTTTATTGGGTTGTTCATACTAATAACATAATTAATATGCTGCCTAATCGCCTCAGCAGGTTGTTGTGAATAACAAGCGTTCAGCAACACGCATTGAACATAATCAGTGTGTAATTCAAAAAGTGATGCTAAACCTTCAGGTGAAACTGGTTTATTGTTTCCCCCATCATCTTCTAACACTAAGCTGCCATCTGCTTGGCCATGTCCACAAAAATGAACAATTTGAGGTTGTTCTTCTGCGATCGCGCGACGAATATCTTGAGGACGTACAGCAGTTCTCAGACGAATTTCAAATAAATTTCGTCTTAGAGATCGTCGTATAGCTTCCTCGATTTCTCGAATCTCTTTATCCAAACGTAATCCATGAGGAATAGCTGCCAAAATTAATATTTTCTGCTGCTGATTTGGTTGTGTAGGAGGTTCGGGAAAAGGAGCAGGTGGTACTATGAATGAGCTTTCTGTTAACAGTTCTTCCGTAATAGCTTTTAAATTGGAGTTTCCAGGATTTGACTGACATGCAGCACGAACTAAATTTTCAACCCATCCCTGAGAATCTGCTACTTTGATTAAATTAAACACAACTGTTGCTAAACTACCTCCTCCAACAATTGCATCTAGGCTTTTATCTAATTCAAATGACAACATCTGCTCTAGAGATGCTGTAGTTGGAAAAGCATCAATTAAAGCTTCTTGTAGTTTTTTACGTTGTGGACCAGATAAACCCATACTTATCAACATCCTATATTTTCAATACAAGTTGAGAATGATTGTGGTTGGTTGCAAGCGATCGCTGAACCACCCGATTACGGCTTAGTTACTTTGTCTGTGTTCACAATCTCACCAGCTTCAAAATCAGATGTAGAAGCATCGTTAATTTTCAGCCATTGCTCAATTAGTTCTGTCACTACTTGGCTCATCTTTAGTCCCCTCAGAGCGCAAGTCGAGTGGAACTGTCGCTTAAGATCATCCGGGATACTAATGTGCATAGATAAATAAACGATAATGGTTACAAGAATCTACACAAAACTACAAATGAACAAAATTGAATTCCAGAAAAACCCTCGGCTAATTCCTACCTTGTCGCGGTTTCCTGGTTAATCGCTTAATTATATGTGCATAAGCGATAATACTATTTGCACAAAATCACAAATGTACAAACCTATATTCTTATAGGGGTAAACAAGATCAATTTATGCACTTACGGGTAAATTCCTGTATGTATAATTGTGAGTTTATACCGTTTCAATATCAGTCTGATAACATTTGGCGACTAGTGGTTCATCAAATTGATTTTGATAGGTGAGCCAGATCCCCGACTTTTCAAAAAAGTCGGGGTCTGACGCCTGACAAAGAGTCAAAAGCTATGTGGTCGAGTACTAGGCTACTACTGGACTAGATGAGTTGAACAATAAATAAGGCTGGAATTTTTTAAGGTTCCTCCTAAATGAGAATTTGTTGAGAAATCCATAATTTATTGCTCATTCACCTTTCATCTTTTTATACCAAGTTTCTTAGAGTTCAATCATCTTTCAGCACAATCTACAGGACGTAATCATAATCAAGTTACATCCTTTAGCCCTGCTTCTACTAGCTAAAAACTTGATTGTGATTTTATAATTGCGAAAATTAATCGATGAGTTCTTTCAAACTTGACCAACTTCTCACTAATTTACAGACTGTAATTACTTATCAGGATTTAGCAACTGGAGAGGTTCTTTTTTATCAGAACGATCCTGCGACAGCAATCTTTGCAGTAGAATCTGGACGAATTAAGCTGGTTCATTATACGGAAGCAGGAAAAACTGTTATATCAAGTTCGGTTAATCACTTAGAATAAAAAACCTCACAAGAACAGCCCCTTCACCCCTAATCCCCACTCCCTTAGGGGAGTGGGGCCCCCGAGTTCCCCAGAGGGGACCCCCCATCCCCTCTCCTTAGCAAGAACAGGGGTGCCGAAGGCGGGGTGAGGTAAAAGGGAATTGTAAGTAATCATGCGAACTTGATATTAATCATTACTCTATTTCAGTTGGAGAGTACTTTGCTGAAGTTGCACTGTTTAATAATGTTTATGTTTGCACAGCGATCGCAGAACTCCCCTCACGAATAATTTCGTTCCCCAAGCAGCTATTTTTAACTGCACTACAGCAGAATTATGACTTGTCAAGTACTTTTACAGAACAACTAGCACGTCGATTGCACTACACAAAGCTGCTGGAGTTGCGGGGTATTCGTTCTGCTAGCGCTCGGGTAATGCACTACCTGCGTGTGATTGCTTCTCCCAATCAGAAAACAGTCAAGTTAGATCGCCCTTTAAAAGAAATTGCTAGCGATATCGGTATCAGTGCCGAAGTTTTATACCGTACTTTGAAGAAACTACAAAGCGATCGCTTAATTACTAGAATCAAACGCAAAATTACTATTAATAAGTGATGATAAAGCTTACACCATATGAGCAGATATTTTATTAATTCTTCAGAAACTTAATTAGTTTTAATATTAGTGGTCATATTAACATCAGACTGAAACACTAGACAGAATTTCTATCGTACCTTCTGGCAAAAAATTCAGTTAATTGCATATATGATTATTGGTTAAAAATTAATATTGTTTATGTAAAGCAGAGATATGAATTGTAAACATATATGAAAACATGATTCTAGTCATGTGAATTAAATAGCCAAGAAGATAAGCTCAACCTGATAAGGATTTCTTTCAACTACCTTGCCCTTGTCTATCGATCTTCAATTTCAGTTTGGCTAATAGCTACTCAGAGGTCAGTACATTGGATGAAATAAATTCGTTTACTAGACTGCATGAGAAGTCTTAGATACTTCTGTGCTGGTTTGATGCAACTATGAATTTTCTGCACATTGACAATTTCAGGTATGAATTCTATTGTGATTTGGTGCCGAATGGCGAATGCTACCTTTGGTTATGCCACACTTAACCGAATTAGTAGCGATCGCTCTCGGTAGAATCATTACAACTTTTTCTACACTTACACTGGCTGAATAATTCAAATTAAACACTCTTAAGCCAACGGCTGATGCTAGCTAGCACAAATAATTTTTTAGAGTCGATCCTAATATTTTTATGGAACTCAAAGATTTCTTTGCATTGTTGCATCCTGCACTAGCAGTTGGGTTTGTTTTTCCTCTAATTGGTATAGTTGTGAATTTTGCTTGGCAGGTTCGCCAACGTCGCCTGCAAACTGTATCTGGGGGTAAAAGTAAAATTCCTCCCGTTGTTGGCAAAGAGCATGTTCAGTTAGGACGAATTTTGAGTGGGGCTGTGGTGACAATTACTTTGCTAGGGCTTGCTTACTCAATTTTTGCCAAAATGCTTGAAAGTCAAGTACGGACAACCGAACCTCTGCGTTTCATCTTTGTAATTGCTATATGTGTCGCCACCGCTTCCTCTGTGTTCATCCTTTATATGGCAAAAACACGGGCATGGCGATGTATATTTGCTACTTTAACAGGGATGGGGTTAATTTTGTTGGGTTCTCAGCCAGAAGTTTTTCGCAGAGGAAATGAGTGGTACGTATCTCACTATTACTACGGTATCACTGTTGCTATGCTAATGATTTTTTCGTTAGCGATTGTACAAGAAATCTACCAGGATCGGACTAATCGCTGGCGGATGGTTCACATTTTTTTGAACTGCATTGCTGTTTTATTGTTCATTGGACAAGGAATAACCGGAACACGAGACTTACTAGAAATTCCCCTTAGTTGGCAGGAATCATATATACAACAGCTTTATGAGCAGCAGTGTCAGACAAAACCATGTACGATTCACTTTAATACTCCACCTGGTAAGCTTTAATTTGCTTTTTCCAAGGGTTTGATGAGAATATCACATTTATTATTTATACCGCCACAACTGTATTTGTTGCTTGCTGCCTTCATCTTTGGCGATCGCTTCTTGATCTTTGTGTATTTCTGGTTCTTGATATTGTGCTTTATACTCACCAAATTGCTGGATCAGTTTAGCAACTAAGCCTGTCCATCCTGTTTGATGACTAGCTCCTATTCCGGCTCCATTATCACCATGAAAGTACTCATGGAATAAAATTAAATCCTGCCAATGGGGATCAGTTTGAAATTTCTGTGTTCCACCATAAACAGGTCGTTGACCAGACTCATCTTTTAAAAAAATTCTGGTTAACCTTTGAGATAATTCTGATGCGACTTCCCAAAGTGTGATCATTTGACCAGAACCTGTAGGACATTCTACTTTGAAATCATCCCCCAGGTAATAATGAAATTTTTGCAGAGATTCAATTAGTAAGAAATTCACCGGAAACCAAATCGGACCACGCCAATTAGAATTACCACCAAATAAACCACTACTAGATTCAGCCGGTTCATAATCTACACGAAATTGGCAACCATTGACATTAAAAATGTAGGGATGTTCGGCGTGAAATCTCGACAGGGCGCGAATTCCGTAGGAACTTAAAAACTCGCTTTCATCCAGCATTTTTTGCAAAATACTTCTTAGCTTATCCCTAGAAACGATCGCTAGTAATCTTCTCGCACCGATTCCTTTAGTTTCCATACAAGCTACATTTTGCCGTAGGTCAGGACGATTTTGGATGAACCATTCCAACCGCTTTTTAAAGCCGGGAAGCATATTTAAGGTTTCTGGTTCAAGTGTTTCAATGGCAAATAAGGGAATTAATCCCACCATTGACCGCACTTTTAAGGTAATCTGCTTTTGCGGTAAATGCAGTACATCATAGTAAAAACCATCTGATTCATTCCATAAACTAGCTTCCAATTCACCAATTTTGTTCATTGCATCGGCAATGTAGAGGAAATGCTCAAAGAATTTGGTGGCAATGTCTTCGTAAATAGGATTAGTCTTGGCTAATTCTAAAGCAATCGCTAACATATTTAAACAATACATTCCCATCCAACTTGTACCGTCAGATTGGTCAATATGTCCGCCTGTAGGTAAAGCTGCACTGCGATCAAATACACCAATATTATCTAACCCTAAAAAGCCTCCTTGAAAGACATTATTACCCTCAGCATCCTTACGATTTACCCACCAGGTAAAATTGAGCATGAGCTTCTGAAATACCCGCTCTAAAAACTGTCTGTCTGCTCGTCCATATATCTTCTGTTCAATCTTATAAATTCGCCAAGTTGCCCAAGCATGAACAGGCGGATTAACATCACTAAATTTCCACTCATAGGCAGGAATTTGCCCATTAGGATGCATATACCATTCCCGCGTTAAAACATCCAATTGATACTTAGCAAAATCCGGATCAATCATTGCTAAAGGAATTGCATGGAATGCTAAATCCCAAGCAGCAAACCAGGGATATTCCCATTTATCAGGCATAGAAAGAATATCTTCATTGTAGAGATGAAACCACTCTTGATTTCTACCATTTTGACGTTCAGGCGGAGGGGTTGGCGTGTTGCGATCGCCTTTGAGCCAATTCTCTACAATATAGTGGTAAAATTGCTTACTCCAAAGCATCCCCGCAAAGGCTTGACGCTGCACATTCCGCATATCTTCACTCAAAGGAAATGGGGTAATGCGCTGATAAAATGCATCTGCTTCCTGTTGTCGCTTTAAAAGATTTCTATCAAATTCTTTGCCAAATGGCTCAACTAAATTAGGTACATTACTTAGCCGCAATTTAATAGTTTGATTTTCACCAGCACCAATATTTAATACATAATCAGCAGATGCCTTCGTACCAAATTTTTCAGGATTTACTGCTGATTTTTGACCATTGACGATATAGTCATTTATGGCATCTTTGACATAAGCGGATGGATTGGGAGAACCAAATAATCGCTCTGTATTTGTTTCGTTTTCTGTAAACAGAATTTCTGTTACTTCCTGGCAATACAACCACCGCTTTCCTAAACTTGGATGAAATGCTTCAATGATATTGAAACTATTACCTGATTGCATCTCTTTTAAAGTAGGTTTATCTGTATCTCCGTTCCAAGCCCAAGTATTACGAAACCAGAGGGTAGGTAACAGGTGCAGGGTCTTAGCTGCTGCACCCCGATTGATTACTTTAATTTGGATGAGAATATCTTCAGCAGAATACTTAGCGTATTCTACAAAAACATCAAAATAACGATTGTCATTAAATACGCCTGTATCTAACAATTCAAATTCTAGTTCTCGACGACTTCGGCGTTGATTTTCTGCAACTAATTGCGAGTAAGGAAAAGCTGTTTGCGGATATTTATACAGCGCCTTCATGTAGGAATGGGTAGGGGTATTATCTAAATAAAAGTAATATTCTTTGACATCTTCGCCGTGATTACCTTCACTGCCAGTTAGCCCAAAAAATCTTTCTTTGAGAATAGCATCTTCACCATTCCAAAGGGCGATCGCAAAACAAAGGCGCTGATGATTATCAGAAATACCAAAAATACCGTCTTCCCCCCAACGGTATGCACGAGAACGGGCTTGATCGTGAGTAAAATAGTCCCACGCAGTACCATGCGGGCTGTAGTCCTCGCGTACCGTTCCCCACTGGCGATCGCTCAAATATGGCCCCCATCTCCGCCAATGGGCGACGTGATTCAAAGCTTCTGCTAATCTAATTTCTTCTTGGGTTGGAATTGTCATAATTTCACCCTGTGCATATCTGCACTTTAGTTTAGTTAATTTGCTATTTGAAGTATCATCTTTTTGCTGGAAACAGGGCTGAAGTTCTGATGAGAATTGCTATGTGATTTGATGAATAAAAATTTAGAGTCAACTTAGGGAAAACTTATATAGCAGTCCGAAATAATTCATAGACAGCTATATCCCCTACTTCTCCACAATCCGCATTGTGTGACCATCGGGATCTCTTACCAAAAAACCTTTATTAAAACCCAATCTTTGTCCAGGAATCGCCACGACACCAGGAGAAACAAACTCATATTTGTTCATTCGTAATCGTACCACACGCAACCGCACGCCAAACAATCCTTGCAGTTGTTCGTATAAAGCACTTGTCATCCCTACAGACTCCACTGCTAAACGGCTGATTGACTAGTTAATGGTTTAGCTGCTACTGCTAAATTACTAGAGGGAAAATTAGCTCGATAGGTATCAGCCGAAATTTGAGGTGCAATTGCGATCGCACTCAAAGTCAAAAAAGAGGGCGTTGCTGAATAAAGGTATGTTTTAGGCAGGTAAGGGAACAGAACGATATTTGAGGTAGTGCAATAACAATCGAACAGAGTATCTCAGCATTTCCTCGGTTTTGGAATAACATAAAGTTTTACGATGAAGACGAGCCAAATAATGTCTAAGCCTTGTGTTTTCATTTTCGACTCGTGTCATGTAGGTCTTACTCACAATTTGGTCACCATCAGGAACAAAACAAGGGTAAACAGGGTATCCATCTGTGACGTAAAAATAACTCTGCCAACACTGGACAATGTTCCATAACTGTTGGAAAGTAGTCGAACTACGATCACCTAAAACCCAAGCAAGAATACCTTGAGTAAAGTGATTTACCGCCGTCCACAACCAGATTTTATTTTTTTTGAACCAATAAATGTTTCTAATTCATCTAGTTCTCCCACCTGCGGAATTTCCTTTGAATTTGGTGTATCCGCCAATTGTGTACCCACTCGTTTAACCCAATGAATAATGGTAGTATGATGAACGTTTTTCACCCTTTCAATTCCACGAAATCCCATACCATTGACGTACATTTTTAGGCATTCTTGTTTGATTTCATCCGAGTAGCCCCTGGGTGGTTTATAGACATCAATGAATTGACGACCACAATCACAGCAAATGTGATTCTGTTTACCTCTTTTCTTTCCATTCTTACGGTTATGACAAGATCCACAGCGTGGACATTCCATGATTAATTGACCTCAATTCATACCGCTATTATGCAACGCCTCATTAATACAAAAATCAAGCACAGCTGCTGTAGAAGCATCTGTACACATACGTAACAGATAAGAATACATTCCTGGGATGGCGATATTTGCTACTTCAAACCAAACTTGGAGTTGGGATTGTTGATATAACCATTGCAGCAGAGATTGGTTTGATAGATACTGCCACAAAGGTTCTCCCAGATGCTGCCAAAGATTTTCCCAGATTAGTACGATTATATTTCCTCCTGGTTGCTGGGCGAGAAATTGCAATAATAATTCATCGCGTAGCTGCTGTAATTGCTGTTGTTCTGACTCTGATGTACTAGGCAATAGCCAAATCAGTCCTACCCAACCTTGAGATTCTTGAAACTGCTTGCGCTGCATTTTTACTTCTAGTTCCTGCCATAGTTTTGCTTCTAACTGCTTTTTCATCTGGTTTTCTAGTTCCATCGCAAATATAATCAGTATGGGTGCGCCAACCTCTTGCGCCATCTGGCGGGGTGAGTCTGCTGCCAAAATTTCTGACTTTGCTGCAAATGGACTATTTAAAAAGCGAATTTCAGGTTCTGGTTTACCCATAACAGCATAAGCTGTTGTGACTGCATCTGTCGCTTTTTGCTGATCAATTGGCTGTGTAGAGAGCGCAAGACTTCGCCATCTTTCTCGAATGACGGGAATTAATGCTTCTTGCTCTGGTGTGACTGTAGCAATTTGCGGTTGTGACATAGACACTACTAATGTAAGAATGTGGAATGTGAAGTTATTATTACTATCTTCCTAATTTCCTAGCTTGACCTCTAGTCTTTAAACCCTATTTTTCAGATTGGCACATAAGTAGGTAAAATCCGTCACTCTTAGCTAAAGACTAGTAGGAGAAAAAGGTGAAAACAGCAACTATTTTGAGAAATATCATTACATCAGTTGGTTTTTTAGTATTATTTACTCCACAAAACGCTCATGCTCAATTAGTACCACAACCTTGGGTATCTGTTGGTAGCAAAGATGGTGATGTGACTTACTCTGTGGGTGCAAGGGCTTTGAATTGGGGTGCTGAATTGGGAATCGGCCCCGACAGTGCTACAGGTGTAGATGTACTGAAATTTATCAGTTTGCCAGTAGTTTCACCTTATGTAGGCTTGGGATACTATTCAGAAGATAAAGGACTTGCTGTTTCAGGCGGGGTTCAGGTAGGCGCTGGTGACAATCTTTTCTTGGGTGCGGGTTACAACTCTGTGCGCGGCATCAATGGTCAATTGGGAGTAAAATTCTAGATAATTTTAGAGTTTTAATTTAATAATTTTTTGTTAACCTAAGACCTTGATTGTTCAAGGTCTTATCAGGATAAACTTTGGAGAAATAATTAAGTTAATTCAAGTTATTAGGTAATATCAAATAGGCACGCGGGAGTCTTGTTTCAAGATTCTGGAATAGACTATTAATCAATGATTTTAATCCAAAATCTGTCTTGAAAAGCTTTGAAGTTCCCTCCGGAGTGCTGCTTTGTAGACGCGCTTTACGCGTCTACAAACTTTTCGCAACGTCCAAAATCCAAAATCGATTGATGTAGCCACTCTATTAATTTGTGGCTATAGAAATAAATATTGGACTATAATCACTCAATCATCTAAGTTATTTAATACTTTTTTGATTGAAATGGGTGTAGTATAACGATTATATGGAAGTGATGAAATTAAGTTGGTTTCCATAGTTGTGCAGTGGATTAAAGACTTCCTTGCTATTTTAAATTTGGGTGTTGAGGAGGGAAGCAAATCACACAATTCGCGTTTTGATTTTTATAAGATTTAATGAGTTTTGACGGAATTATCATTAAAGTTTTATGATTATTAACACTCAGCTTTGTAATAGCAGAGTCTATGGTGAGTTATTGCTTATTTACTCATTTATCTGTGAATTTGGATGTAATAAAGTAGTAAAATTGGCATATATGGAAATTTGCCGGATGGCAGTCATGCCTTATTGAATGAGGCTATAGCGTTGATGATACTGAAAGCTTTTAAGTTTATTTAGCAGGCAACTTGTGTATGGAGCAAGGCTTAAAGTTACTACTTCAATTAGTGCTAGAATTTGCGCCTGTAATTGCGAGTTTAGTGCAAAAAAGTAATGATGCACGTCCTGATGAAACTAAGAACGATTATCCTGCCCAAATTCAAGAAATTATCCAAACTGTCAGTAGTACTAGTGAAAAACTTAGCTATTTAGGAGGATATGAACAACAAAAGCCAGAGGAACAGCAGCTAGCAGTTTACTACCATCAGACGCAGTTACAAATCGCAACTCAAGAACAGGAAACGGCGCTAAAAATCCCAGAGATTAATAAACTATTCGATAGCTGGCCTTTGCGGTTGTATCCTTCGCAGATTTTAGAGTCTGATACTAATTATGAACGCCGACCTCTAAAAATTTTCCTAGCACCTCCAAAAGTCGGGTTTGATCAGTTTGATTTGCGCCAAGAGGAATTTGCTACTGATATAGAATTAATGTTAGCGGAAGGGTTACGAGATTTTCTCAGTGAATATTATTCCTTACAAGACCCAATTAGACCAACAGAGTTTTTAGCAGGAGCATGGGATAGTAAGCGTTTTCACAGTGAATCTAGTATTAAGGCTCTGTTTGGAATGTTGAAAACAGAGCCGATTTTGATTTTAGAGTCTGAAGCCGATGGAGATTACCTAAATTTTCGGATTGGTTATTGGGGGTTAGGACAAGAGCGTTATTACTATAAAACTATTTCTCGGATATCTTACAGAGAAATTGTGGAACAGTCAGCAAAAAACCGCGCCTATGAGTGGAGAAGTATACGAGATGAATTAATAGCACTAGGAGAAAATTTAGAGGAAATTAATTACTTAGGTCAAGATAATGCCAGTAATTTAGCAATTTTGGAAAAAGAAGAAAAATGGAGAGCTAGGGGAGTAGATGTTAGTAAATTATCCCTACAATATCAAATCAATCGTCAAGATTTGGAGCAACTTTGCCAAGTTTTAATTACCTGTCACTGTTTAGTTGCTGGTTGGATAGCTGATATTTATCACCTGGTTCATCATGATGTCCCGCCTCTGCTGCCAGATTTGCTGCCGAGTTTGCTAAAGAGTCCGATTGACTTGCAATCACTGCAAGCGATCGCCTTGGGATACAAACAAGTCTACCAAGCTCTAGAAGAAAAACATCGTTATTGGATTCCTGAGTTAGCTTTGCAATTAGCCCAGAGTTTATCACATCTGAGCGATCGCTCTTTGGCGGACGAACAATTGCAATACTCTATAGGCACATGGTTGCAACTGCACGAAGTACCACAAGTACAAACTAATAATCTATTTGCGGCGATGCGTAGCGCCGCAACAACAGCAGATACACCATATTTGCAAAAACTGAGAGAATATTTTTCCGCAGTTGACGATAGACAGAGTATTAACAATGTAGAAGAAATTTTATATGCGATCGCCAACTCCAAACAGGCACACCAACTGGGAAATGCTTCTGTTAGTCACACTTTCAGCGAACATACAGGCAAAATTTCATCTGTCGCCATCACTCCCAATGGGCAGATTTTAGTCAGTGGGAGTGCAGACAAAAGCATTAAAGTCTGGAATTTAAGTACAGGTAAAGTAATTCGCACCCTCAAAAATGATTTGGGAGAAGTTTCCTCGATTGCTGTTAGTTCCGATGGTAATCTCCTTGCCGTTGGTAGTTGCGAACATCCTAGAAGTAATGTGAAGGTTTGGCATTTGTCCACTGGTAAACTATTGCACAAACTTTTGGGACACCAAAAACCTGTGAATTTCGTAGTGATTAGTCCCGATGGAGAAATTCTGGCTAGCGGCAGTAACAAAATCAAGATTTGGAACCTACACAAAGGTGATCGTATTTGTACTCTATGGCATTCCTCTGCTGTTCATAGTGCTGCCATCAGTCCTGATGGCAAAATCCTAGCCAGTGCCAGCAGCGATCAAAAAATTCGATTATGGAACCCGCGCACAGGTGAACCACTATGCACCCTCAAGGGACATGGGGGTGAAGTATACTCAGTTGCCATTAGTCCAGATGGACAACTTCTGTTTAGCGGTAGTGCTGACAAAACCATCAAAATTTGGGAACTGGAAAGCGGGAAGATGCTGCATACGTTCACTGGTCATGCAGATGAAGTAAAATCAGTTGCTGTTAGTCCAGATGGACAACTTTTATTTAGCGGTAGTGCCGATAAAACCATCAAAATTTGGTGTTTGTATACTGGAGAACTCCTACGCACTCTCAAAGGACATACCGCAGCAGTCAATACTATTGCTGTTAGCCCTAATAGTCAGTTGATCGTTAGTGGCAGTTCAGATAAAACCATTAAAATCTGGCAGATAAGTCATTAGTCAATTGTCAATTGACAATTGTCATTAGTCATTCTCTCCCTACACTCCCCACACTTCCCCTTCTCCCTTGTCTTCCTTGTCCTCCTTGTCCCCGCCTCAGCGACTAATATTTATAGTGCGGCATTAAAAGGAGTGAGTAAAATGAGTCGTCAGTTATTGGTAACTGGTGGTGCAGGATTTATTGGCTCGAATTTTGTGCATCACTGGTGTCAAAATTATCTTCATGACCGAGTGGTAGTTTTAGATGCCTTGACTTACGCAGGAAATATTGCCAATTTAGCAGGGTTGGAGAAGCAAGAGAATTTTCGTTTTGTGCAAGGGAATATATGCGATCGCTCATTAATTGACAAACTACTACAAACCGAGAATATTGATACTATTGCCCACTTTGCCGCAGAATCTCATGTTGATCGGTCGATTTTGGGGCCTGGTGCTTTTGTAGAAACTAATGTAGTGGGTACATATACCCTCCTAGAAGCTTTTCGTCAACACTGGCAAGCAAATTCTCAGCCTACAAATTATCGATTTCTACACGTTTCTACTGATGAAGTTTACGGTAGTCTCAAGCCCGATGATCCCCCTTTTAGTGAGACTACTCCCTATGCTCCCAATAGTCCCTACTCGGCATCAAAAGCAGGTAGCGACCACTTAGTTCGTGCTTATCACCATACCTATGGATTACCAACAATTATCACTAATTGCTCTAATAATTACGGCCCCTATCAGTTTCCCGAAAAACTTATTCCCCTGATGTGCATTAATACATTAATGGCTAAGGAATTACCAGTATATGGTGATGGTAAAAATGTCCGAGATTGGCTTTATGTAGGTGATCATTGTAGTGCTTTAGATGTAGTTGTTCATCGTGGTATACCAGGTGAAACTTACAATATCGGCGGTAACAATGAAGTAGAAAATATCAATTTGGTGCAAATGTTATGTCAACTTATGGATGAATTAGCACCTAATTTACCCGTACGTCCAGCAGCGAACTTAATTACTTTTGTTAAAGATAGACTCGGACATGATCGCAGATACGCTATTGATGCCACCAAGATAAAAACTCAATTAGGTTGGACACCTTCAGTGACTGTTACAGAAGGTTTACGTCTAACAGTTGCATGGTATCTCACCCATGAGAACTGGTGGAAACCTCTGTTATCGGAGGAATATCAGGCATATTACAACAAGGTTTATGCATAATTTTGGTTAGTTGTTAGTTGTTAGTTGTTAATTGTTAGTTGTTTGTCCCCCAACTCCTGACACTTTCCTCCTTATGACTTGAAACTCACCTCACCCTGTCCTATCGGACATCCCTCTCTTTGCCGAGGAGAGGGGCAGGGGTGAGGTCTTTTCATGCTTTGTAGTGAAATTTTTTCATTAGGGCTGTCTTCACCATGACTGACATTTTCCCAATATTTAACTCCTGCTTTCGGAAGATTTTATTAGTACTACTGGGAAGATTTTTTTAGCAATAAAAAACTAGCCCAATTTTAGTCCAGCAGTTTTTCACAAGTTTTATTAGTTGTAGCTAAATTAAAAGAATCAGGTTGGTGAGAAAGCAGGTTCCAAATGCTGCAAGTAGAACAAATATTACAAAATCGTTACCAACTCCAACGCCAACTAGGTAACAATGGAGTTCGCCAAACTTGGCTAGCAACTGATTTGCAAGCTTCTGCCCAGGAAAACTCGCAAGTGATCGTCAAACTCCTGGCCTTTGGTGGTAATGTGCAGTGGGATGATCTCAAACTCTTTGAGCGAGAAGCTCAAATTCTTCAACATCTTCATCATCCTCGCATTCCCCAGTATGTTGATTATTTTTGTATTGATGATCGCACACTTTGGTTTGGCTTGGTACAAAAATATATTCCTGGTGAATCTCTGAAAGAAAAACTTGCTCAGGGAAAAAGGTTTACAGAAAAGCAAGTCCGCAAGGTTGCTGTTGAGGTTTTAAATATTCTGACAGTATTGCATGAGTTGAATCCAGCAGTGCTACATCGTGATATCAAACCGAGTAACTTGATTTGGGGAGAAGATAATCATATTTATTTAGTTGATTTTGGTGCAGTTCAAGATAAAGCAGCAAAAGAAGGAGTTACCTTTACCATAGTCGGAACTTACGGTTATGCACCGATGGAACAATATGGAGGAAGAGCAGTTCCAGCGTCTGATCTTTATGCATTGGGAGCGACTTTGATTCATTTGTTGACAGGTACTCCTCCAGCCGACTTACCCCAATCTGATTTGCAAATTCAGTTTAGTGATCGAGTGACTACTAGCCCCAGTTTTGTCTGTTGGTTGGAAAAGATGACACAACCAGCACCAGAACAAAGATTTACTACTGCCCGACAAGCGCTAGAGTCTTTAAAATCTGGTCAGATTGTGCGTCAGTCGGTAAGAAAAAATGGAGTGGTGTCCCTGCGCAGGGAAACAATAAACAATTCTGGCTGCGGCATTAATAATACCAAAGAGCAAGTCCCCGATGAAATTCTTGGTTGGAATTGGGGTGCATTTCTCATGCCTTGGTTTTGGTTGTGGACTAATCAAGTCTGGGTGGGATTGTTATGTTTTTTCCCATCGATTGGTTGGGTAATGACAGTTATCATGGGTATAAAAGGTAATGAATGGGCTTGGAAAAGCAGACGTTGGCGTAGTGTCCAACACTTCAAAGAACATCAAAGAGGCTGGGCGATCGCTGGTATGCTCATTGGCGCACCGTTTAGTATTATTTTGTGGATGGCTGCGATCGCATTTCTCACATCTTTTTTGTGATGAAGGCAGATGGCAGATGGCAGAAGGGGTAAGAATTTTCATGCTCACAACCCTTTTGATGAAAACCTCTTGCCCGATCCCCGATTCCTATTTTCAAGATAGATATAGTTTGAGCGATCGCCTTATTATCTATCTGAGTTTTACAAAACTATTTGCAAAATGTGAAAAGTCTGATGATGAATGCATCCTTGTTCTGAACATATTTTGCTTGCCAGCTTTTCGTCTTCCAGATTCTTGAACTTTGGGAGTTGCCATTTGTAAAATTTTCTCCAACAACCAAGGAGCAAAACGTTGACACCAAACTGCTAAATGGCTTTGCCATCCAACTAAAATTTCTGATGAGTCTTTTTGTAATCCACATACAAATGCTTGAGCTACTTGTTCGGGAGTCATTGGCATCACCCAGCGAAATAACTCTAAGTCGCGTACCATATCGGTATCTGTCAGAGCTGGTAGTAATGCAATGACTTGGATGTTGTATGGAGCAAGTTCGCGGCGTAAAGCTTGCGTAAACCCTAAAAGGGCAAACTTAGTAGCCGAGTAAGTCGCCATCGTCGGTGCAGCCACTTTCCCCATAAGGCTAGAGACATTCACAATTGTTCCTTCGCTGCGACTTGCCATGCGTCGAGCCATCATATGAGTTAGGGTATAAGTCCCTAATAAATTGAGGGAAAGTTCCTCTTGAACTTGGGGTAGTTTAGATTGCAAGAAGGAGTTTTGGTAGGCTACACCTGCACAATTTATCAGCAAGTGAATCGGGCCATAACTACGCCAAAGTTGAGCAATAGCAACATTTACAAAGATTGGTTTAGTCAAATCTAATGCCATAATTGTGGCTTGTGCGCCTATTGCCTCGATTTCTTTAGCTACCTCTGCCAACTTATGGCGATCGCGTGCCACTAAAATCAAGCGTTTCATACCTTGTTGCGCTAGTTTTAAAGCTATGGCACGTCCAATACCACGGGAAGCTCCAGTAATTAGAGCTACCTTGCCTTGAATATTCATGGATTTTAACCTCCAAATTCTAGTCTTACCGCACCTTCGCTATACAATCACCATCACGACTTTTAGGAATCACGGTATGAGGTAAGACGAATGAACTACTGAATCTCACTTCATCTCCAAAGCCGAAAATTAACACTTTACGCGATCGGCAGAATGGATGTGGCTCATAGTTTACTCCTGTAATTTTTACTAGGATTACTAGTCTTGCTGCCAATACACACTTTAACAATTAGTTCAAGTAGTGGCAATATTTTTTAATAAGAATTTCTGAATAGTTGTTAACAACAAAAAATATCCAGCAATTATATATATATAGAATGAGCAATATTTTTTGTAAGTCTAAAAAAGAAGGAAAAAGTCTAATATGAGCGATTTTTAGTGATTGATATTTAAAAATTGATGATTTACACCACTTATAAGCATTTCTTAATACTTGTTGGTTTTTATCATATTTTTCTAACAATCAACCCAAAATTTTTTTAAGAAACAAGGCAGAGGGCAGAAGGCAGAAGGAAAGAGGATGTAAGTCGGCGGGAATAAGCATAATGCAAGTTACGAAAAGTAAACATGCCTGTAAGGGCAAAGCATTTGTATGTGTATCTTGACATCAAAACTGAATATACTAAAATCCCTTGCCCCTACCCAATAGCCAATGACAAAGGACAAATGACGACCCCAACTATTTAGCTTTATTTGTGCCGACTTACTTATTCCATATAATTAAGATTCAACTAATCCCACAGGACAAGCAACATTTGTCCCTCCTAAACCGCAATAACCACCAGGATTTTTGGCCAGGTATTGTTGATGGTAGTCTTCAGCGTAATAAAATTCCGGCGCATTGAGAATTTCTGTGGTGATCTTGCCGTAACCTGCTTTACTGAGAGCTTCTTGATATGTGTCCCGCGAAGCTTCAGCTAGTTTTTTTTGTTCCTCAGAATATACATAAATCCCAGAGCGATACTGTGTACCCACATCGTTACCCTGACGCATTCCTTGGGTGGGATCGTGATTTTCCCAAAAGACTTTGAGTAAATCGGTGTAACTAATCTCCTTGGGATCATACACAACTAACACTACTTCGTTGTGACCAGTCATACCAGTACACACTTCTCTATAAGTAGGGTTGGGAGTGATGCCGGCAGCGTAACCAACAGCAGTAGTATAAACACCAGGTAGTTGCCAGAACTTGCGTTCTGCACCCCAAAAACATCCCATACCAAAAATAGCCATTTCCATACCTTCTGGAAATGGAGGCTGGATCGGATTACCTAGCACATAATGACGGTTAGTAACTGGCATAGCTTCGGCCCGTCCTGGCAAAGCTTCCTCAGGACTAGGCACGGTTAATTTTTTACCAAATCCAAATAGCACCATTGACTTTTACTCTCAGATGTGAGAATTATTTTACTTTACTTAACATTTTAACCACTAATGTAGAGACGCGATGTTCCTCGCGTCTCTACCCACTAACAACTAATGTACAGACGCGATGTTCCTCACGTCTCTACCCACTAACTTGTTTTTGCTGAATTTCTACAGATTCAGAGAAGAAATTATCAATATTATTTAGAACAGGTATCAATAGCATTAACATGACGGCAGAAAACATATCACCACCCCAACTGTCATGTAACCAATGAAAAGCTCCTTCATTACCCGTACCATGAAAGTAGGTTAATAAAGTATTGCGAATAATATTGCCGCTAATGCTAATCAACATGGCTATCAATAAAAATGAAATGGTCTTGCGTCGAGATGATAATGTATTAGTCCAATAAAGTAGCATCAAGCCGACATAGAGAGTCGTAAATAACATTTTTAACCCTGCACAGTAAGGAGCGACTTCTACAATTCTTCCTCCTACATATATATTGATCTCATCGACAGTTACTGTCATACCAAACTGATTTAAAATAAAGCCTGCCGTACCAGCAATGAAACTTTGTAAAGGAAAGGTATAGGGGGCAATTAAATAGGGAAGTGGTGTTGGTGTTGCCAGAAAAACTAACAGCAAGGAAAACTTTTGTAATTTGCAGCCAGGAATGCCTTTGAACCATAAGCACAATCCTGAAAGCATGACAGGCAAAGAAAGATTAACCCATTCGCTAACTCCACTTAGATAAAAAATTCCTCCTATTAATAAGAGGACAGCACCAAAAGGATGTTGATGATCTGGTAGTCTTTGCCAAAGTTTCCGTTTTAGCCAAGCTATATATGCAGCAAAAGGTAAACCAATAATACCGTGACTAAAATATTCGTGTTCTGTGCTGATATTTTTATGTAACCAACCATCCAGCCAATACAGTAACACAGGAGCATATAGCAGACCTAAAATAGCTAGAATGGCTAAGCTAAGCAACTTTGGTGAAATTATATTTTGAAATGAACGCTGATTGAGCATAGATTTTGGTCATTTGTCAATGGTCAATTGTCAATCGTTATTGGTCACTGTTTATTCTCCTCACACTCCCCACACTCCCCAAACCTCCCCATCTCCCCTTTAAGTAAACAAGAGGCTTTCAGTGGAAGAATTAACTTTTAGAATGCGGGCGATCGCATCTGTAACTTTCTGAATTTGGCTGTTGCTTAAACCTGGATATATAGGTAACGATAAGATTTGATTTGCTAGCATTTCTGCATGAGGAAAATCACCCTTTTGATAGCCCAAATTCGAGAATCCTGGTTGCAGATGGCAAGGAATTGGGTAATGAATTCCTGTTTGAATTCCTATAGCTGTGAGTTGTTCTTGAATGACAGAACGATTTACAGGACAAGATTCACAAATTCTAATTACATACAGGTGGTATACATGCCCTTCAGCACTGTAGTTTTGGATGGGAATAATACCTTGTGTTGCTAGAGCTGCTAGTTCAGTATCATAATGCTGAGCAATAGTAAGGCGATCGCGATTCCAGTTTGGCAGATATGGTAATTTTTGGTGCAGCACAGCAGCTTGGATGGTATCTAAGCGGCTGTTGGTTCCTATTTCTGTGTGAAAATACTTGCGGGACGCACCGTAGTTACGCAAACGTACCATTTTTTCAGTTACATCTTGATCTTGCGTTAGGAGTATTCCCCCATCTCCAAATGATCCTAAATTTTTGCTGGGATAAAAACTAAAAGCAGCTGCTGTACCTACTGAACCAGCGCGATATCCTTCCCGTTCGGCTAAATGTGCTTGGGCGGCGTCTTCAAAAATTAATATTTTATGGGTATCAGCCAAATCTAATAGCTGTTTCGGTGACACCATTTGGCCATAAAGATGTACAGGAATAATTGCTTTTGTTTTTGCTGTAATTGCTTTTGCTGCTGCTTCTAAATCAATTAAAGCTGTGTAGGGATCGCAATCTACTAAAATTGGTTTTGCTCCTGTACGCAAAACTCCAATGAGTGTTGCCACAAAAGTGTTAGCTGGTAAGATGACTTCGTCTCCAGGATGGATATTGCAAGCTTGTAAACCGAGAGCGATCGCATCAGTTCCAGATGCAACACCAATTCCGTATTTTGTATCAGAAGCCGTGGCAAAAGCTGCTTCAAAATCTGAAAGTGCTTTTCCTAAAACAAAATCTCCCCGTTCTAATACTGATTGGATTGCCTGTTGCAGCCGATTTTGAATCGGCAGATGTTGTAAATTCAAGTCTACAAAAGGGATTGTTATTGGTATATTCATTTTCAGTAATAAGCAAAATTTTTCCAGATAATTGGTAATTGATAATTGGTCTTTTTTCTTTGTTATTCCCCATTACCCATTCTCGTTAGTTTTATATTACCCATGTAGAATTAGATACTAACGGATTTCAACATGAGAATCAGCAATGATCAGTACATGGTTCCGAAATACTGAAAAAACTTCTGTAGTACTTAGAAAGAAGTAGAACAAAACTCCTAGTAATTCTAGAGACCAATTTGAGTAAAAAGCTAGTTATGAGTAGGTCTAAGGCACTAAACTCAGACAAAATGACTAATATATAACCAGTATTCTAACTATGCAAAAATCTTTTGACGAGTGAAAAATTTTACATCTACTTTGTTGATCGGACACAAAATTGGGGAATGCTGAATAATAGCGAATAACCCATAAACAGTGGTTATATAAATTACATTATCTAGAATTATCAAGGTGACAGTGGTAATGGTAGAGTCGGAAAATAAATTGTTGTCTTTAAAGGATGGTTGGGCATCTCCAGAAACGAGAGAACAACAACGTCTCAGGGCATTGTCAGAATTAGGGTTACGACAACCAGAAACAATTCCAGTTTTTGAAGAAGCTACTCAAACTGCTGCTCACTTTTTGGAAGCACCAATTTCGATTTTGGGATTTGTCGATCAAGAACGCCATTGGTTCAAATCAGCAGTAGGCTTATCTAGATTGGGATTAATGAATCAGTTAGCGCAAAATCGCCAATTACTACGTCAGGAGTCTTTTTGCACTCAAGTAGTAGAAAATTCGCAAACTATAGTTATAAATGATACCAAAAAGCTAGGAGATGCAGGCAGTACTGTTGCTAGCAAATTAGTGGAGGATTATGGCATTCGTGCTTATTTAGGAGCGCCACTATTTGATGCTTGTGGAAATTGTTTGGGCGCATTGGCAGTAATGGATTTAGTGCCACGCAATTTTACCAATCGAGACATTGAGTTTTTACAAATCATCGCTCGTTGGAGTATGAGCGAATTTGAACGCAACCGACTCCTGCAAGCGACTTCAGAAATAAAAACAGCGCATAGCGTTTCTGACTGGTCACTCCCAGAGCCTAAAAAGAGTGAAAGTGAAATTAGAATCAGTCCAATTACTTTGCCAACCAGTTCAGTTCCTACTAGTCAACTAAAGTTAGAACTGTTGGAACAGTTAACCCAGGAGTTACGTACACCTTTAACATCTGTACTGGGTATGGCTAGTGTTTTGGGACGTGAAATTTATGGGCCTTTGACTACCAAGCAGAGAGAATATTTAGACATTATCCAACATAGCGGTAGATACCTGCTTTCTCTGGTAAATGAAATTTCTGAACTGGGAGCAATGGATGAAACTGAGACAGCTTTGAATCTATCGTCTGTAGATATTGAAATGCTGTGTCAACAAGCAATTAATACTCTGGAAGAGGCTGCTAATCGCCGTGAGCAGGATATTCGCCTATCTCTTGAACCTGGACGCAATCGCATTTGGCTTTTGGATAAAGACAAGGTGCGACAGATACTCTATCACCTGATTTTTAGTGTGATTCAACTTTCTGCTACAGGTAGTGTTGTGCGAATTCATGTTTCTCATAAGGAAAATACGCTTAACATTACGGTGTGGGTTTCCCATCCTTGGCTGGGAGATGGAATCACCGAGGTTGATCCTTATTTTCGTCTGAGTGCAGTGCCGTTGCTAGAACTAACAGAAGAGACAGCCGCCGAATTTAATGCTCTGTTGGAAGATCAAGAAGATGTATCTAGTCTGCCATTAGGCTTAGACAAATCACAAACTGTGAAAGTTTCGACATCAAGTATCCTCAATACAACTAGGCGTTCTGGTTCTCTCTCGCGGGAAAGCCTAGGTTTACTGCTCAGTTGTCATTTAGCAGAATTACACGGCGGGTATCTTTCAATTCAAGGATCACCAGAGGCAGGATTCCGCTATATCCTGAGTTTGCCACTAAATCAAGAAAAAGCAGAAGTTTTGAGCGATATTTCCTCAACAACTGCTTCCTAGTCACACTCGTAGGATACAACCCGCAAATTCCATAGAAAACCAATTCAAAATCTAAAATCCTGTTAGCGGATGTCTTTACCACCTGAGTATTTCACTCAGTCGGAATACAAATCCAAAATCCAAAATCTAAAATCGGATGTCTGTCTTCAATTAGCATGGACTATGGACTGGAAATTTTTCTATTTTTGAAAAATACCGAACTATCATTAAATCCAAGTTCTACGCTCTGTGCTAGTTGCTTACAGCATCTATGAATATAATCTGGCGAAAATTCACATTATCTTATCTTCCACTCCAGGAATACCTGGACTCTAGCTACCTGCATGGTTCTCTAGTAGGAGTGCTGCGCTCTTGGCGGCAAAGCAGTATTTTAATGCAGTGGGGAGATATCATAGCGGCTACCTTAGTCAGCTTGGTGTTAGTGTTAGCACCTTTTACCGCAGCGAATACAACCCTACTTGGGGTTTTGTTAGCTGCTTGTACAGGATTTTGGCTACTGTTAACTTTGTCTGATGAGGTAAGCTCCTCAAATAATTTATTTGCTACCCCTATTCACTTGCTGGTGTTGCTGTATTGGGGAGTCTGCGTGGTTGCTACGGCCTTATCACCAGAGAAAAAAGCAGCTTTAGAAGGATTAATAAATTTTACACTTTATTTAGTGCTGTTTGCTCTGTGTGCCAGGATACTTAAATCGCCCCGGATTCGAGCTTTTTTACTGGTTTTATACTTACATGTGTCCTTAGTTGTCAGTATCTATGGTGTGCGGCAGAAGATTTTTGGTGCTGCACAGCTGGCAACTTGGGTTGACCCTGAATCTCCATTGTCTAAAAATACCAGGGTCTATAGTTATTTGGGTAATCCAAATTTGCTGGCTGGATATTTGTTACCAGCTGTGATTTTGAGTTTGGCGGCGGTGTTTGCTTGGCGAGGATGGCTGCGTAAAGGGTTGGCTATCACTATGTTGGTTGTGAATCTTGCCTGCTTTCGTTTTGCTGACAGTCGTGGTGGCTTTATTGGTTTGGCGATCGCACTAGTTGCTGCTGTCTTGCTATTACGCTATTGGTACGCTGATTACTTACCCCGGTTTTGGCGTATCTGGTTAGTACCCATACTGTTAGGGTGTTTTGTAGCTTTTTTTGCAATCATGTTTGGCGTTTCGGAAACTTTTCGCTTACGCATTAACAGTATTTTTGCGGGGCGTGAAGATAGTAGTAATAACTTCCGTATAAATGTTTGGACTGCGGTGTTCAGAATGATCCAAGACTTTCCGATTTTTGGTATTGGGCCTGGACATGATGTTTTTAATGAGATTTATCCACTCTACCAACTACCTCGGTATAACGCTTTAAGCGCCTACTCGATTTTGTTAGAAGTGACTGTGGAAACCGGAATTGTTGGTTTGGTTAGTTTCATTTGGTTACTACTAGTAATATTTAATACAGGTTGGTTGCAACTGCAAAGATTCCGACAATTAAATAGCGTAGATGGTTTGTGGTTAATTGGAGCGATCGCTGCTTTAGTAGGTATGCTAGGTCATGGTTTTGTAGACACTGTGTGGTATCGCCCTGTAGTTAATAGTGTCTGGTGGCTTTTAGTTGCTTTAGTTGCCAGCTACTGGAATCCTGTGGTATCAGACCATAACCGACAAGTAAATTCACTGCATCCAGAACTTGGGACAGATTAAAGTTTGTAAAAAAAGCCTTGAGTAGAATACCTCTCAAGGCTTTTCATTTTTTATCATCTTGCTAAAGTACTACAGTTTTTAGTTTGGTTGTGATTGGACGGTGTATGTAGAATTATTCTCTATAGGTGCTACTACCTACAGCGTTCGGATCGCGATAACGAGTTGACTCATCGTTACGCTTCCTGCCTGCTAAACCTGCTAAACCTAACAAACCGAGTAATCCTAACCATCCCCAGTCAAAACCTCTATCATAATAAACTCCGGTAGTTGGTGCATTCGGATTATTAGGATTATTAATCGTGGGATCTGTGGTGGTTTGTGCTTGCGCGGGTATGGTTAAGGGGAGAATTGTCATGCCCAAAGTGAGGACACTAGCGCTAACCATTTTGCTGAAGTTGTTTTTCATAATGATGCTTTCCTGAATCTGTTGCAAATTTATTCACCACTCTACCGACTTGCCATCACAACAAAATCAATCTACAGCTGGAAACTAAAAACCTTATATACTCTTGCTTAAGATATATACAACGCAGCCATTCTAAGAAAAGCTAGGATAGGACTAATATCCAGTTGGGCATATTATATTGGTTTAATGGCCTTTTATAAATTAACTAGGCAACCTCAAGGATTTTTTTAGTTATTATTTAGACGCAAGTAACATTTTCAATGAGTGATAAGAGCGACGGTTATAAGGTTATTAGTGACAATCGGCAAGCCCGGTATTTGTACGAAATTCTTGAAACCTACGAAGCTGGTATTCAGTTGACGGGGACTGAGGTAAAATCAATTCGTGCAGGTAGGGTAAATCTTCAAGATGGCTATGCTTTAATCCGCAATGGAGAGGTATGGCTGATTAACGTGCATATTTCCCCTTATACTGCCAGTGGACAGTATTTTAACCATGAACCACGTCGTACACGCAAATTACTGCTGCATCGCCAAGAAATTCGCAAGCTAATTGGTAAGGTAGAGCAGCAGGGATTGACTTTGGTTCCTTTAAAGATGTATCTCAAACGCGGTTGGGTGAAAGTTAGTATCGCCCTTGTTAAAGGTAAAAAGTTACATGACAAACGAGAGGATATTAAAAAACGTCAAGACCAGCGCGAAATGCAACGGGCAATGAAAAATTATTAAAAAGTCCATTGTCAAGAGTCAATTGTCAATTGTCAAGTGTCTATTGACCATTGACCATTGACCAATGACTACCAATTATATTTTTCTTGCTCTGAATCTTGTTGAAATAATCCCAGTATCGGGCCAAGAATTGCCCCAACCACAAAACCACCAGCATGGGCCCAGTAGGCAATACCTCCGTTTTCCATACCAATGTTTGTTGGTGCTTCTAGACTAGCAAGACCGTAGAAAGCTTGTTCAATAAACCAAAATCCTAGAAAAAAGTATGCTGGTACACGGAAGGTAGGGAAGAAAAATCCCAAGGGAACAACGCCAAGAACTTCAGCTTGGGGAAAGCGAATGATGTATGCTCCCAAAACACCAGCGATCGCACCACTTGCTCCTAATGAGGGAATAGCAGAATTTTGGGAAAAGTACCATTGAGCTAATGTTGCTAGAACACCACTAGCTAAATAGAAAAATAAATATTTAATATGACCTAATTTGTCTTCGACATTGTTACCAAAGATCCACAAAAACAACATGTTGCCACCAAGGTGTAGCAAACCACCATGTAAAAATTGGGCAGTAAATAAAGTTACCCACTCTGGTACGGGCTGATTTACAGAAATACCTGCAAAACTAGCTGTAAGTTCTCGCGGTACTACTGCAAATAAGTGAAAGAATCCATCTAAATATTGGGGAGGGAGACTAGATTCATAAAGAAATGCTACAACATTAACAGCAATTAGCCCATAAGTCACATAGGGCGTGATTTTGGTTGGATTATTATCTCTAATTGGAACCACAGGCTTTTTTCTTGCTTTTTCAAAACTAATCTACACAATACATAATTTGTTAAGTCTTTTCTTCTTACCTCTGGATAGATTTAGCAAGGTGAGCCGAAGATATTTTTGAAGTAAGTAAATGTCATGAATGCCTTATAAACAACAGATACTTATGTGCTAACTTCAAATTTACGGTTATATTTATTTGTCTTGATTTATCTACTGTTTTATGTTCAATTTTTTTCTTGGAACTACATATTATGTATGTATATACCTAAAAAATACTTTATTTTTTAGTTCTATGCTGAATATTTTGTTAAAATTTGTAAATATTTTTATATTTAATGATATAGATTCTGGAGTGTCTGATTTTTCCATAGTTACTTTATATAACAATTCCTCTTACCGATGGTAGAAAAACTTAGCAATTCAACCTTTGGAGAGTGATTAGCTATTACTCCTGTCATAGTATGAAACATAAGAGTACTATTATTATTTGTATTCACTGATAGTGATCATAGAAGCAAATTTATTAGTAAAAAATGCTAGGGGTGTACAGTCCATGCCCTTGACGATCCTTGTAGTGGATGACGATCCGGGCACTCGTCTGTCTATCAGCGATTATCTTGAACTGTCTGGCTACTCGGTAATTGTTGCTGATGACGGTCAAGAAGCTTTAGCAAAGGTGGAAGAGTACCATCCTGATTTGATGGTTACTGATATTGTCATGCCACGAATGAACGGTTATGAACTGGTACGCCAAGTCCGCCAAAAATCTGAATTTCGTTTGCTACCAGTAATTTTGTTGACAGCAAGAACAAAAACACAGGAAAGAATTCTTGGTTATCAATCTGGGTGTGATTTGTATTTACCCAAGCCTTTTGAATTAGAAGAGTTAGGAGCAGCTATTCGTAATTTATTGGCGCGATCACAAATTATTCAATCTGCATACCGTCTTTCTCATCTAGAAAATACCAACACTTTGGATGGTAACGGCTCACAGTTAAATGAGATTCAAAAATCCCAGTGGTTCTTAGAACTGACTCCTAGAGAACGAGAAGTTCTAGAACTTTTGACTCATGGTCTTTCTAATGCTGATATGGGTCAAAAGTTGCACCTAAGTCCTCGGACAGTGGAAAAGTACGTCAGCAGTTTATTGAGAAAAACAGGCGCTAGCAATAGAGCTGAATTAGTGCGCTTTGCAATGAAACATGGTCTAGTAGAGTGATTAGAAAGTGTAGGGGGGCGTAGTGTAGTTCAGTTATTAATTATCAGTTATCAGTTGTCAAATTCTATTACTAACTGTTAACTGTTAACTAATTCCTAACCCCTATTAAAAACAAAATATTTGTAGCTTGTGAATTTTATACAAGTTAGTAAACAATTTTATTAACAAAGTGATTATTTTTGTTGCGATCGCTCTAAGAACCAAAAGCTAGTTGAGATTCTATTCGTTCAATTGCTGATCGCCAAACTTCATATCCATTTTCGCTTAGGTGTAAACCATCTGTGGTTAAATCTTCCCGCAAGTTTCCTTCAAAATCTGCAAACCAACTATAGAGATTGAGATAATTTACTCCTTCTTTTTGGGCAATCAAAGCAAGTTGATGATTGAGAGTACGAATGCGGTTATTAGGAATAGTAGACAAGCGGCTTGGCAAGATAGATTGAATAATAATTATACTCTCTGGATGATTTTGTCGTAAGCGTCGGATAATCAAGCGATAATTGCTTAAAATCGTTTCATTACTTTTACCTTGGCGTAGGTCGTTAATCCCAACCATGACATAAATGACACTCGGTTTAGTTTTGGCAAAAGCCGATAATCTTTTTAAAACACCACTAGAAGTATCGCCGGAAATTCCCTGATTCAACCACAAATTTTCATGCTTGAGCATTTCTTTCGGAAACCACATACTCAAGGAATCGCCAAGAAGGATACTCAAGCGATTTTTACCTTGACCCTTGGCCATTGCTTTGGCTTCCATCGCTAACAAACTTTTCCAATCTTCATAAGTTAATTGATGGTTATTACCATCCCATAATGTCTTTAATTCTTCCTCGGCTATGCGTGTATAAATTTGACCAGCTTTGAGAGCAGCTAATCTATGATAATAAAGTTCGTTTCCAGACGTAGGCTTCCAAATAGGTTCATAGCTTGGTGTTAAAAATAATTCTGTTGCTACAGGCAAATTTTGCTCGCTAAATTCTGGTGAAGAAGTTTCCAACGTGGGGACTAATGTCTCACTTACTACTGGCTGTAAGTTTTCTTTGTTCTTTCCGTGTACTGGATAATCATCAGTATGAAAAATAGATTGTTGTGGTAAAGTCGATGCTGGTAAAACTAATCCTGTTAACAAGCCTGCTGCCAACAGATAAACATCCCTCATATCGTAATTTCTCCCAATAATTGCTCTTTTTCCCAAAATCAGCGTTTTTTAGCTGGTATCAGGAAAATTCTTCATTAGCTAAATTATCACCTTTTACAGTATTTACACTGAATAAGTGTAATTAGCTAGCTTGTGAGATTAGTTTTACAATATCTTTAATGTATTTAGCTAGTGTCGAGCATGTCTAATTAATTACTATTGTTACCAAAACATTAGAGTTTTTACTAGGTGAGCAATCTTCATGACAATATCTTTTGAGTGCTGAATTGTTTTTTGCAATCAGCTAATGATTGTTGCTGTGAGACATCAAGAATCACCGACCCTTTAGGACGGTGAGTATATCAAATGACTTAGTTATCTTGGTAATGCATGAATACTACAGGCACAATCCGCAACTTTTTTCCTAACTCAGATAATTGAAACTTGCGCTGAAGCGATCGCGGTAAATCTTCAAAACAAATAGGTACAAAACCAAACCTGTGATAAAATTCAGCCAGACGCTGACCCAAACACTCCAGGTATAGCGGTTGAGTAGCAACATGGATTAATTGCTGAGTCAGAACACTCCCCAAATTGCGATCGCGCCAATTTGCTTTGACTACTAAACTACCAAGTTCTTGTGCGCCGGAAAACTTACGTAGTTGTCCACAAGCTACTACTTGTTGTTCACATTCAATCACCCAGAATTGTTGCCAATTTAATTGTGTCGGGTCAAGTTTAGCTGACAGCACCAACCAGCGAATTGACCAGATATCAGTAGATGTTGCTTTGCGGAGAATGCAACTAGATGGTAAAGATAAATCATCTTTTTTCATAAGAAAATTCGGCGCAAATAAAAGCAAATTCGCGTTCCAGCTTTTAGTCATTAGTAGTAAATTTTATATTGTTTATCTGGTTATACCAATTTAAAAAAGGATTGCAATAAAGGGAATGACATCAATCCAAATTCTCAAATCCAAAATCTTATTAGGGTATTAGCTAGCAATTAAAAGAGTGAACAAGTATGTGAAAACAAATAAATATTTAGCAGAAGTTACTGTTTTAAACTTACAGACTTATAAAAGTTTATATTAACCATTCCGTTGAACGTTCTCCTAAGTCTAGAGGAATACTGACAGCTTTCCCAAGTCGTGGACGTTCTCGTGTTCCTTGAATAAATTCTTGTACCTGTGCTGTTCCACCTAAATAATTCAGATAGTTTGCAATACTATCCAAATGCTCTTGGTACTCAGCCTCACTTAAGGGAAAAGAAGCTTGTTCTAGATATTTCCACATGACTTGCAAAAATATTTTACCTTGAGTGCGGCGCAGCTGAACATCATAAGAGCGTCCCCACTTTTCTAGCAGCAGTTGACGTAATTCTTGTCCTGTCATGACTGTTCTCAATTATATTTTACATTTAGTTATGATGTTAAGTTCAGTTACTCAAGTATGATAAGAATATAAAGAAATGTAATGCTACAAGAAAAGATGCTAGAAATATCTTAAAAAGAAAAACTGGCGTCTTTGTGGGCATGGGCATCAAAACATAGGCATGAGTTTCTCGATAATTAGAACTCAAGTCAAAATTGTTTACAAAATACACCAAGAACGCGTAAATTATGGCTCAATTTTCCGAATCAATGGACGTACCCGATATGGGGCGACGCCAGTTCATGAATCTTCTCACTTTTGGAACTGTAACCGGAGTTGCCGCAGGAGTATTATTTCCCGTTGTCAAGTATTTTATCCCGCCTGCAAGTGGTGGTGCTGGTGGTGGTACAACTGCCAAAGATGAATTGGGTAACGATGTCAGTGTCAGCAAGTTTCTAGAAAGCCATAATGTGGGCGATCGCGTTCTAGTTCAGGGACTAAAGGGCGACCCCACTTATATTGTGGTAGAAAGCAAAGAAGCAATTACTGATTACGGAATTAATGCGGTTTGCACCCACTTGGGTTGTGTTGTACCTTGGAACGCTGCTGAGAACAAATTCAAGTGTCCGTGTCACGGTTCTCAATATGATGCAACCGGTAAAGTTGTCCGGGGACCTGCACCGCTATCTTTGGCTTTGTCTCACGCCTCTACACAAGATGATAAAATTGTCCTCACTCCTTGGACAGAAACTGACTTCCGCACAGGCGAAGAACCTTGGTGGGCCTAAATTTCAGTGAACAGTGAACAGTTAGTGAATAAGCAAACCCGGTAACTGATAACTGATAACAACTCTCCTGTATTATTTGACGTTGCTCCTAGAAACTAGTCCTTAAGAGATGAGAAAAGCCTTGACACCAGCGAGACTAACTCGTAGTGCTAGAGTAATTACCAAAACATTGCTCATTGCGATCGCTACTTTGACATTTTTCTTCACTAGCGATCTAGCCGTACCTCAATCTGCTGCCGCTTATCCATTTTGGGCCCAGCAAACCTATCCAGAAACACCCCGCGAACCGACAGGAAGGATTGTGTGCGCTAACTGCCACCTAGCAGCTAAGCCTGCGGAAGTAGAAGTTCCTCAATCAGTTCTACCTGATACAGTATTTAAAGCGGTAGTCAAAATTCCTTACAACACCAACGTTCAACAAGTAGGTGCTGACGGTTCCAAAGTTGGTTTGAACGTCGGTGCTGTGTTAATGTTGCCAGAAGGCTTCAAGATTGCTCCCGAAGATCGCATTCCTGAAGAATTGAAAGAAGAAGTAGGCGATGTTTACTTCCAGCCTTATAAAGAAGGACAAGATAACGTCCTCCTTGTCGGACCCATCCCTGGCGAACAGTACCAAGAAATCGTCTTCCCAGTTCTTTCCCCTGATCCGGCCAGCGACAAGAACATTCACTTCGGCAAATATGCAGTTCACTTGGGTGCTAACCGGGGACGCGGACAAGTTTATCCCACTGGCGAAAAGAGCAACAATACTGTTTACACAGCTTCCGCTACTGGCACAATTACCAAAATTGCCAAAGAGGAAGATGAATACGGTAGCGTTAAGTATCAACTTAGCATTCAAACTGACTCTGGCGAAACAGTTGTCGATACAATTCCAGCTGGTCCTGAGTTGATTGTTTCTGAAGGACAAGCAGTCAAAAATGGCGATGCTTTGACCAATAATCCTAACGTTGGTGGCTTTGGTCAAGATGACACAGAAATCGTACTGCAAGATCCCAACAGAGTTAAATGGATGATTGCATTCATCTGCTTGGTAATGTTAGCTCAAATCATGCTAATTCTGAAGAAGAAGCAAGTTGAAAAAGTCCAAGCAGCTGAAATGAATTTCTAAATTTTGATTAGAATTATCAAGTGTAAGACAGGCAATTTACCTGTCTTTTTTTATATTTAATTTTGTTACATATAATATGATGTCCAACTAATTGCTTATGATATAAAGCTTGGGCATTAAGCATTGGACATAGTGAAAAAATAACTAATAATACCAAATTTGTGATAGGTAGCATTGTTTGAAATTACAGAAACAGTTTTGCAATAAAGACTTTCAATCCAAAATCCAAAATCCTAAAAGCCAAAATTGGTATAATCACTCATTACCGACCCCAACGAATAATATAAGTGTTCTAGCGGACATATATAAAACTAAAATGTGTGTATTGAACTGATGAATATTAGTCATAAAAAACCACCCTACTCAAAGTAATTTTGGGTAAGGTGGGAAATTCATAACCTATAAGGGAATTGAATCACGCATTGAACCGTAACATTTTGCTATAAAAACTTAGAATTCAAAGCTAAGTATGTAGCTTGTTTGATTCCTGAGTTTTAAATTTTGATGTGTAACTTGTCGCTTCTTGAAATAAGAAATCGGCAAATGCATCTGCTAACTTCATATCAGAAAGTCCTTCAACAAATAAAAATTGACCTTGGGGATTGACCTCTAACCAAATAGGTTCGCCGTTGGCATCCAATTTCAAATCAAAGATGCCCATCCGTAGCCCCAGTATATTCATGAATGTACCTAGACCAGTCTCAGTTTCCTTTGGCAGTTGATAGGGTTCTACAACTACCTCATCCAGATGAACACGCCAATCCAAGTGATCGCAAGTGATTAAAGCTGCGTAAAACTTATCACCAAACGCATTCACTCGCAAATGACGAGTACCAGAAATCATTTCCTGATAAATGGCTGGCGATAATCGTAATGTTTGATCGCAGGATAACAAAGCATGGTTGACCTGGTTGGTGGTTAATGGGGCTTTAGTTGTACCCGCGACTGTCTTGACGATCACTTGGTTATTCAAAGCCGTACAAAAATCGCGGATAATCTGAGGGTCTTGACTCACTAAAGTTTTAGGAACGCGTAAGCCTGCTTGCAATGCTGCTCGTAATTGCGACAGTTTGTTCTCTGCTTTGCGACTAGCATCAGGATGATTAATCCACACGCCCCGAAATTCGTTGAGCATGATGCCAGTAAAACTCGCCATACAATCATTCAAAATGACATCTATGGCTGCCTCATCCACTACATCAGGTGGTAGTTGAGGTTGGTGAGATTTTTTCCATGAAGTCCCACTAGGTCGCCGCCACCAAATGACATCTAGCTCCTGCACATTTACTTCTTGTCCGCCAAGAGTGGGGAGAATTGGCGCATAAGCTGCTGTCGGCGACCAAGTGAGTTTACCACTATCAGCTAATCGGTCAGTTTCGATAATGTCGCATTTGACTTGATGACGGTCTTGCAAGGTTTTCCGAATCGCATAGGCATGAAAATCCTCCTCAACCGTCACAATAGCTATATGGGGTTGATAATTAGAAGCAGTCACTGTCATCCCATCCGTTATCACTGCCAGAGATGGTGGCACAATGCTCATTTCTCATGGAGAGATTGGTAGCATCAGCAATAGAATTTGTGTATTCGGTAAGTCTTTCCGGTACAGGATATTCAGACGGCGGACGGACGCTCAAAACGGCAGGAACTACTTGTTTTCCGTTACTCACTGAAGCAGTCTCAGCTGATGCTGGTGCGGTAAGAGTATTAATAGCCGCAACAGATATCATCACTGCGGGTAACAAACTGGTTTTATAGCTCATGTGCATTTTCCTAATTGGAGAGTAGAGTTAAAACCATTTCTCAATGGCTTTGATGAATTTGATATTTAGTAAATTAAGAAACAATCGGGGAGAAATAGGGGAGATGAGAAAATATTGCTGACCAGGGAAAGGCAGAGGGCAGGAGGCAGGAGGCAGAAGGTAGAGACGCACCTGCACGGGATGGGTGTGGAATACCCTATCTTTTTTTCGGTATTCACACCATTACTTAATTTTCAAATATTTGTTACATTTATTTATATAAAGCAATAAAAATTAAATTAAGGAGCTAAAGATTATGATGACTATCTTGATAGGATTGTTCATTGTTGGTTGGGTAGCAGCTTCCTTACTGGGTTCTATGGCTTACTTCCTGGGAGAACAAAGAAAGCCTATCCACGAACGTAACTGGCGTTCTGAATCTTTTGAAAAACTGGCTAAATCCATCACTGGTAAGGATATAGACTATAGCGATCGCACTCCTGCCTATGGGATGGATGCCTATGCTAGCAACGTACTTCCCAACTAAAGTGCAGACATTGGGTTTCTTTCAGAAAAAGATGGTTTATTTGAGAGTATTTAGCAACCCCTAGTGAATTCACTAGGGGTTTTATTTTTTAGTTATCAAGAAAGGCTTCGGGCAGATGGCAGCTATGCGAAGATCTAAAGTTTTCGTTCGTGATTGAGCCATCTGTACCCTCTGCCAAATGGGTTTAAGACCCCCAGTAAATCGAAGATTTACTGGTCGAGGGAAAAACCTGCACAAAACGCGCAACCCTTCTCAAAACGAACGGAGTTATTGCAACTATTCTCAGTATTAGTGAGAAAAAACGTTCGTTTTGAGAACCCACCCTCAATTGGAGTTCGCCAAGCGGAATTACCACGCATGGTTGCGCGTTTTGTGTGTAATAATGCGTCGTCTGCAATGTTCCTGGGGGTCACAAGACGCAAAACGGCGTGTCCGGTGGTATCCCCCTTTAATTCCCTTCTGCCACGGCGTTCTTTGTTCGCCCGCAGCTTTGCAACCCACGCCTCCTGTGCCTCCGTACTTCTGCCTTCTTCAATCACTGTTCCCTGATTCCAGTTTCAACCGTTAATACCTGCGGTGGTGTTGCATCAGGTGGATAGAGGAAATCTACTTGTACTAATCTCTTGTCACCAGCCTTCATATTCAAAACTACCAAAGGTTCCCCAGCCTGACCGCGCTTTTGCACCAAATGCACAAACTGAGTTTGCTGTTTACCTTGATCATCTTTGTAGCCTAAGCGAACTGTTCCACGGAAAAACACTTGCTGTGCTGGTGTACTCAAAAAGCGTAACCCTGGTTTGACCAACTGGTCTTCTTTCAGGGGTGTCTGCATAGATATAGTTACTTTTTGTGGTGTTTGTGTGTTGTTATACAATGGGAACTTCAGGCTGTATTGGATACCGTAATTTCCATGAGCGCGATAGGCAGTGTCAGGATAGCGTACTAGCATGGGTGCGCTTTGAATTTGACCAGTCCCTAAAGTTCCACCAGGGACAGTACTCAATGCATAAGAATAAGCTTGACCAGGCTGAGGAATAGTTAGATATTTGGATTTAGCATTATCTGTAATAAAAGCCCGCCAAAAAGAACCGTTTGCTACACCTGCGACACGTCCATAGACTATAGGTTTGTCAGTTTTTTCTAAAGGAGTAGGGGTTTTATCTCGCGGCCCGGCTAAGTTACCATTATTGAGTAAATTTTCCCATTCTTCTAAAGTAGGTGGGCGATCGCTACCATCAGGGTTGGTTTTTGCAAACATCGCTAAACTAGCTGCGTAGACAGTACCATTGCTATGCAGACGCATCAAAGCAGATCGACCATTCAAAGGTGGGGTAAGTCCTCTGACTGGAATTGGTGCATTCAACAGCATCTGACTTTGTCCTGGCGGAATCACAATTTGGGCAGGAAAGATTTCTTGGCGGCGTCCGCGTAAGACATCATTCATTACGCGATCGCCTGGCCCAGCAAAAACATTTCCCAAAAGATTTTGGGTAAAAGATGGCAATTCCACAAAGGGTGCATCTGGCTGACTTAAATAAGTTGCCCCTTGAAACACATTAATCTTTACTGGTTGTTTACCTGGGTTATGTAGGATTATCCCTAGATACAGCGATCGCAAGTCATTTGGGGTGGGTGCTTCAGCAACATGATGGGCAAAAATATCAAATCTTCCTTTAAACGGATAATTGAGATGTGCTGTTGGGACTTTCTTGCCTTCACCAGGAAAGGTAGAAAGGAGAATTCCTTCTGTCAGAACTTTTTCTGGACTATTGCTATTAAAGGTCGGTATTCGATCCAGTTTTCCTGGTAAAGGACGTACTTGTTGAGTTTGTACTACTTCTTCAGGTGGTGATGGTGGCACAGGAGTTGTTTGAGCGATCGGAAGAATTAGTAAGATTGGCAACATATACCTAGAGAAATTTTTCTACAAACAGACGCAAAAAATATTATCAAAGTGCCACCCTGTGAATAATTAATAAAAAATCAGCAACTCTTGAGGACGATTTTTCTTTAGTCAAAATAGAAACGTGGATAAAGATGCAAACTCTTAATTAGGACTGTCTTGGGTAATCTAGTGCTAAATAATTTAGACCTTCAACAGACAAATTTGCCGTGGTCATGGCTAATTTCAATATTTCCTGTCTCTATCACCAATTGCTCTAAATTCACCTTTGTATGCAACACAGTTGCACCAAAACTAGAATTGGACTCCATGCTTAATTGCCTCTGCTTTTTGGTCAGACTACAGCAGTTCATCCCATCCGGCCAGAGTTCTGCAATTTTTTCCGGTACTCGATTATCGACAAGTTGCGTATCCACAGGCAACAATCGCCAAGAAAGTTAAATCATGAGATAACTAATGAAGTTTAGCTAGTTCAATCAATAAATCATCAGAGGAATTTGACTGTTGATCAGGTAGCCAAGTTTCAAAATAAATTAATAGCAACCTTCTCTTTATAAGGAATATTATTTAAAATAGAATTACCCTCCATAATAAATTGACAGGGAGCAAGTTAATGGCGGTTATAGCAGTCGTGGACTACGACATGGGAAATTTGCACTCAGTCTGTAAAGGTTTAGAAAAAGCTGGGGCCACTCCCAAAGTCACAGATTCTGCAAAGGAATTAGAAAAAGCAGATGCAATAGTATTACCAGGAGTGGGTGCATTTGATCCGGCAGTGCAACATTTAAGATCGCGGAATTTAGAAGCACCCATCAAAGCAGCGATCGCATCTGGTAAACCCTTTTTAGGTATTTGTTTGGGGCTGCAAATTTTGTTTGATTCCAGTGAAGAAGGCTGTGAACCAGGACTAGGAATTATTAGAGGAAAAGTACGGCGCTTCCGTCCAGAACCAGGGATTACTATTCCCCATATGGGTTGGAATCAACTCGAATTGACTCAACCAAAATGTCTTTTATGGGAATATTTAGCGCCTCAACCTTGGGTATATTTTGTCCATTCTTATTATGTTGACCCCGCCGAACCTGAAGTCCGCGCTGCTACCGTCACTCACGGTAGTCAAACAGTTACAGCCGCTATTGCCCAGGAAAACTTAATGGCAGTCCAGTTTCACCCCGAAAAATCTTCTAATATTGGATTGCAAATTCTGTCTAATTTTGTTGCCCAAGTCCGCGATCACGAAGAAATTGCTGCTTAAAATCAAGTTAATTTTTGTAAATTTATCTCATTCATAAATCTGTTTTATCCTCCCCACCATCTATGCCGAGAAGATGGAAAGATTCTGCTAAAAAGTGGTGGATAGTTATCTCATGGAACAGTAATTAGCTAATATTTTATGTAAACCACTTTTTGTGATCAAAAGTTAGAGCGAAAGTGAGTTTGTACTTAAGTCTGCGTTAATTTCGATCCCAAACTCATGGCTCTAAGAATTTACGGTAATCGCTCGTTAAAAACATTACCAGGTAAAGACACGAGACCCACAAGCGCCCGGGTTAGAGAAGCTATTTTTAATATTTGGCAGGGAACAATAGAAGGATGTTATTGGCTAGATTTGTGTGCCGGTACAGGTTCGATGGGTGCGGAAGCATTGTGTAGAGGAGCAAAAAGTGCGATCGCGATCGAACAATCTAGTCGTGCCTGTGCAATTATCCAACAAAACTGGCAACAAGTAGCGAAAGATGGACAGGAATGGAAAGTGCTGCGTGGTGATGTAGTGCAGTGGTTGCCAAAACTCGCTGGACAGCAGTTTGATCGAATTTACTTCGATCCGCCTTATGCTAGTCAAGTTTACCAGCCAGTATTAGAAGCGATCGCATCATACCGCTTATTAGATGCTGATGGGGAAATAGCAGTCGAACACAGTCCCCAAAATCATACACCCCTTGTAATTCCCAGTTTAGAAATTTGCCGCCAAAAAATTTATGGTAACACGGCCCTTACTTTCTACAGAAAAACAGAAACAGAAGATTGAGAAGAAGGCGTGGGAGAACAAAGACACAATCAATTAAAAATTTTAATTTCTAATTGTGTCTCCCCATTACCCCAACATCCTATCTCCCCAATGATTCACATTTATCAGTTATCAGCTATCAGTTTCATTAGTGGGTATCATACACCTGATAATTGTTCACTGTTCACTGAAATTAACCTCCTAACTGATTGGGGCGTTTAAATTGCTGGTAGGCTTTGTAGAACAATCCAGCCAGAGTTACGAAGATGAGACCCAGAACAATGCCGTCTAGTAGGGGTTCAACCACTTGAAATCTCCTTGTTGCAGTTGTTAAAGATTTATGTCCTGTTCCCAATCTTACCAAATTTGGCATCAATCCCATGTCTGATGATGGTTTTAGGCAACAACAGAACACAGAAAATATAGATTTGTGCTTGCAAACACAATCAAAGAAATTTTAAGCTATGTGTATGAAATGAAAAACTTTTGTACACCTAACTTTGACAGCAAAAAAATTTGGATAACCAAATTACCCAACCTAAAATCATGATTCAGCGCATCGCTTTGATGGCTCTGGCAATTTTGCTAGCGCTTGTCTTGGGGATTTTTGCTGTTCGCATAGTAAGAGCTTCCGACCCCTATGTCAAGACAGTTTTATCCCTGACTGGTGATCCGATACAGGGACATGCCATCTTTCAAATCAACTGTGCTGGTTGTCATGGTTGGGAAGCGGATGGTCGTGTCGGCCCCAGTTTACAAGGAGTCTCCAAGCACAAATCACCCTATGGTCTAATTCATCAAGTGATCAGTGGCGACACTCCTCCCATGCCGAAATTCCAGCCTAGTGCTAAAGAAATGGCAGACCTGCTTAGTTATTTGGAAACGCTGTAGTTAGTAGTTAGTAGTTAGTAGTTCGTGGGTAGAGACGCGAGGAACATCGCGTCTATACAATAGTAGTTAGTAGTTAGTAGTTGGTGGTTGGTAGTTGATAGTTTATGATTTCATAGACGCCCTAGCACTTCCTGTAGAGTACAACTAACCACTAACCACTAACTACTAACCATTAGACAAATGTCCATTGAAGTAGACTACCGCTTTCCTGCGGGTGTAAACCCCTATAAGCAAGCTAAAATTATCGCGGTGGGGCAAACAGTCGGAACTTGGGATGCACGTTTTGTCCATAGAGAAGCAGCTTTGTGATCGCACTTAGCAGAAGTAGTTTCAGTCCAAACCGAAACCCAAACAGGTGATAGCCTTGCCACTATTCGCTTTCCCAAAGGTAATGTGGAAAATGATATAGCCAGTCTCTTAACGATGATATTTGGTAAATATTCAATGGCTGGTGCAGCGAAAATTGTGGCGGTACGTCTACCAGAAACTTACGGTCATTCTCCCAAACTTGGAATTAGAGGTATTCGTGAACGCTTGGGGGTGTTTGACCGCCCCTTGATTATGGCTATATTTAAACCTGCATTGGGGCTTTCAGCCTCAGACCACGCCGCGATTTTGGCAGAAGTAGCCCATGCTGGACTGGATATTATCAAAGATGATGAAATTTTGGGGGACTTAGATATTGCCCCCACCCTACAACGCCTCCAGGCTTGTCGCCAAGTTATAGATGAAGTCAAGCAAAAAACAGGGCGTACAGTATTGTATGCAGTCAACGTTACAGGTACGGCAGACAAATTACTAGAGAAAGCCCGTCTTTTAGTACGGGAGGGGGCGAACGCACTTTTGTTAAATGTCCTTACCTACGGTTTTTCAGTACTATCAGCCTTAGCTAATGACTCCGAAATCAACATTCCCATTTTTGCCCATCCAGCACTGGCAGGGGCAATGTGTGACGCTCCCGATTATGGTATGACATATTCAGTGGTATTAGGAACCCTCATGGCTCATGCTGGTGCTGACGCTGTTCTATATCCAGCACACTACGGCAGTTTACCTTTTGCTCCAACAGAAGAAGCCCAAATAAGAGATATCTTGCGTAGTCGTGGAGTCTTCCCCGTCCCTTCGGCTGGCATTCATCCAGGTATAGTTCCCAAAGCCTTAGCCGATTATGGTCAAGATGTGATTCTCAACGCTGGTACTGGCATCATGGATCATCCTGATGGTGCTGCTGCGGGTGTGCAGGCATTTTTTGAAGCCTTAGAATGTGTTGCCCAAGGTCAACCTTTTGCCCCAGAAAGTTTGCCACCAAGTTCACTGCGTCGTGCTGTGGAAAAGTGGGGTAGGCATGACTAGTAGTTTGCCATAAAGGGAGGGAGTTAGTTAATTCAAATATAGATATTAGCGTCGAGGACACTTTTGGTAAAAAGGCTGTTTAGCTAAGTAATCTAACTCGACCTGCTGTAATAAACTTGTCCAAGTATCAGAAATTGTGGTGTCTGATGGGTTACAGGCGCGTAACTCCGTAACTGTTGATAGTACATCAAACCACAGACCTTGTGCAGCATAGACGGAAAGACGTTCCCTTAAACTCGATCGCTTTAACTGATTAGCCAAACTATTACTGATATTCACTCGCTGCACCCAACCGTGGACACTAATAACAGAACGGGGAGAAGGGTCTTGTATATCACAAACAATAGAGACAGACCATTGATAAGTTTGGTTGATTGCCAGAGGTGGAACCTTACCATTATTAGGTAGAGTTAGACTCATGATCCTAGCTTGAGGACTGGGTTTAAAGTTCGTTTGATACACTAAAGTGCGCGGACGCAGCTTTTCATCTACTTTGTAGAGAGAAAATAGGATCGTTTGAGCTGTATTTTCAGGTGTGTACCAAAAAAACTTGGGATATGCAGCAGTTGTCAATCCTAGATTAGTTGATGGTAATAGTAAAACTATAAGCGGTTGATCACCGAAAAGACAGCCGCCTCTACGTGTGCTACCATTTTCCCGACGTCCAGGAAGAGTTTTGATCGGAACCTTGACTTGGACACTACCACTTTGCTGATTGCGGTTGTTGACGCGATTCTGTTTATTTGAAGTTTGTGGTTGAGCAATTGTCTGTGTGAAAGCTACCGAGGGTAAACCACACAGAAGTAAATTTAGAAGCAAAGACAGGCTAACTTTTAAGTAATTTGGGCGATACATTTAGGTTAAAAATTTACAACTGTCTCACCAAAGACGGTACCCACCCACATTCAGACGTAATTGATTTACTCTCGTTCCCACGGAAAATTACAGGTGTAAAGTACGGTTCGATTCAATAAAAATAATGCTGTTGCACCACTGTTTTATTTACATTGTGGTTGTTTTGCATAGCTGATACTTTAATTTTGTGGAGACAAAAAAGCGGGTAGTCCTCCATAAACCTACCTACTTATACTTCTGCGCCATACTTGGAGCTTTGTGTATCTTTCACTTAGCTCCTTTTCTATTCCCTTGCGAGAAATTTAGTGGCGATCTTAAACTACAAGGCAGCCTTTGCTGGTCGTAAGGTTAGGGCATATTGGGTTAGGGATAAATCCCTTCTGCCATCTGCCCTCTGCCTTTGCTGATAACTAAGCAGCTATTAAACCATTGTGCCGGAGTAGTGGTTCTGTACTCGGTTCGCGACCCCGGAAAGATTTGAATACTTCCATTGGATGCTTGCTACCACCGAGGGCTAAGACTGTATCACGGTAACGTTTACCTGTGGCTTTTACAGCTTGTTCGTCTTCTAAACCAACTTCTTCAAAAGCGGCAAAAGCATCTGCGCTCAGTACTTCCGCCCATTTGTAGCTATAGTAACCCGCAGCATAACCACCCGCAAAAATATGTGCGAAAGCACACAAGAAAGCATCTTCCGGTAACGGAGGTATGACAGTGGTTGTTGTGGCAATGCGATCGCGTACTTGTTTGGGAGTTTCATCACCACCAGGACGATAGCGGTAATGTAATTCGATATCCAACAAGCTAAAGTGGAGTTGCCGCAACGTCGCGCTACCACTCATATAATTCTTGGCTGCCAACAGCTTTTGATAATAATGTTCTGGCAATAGTTCGCCTGTTTTATAATGCCTAGCCATGCCAAATAAAGTTGCGCGGTCATAGCACCAGTTTTCCATAAACTGACTAGGTAATTCCACGGCATCCCATTCAACATTATTGATACCTGCTGCTGAAGTATAATCTACCTTGGTCAGCATGTGATGTAAACCATGACCAAACTCGTGGAATAAAGTCTCCACTTCCGCGAAAGTCATGAGACTGGGCTTACCATCAACGGGTGGTGTTTGATTACACACCAGATATGCTACAGGTAAGCGAGTCTTGCTCACACCATTTTCAGCAACTTTACCCCGATTGATACAAATATCCATCCAAGCACCACCGCGTTTTTCCGCAGGACGGCTGTAGGGATCTAAGTAAAAATAGGCGATCGCATTACCAGTTTCATCAGCAATTTGGAAATAGCGGACATCTTCATGCCAAACTGGTGCTTGACCATCAGCAGGAGTGACTGTAACACCAAATAGTCTTTCTACTAACCCAAATAAGCCATCAAGTACTTGGGGAAGGGGAAAATAAGGACGCAATTCCTCAGCTGTGAAAGCAAACTTTTCTTCCCGTTGACGTTCTGCCCAATAGGCAATATCCCAATGTTTTAAATCATTTGCTTCTGCTACTCCCTTACTGGCAGCAAAAGCTTTTAATTCTGCTAATTCCTTAACAGCAGCGTCATAGCTAGCCCCGCGCAGTTCCTCCAATAGCTTTTCGACAGCTTCTACATTGGGAGCCATTTTACTAGCTAGGCTAACTTCCGCATAAGTCTTATAGCCAAGTAACTCTGCTAGTTCTTGACGCAACTTTAAAATGCGTTCAATGATTGGGTTATTGTCCAGACCTCCCGCAGCAGCACGGCTGATATAAGCTTTGTAAAGCACCTCCCGCAAATCGCGACGAGTGCTGTACTGCATAAAAGGATAGTAACTGGGAAAATCCAAAGTGATGCGCCAGGGGCCATTTTCCGGGGTAGCATTTTCTGCACCCGCATCTCGCGCCGCTTGTGCAGCCAGACTCAGCAAACTCGGGGGTAAGCCGTCCACTTCTTCTTTCTTCGTCAGCGTCAAGCTAAAAGCTTTAGTCGCATCCAGAACATTATTAGAGAACTTAGTAGAAAGTTCCGCTAACTCCATCTGAATAGCGTTAAAGCGATCGCGTGCTTCACCTTGTAAACCCACGCCAGAAAGTTCCGCATCACGGATTGCAGCTTCGACTATACGCCGTTGGGCAGAGTCAAAACTATTCCAAGCTTCACTTCCACGCAGGGTTTTAAAAGCATTGTAAATTGGTTGACTTTGGCTGAGCTTGTTAGAAAACTGTACCACCTGGGGCTGCACAGTTTCAAAAGCTTCCCGCAGTTGGTGGCTATTTTTTACACCCATTAAATGGTTAACAACACCCCAACTCCAATTCAGGCGTTCGGTGATTTTTTCTAAAGGTTCTACTAAACCACTCCAACTTGTCTGAACATCAGCTTCCAACTTGGTTAGTTCTTGTTCCAATTCTGCCAGTAACTGATTAAACGCTGGCACTACATGCTCTGGTTTGATTTTCGCAAAATCAGGCAAACCAGCGCCTTTTAATAAAGGATTATCTGTAATAGTGGCGTTTACACTCATGGTTTTACGTGAGTACCCGCTCTGTGTGGGTCAACTGTGATTTTTTTCTCCATCTTCTAATGTAGCGATTTTACTCGTTAGTCAATCGTCAATTGTCAATAGTAGAAAATTCCAGAATGACATATAGCGATCGCCCATCCGTGTGCATCGGTGTGTATCTGTGTTCGATTTGCAAAAATACATCTTCCCAGCCACAGACTAGAACTCAACATAACTGATCATGCACAGCGATCGCCCATCCGTGTGCATCGGTGTGTATCTGTGTTCGCTTTGCAAAAATATATCTTCCCAGCCACAGACTGGAACTCAACAGAACTAATCATGCATAGCGATAACTCATCCGCGCGCATGGGTGGTCGATTTTAAGATTGTGGCGCAGTTGGAGGGATAATTATTATCGTAGACGCGCAAGCGGCTTCCCGAAGGGTACACCGATGAACACAGATTTGGTTTTTGCGTTGGCTGTCTGTATTTTCATCGGTGTTCGATATTCAAAAACATCTTCCTAGCTACAGACTGGAACTACTGATAGCTATTAGAATTCTCCTGCTAATGCAGCCACGCACCGTTCACAAATGAGTGGATGTGCTGCATTCTCTCCCACATGAGTAGAGTAATTCCAACAGCGATCGCATTTTTGCCCGTCTGCTTGTAGTACACCAATTCGCCACTGATCGGCTTGCAAGTTGTATTTTGAACCTTGCAGTTTTTCTGGTGTATCTACCAATTCCACAAGTGAGGTAATGAACAGGTAACGGAGTTCGTCTACACCGTTGCTGTTGCTAGCATTCAGTGATTTGATTGCACTCAATAATTCTGTATCACTGATGTAGAGCAAGATTTTTGCTTCTAGGGAGGAACCAATCATTTTTTCTACCCTAGCTTGTTCTAATACCTTATTGACATCCAGGCGAATCTCGCGTATTTGTTGCCAAAAAGCTGCTAGGTCTGGGTTATGCCAACTTTGTTCCAACTGCACCCAACCAGATTCAAATACTGATTTATAGGGAGTCTGGTAGGGGAGATATTGCCAGATATCCTCGGCTAAGTGACATAATACAGGTGCGATCGCTTTGGCTAAGTTTTCCAGTGCATACCAATACACTGTCTGACAACTACGACGGCGCAAAGCATTGGGAGTACTGATGTACAACCGGTCTTTGGCGATATCCATATAAAAGTTGGATAAATCCACCACGCAGAAGTTCTGCACAGTTTGGAAAAAGCGGAAGAATTGGAAGCTATCAAATGCTTCAGTAACTTCTTGGAATACCTCTGTCATCCGGTGCAGCATGTATTTGTCTAGCTGCGGTAATTGTTCATAGGGTATAGCATCTTTTGCTGGATCAAAATCATGCAAATTACCCAGTAAATTCTTAGCGGTGTTACGAATCTTGTTACGGATATCAACAAGTTGTTTGATAATATTGTTACCCAGGCGCACATCGGAGGTATAGTCTACCGACGATACCCACAACCGCAACACATCAGCACCGTAAGCTGGCTCTTTTTTCTGATCTTTGCCACCTTCAATGACAATGGCTGGATCGACTACATTCCCCAGCGACTTACTCATTTTCCGCCCTTGTTCATCTAGGGCAAAACCATGAGTCAATACAGTTTTGTATGGCGCACAGTTATTAACTGCCACACTGGTAAGCAAACTCGACTGGAACCACCCCCGATGCTGATCTGAACCTTCTAAGTACATATCCGCAGGGTAGCGTAATTCTGGACGCTGCTTGAGTACAGATGCCCAAGATGAGCCAGAATCAAACCACACGTCCATCGTATCTGTACCTTTGCGGTAGGTGCGGCCATTATTGCAGTATGTTTGAGGTAACAATTCCTCAACTGATAGTTCCCACCAAGCGTCAGAACCTTTTTCGGCAATAATTGCTTGCACGTGGGCAATGGTTTCTTCATTCAGCAGTGGTTCTCCACTGGCTTCATCGTAGAATACCGGAATTGGTACACCCCAACTCCGCTGACGAGAGATACACCAGTCAGAACGATCTGCAACCATCGGTGTGATTCTATTTTCACCTTGGGCGGGAATCCATCTTACAGAAGCGATCGCTTTGAGTGCTTCTTCGCGGAAGCCTTCCACAGAAGCAAACCACTGTTCTGTGGCCCGGAAAATCGTTGGTTTCTTTGTCCGCCAGTCGTAGGGGTATTTGTGGATATAGGGTTCTTCTTTTAACAAGGAACCAGCACTAGTCAAAGCATCAATTACCGCTTGGTTCCCATCACCAAGCACATTCAACCCTGCAAACTGTCCCGCCTCTGCGGTAAAGTTACCATTGTCATCAACAGGGGCTAAGATGGGCAAACCATAACGCTGACCGACAATGTAGTCTTCTTGACCGTGTCCAGGAGCAGTGTGGACTAAGCCAGTACCAGATTCAGTAGTGACATAATCGCCACCAATGACAATTGGGCTTTCACGGTCATACAGGGGATGACGATAAGTAGAATGTTCTAAATCTTTGCCTTTGACTGTGGCTTTTACTGTGAGTGGAGTTTCTAGAGTGGCGGACAGGCGGTCTACTAAATCAGCAGCGACAATGAGGTATTTAAACCCTACATCTTCTCGTGGTGAAGTAACTTCTACAACTGCGTAGTTAAGTTCTGCATTCAATGCCACTGCCAAGTTCCCAGGAATTGTCCAAGGTGTGGTTGTCCAAATTGCTACACTTAAATCTGGTAAAAATTTTGACAAAGCAGGTTTCACCGCTTCCGACAAATTCGTCACTGGAAAAGCGGCGTAGATACTGCGAGAAGTATGGCCCTCTGGATATTCCAACTCAGCTTCTGCCAAAGCAGTTTTAGAACTAGGACTCCAGTGTACTGGCTTCAAGCCACGATAGATGTAACCTTTTAACACCATTTGTCCGAACACACTGATTTGAGCTGCTTCGTATTCCGGTGTCAAGGTCAAATATGGATGTTCCCAATCACCCCAAACACCATAGCGTTTAAAACTATGACGCTGTTCATTGACAGCATTTAGGGCAAATTCTTTCGCTTTCTGCCGCAGTTGTAAAGGTGTCAAGTTTTGCCTTTCGGCAGCTTTCATATTCTGTAAAACTTTGAGTTCAATCGGCAAACCATGACAGTCCCAACCAGGAACATAGCGCACTTTACGACCGCACAGCAGTTGGTAGCGATTAATAATATCTTTGAGAATTTTATTTAAAGCATGACCAATATGCAGAGAGCCATTTGCATAGGGAGGCCCATCGTGCAATATAAATAATTCGCCAGGATTATTTTGAGATAGGCGATCATAGATTTTATTCTCTTCCCAAAATTTTTGGATTTCGGGTTCACGCTTGCTAGCGTTTGCCCGCATATCAAATTTAGTTTTGGGTAGGTTTACAGTATCCTTATAGCTTCCAGTTTCTGTCACAGCTTCATGCCTGAATTAGCAGCAAATGATGTTGTTCCAATCATTATAGAATCCACGCGTCCAGAACGGCTAACTAGCACAAGAAGGTACGCGAATTGCTTCATTATTTGACTGTGCTAGATTTGGAAAAGATAGTAGTAAAGTCGCAAAGCTGTGGTTCGGGTTCTGTAAGCCCGACTGGTGCGCTAGCCTCTGGTCTAATTGCGTATACCGCCAAGCACTGCATACTATTCACCGTTTGATTAGCTCAGTGGTAGAGCATCCGAGTTGATCGGTTGAGGTCGGTTCAATTCCTACATCAAACTCCCCAAAAGTTAGCTCACTGGTAGAGCGATCGGTTTCCAGCCGATTGGTTATAGGTTCGATTCCTATACTTTTCACCAACCCTGTCCGGGTCAAAAGACACTACCACTTTCATGGTATGGGAGAAATCCCAAATTACAAACTCTGCGATGTAGGTATTCTACTACTGGTGTCACCCTGTGATCTTCAGTAGTGGCAGTTAAAGAGCCAGCGCGAGTGTATTCTTCCCTGACTTGAGTATGTCCCTTCGTTTTTCTCATCTGGTTTCTCAACGAGATTCACTGAACAGAAAGACTGAACGGCATATCTGAGAGTTGTTTTCTTTTTCTTGATCGCCCACGGGTAGTCTAGGAAAAGAAGCAGCAATCTTAATCCAGTTTGGGAAATGCCCTCGCCCGCACCGAAACTGTAATATACCTACATTGGCAGAGTTCTACTATTTTAGATTTTGGATATTGGATTTTGGATCGTGAAATATCTACTAGATAGGCTTTTGAGCTATCTATCTGTCGCAATCATTCATTTTTCCAATTGGTTTTAATTTTTTGTAGTATTTGTATTACAAAAAGCTAGATAAAATGCTATAACTTGGATATTCAAAAAAATTATATGTGTTACTTGCGTTTTTTGTGCCAAGTAACAGGTATTCACATTAAGTATTTCCCATTAGGCAAAGTTGCCCAAATTACCTATTGAAATTTCTATGTGGAAAGCCTTTTATATTAAACCCAATGAAATTGGAATTTTATATCACCGTAGTGATTTTAAGAAAGTTTTGCAGCCTGGATACTACAGATATCTTGGTTGGCATTGGCAGGTGAAAACTTATGACCTCAACCAACCAGAAGCAGAAATTGAAAACCTAGAACTTTTGCTGCGGAATCACAGCTTAGACCTAAAACAATATCTGTTGGTAGTACAAACATCATTTAATCAAGCAGCTTTAGTCCGCTTGGGTCAAAATTGGCTAAGTATTGGGCCTAATCAACTACAGGCTTTCTGGCGGGGTTTTATTGAGGTAGAATCCCATCTCTTCAACTTAGAAGAAAATTTAGAACTACCTGCTGAGTTTGTGCAGCAATTACGTGGTATTGATTTATATGGGCTGAAAAAGTTTCAAATCTTTGAGTATGAGATTGGTTTACTTTATGTACAAAATAATTTTGTGCAACCCTTAGAACCAGGGGAGTATGCATTCTGGTCTGTAGACAAAGATGTTACAATCCGTACTCTTAGCCGGATTGTACCAAACCCAAGCTTTCCTTTAGAAGATGTGCTGATTGAACGACATTCCGAATTTGTCGCAGTATACTGCAAAACGGTACAGCTAATAAGTCAGCAGGTAGCAATTGTCCGTTATCAAGGTAAGGTCATTTCTATCCTCCCACCTTATAGTCGTAAGCTGTTTTGGCGAGAAGTTGAGGTAGAAATTATTGACATCAGCGCTGATGCTAAATTACCACCTCACCTAGTTGCAGAATTAGTATCTGGTTCGCCAGAGGTAGTGTCTTTGAGCCGTAATTGTTTGCATATTCGGGAAGTACCAGCACAGCACATTGGGCTACTGTACATTAATCAAGAATTTCAAGCGCAACTCCCACCAGGGATACATGCTTGGTGGATATTTGGACGTTCTTTGCAAACCGAAACAATTGATCTGCGCTTGCAAAGTATGGAAGTATCCGGACAAGACATTCTCTCTAAGGATAAAGTGCCTCTGCGCTTAAATTTAACAGCTGGCTTCCGCATACTCGATTCATTGAAAGCAAAAAATGGTTTATCAGATATCAATGGTTTCTTGTACAAAGAGCTACAGTTTGCCTTACGTGCTGCTGTTGGTGAAAGAACTCTAGATGCCTTACTGGAGAATAAGGGAGCAATTGATACAAGCGTTGCTGAATATATTCGTGAGAAAACCGCAGACTATGGAATTGAAATTGACTCAGTAGGGGTAAAAGATATTATTCTCCCTGGTGAGATTAAAACAATCTTGAGCAAGGTTGTAGAGGCGGAAAAAGCTGCTCAAGCAAACGTAGTGCGTCGCCGTGAAGAAACTGCTGCGACCCGTAGTATGTTGAACACTGCCAAAGTGATGGAAGATAACCCCGTTGCCTTGCGTTTAAAAGAACTGGAAGTGCTAGAACGGATTGCAGAGAAGATAGATAGAATTCAAGTCAACGGCAGTTTGGATAGCATTTTAACAGAGTTAATTCGTATCAACAGACAATAAAAAACTCTGCGTTACTCTGCGCTTACCTTTGCTACCTGGTGCGTTAAAAAAACTATATATCGTCAAAGTAATTACTTCCTGTCTTTTTTGAGATGATTGTGATTTCTTTTTAACTTCACTTTTATCCTGTGTCTGGTTTGCTGATTTTGAGTTTTACGTCTTATTTTTTGAGGAACTAATGGCTTTTTTAGTTTTTGCTGCTTAATATTTATTCTTGGTGTTTTTTCACTTGATAATTTATTTGTTATAACTTTAATTTTTCTAAAGTCTTTGTTTACTTTTAGTTCTGTTTTTTCCTTTTTTGGTTTACTTTTTATTTTTAGCTGATTTTGGAGAATAACTGGGCGTTTACTTTTATTATTTAAATTAAGATTGTTATTTTTATAGTTTACAGAAGTTTTTAATGCTTTTGATTCTGATTTTAAATTTACTTGAGATTTTTGTGGTTTGGGTTGTATGGTTTCTGTTTGTAACTGTGTAGCGATCGCTGCATTTTTATTAACTACAGTAGCAGATGGTTTAATATCTCTAGTTTCTTGAGATTTTTGATTAACGATGGAAACTTTTGAGGGAGTTAAAACAGAGGGTTTGTTAGTAGGAACTGAGTTTTTAGTGCTAATTGGATTAATAAGTGCTGTAACAGCAGCAATTAATCCTACTCCTGAACCAAGAAAGATTTTCCAAGTTTTTTGACGTGTTTTGCTAGGATGAGAAAAGATCGTAGTCGCAGAAGATAATACTGATTTTGGCAATGTTTGTAGTAATGTTTTTTGTGACCATATATCTGTCTGATTGATATCTTGCTCAATTTTCTCTAGCCATTGCCAAATTACCTGTGTATTTTCAGGGCGTTGACTTGCAACTGGAGCCATTAAACAGTCAATTAAATCTGCAAATAGTGGCGAAATCTGCAATGCATAAGGACGCCAGTCCAGTTGATTAGTTAAAGGATTATAGATAGCTAAATCTTGAGGTTCTTTACCTGTAAGTAGAAAAACAAAAGTGCGTCCTAAAGCAAAAAAGTCAGATTGCTGCACTGAGTAACCGTTTTGTTGCTCTGGGGGAGAATAGCCTTTAGAAACAATTCTGGTATGACAAACGCCTTCTAAGATAGTTGTGGTAACTTGCCGTACTGCTCCAAAATCGATTAAAACCAGCTGTCCATTGGGTCGGAGCATAATATTTTGAGGTTTAATATCTCTGTGAAAATACTGCTGGTTATGTATCACAGATAGAATATTAACTAATTGTTTGAGCCAATCAAAAGCTTGAGTTTGAGAAATAGGCTGACAATGACGAGATTTCATCCATTTTTCTAAATCAACCCCCTCTATTTTTTCCATTACCAGACAATGCAAGGGTGCAGAGCTATTGTTTGGTAGAACTGTAAAATAACCGTCAGGATCTACTTTAGGAATACCAGCACATTGCAACTGACTCAAAACCTGTGCTTCCTGCTGAAAAAGCTCAATTGCTTTGGAGTTCTCATCTGTGAGAACTTTTAAAACTTTGCGTGTACCGCGATCATCTACTGCAAAAGTAGTGCCAAAACCACCTTTGCCTAGTTTTTCAACAACTGTATAACGACCTTGCAGGAGTATTTCTGATCCACAGTTGTGACAAGTTGAATTATTTACATTTTCAGGAGCAAGAGGATTTGGACAACGGGGGTTAATACAGTAGGGCATTGTAAAAATAATATTTGCCTGTGTTACTGGTTGCGATCGCTCATCATTCTATTAGACTTGCGTCTAATTTTACATTATGCGTATTTTCACTGGACAGCACTACCAAGATCAGTAAGTATAGAACTCAAGAAAGGTTTCTAAAGGTGTATCTATTTGAAATCGTTTGGATAAATTAAAACCTTCTAACTGCCAATTTAAATAGCTTCTAAATATTAATCGCGTATTACAGCTAGTAATCAGTTCTACAACACTATCACCCTCGAATGTTAATCCTTTCGGGATTGTAACCTTGCGAAAATTGATTGAGTTACGTCTTAGTTCCCTCTCTGCTTCCACCACTGTCAGACCATTCCAAATAATCCAGGGATCAAGAGGAATTGATCCTGCATCGGGTAAACAAGGTTCGTAGGTGTAGATATTAGTCTGCCAAGCAATTTCAGCTAAAACACGATTTGTAAAGAAAAACGCAATATTTCCGTACACCCAGACCAATTCATCTTGATTATATGGATTATATCGATACTCAGCCGTTGCTATTCCAAGCAACAGACGAACTTTTTCAGCGTTCATTCCCAAAACTACAGAACCAAATGAACCATTAATAAACAAATTTTTCAGAGAAATTGGTTGAGACACTGGCTTTACTAGTGTTGATTAGCCAACTCTTACATAGCTAATAAGTTTGCCCTACCAACTAACTGCTTTATAAGAGACAGAAAACTGAAAAGCCTATGTTATTGGCTTGTTACTCTCAATCTTCAGCTTTCTGTCTTTTTGTACCCTATTTAACTAGGGCGATCGCTCAGTGGTGTTTGTTCGGATGGTGCTTCTGCTGGTGGGGCAAGTTCGGCATCCGGTGCAATTTCTTCTACAGGAATTTGTTCTAATTTTTCTGCTACTTCCTCGGCTTGAGCAGCAGCTTCTTGGGCAGCTTCTACCAAGTCAGGTGATGGAGGATGAGGAGGAATTGCCTCCGGTACGCTCTCTGTTTTAGCTTCAATATCAACAGGTGTATCTATGGGTTGGTCTAAAGTTGTAGCTGCTTCTGGTGTTGCTTGTGCTGTAGTAGTACGATGATCGAGAATCTCAACAGCTGGTTTTTCTGTAGGTTGAGAAGTTTCTGATGTTTTTGTACTAACACTTTGTTGGACGCGGTTCTTAGCACCAGAGAAAATTCCACCAAGTCTGCTTTGTATCTGTCCCAGACGTTGTGGAAGTGATAATTTAGTCACCTGTTCCTGAATCGTATTTTGCACTGCTTCTGTACTCGGTACAGGGGTTTGTTGTGCAGAAGGCGCTAACTGACGACGCAATGAAAGGGTTTGCCAACCAAACCAAACCAAAAGTGCCACACTGGCAATATGACCTAGTAACAGACCCCCGGTAATGCGTGGCGCAAACACCCATAACATTAACGCGTAAAACAGTCCTATACCGCTCCAGACAAAATCATTTTTACGGTGAATTTCTGGGAAAAAGAAAGCCGCTAAATAAATGGCTATACTGCCAAGACCGACTGTTAGTGCTAGGACATGTGCCAGCATTTCGTGTTTCTCCTTAACTACGTCATGGGACTGGTGATAGTTGGTGGTTGGTGGTTGATAGTTGGTTATTGGTAGTTGGTTGGTAGTTCCAAACAACAAACAACAAACAACAAACTACTAACCATTAACTAATTTTGCAAGATAATTGTTGATTTCGATACAAATTGAAATTACTTATCTGTGTAGTTTGTGCATTTATACTCTGTCGCTGAACTTTTAATGTCTTCTTTAGGAAAGAAGCGAAAATCTCGGACTACCCTTAAAGATAAAAGATCACGAAGAGTTAGCCAAAAATTTATGACCCTACAAAGCTTTGGTGTGATTGGCTTGGCCGTCATGGGGGAAAATATCGCTCTCAACGTTGAGCGTAATGGCTTCCCAATTGCTGTTTACAATCGCTCACGCGAAAAAACCGACAAGTTCATGGCAGAACGCGCCCAGGGCAGAAACGTCAAAGCTGCTTTTACCCTGGAAGAGTTTGTCGCTTCTCTGGAACGACCCAGAAGAATCTTAATCATGGTACAAGCTGGTAAACCTGTAGATGCAGTGATTGCCCAGCTCAAACCTTTGCTTGATGAAGGCGACATTATTATCGACGGCGGTAACTCTTGGTTTGAAGATACAGATAGACGCACCCAAGAACTAGAACCCGCAGGGTTTCGATATATCGGCATGGGTGTAAGTGGTGGTGAAGAAGGGGCGCTTAATGGCCCCTCTTTAATGCCAGGAGGTACTGAAAGCTCTTATCAGTATCTGTCTCCTATCTTCAATAAAATTGCTGCCCAAGTTGATGATGGTCCTTGTGTTACCTATATTGGCCCTGGTGGTTCTGGTCACTACGTGAAAATGGTACACAACGGCATTGAGTACGGCGATATGCAACTGATTGCTGAAGCCTACGATTTGCTGAAAAATGCTGGTGGATTGGATCATAATCAACTACACGAAGTTTTTGCCGAATGGAACACCACCGATGAACTCAATTCGTTTTTGATTGAGATCACCGCTAATATCTTCCCCTACATCGACCCAGATACAAATTTGCCTTTGGTCGAATTAATTGTCGACTCGGCTGGGCAAAAGGGTACTGGACGCTGGACAGTGCAGACAGCATTGGAATTGGGGGTTTCTATACCTACAATCACAGCAGCAGTAAATGCCCGCATTATTTCTTCCTACAAGCAAGAACGGGTAGCTGCATCTAAGGTACTTACAGGCCCTTCCGGTAAGTACAATGGGCCAACCAAGGACTTCATCAATATGGTGCGTGATGCCCTGTATTGTTCAAAAATCTGTTCTTATGCTCAAGGGATGGCACTGCTATCCAAAGCTTCACAAACATACAACTGGAATTTGAAGCTGAGTGAATTAGCGCGAATTTGGAAAGGTGGTTGTATTATTCGCGCTGGATTCCTGAACAAGATTAAGAAGGCTTTTAACGAAGACCCAGCATTACCTAACCTGCTGTTAGCACCAGAATTTAAGCAAACAATTCTCGATAGACAGGCAGCTTGGCGGGAAGTCTTAGCAACTGCTGCTAAATTGGGAATTCCCGTACCTGCATTTAGTGCATCTTTAGATTACTTTGATAGCTATCGTCGCGATCGCTTGCCCCAAAACCTCACTCAAGCTCAACGCGACTACTTCGGCGCCCATACCTACGAACGCATCGACAAACCAGGTACTTTCCACACCGAATGGGTTCCGATTACTGAAAAGTCCCATTAAATCTTCATCAAGTTTTAAGCTGGGAAACTAAAAGTGGCCCGAGTTTCAGGGCCACTTTTTTAAGTAGGTGTCAATTGTCATTTGTCATTTGTGAAATTAATTTAGCAGCAAACTCATGATCTATCTGTGTGCATCGGTGTTTATCGGTGGTCGATTTTTCATACCCTCGTTGGTAGGCAAAAAAACCGTGAGGGTCTACTTTAAATCAAGATAATATCCTTTGTTCAAAATTTTTAGCAGTCAATTCCAAATTGAAGGTACTAAGTTATCTCGCTGCGCGAGGAAGGCAGAGGGCACCAGGGCAGGAGGCATCTATGTTGAGTTGTCGGTTGAGCAGCCCTATTGCCGTCCGAGCTTTTGGGTTTAAGATCCCCGCTAAAACGAAGTTTAGCGGATACGAATTGCTGGTGGGTATGAATCCCCCAGGAACATCGCTCCTTGTGCCCTCTGCCTCCTGCATAGCTGCCTTCTTCAATAATTTCAACAATTTCAAATTCCGAATTTAATTTAGGTGTATTTTAATGTGTCAATTTTGCTATGCAACGCATTTGTGTCGTAGGGACCACTGGTTCAGGTAAAACGACTTTGGCGCGGCAAATTCAACAGCGCCTTAACATTCCCCATGTAGAGTTAGACTATCTGCACTGGGAACCCAACTGGACAGAAGTAGCAGATGATATTTTTCAACAGAGAGTTTCTCAGGCACTGTCAGGTGATAGTTGGGTAGTAGATGGTAATTACAGCAAAGTACGGGAAATTATTTGGCGAAAAGCAGATACAATTGTTTGGCTAGACTATGCTTTTGTTTTAACTATGAGTCGTCTGCTGAAACGGACATTTTGGCGCGTAGTGACGCAACAACCAGTCTGTAATGGCAACCGCGAAACATGGAAAACTACATTCAGTCGTGATTCTATTTTGTTATGGGGACTAAATACCTACCACAAAAGGCGAAAAGAGTACCCAATTTTGTTTAGTCAACCGGAATATGCTCACCTACAAGTAGTACATTTGCGATCGCCACAAGCGGCACAAGATTGGTTATTTAGTTTATAAGGTCTTGTTGAAATCAGAAAGCTTAGGCAGAATAGGTTAAAAACACAGACTCATCGGTAATTCGGTTCCCTATCGTTGATATGACAAAATCAAGCCAAAGGCAAAATCTTAGCTGATCAGTGATGCGTAACCCAGAAGTAATGAAAACGTAAATATTGGCAGCAACAGATTTGTTGGTGACGCTAAAAGAAGCGATCGCCACACAAGTTATGCCATCAAATATCCCTATCATATGGAGATTCAAACCCTATCTCCGGGAAACTACTGTCAAAGTGAGCGTCTGATAAATATAAACTGTAACTAAATGATCAGCGGCATGAAATTCCAACTGTTCTTAGCCTCTTTGTTTTCCCAAATCAAAGGACGTCATTGGTGGTTCGGTGTACTTTTATGGATTGCATTATGTCTACCAGCCCAAGCGTCTGTGATCCTGCGGGTGGCAATTGAACGGGATGCCCAGCAGGTTAAAGTTGGCAGTTCTACAACTGCGATTGTCAAGGATGGTAGCGGGCGTACTCTGGGACAACTACCAGCAATGAATGCGTACTATGCCCAAACAGTTCCCGGTGGAGTAGCCTTAGATAAGTGGCAATCTGGTTTGTTTTGGATTGAACCAACAGGTAAGGGATTTGTTTATATAGGCGATCGCTGGTATCGAGGAAGAACTTTAGTTGTTCCCACAAATAAAGGTGTCACTGCTGTTAACTGGGTAGATTTAGAAGAATATCTCTACAGTGTTTTGGGTGGCGAAATGGATAGCCGTTGGCCCCTAGAAGCCCTCAAAGCCCAAGCGATCGCAGCTCGTACCTATGCCCTTTATGAACGAGGAAGACAGCGCAACAATCCCATTTACGATTTGGGTGCTAGCCCTGATCGCTGGCAGATCTATAAAGGTGTGATTAGCGAATCTCGTAACACTTATGCGGCTGTTGACGCTACCGCCGGGCAAGTCCTCACTTACAACAACCAAATTATCCTCTCAGTTTTTCATGCTTGTTCTGGTGGACATACTGAAAACGTCGAAGATGTTTGGTTAAGCAAAGAACCCTACCTGCGTGCTGTTCCCGACTTTGATCAAAATATCCGCGAATGCTATTGGATGAGAACTTTTAGTCCTACGGAAATTAGCAGTAAATTTCCAGAAATAGGTAATGCCAAACAAATAATTATAGAAAGTCGATCGCCTTTTAACAGTGTGAAAGCTTTAAAAATTGTTGGCGACAAAGGCGAAAAGATACTACGAGGCGAAGAAGTACGTACAGCCTTAAAGCTAAAAAGTACCCGCTTCAATGTCTCCAACGGTAATGGTGGTTTCACATTCCAAGGGCTAGGTTTTGGTCATGGTATTGGCATGAGTCAATGGGGCGCTTACAACCTAGCTTTGCAGGGAGCCAGCCACCTGCAAATTTTAGGGCATTACTACAAAGGTGTAGCCCTGACACCGATTAAGGTGAAATAGGGGATTGGGGAGTGTGAGGGGTATGAGGAGTATGAGGAGTATGAGGGGTGTGAGAAGTGTGAGAAGAATAATATATAGTAACCAATTCCTTCTTGTCCCCCTTGTCCCCCCACTGCCCCTAATCCCCTGCAGGGGACCGGTGAGTTCCCCATCACCCCATCACCCCATCACCCCATCACCCCATCACCCCATCGCCAGAGATTTTCTGAAGGGTGACTCTCAACTGTATATCGTTAATGTTCACATAGGTGACATAACACGCCTCCTTGAGTTCCGCAAACTCAATCTCCTGGGCTAATACTTCATTCTTCACTATTTCCAGATGAGCTTTAAGAGCCTCTAAAAGTGTTCCTGACGTTTCCAACCCAAGACAAATCCGATCTGAAAGATTAAGTCCTGCTTTTTTGCGTACCTCTTGTAAGAGACGAATCGCCTCTCGCACAACCCCTTCTTGAATTAACTCTGGTGTGAGTTGAGTATTCAGCGCTGCTAAATAGCCGTATTCTTCAATCGCTGCATAACCTTCTGGACTGTTAACCTCAATGAGAAATGCCTCCGGCTCAAGGTAGTAAGATTTTTCATCTAGATGAATAACTGTCTGTTTACCCTCACGGATATTATGGACAATTTCGCGGGTATCAATAGTTTCCAGCTTTTTCTTCAACGCAGGTACTTGTTTTCCGAGACGATTGCCAACCAGAGGCAGATTTGGCTTGATTGTATAATCAACGAAATCTGTCGCTATGTCTAAATAAGTCACTTTTTTAACATTAAGTTCTTCCTTGAGCTGTTCTTCTAAGCGCTTGAGTCCAGCCATCTCGGCTTGATTGCGAACGCGTACTAAGATTTCCCCTAGTGGTTGCCGGATCTTAACCTTTGCTGTCGCACGAGCAGCACGTCCTAACTCTACAATCCGGATCAGCATCTCCATGTCACGCAACAGATTGGTATCGATAAGCGTGGCATCAAATTTTTCCCAGTTAGCTAAATGTACTGATTCTGGTTGATCAGGAAAGACACTCAATACTAAATTTTGGTAAATGTGTTCGCTCACAAAGGGAGCCATCGGAGCCATGAGTTTAGCAACAATGACTATCGTCTCGTAAAGAGTTTTGTAAGCTGAGAGTTTATCGCCATCATTTTCCGACTTCCAGAAACGGCGGCGATTGCGACGCACATACCAATTGGAGAGATCGTTGACCACAAAATCGCGAATTGCTCGACTGGCACTAGTGGGATCGTAGGCTTCTAATTGCTCGGTTACATCTCGGAGCAGTACATTCACCTTGGACACCAACCAGCGATCGATCTCAGGACGCTTCGAGACAGGAACATCCTGTTGCAAATCTGGCTGATCGAGATTGGCGTAAAGCACTAGGAAACTGTAGGTATTCCATAATGTGATCAAAAAGTCGCGTAATGTATCTTCAACAAGTGCTTGAGAGAAGCGCTTGGTATTTTCTGGTGGACTAGTGCTGTAAAGATACCACCGCAGTGCATCGGCTCCTTGAGAATCCAAGACAGTCCAAGGGTTAACTGTATTTCCCCTTGACTTAGACATCTTCTCGCCTTTTTCATCCACAATGTGTCCAAGAACGATCGCATTTTTGAAAGCAGGAGAATCCTGAGCGATATGAGCCAGAGAACCGCCAGTATCTGTAAGCAAGGTGGCAAGAGCATGTAGGCTATAAAACCAGCCGCGTGTCTGATCGATCGCCTCACAAATATAATCGGCAGGAAAATTCCGAGCCACCACATCCTGATTTTCAAAGGGATAGTGCCATTGGGCATAAGGCATAGCTCCCGACTCAAACCAGACATCAACTGTATAGGGAACGCGCTGAAAAAACTTGCCGTTTTTCTCAAAAACAATCTCGTCAATATAAGGACGATGCAAATCTAACCCTGACAAATCCCGCCCTGTCAATTCTGCCAACTCTTTGACACTGCCTACACAGATATAATCACTTTCGTCTTCACTCACCCATACAGGCAGAGGCGCACCCCAGTAGCGTTCCCGCGATAATGCCCAATCGATATTATTTCTTAACCAATCTCCAAATCGACCATCACGGATATATTCGGGATGCCAGTGAATTTTGTTGTTGTTGGCAATAAGTTTGTCTTTAACAGCAGTTGTCCGAATATACCAACTCTTTTTGGCATAGTTGATGAGTGGTGTCCTATCCCGGTAGTTGAATGGATAAGTGTGGTTAATAGTTGTGGCTCGATAAAGGAGCTGTTTGTCCAGCAAATCCGCGATAATTTGCCGATCTGCGTTCTTGAAAAACTCTCCAGTGTAAGGTCCCTCACCCTCAGGAGCATCAACTAGCTTCACCTGGGGATAAACTTGACCCAGCAAATCCACAGAAAAAAGCATCGGCAAGTTGTACTTGCGCCCCAATTCCAGATCCCCATAAGCAGGAGCGATATGAAGCACCCCTGTTCCTTCATCGACGATCACCTGCTCATCGCTAACTACACGGAACCCTTGGGAAAGGTCTTCTCCCTCCGGTACATAACCTTGCAAAAGAGGTTGATAGCGAAGTCCCACCAATACTTCACCTGTAAAGGTTTTCAGCGTTTGATAATTCCCCTCTCCGAAGACTTGCTCAGCCAGACTACTCGCAAGAATGTAGAGGTCTCGTTGTGAGCGATCGCCTGCTTGAGGTGGTGCTGCAAACAGCCCATACATAGCATCTGCCCTCACAGCCAGAGCAACGTTAGCAGGGAGCGTCCAAGGGGTAGTTGTCCAAGCCAGCAGATAAACTGGCTGTGTCTCATTTTCCAACAAACCACGCTTGACAAGTTCAGCAGTATATGCAGGAAACTTCGGGTAAATTGAAGGGTCTTCTACATCTCGGTATCCCTGTGCTACTTCATGATCCGAAAGGCTGGTATTGTTACGCGGACAGTGCCAAGTCGAGCGGTAATCTTCAAATAGCAGATTGCGTTCCCACAGCGACTTCATCAACCACCAGCAAGACTCAATATATTGATTTTCGTAAGTAATATAGGCGTTTTCTAAATCCAGCCAGTAACCAATCCGTTCGGTCATCGCCTGCCAATCCTGGATGCGTTCAAAGACCGATTGTTTGCATAACTCGTTAAACTTGGCAATGCCAAAAGCTTCAATATCAGCCTTCTTGGTAAAGCCTAACTTCTTCTCAACTTCCAACTCGACAGGTAAACCGTGAGTATCCCATCCGCCCTTACGCTCCACTCGATAGCCTTGCATCGTTTTGTAGCGCAGGAACAAATCTTTGTAAGCACGGGAAATTACATGATGGATTCCTGGCTTGCCATTAGCAGTTGGCGGCCCTTCATAAAATACATAATTTCCTTGAGGTGCATCTTTCTCCACTGACTTTTGAAAAATATGGTGCGTTTTCCAAAAGTCGATCACCTCTTGCTCAAGGCTAGGAAAACGAAGGTTCTTTTCAACTTCTCTAAACATAATTACCGCGTTCACTATCCATGCAGAATAATTGCAGAGCTAGCCAAAGCCAAACTCTACACCTCCACATTGGGGCGCTGAGGTGAGCGCGGTACCACCCAAATTTACCCAAGTCTCACAACTTAGGTCTTTGCAGCTACTCCCGACTGGGAAGAGCGACCCGCTATCACGCACGGGACACGTCCCTATCTACTTAAAGCCTTTGAGTCTTTGTTCGGAGGGCGGCTCAGGGAGGATTTTCATTTCTGCCGTATGGTCAGGCTTACACCATCCCTGACTCGCTCTGGCACCGACTCAGAAACTACTCGTTCCCGTCATTGCCTTTGATGGGTAATTGATTATTAATTATTTAATCATGCCATTAGATTGAAGTTTTCAGCAATTGACAGAAGAAGGGGTGTAAGGGTGCAAGGGTATGAGGGTGTAAGGGTATTAACTAATTTTTGGGGATTGTATTAAACTCTTACACCCCTACACCCCTGTAGAGACGCGATGTTCCTCGCGTCTCTACTCACACCCCTGCACCCCTCACTCCTACACTAAGTCTGGAAATACCTCTTGCACAGCCGGATGTACCAAGCGATGATTTTGGATGTTGACACCTTTGGCTAATGCGGGGTTATTTTTTAGTGCCTCCATTCCCTGGTTTGCTAATTGCACCACGTATGGTAGAGTACTGTTATTAAGTGCCTGAGTTGCTGTCCAAGGAACTGCCCCCGGCATGTTAGGAACGCCATAGTGCAATACACCTTCTTCAACATAGACAGGGTTGGTGTGAGATGTAGGATGCACAGTTTCTATACAGCCGCCTTGGTCAACTGCCACATCGACGATGACTGACCCTGGTCGCATTTGTTTAACCATTTCACGAGACACAAGAATTGGCGCTCTCCGTCCTGGTACTAGAACCGCGCCAACTAAGAGGTCTGCTTCGCGAACTGCTGCTTCAATATGAGCAGAGTTGCTGTAAAGTAGTTCTACTCGTGAGCCAAAAAGAGTTTCCAAGTAGCTCAAGCGTTCTACATTTACATCCAGAATTTGAACGCTAGCCCCCATGCCGACAGCAATTTTAGCGGCTTCTGTGCCAACTACACCGCCGCCTAAAACTACTACCCTACCTGGTTTAACGCCAGGTACTCCACCTAAAAGGACACCTCTACCCCCTTGTTGCCGTTCGAGAAATCTTGCTCCGAACTGCACTGATAAACGCCCAGCGATGACGCTCATGGGTGTAAGCAGAGGTAGCCTGTTTGCACCAGGTTGTTCTACTGTTTCATAGGCGATCGCACAAACGCCACTATCAATTAAATGTTCGGTCAAATTCCGGCTAGCAGCTAAGTGCAAATAAGTAAATAAAACCTGCTCTTTTTGCAATAAAATATACTCAGCAACTTGGGGTTCTTTGACTTTAACCACTAAATCGCGATTCCAAGCATCTTCTGGTGTTGAGACGATTTCTGCGCCGGAATTTCTGTAGTCATCATCCGTAAATCCCGCACCTGCACCTGCTTGGGTTTCTACAAATATATTGTGACCGCTTTCTTTGAGTACCCTGACACTAGAGGGACTCAACCCAACTCGAAACTCTTGGTCTTTAGTTTCTTTGGGAACACCTATATCCATTCACTGCCCCTAATTAATTTAATTTTTGTTTAGCTTTAGTTTGTCAGTCTTATCCCTGGTATGTTGAATCCAAAAATACGAATTTCCCTGAGTTTGCCGTGATATCACCAATTTAACATTCACTTCGATTTGCTCCTTCAGCCAAAAGTTAATAGTCAAGAGTCAAAAGAAATATAACTTGTTTTAAACTTTAGGGCTATTGACGATTAACCCTTGACTTTGTACGGCAGGTCTTGACGATTTCCTGAGTATTTCTAAAATATATGAAGAATAATAAAAAAATGTAAAACAGTAGTTGAGCAATATAGCTCAATATGCTTTACCACAAAAGTGTACTAATTTACATTTTCCAACAAGAGGATTTTTCAAATGATGACACAATCACAACCAAGCATCACCCCTAAGCTAGAAGAGCCAAAATTTGGATTTAATGAATATGCTGAGCGCTTGAATGGTCGAGCTGCAATGATTGGCTTTATTCTGATGGTGCTGATTGAATACTTTACCGATAAGGGCGTTTTATCATGGCTCGGTCTGAAGTAAATTGCTAAAAAGTCCGACCCTGCTACTTGTAAGCAAGTGATGAAGAAGATTTCAACCAGTTGGGTATTCCAACTGGTTTTCTGATGTGAAAAACAAGAAATCTGGCTTCTTTTACAAGTCAGGGTTCCATAACTTTTAGGAAAACTGCCCAAAAGTAGTCTACTGTAGTAGTCTCGTTTAATAAATAAATATAATATTATGATGTAAATGTAGGCTCTAGTTCAGAGTGCTAAATGCAGGTTAATATTTCTCAGTAAATTTACACAAAAGGTGAACTGAAATAAACCAAGCTGTGATGAATGCTCTATTGCCTCGTTTTTTAAAATTATCATACCGAAAAGAACCACTAATCAGCGTATTGATTACGATGGGAGTGGTAGAAGCGCTGATCGGTGGATTTGACGATAAGTGGTCTTTGTTCGCTTTTGGTTTTGGAACAGCAGGAATAACACTTTTATTAAAATTTTGGCTACGTCAACAACGTCGTCCTCTACCTGCTGAGGAAACTGTGGTACAACATTACTTGCCTTCCCGCTCTTCTAGTCCGACTTTACCAATGCTGACTATTGCTAAGAAAAAACCACCTCAGTAGAATTTAAGTTTAAAATTTTATATTTAAGATTAGAAAATTCACGGAGGATCGCCAATTATCTGGTTTCTACTCTTGTGGAGTTTTTTTTCTTGACTTACAAAAGTAAAGTAAGTCTGAGGCGATCGCTCGTAGTTCTAATCTAAAAAATATATGAATAATAGTTATAGTAAAGTATTTGACAAAATCTTAAATAGCAGATTTAAAATTTCCTTTATAACAGGGGTAAGTATAGCAGCTGCTGTGGCGATCGCTTCCTTAGTACAAATACCGCCTGTAAATCCAGCGACTGTTGAAGCCAGACCAAATCCTGAAACTAGCAATAACTTTTTCCATCCCCAGCGAATTTATACCTTTAATAATAATCCTGGAAGCATTAAATCCCTGACCTTCAGCCCCGATAGCAAAACTTTGGTAAGTGGAGGTTCACACAACGACGGTATTATTCGTTTGTGGAGTATAAAAAAGGGCGATATTATAGGAACTATCCGCAAGGCTCAGAAAACAGCTGTGGAATCTATGGTGATTTCGCCAGATGGTCAAACTTTGGCTAGCTGTAGTAACGATTACACCGTTAATCTTTGGAATCTCAAAACCAACAAATTTACTCGTTCCTTCAGCGGTCACACTAGCAACGTTCTATCTTTAGCTACAACTCCTGATGGAAAAATTCTGGCTAGTGGTGGTTTAGATGGAATTCGCCTGTGGGATTTGGTAAAAAAGCGTCCCCTAGCTACTTTAGTACACTACAACAACATTTCTAAAATTACGATTAGTCCGGACGGTCAAACCCTCGCCAGTGGTGACACTCAGGGTGTAGTCAAGTTATGGGACTTAAATTCTGGTCAATTCATTCGTCAGTTTTCCGCCCACACTCAAGTAGTCAGTGATTTAGCTTTTACTCCAGATGGACAAACTTTAGTTACTGCTAGCCATGATGGCACTATTAAACTGTGGAATGCCAAAACAGGAGATTTCGCTAGTACTCTTACAGAAAACAACTCGATTAATCATAATAATTGGATCAATGCCATTGCGATTAATCCCAATGGACGTATATTAGCTAGTGGCGGGAAACAAGGCGTAGTACAGTTATGGGATTTAACCACAGGAAAGTTACTGAATACACTTGAGGGACATACCGACTGGGTAAGTGCGATCGCCTTTAGTCCCAACGGACAGTTCTTTGCTAGTGGCGGATATGACAAAAGAATATTGGTTTGGCGCATGGAACGCATTCTCTACAACTAATTATCAACAACCAACGACCAAAACCAACCGTAGGTTTGCTAGTCTAAGGATATTGGCAAGTGCATTGCTGGCGATCGCACAAATGCGTAATCACTATTAAGTAGAAATACAGTTAAAAAAAGTAATAACAGAGACATTACTATGACAGCACCAGAAGATCCATTCACCCGTTTATACACTCAAGAAGATATACAGAAAATTCTACACTTGGCGATCGCCCGCCAAGCCAAAGACCAAGAAAAAGAATTTTCTTATGAACAACTCTTAGAAATTGCTAGAGAATTAGAAATTCCCCTAGAAACCCTGAAACTAGCAGAACGCGATTGGCAAATTACCCAAGGAGAAATACAGCAAAGGCAAGCTTTTAACAACTATCGTATAGGAAGATTCAAAAAGCGCTTTGGTAAATTTACCATTGTCAACGGTGTTTTGCTCTTAGTTGATCTAGTCGGTGGCGCAGGTCTATCTTGGTCACTGTATATTTTCCTATTTTGGGGACTAGGTGTAGCCCTTGATGCTTGGAATACTTTCCAAACCAAAGGCGAAGATTACGAAATGGCTTTCCAAAAATGGTATCGCCAGAATCAGCTTAAACAAACTATTAACAGAGTAGTGAATAAATTTCTTAACGCATGGCAGATTTAGGAGATGGGGAAGTGTGAGGAGTGTGAGGAGTGTGTAGACACGCTCATAGGCTTAAGGTAAGGGTGGAGTGTGTAGACACGCTCATAGGCTTCCCGTAGGGTGGAGTAAGTATTAAAAAACTAACAACTAACCACTAATGTACAGACGCGATGTTCCTCGCGTCTGTACCCACTAACTACTAACTACTAACCACTAACTACTAACAGCCTTTACCCAAAATCATTTTTATTCACAGCGTCTATGCGTAAATTTCTGATTGATACAGATACTGCTTCTGATGATGCTGTGGCTTTAATTATGGCGCAGCGTTGGGCAGATGTCTATGTGGAAGCGGTAACAATTGTTAGTGGAAATGTCTCAGTAGAACAAGGGGCAAAAAACGCACTGTACACACTTGAAGTATGCAAAGCTTCTATACCTGTGTATATCGGCTGCGCCAAACCAATGTTGCGAGAATCTAGTTATGCTCATTGGTTTCATGGCGACGATGGCATGGGTAATAAATACTACACGGAAGCTAAGAGTAAGCCCCAGGCAACACATGCAGTAGACGTAATTATTGACACAATTAAGACTTATCCCGGTGAAATTACTTTAGTGACGCTAGGGCCACTTACTAACATTGCGACAGCATTATTACGCGCGCCAGAAATTGCACTACTAGTACAGCGTTGTGTAATTATGGGTGGTGCAGCTAATAGTGTTGGTAACGTTACGCCTGCTGCTGAATATAACATCTGGGTAGACCCAGAAGCAGCTAAGATAGTTTTTCACAGTGGTATGCCTTGTGAAATGGTTGGTTGGGAATTGAGTCGCCACGATGCAGCGTTAACCCCCAGTGAAATAGAACAAGTTATTAATTTCGGTACAGAAACAGCACATCTGGCTATGGAGTGCAACATTAAAGCTTTAGATGCTGGTATAACAATCCAGTCTGCCTTTGGTTTGATGTTACCTGATCCCGTAGCAATGGCAGTTGCCCTTGAACCAGATATTGTCATCCGTCAAGGCAAATATTTTGTGGATGTAGAAATAACAAGCCAACTCACGCGGGGTGCAACAGTTGTGGATGAGTTAGGTGTAATGCGAAAAACCCCCAATATAAATGTCATTTGGTCAATAGATGTGGCACGCTGGAAAGAGATTTTGTATCATTGTTTGCGATCGCAATAATCAGTCAAACGGGAATTGGACTCACCAACAACTAACTACTAAGCATTTAGAAACAAAAAGCCGACAGCTTTGAGAAAACTGTCGGCAATTAGTGTGTTCCCTATTAATGACTCGGCTAGAGTTCAGTTGTCATTTATTCTCTCTGTTTAGCAATTGCAGGCATAGGATCTTAATCATGCATATTTGTGATTGTCATCACAATATACTTGGGTAAATCTTGTATTTAGCAGGATTTTTCCCTTTCAAGCTGGATATCCTGCATTATGAGATACACTGAACTGCGTATTCAAAGAAACTCTTTAAAAATTTTTCAACATACAAGTTTGACATTACAAGATGATTCACCTGTTTATGATGTGACTAAATCATACAAACTATCTTTGATGCGAACAGTATTGAATCTATTTGTATCTATTCTGAACTTAAGACAAGCATCCGGATATTTTTTTGCATTGGAAAAATAACTACTATTGTGAAGCAATAATAAATTTAATCTTGGTTCATATTTTTAGCATGGCAATTAATATTGGTTGTCTTGAAAAATGAATTATCGAATTTACAAAGAGATAGCAGTTGATAATTTCATAGCACTAAAATCCTAATTTAATTGCAGTACAAGCCTATAACCTATCTGTATTGCTAATTTTTAGAAATTATATTTTGTACAAGCGATCGCTGTCATAGTATATGTTGTCGGTACTTGCAAACAGATAAATAGCAAAATACCCTGTTCCGTTCAAAACTGTATATTTTCAAAAGCTCAATTATGGGATGTTTACACAACAAACTTAGAGTTCAGGTTTGAGTGCTTGGTAAATCTAGTAAATATATATATTATGAAATGGTCTTTATTTTTAGAACTCGTGAAAATACTGAAGTATTTCTGTTTGCCGAAAAACCCGATAAAAATTTACGTATTTTTGCTGTTGACTCACAAAACAAACCCTTGCTAATTCCATGCTGGCGACAGATATGAGCATAATTATCACAATCTCAATCGGAAAATTACCTAGAATTAGCTGAGATTTATCTGTGGAGTCAATCCAAAATCTAAAATCCAAAATCCAAAATCGGTTGACAGGAACGGGACAGAAAATCGATACAATAATCCTTTGTCCCCTTGGTGCAAACTTCCATGACCAGCGCTTCCGAACCTCCTTTTTCTCCTCAAGAGATAGCATCTGAAGGTCTTAAACTTGAAGAATACCAAGAAATAGTCCGGCGACTAGGGCGTCATCCTAACAAAGCTGAACTAGGTATGTTTGGGGTGATGTGGTCAGAGCATTGCTGTTATAAAAATTCTCGCCCTTTATTGAAACAGTTTCCGACCACAGGCGATCGCATCCTGGTGGGTCCTGGTGAAAATGCTGGTGTTGTAGACTTAGGTGAGGGACTGCGACTAGCGTTTAAAATAGAATCTCACAACCACCCCAGTGCAGTCGAACCCTTCCAAGGAGCCGCCACTGGTGTTGGAGGCATTCTGCGTGATATATTTACAATGGGGGCGCGTCCCATTGCTGTATTAAATTCTCTCCGCTTCGGTTCTCTGGAAGATCCTAAGACACAAAGGCTATTTATTGGTGTGGTAGCAGGGATTGCCCATTATGGTAATTCGGTGGGAGTACCTACCGTTGGCGGTGAAGTCTACTTTGATCCTGCCTACTCTGGTAATCCCTTAGTCAACGTCATGGCCCTGGGATTGATGGAAACATCCGAAATTGTCAAATCTGGGGCATCTGGTATTGGCAATCTGGTGCTTTACGTTGGTTCCACCACTGGACGCGATGGTATGGGGGGTGCAAGTTTTGCTAGTGCTGAACTAACTAACGCATCAATAGATGATCGCCCGGCGGTGCAAGTCGGTGATCCTTTCTTAGAAAAGTCTCTCATAGAAGCTTGTCTGGAAGCTTTTAAAACAGGTGCAGTTGTTGCAGCCCAGGACATGGGTGCTGCTGGGATCACCTGTTCTACCTCGGAAATGGCAGCCAAAGGTGGTGTGGGTATTGAATTTGATTTAGATAAAGTACCTGTGCGCGAAATCGGGATGGTTCCCTATGAATATCTGCTTTCCGAATCTCAAGAGAGAATGCTGTTTGTAGCCGAGAAGGGACGGGAACAAGAATTAATCGATATTTTCCATCGTTGGGGACTTCATGCCGTTGTTGCTGGTACAGTCATTGCCGAACCAGTTGTCCGGATTCTCTTTCGAGGTAAAGTAGCAGCAGAAATTCCTGCTACAGCTTTGGCTGAAAATACACCTGTGTATGAGAGAGAATTATTAGCAGAACCACCAGAATATGTGCGCCAAGCTTGGGAATGGACATCAGATTCTTTGCCCGCATGTACAACTACTGGCATAGAAATTCAAGGAAAACTGCATACTTGGAATGATATTTTCTTGAATTTACTGGATAATCCGACGATTGCTTCTAAAAACTGGGTTTATCGCCAGTATGACTATCAGGTGCAGAACAACACAGTGATCTTACCCGGTGGTGGTGATGCTGCGGTGATGCGTTTGCGTCCATTAGAAGAAATCCCCAATCTCAAATCCAAAATCACGCCACATGCTACAACGGGAGGAACCCCCGTAACGCAGTGGCTCCAAAATCCAAAATCGGGTGTTGCTGCCACAGTAGATTGTAATTCCCGCTACGTTTATCTTGACCCTTACGAAGGGGCAAAAGCCGTAGTAGCAGAAGCAGCACGCAATCTTAGCTGTGTGGGTGCAGAACCTTTGGCGGTAACTGATAACCTCAATTTTGGTAGCCCAGAAAAACCGATTGGTTATTGGCAATTAGCAGAAGCTTGTCGTGGTTTGGCAGAAGGTTGTCGGGAATTAGCAACCCCGGTAACTGGGGGTAATGTTTCTCTGTACAACGAGACTCTTGATTCTCAAGGAAATCCTCAGCCGATTTATCCAACTCCGGTTGTCGGTATGGTGGGGTTGATCCCCGATTTAAGCAAAATTTGTGGTCAAGCTTGGCGCTTAGCAGGTGATGTAATTTATCTTTTAGGACTATCAGAATCCAAAATTACCTTGGGCGCTTCGGAATATTTAGCTAGTATTCACGGCATTGTTGCGGGCATTCCACCACGGGTAGATTTTGACTGGGAAAGACGGGTACAAAAAGCTTGCCGTGAAGGAATTCGTCAAGGTTGGGTACGTTCAGCCCATGATTGTGCTGAGGGTGGTTTGGTAATTGCTCTGGCTGAGTGTTGTATTACGGGTAAAATGGGTGCAGAAGTTAGCTTCAAGTTACCTGTAGATAATTCGCAACGTCTAGATGAAGTACTGTTTGGTGAAGGTGGTGGGCGAATTTTAGTTTCCGTAGCACCAGAACAACAAGAAATTTGGGAATCTTACTTACAGGAAAACCTAGGCCAAAACTGGCAAAAACTGGGTAAAGTTGGGAATTCCGAAATTGGGTTGCGGGTTTTATCCTCTGATGGTCAAACTTTAATCAACGCTAGGATTGAGGAGATGAGCGATCACTACTTAAAGGCGATCAAAAGGCGTCTAGCCATTTACACTAATACCCAAGAACGTTAAGTAATCTAAAGATGCATCAAATTTCATACTTTGGGCACTTTACATTTGGCGCTTGATTAGCTTCCGCGAAAATAATAATTACGCTACTGTTTTAATGGATGGTTAACCATTTATTAATATTTTTGCATCCGTCCATTTACATAATCCTAGTGACTTGACACCCTCATCAGGAGCAAAGCTAGCATGATTCCCACCCATCCCATCACTGCGGATGACCAGCCTCTACCAACCAATAACCAAATGACTCATCAGGATACTCGACCAGATAAGCCAGAAGAAGCTTGCGGTGTTTTCGGCATCTATGCACCAGGAGAAGATGTTGCTAAACTTACTTACTTTGGATTATACGCTCTCCAACACCGGGGGCAAGAATCTGCCGGCATTGCTACTTTTGAAGGTGAACAAGTACATTTGCATAAAGACATGGGTTTAGTATCCCAGGTCTTCAACGAAGGAATTTTAAGCAGCTTACCTGGTCAGATGGCAGTTGGTCATACTCGTTATTCCACCACAGGTTCGAGTCGAAAAGTAAATGCCCAACCTGCTGTTGTTGATACTTGCTTAGGAACACTGGCTTTAGCACACAATGGCAATTTAGTCAATACAATTCAGTTACGCCAAGAGTTACTACAGAATAACTGTAACTTGGTGACTACAACTGATTCTGAAATGATTGCTTTTGCGATCGCTCAAGAAATAGACGCAGGTCAAAATTGGCTAGAGGGCAGCATTAAAGCTTTTAGTCGTCTGAGTGGAGCCTTTAGTTTGGTAATTGGTACACCTGCTGGTTTGATGGGTGTTCGCGATTCCAATGGCATTCGTCCTTTAGTCATTGGTACTTTGGGAAGCGATCCGGTGCGTTATGTGCTTGCTTCTGAAACTTGCGGTTTAGATATTATTGGCGCTGAGTATCTACGCGATGTAGAACCAGGTGAATTAGTCTGGATTACACAAGAGGGTTTGGCTTCCTACCACTGGAGTCAGCAGCAGCAACGCAAGCTGTGTATCTTTGAAATGATTTACTTTGCCCGTCCCGATAGTGTCATGCACAACGAAAGCTTGTACACTTACCGGATGCGGTTAGGGCGGCAACTAGCAACAGAATCGTTTATAGACGCAGATATTGTCATTGGTGTTCCTGACTCTGGAATTCCTGCTGCCATTGGTTTTTCTCAAGCCTCCGGTATCTCCTATGCCGAAGGACTGATCAAAAATCGCTACGTTGGACGCACATTTATTCAGCCTACCCAAACCATGCGTGAGTCAGGCATCCGCATGAAACTTAACCCCCTCAAAGATGTACTCAATGGTAAGCGAGTCATAATTGTCGATGACTCAATTGTACGAGGAACTACTAGTCGCAAACTTGTCAAAACCTTGCGTGAAGCCGGGGCTACAGAAGTACATATGCGAATTTCTTCACCGCCAGTCACTCACCCTTGCTTCTACGGCATTGATACCGATAGTCAAGATCAGTTGATTGCAGCGACAAAATCAGTAGCAGAAATCACTAAGCAACTAGAAGTAGATAGCCTGGCCTATCTCAGTTGGGAGGGAATGCTGTTAGCGACGGGAGAAGACCCACAAAGTTTTTGTTCTGCCTGTTTCACAGGAGATTACCCCGTCACTGTACCAGAGCAGGTCAAAGCTTCTAAACTGATGTTAGAGAAAGTGGTGATGTAATAAATTAAGGTAAAAAATCTTTAAAGCACCTCAAAGCTTGAGGTGCTTTTTGATTAACCCACATTCCGCAGGTTATACCAATTCACAAAATGATAGATACACATCTAGTAGGGGTTGGGAAAATGTAGCGATCGCAGTAGATAAAGCAATGTCCCACAAATCCATAGTTGCAACCTACCTGAAAATGGTCGGTTAAGGATGCAGCGCACAAAAAAGAAAGGGTAGGTCTATTGATTTAGCTTAAATTCATCAAACTTCATTACCTCTCCATCTAGCTTGCGCGTATCAAAACGATAGCTGCTTACTGTACCCGTACCTGTATCAAAGATACTAAACACTGTAATATCGTTACTGGCAATGTAAGGCATAGGTTGACCATCTTCATCTAAAATAGGTGCAATTGTAGGTGTGAGTGGTTCTAACCCATAAGGATCACCACTTGCCACATAATCCTGACTTTCCCAAGGTGGTAAATTCTTACGTTTGGTTTTACCGTACGCAGCGCCATAAGAATTGCCAACATTGGAAGTTTCTAAAAAGTGCATCCCTGATGGAGTGCAAAAGCGGTTCCATAAATGAGAATGACCAAAAAATACCAACTGCACTTCGGCTGCTTCTAATAATGGCAGCACATCACGCATAATATAGTCTGCTTGTTTGGGGTACTCATAACGCACTGCCTGAATATTGCCAGTTTCATCCTGTTCAATTATCTGTACTGGATCAGTATAGGCAGGGATTATATTATCACCTAAAGTATGAGGAGGATGATGTAGCATCACGACTTTATACTTGGCTTGTTTAAACTCAGGGCTGTTGAGTTCTTGTACCAACCAGTTGTATTGTTGACTTCCTTTGGCAACTGGTTCGTATATATGCTGACCGTAACCCCACTCTTGAGGATTGTTTAATTCTGTTTCTGGTTCACCGTATTTTCCCTTGTATTTACCTTCATTAATGGTATAGCGCCACATGTTCGTAGCATAAAGTACTACCAAACGCACATCACCAAAGGTAGTAGCATAGTAGGTTTTTCCGCCTTCTGGACTCTGCGGTAAAGTAAATATCTCTTCGTAGGTATCGGTATTAAAAGAATTCTCTTTCAGGGATTGCTCACCGTATAATTTCAGAGCTGCTGCCCGGGGAATAGTATCGTTAAACTCTTCGTTCAAACTGCCTTTTTTAGCATACCGCCCCATGATTTCATGATTACCAATGCAAGTAAACATGGGTGCGTGTTGAATAATTTGTCCGCCAGTGTAGCTGGTTTTTATACCGTTATGTTCTATTTCATATTTAGCACGACCTTGGAAACAGGGGAAAAATGCACCACCCCGATGATCATCAAACCATTCACTGGCGCGATCGGGAATATTCGCCAAATCACCAGCAAACCAAACTGCATCTAGTTGTCCAACTGTTTCTACAACCTTTTGTAAATTTGCGGCTACCATCGGCTTGATTTGGTGATCGGAGGTCAGGAGAATTTTGAGTGGGGTGTTGGATGTAGGTGCAGGTGCAAGACTAAACACTTCACTACTCACACTTTGGTTATCCTCCCGTACACTTATAACTTGATAAGGAATCCTTGTGTTGGGAATTAAACTAGTTATTTCAGCTTCATGCCTCCAAATATGACGGGAAACAGGGTGTTGATAAACTTGTCCATCTTGGATTTGACTTCCTACTCTTGATTGTTGATCTTCACGAGTGCGGCTAAGTTTAGTCGTTTTGGCTAAAGCAACTGTAGCTAAATTTTCACCATAGGAAACCAAATGTTTGTTACCAGCAAATTCGGTAAACCACACAACTCTTACTGAATTTGGAGTTGGGAGTTGCAGAAATGGATCGGTAAGTAACTGGGGTGGTAGGGTCATATTGATTTTGGATTGGGGAGTGTGGGAAGTGTGGGGAGTGTGGGGAGTGTGGGGAGTGTGGAGAGTGTGGAGAGTGTGGGAAGTGGACATTAGAAATATCTAACAACCAACAACTAACCAACCATGAAATATATTTTTCATCCTTCATACTTGAACCTTCATCCTTCCCCTTCAATTCCCAATATCTTCGTTCCACAGTTTGGGATTTTGTTGAATAAATTCACTCATCATTTTTTCGCATTCTGCTAAATCTAAATCAACAACTTCAACACCGCGAGATACCATAAATTCTTTTGCACCAGGGAAAGTTCTTGATTCTGCGGCTATAACTTTTTTGATGCCAAATTGCACGACAGCACCAGCACACAAATAGCACGGCATTAAGGTTGAATAGAGTGTTGTACCTTTATAGCTGCCAATTCTACCTGCGTTACGCAGACAATCAATTTCGGCGTGAGTGACAGGATCGTTGTCTTGGACACGCTTGTTATGTCCTCTGCCAACAATTTTGCCATCTTTAACAAGCACAGAACCAATGGGAATCCCACCTTCTTGTCTACCTTGTTTGGCTTCGTCAATGGCGGCTTTCATAAACTCATCCATTTATTAATTCTCCTGTTATGTCTAAACAACTTGTATTAATGGATCACGATGGTGGTGTTGATGACTACTTAGCAACTATGCTACTGATGACTATGGATCATATCCAACTTCTTGGTGTCGTTGTCACTCCTGCTGATTGCTATGTCCAACCTGCTGTTAGTGCTACACGTAAAATCCTGGATTTGATGGGGAGTACTCATATTCCCGTCGCAGAAAGTACTGTACGCGGTATTCATCCTTTCCCCTATCTCTATCGTCGTGATTCTTTTGTGGTAGATCATCTGCCGATTCTTAATCAAAGCGATCGCATTATTACACCTTTAGTCTCAGAACCTGGTCAGGATTTTATGGTGAAAGTGTTGCGTTCGGCACCAGAACCTGTGACGCTAATGGTAACTGGCCCATTAACAACGATCGCCACAGCATTAGATAAAGCACCAGATATTGAAGCCAAAATTCAAAAAATCGTTTGGATGGGAGGGGCGCTAAATGTCTCTGGTAATGTGGAAAAGAATTGGGAACCAGGACAAGATGGTTCCGCAGAATGGAATGTTTATTGGGACGCAGTTTCGGCTGCACGGGTATGGCAAACTCAAATTGAAATTATTATGTGTCCTCTAGATTTGACTAACAATGTACCTGTAACATCTGAGATCGTCCGAAAAATGGGACAACAACGCCACTATCCCATCTCAGATTTAGCAGGACAATGTTATGCACTGGTGATTCCCCAGGATTATTATTTTTGGGATGTACTAGCAACAGCTTATTTAGCCCGCCCAGAATTATATCAACTCCAGGAGTGGGAAACCGAAATTATTACTTGCGGCCCCAGCCAAGGACGTACAAAGATAGTGTCTGGAGGACGGAAAATTTATGCAATGGATAAAGTTGATAAAGAGGCTTTTTACGCTTATATTTTGCAACAATGGGCTAGATGATTAAGCTAGAGACGCGATTTATCGCGTCTGTACAATAGTCATTTGTCTCCATTCCCGTGTCCTCCTTGTTTGTGATCCCCGATCCCCTATCCCCAAATAATTCATTGTGTTTGGTTTCATTAATCTCAACAAACCATTTTGTTGGACTTCTCACGACTGCGTAGCGAAGACGCGAAAACTTTTGCGTCTCAAGCGAGTTGGACATGCTGGTACTCTCGACCCAGCAGCAACTGGTGTGTTACCAATTGCACTGGGCAAAGCTACGCGCTTATTACAATATCTTCCTGGTGAAAAAGCTTATCAAGCGACAATTAAGCTGGGTATGCGTACCACAACTGATGATTTACAAGGAGAAACTATTACAGAGAAAGCTGTGACGAATTTGGCTCTGGAAACAGTAGAAACTGCACTACAACAGTTTCAAGGTAAAATTGAGCAAATTCCACCGAATTACAGCGCCATACAAGTAGACGGAAAGCGTTTATACGAGTTAGCGCGTAAAGGTGAAATGGTGGAAGCACCAGTACGAACAGTGGAAGTTTTCAAAATAGAGATTTTAGACTGGCGAGAAGGGGAATTTCCAGAAGTAGATGTTGCGATCGCCTGTGGTACGGGAACATATATTAGAGCGATCGCTCGTGATTTGGGTAGTGTATTAGAAACAGGCGGTACTCTTGCAGCTTTGCAACGCACTGCTAGCAGTGGGTTTCATATAGCAGATAGTCTGACTTTTACAGATTTAGAAGCACAATTGCAAGCCGGAACATTTCAACCCCTTCCCCCCGACATAGCTTTGCAGCATTTACCATCTGTCAGCTTAAGCGCACCAGCAGATCAAAAATGGTGTCAAGGACAGAAGATTGCTTTTGAAAATAATTCTTCACAAATATTGCGAGTTTACGCAGAAGATGGACGCTTTTTGGGGATTGGACAAACAAAAGATGATGTTTTGATTCCTCTGCTTGTTTTGGTTTGATCATTCATATCTAGCTAAATTAAACTTTACCATATATCCCAGTTTTGCACATATCTTGGCTGATACCCTGGAAGTCTCTAAATGATATTGTAGGAACAGACTGTGATTAATTAGACCCTATATTGTTGAGCTTGTTTATTCCTCTACATGAAAAAATACGGTTGTGCGTACAAGTGTAAGAGAAAGCAAGCAAGAAAAAACAATGGTAAACCAGCATAGATAAGAAATCGCGATCGCAGATTTACTTTGAAATAGATGTTGAAGTGGTCTATTAAACACAGTACTTTTGATTTTATCAGTCTTCAAAAGTAAATCTTTTTTTAAACTCAAATAAAAAATATTATATATCTATTCAGGATGAAGAATGAACTGGGAAGAAGGGTTAGAAATTTTAGATGCAGTTGTCTTTAACAAAAATAACAGACACTTAAAAGATGTGGAAAGAATTATCCTTCAAGGATCATGGCAAGGACTAAGTTATGAGGAAATTGCCAGTAATGAAGATTATTCAGCTCAATATCTCCGGCAGGATGTAGGTTTCAAATTGTGGAAGTTACTTTCAGAAGCATTAGGGGAAGAAGTTAGTAAAACTAATTTTCGCGCAGCGATCGAGCGTTATAACTTGAGAAAGATAAATATTCTACCAGCAGAAGTGCATCATGATAGTTACAGTAACATTAAAAATGAATTTCGGCCAGAATACCCAGAAGGTTTAGTACCACTCAATTCTGCATTTTATATCCAGCGATTCTCTACAGGAGACGCTACGCGAATGCCAATAGAAGAACGTTGTTATGAAACAATTCTCCAGGCAGGTTCTTTAATTCGGATTAAAGCCCCAAAACAAATGGGTAAAACATCGCTGCTTGAGAGAATTATCGCTCATTCAAATCAGAGAGGTTATTACACAGTACGTTTAAACTTGTTGCAAGCAGAAGCAACAGTTTTTAGTAATTTGGATAAATTTTTACGCTGCTTTTGTGCTTATGTGAGTCACAAATTAAAACTACCTACTTCCTTCAATGAATCTTGGGATGAGTATAGGGGTAGCATAATTAATTGCACTACATATTTTGAAGATAATATTCTGAATAAAATCAGTAATAATTTAGTTTTAGCATTAGATGAAGTAGATAGAGTTTTTCAATATCCGGAAATTTCTCAAGGTTTTTTTGCCATGTTACGTAGTTGGCATGAAGAAGCTAAAACTGTAGAAGTTTGGGAAAAATTACGATTAGCCGTAGTACATTCAACTGAAAATTATGGGTCATTGGATATCAATCAATCACCATTTAATGTTGGGTTAGTAGTTGAATTGATAGAATTTGCCCCACAACAAATAGCAGACTTAGCCCAGCGTCATAAACTTAATTATCATCAAACACAAATACAGCAATTAATGTCTATGTTTGGAGGACATCCATATTTAATTAGACTAGCACTTTATCACCTCGCGGTTGGGGATATAACGCTGGAAAACTTATTACAAACTGCTCCTACAAATGCCGGAATTTATGAAGAACACTTACGCCGACTTTTGAATTGTCTTCAAGTAAATCCTCATCTAGCTAAGGCATTTATGCAAGTAGTTACAGCAACAGAACCAGTCTGTATAGAAACAATGCAAGCATATCAGTTATATAGTATGGGATTGGTGAAGAGGGTAGGTGATAAACTAGCCCCACGCTGTCAGTTATATCAACAATATTTTCGGGAACACTTGAAGATATAGTATTTGATTACTGGTTGGGAGATTGATACCGAGTTGCATTCATAGATATTACCTCACCCCGCCTTTGGCACCCCTCTCCTTGGTAAGGAGAGGGGAACTCGGGGTCCCCACTCCCTTGGGGGAGTGGGGATTAGGGGCAGGGGGTGAGGTTTTTAAACACAACTTGGTATGAATATTATTAATAACGTTTCATAAGCGGTATACAAGCTACAAAATTTGATGTTTATGCTCTTTCTCACTGCTTTGGTTCCACAATGTCTCCAAAAGACAGAGCATTACTGCCGTTACGTGTGTTGTAAGCCTTGAGCATAGCAGCTTTCAGTATATTCGTATTAAGCTCACCATCGGGCGAATCAGAGGTTACTTTACCTCCTAACTCTTGTGTATAGTTCCAAAAAATCACGTCAAAATACACTTTTTTCTTTAGGCGTTGATTATTAATACCAATTTGAAAAAAGAATGCGACAGATGGTAAAAATAGACAGAAGTAGCATTCAGGGTATGTGATGGTAGGGGTAACACAGATCGAGATAGTTGATAGTGTCGAGGAACTAGAGAAGTTGCTCAGACATCAAAAACAGTCTCGGAGCAAAGAACGTATACAAGCCCTATATCTGATTAAAGGGCAAGAAATGAGTGTAAGTGAGATTGCTAAAATCTTGGGAAAACATCGAGCTACAGTACATCGATGGTTGGCAGATTATCGAGAAGGAGGAATTGAGGCGGTTGTTGAATTTGGAACGAGTTCAGGTCGAAAAAGAGCAATACCAGATTGGGCTGTATCGAGTTTGAAAAAACAACTCGAACAACCAGAAGGTGGGTTTCAACGGTACACACAAATACAACATTGGTTAGAAAAAACCTTGGGTGTGCAAGCTGAGTACGCAACTGTACATCATCTGGCACGTTACAGGCTCAAAGCCAAGCTGAAAGTCCCACGTCCGCGTAACCGAAAACAGGACGAAGAAAAACTAGAGTCTTTTAAAAAAAACTCGGTGATGACTTGCAATTAATTGCTCAATACAGTGCCATTATCTTGCCCCAGTACGAAAATATTCGTTATTTTGTACAAGATGAGAGTCGATTTGGACTCAAAACCATTGAAGGACGTAAAATTACTCTTCCCGGAGTTAAGCCTATTGGTGATTGGCAGTGGCAATTTAAAGCGTTCTGGCTATATGGAGCAGTTGAACCACTTACTGGGGAAAGTTTATTTTGGCAGTTTTCTCATGTTGATACCGAATGCTACCAACAATTTTTGAACGAGTTCGCTGCCTGTTATCCCAAATCACTTAACATTCTCCAAGTTGATAACGGCTTATTTCATAAAGCTAAACGTTTACAAATTCCAGAGAATATTGTTCTTTTGTTCCAGCCTGCTCATTCTCCTGAACTGAATCCCATAGAGCGCGTTTGGGAATATCTCAAGCAAGACTTGAAATGGGAGCTATTTGATCACCTGGAGCATCTGCAAACCAAGGTTGCTCAACTCCTAGCTCTCCTCACTCCTCAAATTGCTGCTTCTTTGACTGGTTATGACTTCATCCTCAATGCCTTATCTGTCGCAAACATTTTTTGAATTGGTATAAGAAGCTTGAGACAGCCTTCAGCAAACTGCGGATAATTAGAGGATGGGTTGTCTAAGTGGTCACGTAGTTTAGGCTCACTAAAATCTATGTTGACAATATCTAAAGCCTGTGACAACTTTTGAGCCGACGCAGAAGCAGATGGAGGAACAGTCGGGACAGGAGTAGTTTCAGATGGTGAACTTGATATTGTAGAAGATTGTGAAGGAGAATTAGAAGGTGATGGACTAGGCGAAGGTTTGTATATCGTAACGAATATAGTAACAATACCGCCAATTAACGCCACTGCGATCGCACTAATTGCAGCCCACGCTTCTTTGCTAATACCTTGCTGTTTCTCAGATTCTTTTTCTGGTTCGGTCACATAGCACTTGTTGCTTTTGGAAAAACTACCAGAACCACCCATCAAGGTGTAGCTGGAAGCACTTTTCGATATTTCCACAGCATTACCAACAGCAACGCCGTCAGTACTGCCAAGATAAAAAACGTACTCTGCAATACTGTTGATAAATATCATTCATGATTCGTATGCTTCGCTACGATGAGCGATCGCCACAACAAATACCTGTACTAACTCATCGTTTATAGAGTAGATGACCCTATAATCCCCAATTCGGTAGCGATAGTACCCTGCATAATCCCCCTTGAGAGCTTTAATATTTGGATGGGAACGCGGAGTTTGTTCTAGCTGTTCCAAACATCGAGCGATTTTTTTCGCTAGGCTTTTGTCCGCGTTGACATACACTTCTTGAGCATCGGGATGTAGCAAGACTTCATACATCGGAGCGAAGAGTTCTCCAGTTTGCGTATTGAGTTTTAGGGGTTGCTTGGTTTTTTTTAATTCGCTCTAACAATCCAGGAATTGCTACAAGTTCTTGGGTTGCAGCCTCGCTTTCAGTATTTGCCAAGTAAGCCGCAAAATCAGCAAGTACCTGTAAGCGTTCTGGTGATAGTTGCTTGAGTAAATCATTAAGTTGACACTGCAACTCTGTTACAGATATTACATCTGCTGATGAGTGATCGTCTATTGGGGAATTATCTGTGGTACTCATTGTCTGCTTCCCAATTTTCTTGGTTTAGTGTTTATTGTAAGGCAACTAATCGTTGGGAAATATCGATCTCGCTATTATCGTTTAGGATAGGCAACTTGGAGCGATCGCCGTATCCACCAGCGCACCAGTATTGTTGCAAAATCTAAGATTAGCCTCTGCTCTTTCAGAAAAGGCGATTATGCTAAACCCCATAGTCGCAATAAACAGGGTTGAAAAAGATAGAAGATTAGATGTACTCACTTTGAATACAGTCATAATAAAATTACTTCCTATTTTTGAAACTTCTGTTTTGACTCTTTATTTGTTACTTATTAGTCTGTATTGGATATTTGGGAAACTTGATTATGAGTAAACAGGCAACCCGAAATTTTTCGCTCTCTATCTTGCTAATCAGCGAATATTAACTCCAATAATCTGTGGCTTATCATTAACACAGTTCCGAATGAGTAATTGAACTTCCTTCTTATTCATAAATGCGTTCAAGAGAATTGTGTGAAATAAGCTGTGATTGGGATCATTTGAGTTTGTCGTATAACCACCATTAGTGACTGAGCAGTGATCGGGATTGACGAGCGGAGCGCTATGGTATACTGCCATACTGCCCCAACCTACACTAATAACATTGACTAAGCCCCACTCAGAAAGTATTCCTAGATGTTGAGCTTGAGCTTTATCCTGATGGCTGATTAGGGTAGAACCAATCGTAGTAGCAGATAAAGTTAGTATTGAAACAGAAAGGAAAATACGTCTGAGCATAATATCTCTTGGAATTTGCTGTTTTGACAAAGAACTCTTGGTGGAAAAATTTGTAAACATAATCTGCTCTTCTTCATGGGTAGTGTGGGAGGACGAAGTTATATCCTGCTCCTTCATGGGAACCACCCGCAGCACAAGCTCCTGTATTGTCATAACCGTTGTAAAACATTACTTGACACTTACCACAGAAGCGCCATTCTTCCTGTGTTGTTGATGTTGGCGGTATATCGTGTGGGAGGACAAAATTAAATCCAGCTGCTTTATGAGTACCACCCGCAGGGCAAGCTCCTTTATTGGGATATCCATTGAAAAACATTGCTTGGCACTTACGACAAAAGCGCCAATTGTCCTGTGCATTGGGTGTTGGCGAACCACCGTAGGGAAGAGCAAATTCAAACCCTGCTCCTTCATGGCTACCACCCGCAGCACAAGCTCCTTTAGTGTCATAACCGTTATAAAACATCGCTTGACACTTACGACAGAAGCGCCACCGATCTTGTACTCCACTGGATTGAGCTAAAACAACGGTAGAGAAATCACCAAGTAAGACTGTACCTGTGGCTCCACCAATGAAACCGACACTTGCTTTTAAAAATTGACGACGGGAAAACTCATCATACATAATACTTTCTCCTTTTCCAATACTTTTGCCATAAGGTATTGAATAGCCGATCGCATATCTGCTCTATTGCGATCGTTTATTCAATAACAGGAAGGTGGCGAACAAGGAACCAGTTGAACATCATCTTCCAGATTTCCCTTAAATCTCAGGACAAAATTGTATCCTGCTGCCACATGACCACCGCCAGCAGAGCAAGTACCCTTATTCTCATATCCGTCATAGAACATTGCGTGGCACTTGTTGCAGAATCGCCAAGCATTCTGTTCTAGACCCGACGCAGGGATATCATGTGAGAGGACAAAATTGTATCCTTGTGCTACATGACCACCACCTGCGGGACAAACACCCTTATTTGGATATCCGTCATAGAACATCATGTAGCACTTGTTGCAAAACCGCCAAGCCGCTTGTGCAGTCGGTGTTTCTGGAGTGTCATAGGCAAGGAAAAAATTCAGACCCTGCGCCACATGACCATTACCAGTTGGGCAACGTCCCTTTTTCCCATATCCGTCATAAAATAAAGCTTGACACTTTTGGCAATAACGCCATTCTAGTTGCCTAGTAGATTGAGCTAAAACAACAGTAGAGAAGTCACCAAATAGAACTTTACCTGCTGCTGCACCAATGAAACCGACCCCTGCCTTCAAAAAGTGGCGACGAAAAAGCTCATTAGGCATAACTTTTTCCTTTTAAATAAAGTTTCCAGTGATGCGACTGCATTGTTTATATGCAAGCGATCGCTTGACAATCAAGACAGTTGCTACAGCTTACTGAGCATGAATAAACATTTGCGCGAAATAGTATTCGCCTTTGTCATTCACGGCAACTCCTATTCCTGTTAGTTCAGTTTGACTCAAAATATTATTTCGATGACCAGGACTATTCAGCCACCACTGAACTGCTGGTGTTGCAGGATCGCTATCACAACCAAAGCAGGTATACTCATTTTCGTAGTAGGCATAACTATTGTGGGGGAAGATTTGTGATAATGCTTGCCCTCGCTGCTCAAGTCCTTGATGATTGAGAGGTTTTCCTGCGTTAGCCATTTCTTGAGCATATGCCTGCACTTGCTGATTTACGCAAGCATCTAGTTTCAGAGGCGCGAGACCTTGAGAAGCTCGATACTGATTAACTTGGTTGTATACGTTTTGTTGTATTTGGGCTAAATTTGGATTTAGCTTATAGATATAACATTTTGTCACAACATTAGGGCGAGTTATGATACCTGATGGTCTTGCGACTTGAGCTTGAGCTTGATCCTGATGGCTAATTAAGGTAGAACTGATCGAAGTCGCAGATAGAGTTAGTATCGAAACAGAAAGTAAAATACGTCTGAGCATATATATCACCTTTATTTAAAGGCATAACCAAAATCGCTTACCACTAGCCATTTGCCTTCGCTAATCGCTCAGTTAGTTCTCGATCTTCTTGTTGATAAATAGCCTTTTCTTTTTGAATAAAAATGTCTGCTAAAGCAGCATAGGCTTCAGCCCATGCCGAAATAACTTCATCAGTTGCAGCATCTTGTAAAACATCTTTCATTGCCTGCAAAAGCTTTTCGCCAATCAACGGATACTGCTCAGGAAGTATGTGAGTCTCTACATGACGATGGGCAATGTGTTCTACCGCCATAGCCAACTCATCTAGGCGGTCAATATGAGTAGCATAAGCATAAACAGCCGCAGCTAACTTGTGTGCTTGCTCACCACCGTCTAGATGCTGCATCCAAGTAGTTTCAAAGCCGCGTTTATAGTCAGGTCGCTCTGCAAAGGTAATTTCATACATCCGCCTAGTAATCTCTTCACCTTTTTCTCTAATAATCGGTGCAGTTGCCTTGACAATTTCAATCGTTTTTTGACTAACCATGATTTAAAATTATCCTTTTACTATTTCCTTTTAATTTATGAATTTAGTAGCAAACTTGACTGTTAACTAAGATTATGTGCTTTCATTTAATTGCTGTCTATACCTAAAAAATCAGTGTTTTAACTGAGAATTTTGAAATTAAAAAACCAGTTTTATATAAAAGATCAGTAAATGTCATAAAAAGTCAGTTGCAGGTCAGACTAATTTTAATTACGACCTCTAACACCTAATCAAATAAGTAGCCATATATGGTTAAATTGAAATATTACGTCAGTTAACAATCTAGACAAAATAGTTAAGATAAAAGGATTTAGCTTACCTAACATTATTAATTCAATGCTCTATTGAACTCCTGACATTTTCTGGATCGACAGCCATAAAATTACGGTGCATAATTCCAATCGAGGATGAATTAACAGCCAAAATCAAACACGGCTATTCAGAAAGAGTTTATAAAGTAAAGATTAAAGTGTAATTAATCCTAATCCAGACGAGCAATTTCAGTCATCTATTCATCAAACATTATTCAATTAAAGTAGGTACAAATCATGTCCAAAAAATATTTAGGAACAGCCTTGGCAACTCTTACTACTCTGGGGGGGTTGGGTACATTAACACTTTTTCTGACTCCAATATCCGTTGTACAGGCTGGTTTTGGTAACGACAACATAGCTTGTGCTTACGATCGCCCCTGCATAGATAATCTCTATCAAGATGGTAATAGCTTAGTCATTCATTGGAATGGCCAGGAAAACTACGATACTTACAATGTGCGTTGGTCGCGTCCCGGTAAAGATGAGGTTCAAATCAAACGCCCTGGAGGTGGAAGCGGAGACTTTAGAGTCAATAATGTTCATTCGGGGACTACCTATACTTTTAAAGTCCAGGGCTGTAACACGCATTTCTTAGGGCGTTCAACATGTTCTCCTTGGGAAGAACAGTCAATTACAGCTAATTAAACTAAACACGGTTTAACTCTTGTTGCAAGTCATCAAAGTCTACAGCAAACACATCTACTTGCTCACGGGCAAGGGCTGCAAGAAAATCACGGCGGTTTAAACCTGCAATTTGAGCAGCTTTTTCCTGGGAGATTTCACTCTTTTGATACCAATAGATAGCAGCAGCTAGCCGCATATCACGCACAAAGTCATCTGGGGGAAGACGACGGGCTGAGAAAACTTCTTCAGGTAAGTCTAAATTTACTCTGGTCATGGGTTTCTCCACAAATTGATTGGATGGCTTGGTGCTGGTAAAAGGATAATTTTACCAATTATTAAATGACGCTGAATGGCAATTTTTATAATCTCACACCCTATAGAAATGATTTCGTAAATAATCGTAAATAATCCAGTTTATGCTTTAAAAGTACTTGCTAAAAGAACGAGATAAAGTACTCTTGATAATTTTAACAGTTATAATCTGGATGCTCAGATTAGCCATTGAAACATCATGACAAATTTAAACTATTACAAACTCGGAGGTAGCCTAGAATATCAACACCCAACTTATGTGGTGCGTCAAGCTGATTCTGACCTCTATGAAGGCTTAAAAAATGGGGATTTGTGTTATGTCTTAAACTCGCGGCAGATGGGTAAGTCTAGCTTGCGGGTACATATTATGAAACAACTGAAAGAGCAAGGTATACAATGTGCATCGGTTGATTTGACAAGAATTGGCAGCCATGTCACACCTTCCGAATGGTATGGCGGATTTGTTTCTGAGCTATTGCGGGGGTTTGGTTTATCCAGAAAAGTGAATTTTGGAACTTGGTGGCGATCGCAAGAATTTTTACCACCAAAACAACGATTAAGTGAATTAATTGATGATGTATTACTAACAGAATTACCTGGCAAAATCATTATTTTTGTTGATGAAATTGATAGTATTTTAAGAATAAATTTTAAAGATGATTTTTTCGCTTTTATTCGTGCTTGCTATAATCAACGGGCAGATAATCCAGAATATCAAAGGCTCACCTTTTGCTTATTGGGAGTAGCGACTCCTTCTAATTTAATTGCTGATATAAATCGCACACCTTTTAATATCGGAAAAGCTATCGAATTAACTGGATTTAAATTAAATGAAATAGACGCTTTAATTCGAGGTTTCGAGGGAAGAGTTGCTAGACCGACAGCGATCATGGAAGAGGTGTTAAAGTGGACTGGTGGGCAGCCATTTTTAACTCAGAAACTGTGTCAACTAATTTGTGGTTCTCATTATTCATTCCGAGAACATCAGGAAAAGCAATGTGTAGAGGAATTGGTACAAAACCAAATCATTGAAAATTGGGAAGCACAGGACGAACCAGAACATTTACGAACAATCCGCGATCGCCTGACGCAAAATGCAGAAAATCAAACTGGGCGATTATTAGGCTTATATCAGCAAATCTTACACCAGGGAGAAATCCCCGCAGATGATAGCCCTGAACAAATGCAACTACGCCTGACGGGGTTAATTGTTAAGCAACAGGGAAAACTGCAAATTTATAATCGCATCTATGCAGAGATATTTAATCAAGCATGGCTTGACAAAATATTGGCAAATATTCGACCCTATGCACAAGCATTAAAAGCTTGGGTAAATTCTAACTATCAGGATGAATCGCGTTTGTTGCGGGGGCAAACTTTGCAAGATGCGCGTGATTGGGCAGCAGATAAAGGTTTAAGCGATTTGGATCGGAGATTTTTAGATGCTAGTCAGGAATTAGAAAAGCGGGATGTTCAGAAAAGATTAAAAGCAGAAGCAGAAGCATCAAGGATTTTAGCAGAAGCGAACGAAGTTTTAGTTGCAGCAAATCAAAAAGCTAAACGACGGATTCAGATGGGCGGGGGAGTATTAGCAATAACTCTAATTACAGCAATAGCTGCGGCAATTTGGGCCAATATGATGATCCAAGATATACAACAGGAAAGAATCAAATCTTTGAGTATCTCTTCTACTGCTTTATTCAACTCAAATCAAGAACTTGATGCTTTAGTAGCAGCACTAAAAGCAGCCATGCAATTGCAATCAACAACTTCGGTAGATGCTAACACTAAAGAATCGGTAAGATTAGCATTGCAACGAGCAGTTTACAAAGTCAAAGAACAAAATCGCCTAGAAAAACATAATGATACTGTCAGAAGTGTAACTTTTAGTCCAGATGGTCAAACTATTGCTACTGCTAGTGAAGATAACACAGTTAGACTTTGGAGTATTGATGGTAGGGAAATCAAAAAATTCCCTGTCCCAAATCAGCTTTTTAGAAGTGTGAGTTTCAGCCCAGATAGTAAGATGATTGCTGCCATTAGTGCAAATAATACTGTTAAAATTTGGGGTATTGATGGGCGGGATATTATTACCTTAGAAGGACAGGACGAAGAGGAGTTTATGAGCAGTATTTGCTTTACCCCTGATGGTAAATTAATTGCTGCTCCTAGTCAAGATAATACAGCCAAACTTAATAAAGGCAAATTTAATACAGTCAAACTTTTTAACATTAATAGTCAGGAAATCAAGACTTTCAAAGGGTATAAAGATTCTGTTTGGAGCATCAGTTGTAGCCCTGATAATAAAACTATTGTCACGGCCGATCGAGGGGGATTCATCAAAATTTGGAGTATTGATGGACGAGAAATCAAAACCTTTAGAGCCAGTAAACAATCTATTTTTGGTGTGAGTTTTAGCCCAGACGGTAAAGCGATCGCCACTGCGGGAGGAGACACCACCGTTAGACTGTGGGACTTAGAGGGCAAAGAAATCAGAACTCTTGGCAAACATGACAATTATGTAATTAGTGTCAGTTTTAGCCCAGATGGGAAAATCATTGCTTCCACCAGTGCTGACAAAACAGTTAAATTGTGGAGTGTTAATGGCAAAGAACTCAAAACCCTCAGAAGTCATGACGATAGTGTTTTTAGTGCCAGTTTTAGTCATGATGGTAAAATTATTGCTTCAGCTAGTGCTGATAACACAATTAAACTATGGAATATTAGCGCTCTACTAGAACCCAAAACTTTCATCGGACATAATGATTCGCTTTGGAGTGTAAGTTTTAGTCCAGATGGTAGAATTATTGCTTCAGCCGGAGATGATAAGACTATTAAATTGTGGAGTATTGATGGTCAAGAACTAGCATTAATAAAAGCAGATAGCGAGAATGAATGGAATCGGGTTTGGAGTCTTAATTTCAGTTCTAATGGTCAGATAATTGCTACTGCTAATGACGACAAAACTATCAAACTATGGAATTTGAATGGTCAGAATATTAGAATTTTCAGAGGACATAATAAAGAAGTTAAAGATGTAAACTTTAGTCCAGATGGTCAAACCCTGGTGAGCGCTAGTTATGATGGTACCGTCAAACTATGGGATATCAACGGCCAAGAACTCAGAACCTTAAAAGCAGATACGGGTAAAGTTTTCAGTGCTAGTTTTAGCCCCAATGGTCAGACAATTGTTTCTGCTCATAATGATGGGACAATCAAACTGTGGAACTTGCAAGGACAAAATCTCAAATCCTTCAAAGTACATAAAAGTTTCGTCACAAATGTCCGTTTTAGTCCCAATGGTCAAACAATCGCTTCTGCAAGTCGGGATAAAACTATCAAACTTTGGAATTTGGACGGACAAGAAATCAAATCCTTCAAAACTCATAGTCATAATGCCGAAGTTACCAAACTTAGCTTTAGTCCAGATGGCAAAATTCTTGCTTCTGCCAGCGCTGACGGTACAATCCGACTTTGGCAGTTAACAGATGGTCAAGAACTGAAAACCATTTATGGACATGGTTATGCTTTTTGGAATATTAGCTTCAGTCCAGATGGTAAAAAAATAGCCTCTGTTAGTGATGATGGACTTGTTGAACTTTGGAATGTAGAAACTCTAGATTTTGAACAGCTAATTGCTAGGGGCTGCAATTGGTTAGATGATTATTTTAAAAACAATTCTCGCCTGAGCGAGAAAGATAAACATTTTTGTAAACAAAAATAAGGAGATCCTTATGGATCGTCGTAAATTTTTAGCCTGGGCTGGAATTGGTTGCTTTGCCAATTTGTCGCTGTCGGTTGCAGCAGCTGCTAGACCCTCTAAAATCAAAAAAAGCGATCGCAATCCTAGTTTATATACCAAGGGTAGATACTTGTATGACTCCCTCGGCAACAAAGTTATTCTGCGAGGAATCAACCTACCCCTGCTGGATGACTGGGATTTTCCCAAAACTGATAAGTTAGCAGAACTAGAAAAAACAGGAGCTAATGCTGTCAGAATTCAATGGTACAAGGATTATGGTCAAAGCGATCGCCCCGCTTATTCAATTGCAGACTTGGATAATTTTCTCACCAGATGCAAGACGAGTCGGATTATTCCAGTACTGGGTTTGTGGGATCTCACCTGCAAAGGTGATGTCAACCTGTTAAATACCCAGTTAATTCCCTGGTGGACTTCTGAACCTGTCCTGAATGTTCTTAAAAAACATCAAAAGTATCTGATCATCAATTTAGCAAATGAATTGGGTGTTTATCGCTGGGCTAATAATTCTACTAGTGCATTAAATACTTTCAAGAATGCCTACAAAACTGCTATTACAAAAATACGCCAGTATTTACATTTACCGATTATGATTGACGCGCCCGATTGCGGTCAATCTATTGAAGTGTTTACGAAAATTGGTCAGGAGTTAATTGATTACGATCCTAACCGCAATCTTTTATTTAGCAGTCACGCTTATTGGGCTGGCTATGACGGGATACCGCATCTCAAAACGGCTATCGATGCTAATCTGCCTATTGTTTTTGGTGAAATTGCTAACAAGCAAGATGAAGAAATTGAGGGAAAAACTCAATGCTGTTATTACGATCTTGATGGTAGCGATCAAAATCATGCACCCGAAAATGGTTTTACCTATCAAGCATTTTTGCGGCTGTTAAAAGAGCAGGAAATTGGCTGGTTGGCTTGGTGTTGGTGGAAGGACTATTGCACAGAACGCCAGATGTCCCAAAATGGCAATTTTTCTAGTCTTACATCCTACGGAAATGATATTGTGAACAATTCTGTTTATGGGTTGAAGGTGACAGCTCAAAGAGCAAAATTTTAGTGATAGTTATAACGAATTATTGCAAAAAGATAAAATAGTAAGTGATTAGACTGATAGAACAGTGTTAAGCCGTTTACCCCGCTTATCACCCAAAAGCAATGGATCAACTAGTTAATCAAGTTTTGCGCGATCGCTATCGCATTCAATCCCTGCTTGGTCGCCAGACTGGTAGGAGAACTTTTCTCGCAAACGATTTACAAACAGGATCGTCTGTTGTAGTCAAGTTGCTGTTGTTTAGTCCTGACTTTAATTGGGATGATTTGAAACTTTTTGAACGTGAGGTAGAAGTCCTACAATCTCTAGATCATCCAGCGATTCCTAAATATATTGATCGCTTCGAGGTTGAGACTGAATTAGGCAAAGGCTTTGCTTTGGTTCAAAGTTATATTGAAGCTAGATCATTACAAAATTGGATAGAGTCTGGTCGTACCTTTAGTGAGTCAGAAATAAAAGCGATCGCTAAGCAATTACTAGAAATTTTAGATTATCTCCATAGTCGCCAACCTCCTGTCGTGCATCGAGATATTAAACCAAGTAACATTTTGTTAGGCGATCGCACTGGTAATAGTCCTGGACAGATTTACCTAATTGATTTTGGTAGTGTGCAAACTGTAGTGCATAGTGGTACAAGGACGGTTGTTGGTACTTATGGCTACATGCCTCCTGAACAATTCGGTGGACGCACAGTACCCGCTTCAGACCTTTATGCTTTGGGGACAACGCTGATTTATCTGGTGACGGGACAGCACCCCGATGAATTGCCACAACGGGAGATGCGAGTACTGTTTGAAGATAGAGTCAATCTCAGCCCGAATCTCGTTGATTGGCTAAAATGGCTTACAGAACCCAGTCTAGATTTACGGTTGAAATCTGCAAAGCAGGCGTTAGAAGCTTTAGAAAAATCAAATTTACGAACAAGTTCCTTAGCAATTGCGAAAAAACCTGTTGGTAGCAAAGTTAAGCTTACTAACACCAGACAAATGTTAGAGATTCTGATTCCACCACGAGGGTTTCATCTGGGATTAATCCCGATAATTGGATTTGCGATCGCATGGAACTCTTTTCTGGTGAAGTGGTACAGCATCGCTTTCAGTAGCTGGAGTAGTGGCGGATGGTTCGCAGCCCTATTTGCAATCGGTCACTTGGGTGTAGGCTTTTACTTGATTTGGACTATTCTCTATACTTTATTCGGACAAGTCAAACTTCGGATTACTGGGCAGCAAATCTCTCTGACTCGTGAACTCCTGGGAGTAAAATGTCCACCAGCTCTTAGTGCGGCTCGACAAGATATTGTGAAAGTTGAACTGACTCGTCTTTCATACAACAGAGATCCCGAAGGGGGTAATGTGAAAGTTCCTCCTCAAATTAACATTTGGGCAGGGATAAAGAAATTTGAACTTGTTAGTGGCGATCGTCTAACTATCCCAGAACTTGACTGGTTAGCACACAATTTGAGCAGTTGGCTAAATTTGCCCATTACCAGGGACTAGTCTCTGAAGAAACACTTTGTATAAATCGTTAATCCAAAATTGGTATCAGCTATCATCGCGGCAAATTTGCTAAGATTTTCTCAACTCGCCGAAGAGGACAGACCCCTCTGAGAGGTTTGCCTGAAAAGGAGATCCTTTGTAGGATGGGCATTAGTAGGGCAAAACGTAACTGTGACGATACCGCAGCAATTAAGAGCCACATTCTTGTAAAGTGCAAAGAAAGTGGAAGCTGGATGGCACCGCCGTTGATATGGTTCCAGCATCGTTAATAGTTTGGAAACCATTACATATGAAAAGTGCCTCACGAATGCTTATTGCTTCTCTGCATTCGTTGCCAACAGAAGAAGTTATGATTTGTGGCTGGGTATATCGTCTGCGAGAACTGGCTCGGACAACATTTATCATTGTTAGAGACTGTAGTGGAGAAGTCCAATGCGTTGCTTCTTCAACTGCAATTCAAGCAGTTTCACTCAAGTTAGATGAGCCAGTAGAAATTAAAGGTAAAGTAAGACCAGACACCAGAGCAAAGGCTGGGTTTGAGGTAGAAGTTTTTGAAATATCTGTTCTCAACCGAGTTACTCAAATTCTTCCCTTCAATTCTTCTTCAAATATTGCCGAAATTGGAATTGACACTATTTTAAATCACCGTCCTCTATCACTCCGCAATCAGAGCATTGGTGACATCTTTAAAATACAGGCAGCGATTCTGGATTATTTTCGCTTTTTCTTAAAAGAAAGATATTTTACCGAAATATTTACATCTAAAATCGTTTCTAGTGGAACAGAAGGGGGAACAAATTTATTTGAAATCAAATACTTTGAACGCTGCGCTTATCTTGCTCAAAGTCCACAATTCTATAAAGAATATGGAGTAGCAGGGCTAGAGCGGGTTTTTGAGACAGGTCACGTGTATCGTGCTGAACCACATGCTAGCAGCCGTCATCTAACAGAATACTACTCTTTAGATTTGGAAATGGGGTTTATTGATAGTCCACAAGAGTTGATTCAATTAGAGCGAGAGCTGCTTAACTTTATTTTTGAACGACTTAACCAAGATTATGGAGAGATACTCAAGAGGTATCGAGAAAAACTACTTCCTCAGATGCTGAACGTGCCAGTGTGGGAATTTGACGAATGTCTAAGGCTGTTAAATCAACACTTCGGTCGTAGTGACCTCGTAGATGATCTCGACCCTGAAGCAGAACGCCAGCTTTGTCAACTGGCTGAATCAGAAACTGGAATACCTGCCTTGTTTGTCATTGGTTTCCCATTGATAGGGCGACCGTTCTATACGCACCCACGAGGTAACGGTGGTGCAGCGCAAAGCTTTGACCTGCTGTTTGAAGGAATCGAGCTTACAACGGGTGGACAACGACTCCATAAACGAGAAGATTTAGAGCAAGCACTTAGAAATCGTAGTATTGATCCTGTGTCTTTTGAAACTCATTTGCGGATGTTTGAATTGGGAATGCCAACTCATGGAGGACTGGCGATTGGACTAGAAAGGCTGACAGCAAGAATTCTACATCTTGCCAACGTCAGACAGGCAACACTTTATCCACGAGATAGGTATCGTATAGCACCATAGGTTTAGCGATCGCTACTGCCAAGTCGAAACATCTCGCAGTGCTTCTGGAATTTCCTCACCTGCGGGAAACTCCAGTACAGTTTCTCGAAAACCTAAATAACCAGACTCGGTAAAAGACAACAGCATCCGTCTGAGTGCGAACCACACCTCTGGTTCATATTCCCAATCACCATATCTGGAAGCTTTACCTGCAATTGAACGCAGCGCCCAAAAATAGCTATTCCTCACCACAGAACCACCTTTTTTATACTCTGGTACGTCTTCGTGATGCAGGAACAGTACATCGTTTTCAATTTTGGCTCTCATGGGGAGGTGCGGGGTAGGGAGGTGGGGAGGTGCGGGGTAGGGGGAGTGTGGGGAGTGTGTAGACACGCAAGTGGCTTCCCGTAGGGTGGAGTAAGTATTAAACAACTAAATAACTACTAACCACTAACTACTAACTACTATTGTACAGACGCGATGTTCCTCGCGTCTGTACCTACTAACTACCAACCAACAACCACTAACTAATTCGATGTTAAACCAATCCGAAAAGTAAACCCAGGGCTGTAGGTACGATTGACTCGTTCGTATTGTTCACCCAGTAAGTTTTCTAGATAAACCCTAATTCCTAAAGTTCTTGTTAAAGGGATGCGAGCGCTAAAATCTAAATTAAAGAATGGTGGGACAAAATCTGTAGTTTTATCTCCTGGGTTGGTAAAGAAGGCGCGACGCGCGCCACTATTATAAGTAGCATACAAATTAGCCTGCCATCCTCCACTTTGATAACCAATACCAGCTTGAGCTACAGAATAGGGGATCATGCCTAACTGCAAGCCTTTTTCTACTCCTGTTTTAATTTGGGCATCCGTATAAGTATAGTTAACAAAAGTAGACCAACTAGAAGCAATTTGCCACTTTAACGCTGCTTCAAAACCGTTAGTATCGACAAGCCCAATATTTTCCCATCTTCCTTGAATAATTCCCAGGCGATTGTCTAAACTACTGCCAAAGTAAGTAAATTGTCCTGTCAAATTCTCTGAGAAATTTACATCTACTCCCGCAGTCCAAGATGAACCTGTTTCTGGTTCCAAGTCTGGATTTGGCAACCAACCATGAACCGTATCATAAACATACAGTTGATCTAAACCAGGATTACGCTGTCCTCCTGCCCAACTTCCGCGCACAGCAAAGTTTGGTGTCACACCATAACGAAATCCCACGCTAGGATTGAGATAATTACCAAACTTACTATCAAAGCTTTGTCTCAATCCTAAATCTAGTTCCAAGTTTTTAGTGATGTTCCAAGTATTGAGAACAAATAAAGCTGTGTTTAATAGATTCTCGTTTTCAGTTTCATTTAAAGCAACTCGATCAGGACGTGTACTTTCAGTCTTACCATCTAAGTTATTATTGTGAAACTCTAAACCCCATCGCAATCTATTACCTGGACTAGTTCGCCAATCGTGATCTAATCTAGCTGTAAATAATTGAGTATCTAAAACACCAGTGCGGTAATATTCTCTACCTTGAAAAGAAGTCGGCCCATAAGTACTAAAGTAATCCTGGTTATAACCCAATGTAGTTGTTAGAATGGAATTCTCGCCATTACCTAGTAGGGTTTTCCAAGATAAACCAAGATTAAGTCCATCGTGGTCTAGTCGGTCTTTTTGAAGTGGGAAACCAAAATATACTAAACCGCGACGACTGCTAAGTTTTGTCGCGTCGAAACTGAGAGTATTTCTGTCATTTAAATCGAAAATTAAGCTACCAAAATAGCTACTGATAGCAGTATCTGCATTAGTTAAATAACCATCGGCATTGCGATTTGCTGCACCTTCTGGTACTTTATAGCGATTATCGATGAAACTTCTTTCAAAGCTGAAATTATATTTAACAGAACCAAAGGAGCCATTATAACTTGTTTGTTGATTATTAAAATTCAATGAGCCGAATTCTACAGCAGCATTAAATTGAGGAGTGAAGCCGCCTTCTTTTGTAATAATATTAACTACTCCACCAAAACCAGATGAACCATACAGGGTTGTGACTGCACCACTTGATAATTCAATTTTTTCAATTGATTCTACAGGAATACTATTTAAATCAGTGGCTCCATGATATGTGTTGATATTAGTATTAATCGGTCTGCCATTAATCAGGAATACTGACTGATTAATTGAATGTCCCCGATAGTATGTACCTGTGTGGATATCTGCTCCATAACCGACATCATTAATGGCGAAACCTGGCATTCTTTTGAGAACATCAGCTACACTTGTAGAGCCTTGTTTTTGAATTTCTTCTTGTTCAATTACGTAAGTAGGAGTAGATTGGGGCAAAGTGTATATTTCCCCGATCGCCTCTAGTTCGATATCCGCTTCGTTAGTAGTTTCGTCAGTGGTAGAGGGTTCTGTTTCTACCTGTGCTATTGCTTCAGTAGATGTTGTAGATAGCTGAGTTAATAATTCAGCATTTGTCGCAGTTAATTCTATTTCACTTAAGGTAGGAATTTCTGAATTTGTTTGCAGAGATTTATCAATAAGCTGCTGATTGTATTTAGTGTCATCAGCAAGAGCAGGATAGGCTATGAGTAGATTAATTATAGTTCCTGGAAGCAAAAAAAAGCACTTTTTCACTTTTATATCACTGGTAGTAGAAACATTCATATCATGTTCGCTTGAATACTTATAACGTCGCGTAGGTTGGTAATAGGTAATTAAGATACTGATGATTTTCCTATACCCAATGCCCAACAACGAAGCATAATATTGTAAGTAATTAGCCGAACTTGATATCAGTGATATTTAGCAATTATTGCAAATAGCTGTCAAAAGACAGACTGTCGTATTTTTGAAACGTAGAAGGGACAGAGAGTTTTGTAGTAATTTAGGAAACTACGACTTTAAACGATATTTGCTTTTGTACAGTCTTGATTAAAAATAGTGTTTTTTCGTATGCGACTTTCTCTCCCTGATATCCAAAGAAATCAGCTGCTTTGAGTAAATCTGCGATCGCAGCTTGTTCATAACCAAGGCGATGGAAGGCTATTCCCCTGCTAATATAAGTACTACCATCACTTGGGTTAAGCCGGATAGCTTTAGTAAAATTATCTACAGCACCAGGGTAATCTTCACTTTTGGCACAAGCACAACCTCGGTTAAAATAGGCTCGATAGTCAACGGCATTGAGACGAATTGCCCGATTAAAGTCGAGCATAGCATTTTGGAAGTCTCTTAGCTCTAAACGCGCTAACCCTCGATCATTATAGATATCAGCAAGTAGAGGGCTACCTGTATGGGGGATTTGACTTAGGGCAAGATTGTAGTCTGTAATTGCCTGCTGATACTTTTCCAAAGAAGCATTGGCGATTCCTCGGTTATAATAGGCGCGAAAATCACTTGGTTTGAGAGCGATCGCTTGCTCATCGTCAGCAATAGCCGCTTCATAGTAACCTAGTCTATACTCAGCAATGCCTTTATTTAAATAAGCCTCAGCATTCTTTGGTGAAAAATTAATTGCTTGGGTACAGTCTGCGATCGCATTTTGGTAATCTTGAATGTTGAGATAAGCAAGACAACGATTACTATAAGCAGCAGCAAAATCATGTTTTTGTTCAATCGCTTGTTGAAATTCTTGAATTGCTCCTTGGTAGTTACCGTATAGCATTTTTTCTATCCCCAACTTGAAAAAATCTTCTGCTGTAGTTGGGATGATAGAAGTAGTTAATGAATAAGCAGGTGCAGATACAAATGAACAACTAAGCACAATAACAGTAATTAAAATTAAACTAAAAACAAAGCGATAACAGCAATTCATAAATCCTCGCTTTTTGTGTATAAATCAAGTACCTAAAAATAATCAGGAAAATAGGTACTAATTACGCGCGTTATAAATAGCCAGAATTCTAAGCTTTGCGTTCTTATTTAACTACTAAAATATTTCTTACTCATCACCTAAAATAAACACTGAAAATATATTGATTTTTCCACACCTACCATACGGAAAACCCTCACACAGCTACACATCTCTTTTGCAAATCGGGCAGGTGAAAATAAAATTAACTATTGAGATGAAACTACAGACAAACACAAACAAACACTTATTTTACCCGTGTCTATATGTCTGCATCTGTAGTTTCAAATACTCATTTTGTGTTTTAGTTCCTAGTTTCTAGTTCCTAGTCCCTATTTTTCTACTTCCAATCTTTTTCAGCTTCTCCTAACACGTAAGCAGCAACATCTTCAATTTGTTCTGGTTTTAAACGCGCTTTGAAAGCTGGCATAGCATTTTTCCCATTTGTCACTTGGGCAATTATTGCCTCTGCTGAGTTCATGCCATATTTTTCCAAATCGCTTTTATTCAAACTTTTATTTGCTTGCACTAAGTTCTTACCACCCGCATGACAAGCAGCACAGTTAGCACTAAAGACTTTAGCGCCGTTGGCTGCATCTGCGGCTAAAGCAGGACGATTAAAAGCGAAGGTGAAGATTGTGATGCCAAGCAACAACACTAACAAAATCTTTTTCATTTCATGTTTCCTCTGCAATAAGGACTAATAAGTCCATAATCCTTACTAATTCTCAGCTTCACAGCTTTTCCTCGTCAAAAGACAGGCTGTCGTAGTTAGTAAATTGTCAATTGTCAATTGTCATTGGTAAGAGGGAACTCTTAACAGGGAATAGGAAATAGGTTATACCAATTTGAAAAAAGAATACAACACATGGATTATATAAGACCCCACCCCAACCCTCCCCTCAGAAAGAGGAGGGTGCCGTTAGGCGGGTGGGGTTATCTGTCGCAAACATTATTTGAATTGGTATAATTTCTCCCTTGTCCCCTTACTCCTCATACTCCCCCCACTTTCCACCCCCCATCTCCCTACACTCCCCCCTTCCCCAATTCCCTCAGCGCCTCACCCGTAACTCGACAAATGCGCCATTCTTCTAAAATCGATGTTCCCATGCGGCGGTAAAATGCTTGCGCTGGTTCGTTCCAATCCAAAACACTCCACTCTAGGCGTCCGCAATCTCTTTCTACAGCTATTTGAGCAACTTTAGTCAAAAGTGCTTTGCCAATTCCTTGGCTGCGATACTCTGGTAAAACAAATATATCTTCTAGATAAATTCCTGGTTTGGTTAGGAATGTTGAATAATTATGAAAAAATAGGGCAAACCCAACAGCTTGCCCTGTATATTCTGCTAATATAGCCTCAGCATATTTAGGGGAGCCAAATAAATGCTCCTTGAGTGTAGAGGAATTGCCGGTAACTGCATGAGAGAGGTTTTCGTATTCTGCTAGCCCTTGCACTAACTCAAATAGCACACCGCAATCAGCAGGTTCGGCAAAACGCACTATTAAATCAATTTGAGAAGTCATTGGTCATTTGTCATTAGTCCTTTGTCATTAGTCCATAATCAACGTCCATAGTCAAGAGTTCCAAGTCTTTAACTCTTAACCAATGACAAATGACAATTGACAATTGACAAATTATATTAACCATCCCTTCAACCGCTTAGCGATGTGAGGACGTCGTAATTTCCGCATCGCTTTACTTTGAATTTGTCGTACTCGTTCGCGAGAAAGGTTGAACATGTTACCAACTTCTTCCAAGGTGCAGGGTTCGCTGGTTGTCAATCCATAACGCAAGGAAATCACGTCTTTTTCTCGTGGGGTGAGTACGTCGCCTAGCACTTCCCAAATCTCCTGACGCATCATACTTTCGTTCATTTTTGCTTCTGGAGATTGGTTATCTTCATCTTCTAGCAAATCCATTAATTCCGTGTCTTCTTCTTTACCGACACGATGATTTAAAGATAATGCTTGCCGTCGTAATTGTTGGAGTTGACGTAATTGTTGGGGCGGAATTTCTAATGCTTCCGCCATTTCGATTTCGTTAGGATTACGCCCTAGTCTTTGTTTGAGTTCTCGCTGGGCTTTCTTGAGTTTGTTGAGTTTTTCAACAATATGAATTGGTAAACGGATTGTTCGGGCATCGTTTGCGATCGCCCTTGTAATTGCTTGTCTTATCCACCAATAAGCATAAGTAGAAAATTTATATCCTTTATCCGGATCAAACTTTTCTGTTGCCCGATTTAAACCCATCGCCCCTTCTTGAATTAAATCCAAAAAAGGTACACCACGATTCAAATATCGCTTCGCAATTGATACAACAAGTCGTAGGTTAGAGCGAATCATTTTGCGTTTCGCTACCCTACCTTGATACAAACGATTTTCTAACTGTTTTTCTGTTATTTGTAGATGCGCTGCTATATTTGCTTTGCTAGGTTGATATCCTAGTTCTTGTCGTAATGCAGCTTGGATTTCGTTAACTTCCTCTAAAAACCGCACTCGCCGCGCTAATTCAACTTCTTCATCGGGTTTTAGCAATGGATAACGCGCCATTTCTTTAAAAAACGCGCCCACAGCATCATCATACTCGGTTTTATTATACCCTGAAGGACGCGCTGCTGCCATTTCATCCCCATCGCGTCCATCAACTTCTAGATTTTCTGCAATTGGGGATTCTTCATCTGCCACTGCATTTAAAACTTCCAGAATTTGTTCTTCATTAACGGCAGCATTTTCTATCATTTCCATTGTTCCCAATTCAGCAATATTCATAGCTTCTGTTAGGGATTGTTGCTTGGTTTGATACATAATTTAGTGACAGCTGCTTTAAGATGCTTCATTAGTTTTTAATAAATGACAAATGCACCTGTTTGATAGCAAAAAAATTCCGCTAGATTTAACTAGTCAGATTAGTAGTCTTTGCCCATCATTACCTATGTTTCCCAAGGATAGCAAGAGGTAAAGACCACTATTTATTTTTGCTATTGGTTACAACTAGATACATTCTTAGATATATTTTTGCAGTTCACATCAACGCTCTCGTTGCTACTTCGAATATCCATGTGTTCCTCATTTTTTTTCTTGTTTACAAACTATGTCAAATAACCTAAATCAAAATTGCTCAAACTTAACAAATATAAAACTTACTCGTAATGATTAGTTAATTATTAAATTTTCATATATATTTCTAATTTATCTAATCTTTTATGGCTGGTTATTGTTTAAACATCTTTAAAATCTCATCAATAAGTCTGTTGCATGTTTGGTAACTTTGCTCAGCAAAAGGCACGGCGACCCATTGCCTAGTTAGAAGCATCTCATATACTGAGAGTATTTAATATCTATCAATAGGGAGAAAAGCTCTCTTGCGTATTCACCATACAGAGAAAAATCAACTTAAAAAGATGGAAGAGATTAATTTTGTCTGGTCTGTTTTCAATACCGATTACCGTATATAGATACAATTAATTCCCTAGCTGGAATTACATAAGAGGAAACTTATCAAGTATTATGTCTGATGACAGTATTGCGAATTACATTTTCATTGACATTTAGACAGACAGTTAACCTCATGAACAAGGAAAATTTTCAGCAAACAGAACAGATAAATATATATCTATAAATTGAGGAACCATGTATATAAATGATGTAAGTTTACCTCCTTTGGTCGTAGCCCAATCAGGGGAATCTTATGATACCAGAATAAATAAAAATCAATGGGTTGAAGTGCTAGTAGACTGTCCAGGAATTGCAAAAGAAGGTACAACAGAACAACAAGAAGAAGAAAAAGAAGAAAAACTCTATACCTATCGATTACCAGCAGGGTTAGAAGTAAAACCAGGAGATATTTTAAGTGTGCCTTTTGGCAAACAACAGGTAGGGGGGATAGCTATTCGTTTGTTAGCACAACCACCAGCTAATCTTGCGCCTGAAAAAATCAGAGATGTGGAAGATGTAATCCACTCAAAATTTTTTCGAGAAAGCTACTGGCAATTGCTAGAAAGAGTTTCCCAATACTATTACACTCCCTTTATGCAAGTGATACGCACTGCCCTACCACCAGGTTTGTTGGGGCGATCGCAGTCTCGTTTGCGGCTCAAAAGGGAAAATATTCCCAATGGCGCGAATGAATTTCTCAGTTTCCCAGCCCGTGAAATCATCAAAATTCTTCAATCTCAGGCTGATGGCGATTATAGCTTTAAATTCCTCAGACGCCAGATCAAAGGGTTTGATAGAGCCAAAAAGCAGTTAATCCAACGTGGTTGGGTAGAAACCTACATAGAATTGCCTAGATACTCTCGACCCCAGACCAAACCCATAGTAACACTGACAGTAAGTGTACCGCCGATCGACCTCAGCAAGCGCCAACGAGAAATACTAGAAGTGTTGAGGCGTTATGGCGGAGAATTATGGCTCAATGATTTTTTACAAATTTGTAATACAACCACCACTACTTTAAAAAAATTAGAAGACCAAGGTTATATTGTCATTCAACAAAGAGAAATATTACGCAGTGAAAACGGCCCCACAGTCGCAGCAGATCAACCAAAATCTTTAAATGCAGCTCAATTTCAGGCATTGTCTACCATCAAAGAAGTAAAAGGGTATGCAACTCTTCTCTTGCATGGAGTGACTGGTTCCGGAAAAACAGAAGTTTATTTGCAAGCGATCGCCCCTTTACTCGCCCAAGGAAAGTCCGCCCTCGTCTTAGTACCAGAAATTGGCTTAACACCCCAGCTAACTGATCGTTTCCGTGCTAGGTTTGGTAACAAAATTAATGTTTATCACAGTGCCCTCTCGGCTGGCGAACGTTACGACACCTGGCGACAAATGCTTACAGGTGAACCCCAAATAGTCATCGGGACACGGAGTGCTGTTTTTGCTCCCTTGCCCAACTTGGGTTTAATCATATTAGATGAAGAACACGACAACAGTTTTAAACAAGATTCTCCCATTCCCACCTACCATGCCCGCACCGTCGCCCAATGGCGGGCAGAATTAGAAAATTGTCCCTTAGTTTTGGGTTCCGCAACGCCATCTTTGGAAAGTTGGGTGAGGGTGAGGGATCGGGGATGGGGACAAGGAGGACAAGCCAGACATGGGGGACACGGCAGACAAGAAGGAGTAAATTCTCCTCACACTCCTCACACTCCCCACACTCCCCACACTCCCCACACCACCCCACCACCCCACTACCCCAGCAACTACCTCTCCCTCCCCGAACGCATCCACTCCCGCCCTTTACCAACAGTGGAAATAGTGGATATGCGGCAAGAATTACAACAGGGAAACCGTTCGATATTTAGTAGATCCTTACAAGATGCGTTGCAGCAATTAAAACAACAGAATCAGCAAGGAATTTTATTTATCCATCGCCGGGGACACAGCACTTTTGTGTCTTGCCGCAATTGTGGATATGTGTTGGAATGTCCCCATTGTGATGTATCGCTGGCGTATCACCAGACTGAGGCAGAAGGGCCACAAATTTTGCGCTGTCATTACTGTAATTATGCGCGATCGCATCCCAGAAACTGCCCTGAATGTAGTTCTCCTTACTTAAAATTCTTTGGTAGTGGCACACAAAGAGTCGCCCAGGAATTAACTAAGCAATTTCCAGATTTACGTTTTATTCGTTTTGATAGCGATACTACCCGCACCAAAGGCGCCCATCGTACCCTACTCACCCAATTTGCCAACGGCGAAGCAGATTTATTAATCGGTACACAAATGCTCACCAAAGGATTAGATTTACCACAGGTGACGCTTGTAGGAGTTGTCGCCGCCGATGGATTACTATATTTATCTGATTATCGGGCTAGCGAACGGGCTTTTCAAACCTTAGCACAGGTGGCTGGACGAGCTGGTAGAGGTGAAGAACCAGGTAGGGTAATTGTGCAAACTTATACACCAGAGCATCCAGTTATAGAAGCAGTACAAAAACATGACTACGAATCTTTCACCGCTACAGAATTAGAGCAACGGCAAGCACTGAATTATCCCCCCTATGGCAGGTTAATTTTATTACGTCTCAGTAGTCTTGATCCAATGGAAGTCCAAAATGCTGCCCAAGTAATAGCGGCTGCATTACCACAACAAGAAGGTTTAGATATATTGGGGCCAGCACCAGCTAATATTTTACGAGTCGCAAATCGTTATCGCTGGCAGATACTGTTAAAGTTTGCCCCTGATGCATTGCCACAGTTACCAGATTGGGAACAAGTGCGTCAACTTTGTCCGGCGTATGTGAGTTTAACAATAGATATAGATCCGATAAATATGATGTAATACCGAGTTGCATTCATAGATATTACCTCACCCCGCCTTAGGCACCCCTCTCCTTACCAAGGAGAGGGGAACTCGGGGTCCCCACTCCCCCAAGGGAGGAGCCAGTGCGGTGGACGGGTCCCCCGGCATAAAGCACCTGGCGTTGGGGATTAGGGGCAGGGGGTGAGGTTTTTAAACACAACTTGGTATAAGCTTACGCACAATTTCCTGATACTAAGGCGACTCGCGCAATACTGTCATATCCCACCTCATAATTTGTTGGACTAATGCGCTATCTAATACAAACACCCTCCTACTAAAAATTTACTATTTCAAAGACTCGTCGACGGGATTCAAATACTCGTTTATCTGTTTCAAAGACTCGCCGACGGGATTCAAATACTCGTTTATCTGTTTCAAAGACTCGCCAAGGTCGATTTTATTTTTCGACTTGTGTGTCACCATAGCATCGGAAAAGCCCACAATGAGGGAATGAAAGAACGAACACAGATGCACACAGATGGATCATGGGTTTGCTGTTAAGTTAATCCTAAATCCCTGATCCCGAATCCCCGCTATTTTCAAGACGGCATTTTAGAAATTTGGTTTTGTCTTAGAAACTTCTGGGCTACGAATCAAGATGTGTCCCTTGTTGAGTGGAGTCTACGATGCTTTAGGACAAAAGCAAGAAGCACTCAAGTACTACAACCAATCTCTGCCCCTAAGACGCGCAGCTGGCGATCGCTCAGGCGAAGCGATCACTTTAGGTAATATTGGTGTCTTGTATCGTGAAACAAATCGACCTACTGATGCCATTACATATTTAGAGCAATCTCTCAAAATTATCTTGGCAATGCGCCAAGGTTTACAACGGCAAAATCGGCAAAAGTTTCTTGAGATCAACGATTGGAGTGCATATCTCGTCGAGGACATTTAAGAAATGCTCGCAAGGTCTACCAAAGTGGTTCACGAGACAATATCAACACCGGAACCCTATTATTTCGTTTAGCATCTACCCCTCCTAGTTTTCTGACTGGGTAAGTTATATTTTGGTTGTAGCCACTGGGCTGTGCCGTTAGCCCGCCTTGCCTTGTATGTCCGTGTTCTGCCAACAAGAGCGTCAGGGAGGATCTCTCATGAGCCTTATAGAGAAAGTTGTAGCACAATTTGCCCATCCCACAGGATTTTGGGGGAATATCACTGGCTTCATCATGGCACATAGGCCATCAAATCTTGAACGCAATGAGTGGGCAATTTCCCTGCTTAACCTGCAACCCTCTGACTGCGTCTTGGAAATCGGTTTCGGGCCTGGAGTAGCAATCCAAAAGATGAGTGAAATTGTGACTGACGGTGTTATTTGGGGTATCGATCATTCTGAAGTGATGTTCAGGCAAGCCTCGAAAAGAAATCAACGCGCCATTGCGGCTGGAAGAGTGCGATTGGTTCTCACTTCGGTATCGCAATTGCCCTCCTTCGACGGCCCATTTGACAAGATTCTGGCTGTTAATAACTTTCAGTTCTGGAATAACAAGACGGACACGCTCAGACGGCTAACAGACCAGTTGCGCGCGGGAGGAATCATAGCCCTTGTTCATCAGCCCAGAATCCCTGGCACTACAGAAGATGATGCGACTGAAGCAGGAGAAAGGTTCGCAAGCTATCTGGAAATGGCTGGATTTAGCGACATCAAAGTGGAACGCAAGAGGATGAAGCCTGTTTCGACGGTGTATGTGCAAGGAAGCAATCTTCAATAGGGACGACAGCTGTCGATTAACCCTACTCCATCTGCAACGCCTTAAGTAAATAAAAGTAACAGAGTGATAAAAATGACAATTAAACAGAGAGAATACGGTGAAAAGAGAAAAGACACTATTAGGAGTAACAAAAGTTCTCAGTAGAGGTGGTTAACTTAGATTGGTTTAAACTCTCTGCCGTAGAGGAGAATAACCCTCTTTTGTTACTACCAGGAGAGAAAAATACTGGTTATACCTTGAACTTTAAACATAATCATGCCAACGTGCGATCGCGTTCCAATTTTGTCATTTAAATCCTCTTGTTGCAAATATAAGTAAAAAACAAGGTTTAAGATTATTCTCTGCCGAAGGTAACAAAAGAGGGTTAATTTGAGATATTTTGCTTTTTATTTTCAGAATCAGAATTAGCCGGAGAAGACTTTGGTGCTAAAGTCATCAGCGAAATTAAAGTTAAATTCATCAGTTCTATATAAGCTTCAATGTCAACTTGATCCGACAACAGCATCTCTCGATATTGTTGCTTAATTTGCTTGAGTTTTTGTAATGCTGCTTCTGGATCGGTTTGCAAGCTTGCCTGCCATTCATCTAATAATAGAAGGGTGTCCATGACTAACTTTTTGCGTTGTTGTTCTATGAGAGTACGACACTGATCGGCAAAAGTTTGTGTTTTATGACGGAGTTGTTCGTAGACTTCTGTTGACACTAAACCCTCAATAAATGTCAGGCGATTCTCTTGGCTTAAGTCTTCGATACTCTCCAATGCTTGCTGGGGATAATCTGGTAAAAGTGACTTAAGTTCACTAATTCGGTTGTTGGTTGTCGTCATAATTTTCTTGGACTTTTGTCTGTGCCATTGTCGTAACAGTAACCCCAGGACGCTTGTTGTTACCAAAATGAAAACTCCAGCCTGCAAGTCGTTGTTGTTTTCCCAATAACGAATGATTACAGCCCGAGGATCACCCTGATCAAACACTGCTTCTGCTGCTGGATGAATATAGAAAAGCTCTTTTCGCATCAATTCTTCGGCTTTTGAGCTTTGGATTTCTGGATAGAATTGGGCATAAGTACGAGCGGTGGAAAGAATTGACCAAGTAACTAGCCCTACCGTTTGCCGATTCATGTTAGGGCGAGTGACTAAAACGGTTGCTGTTGAGAGAGTTGGTAATTTTCGATTAGGAATTGGTGGACGCGAGGCGTAAGTGCCAAGGGGTAGGGTTGCACTTTCGTAGGAACTGGGATCTAATACTGTTAAGTTGTTTATGAGTGCAGTTCGTATAGGAAGTAAACTCAGATTAGAGTTTTTCACAAATATTTGCCTCAGGTTTTCATTTGCACCCAAACTTCCCACATAGATCATTGCGTCAACTTGTCGAGATTTCAGTTTCTGGAATGCTTCGTCAAAACTAGAAGTATCCTCTTGAACCTTGAGTTTGTCTGCTTGGATTAACTGCCTAGCTGTAAAGAGAATTCCACTACCAGGAGTACCAACAGCAACTCGCTTTCCTTGTAAGTCATCGAATGTATTGATTCCAGAATTTTTCTGCACAATAATGTGGACATATTCTTTGGCCAAAATCGCCACTGCTTTGACTTTTCCTTGCCGCATGGCTTCGTTGGCAACATCCAATTGCGCGATCGCAAAATCGACTTGGTGATTTAACAATCGTTGTAGGTTTTCCTGGGAACCTTGAGAAGCAATATTCCGCACAGAAAGTCCGACTGTTGTGTTGGTAGAGTAGTTAATTTGTTCACCTAAGCGATGGTAGTAACTACCGACAGTACCAGTGGAGAGAGTTACGCTATTTGGCTTTTGACTGCAACCGCTCAAAAACGATAATAGAATTCCCCCTGCTAAACCGCTAAATAGAAGGAAAATGTTTTGCGGTTGATAGATGAAGCTAAGACAGTTGTATGGAAGTTTCAGTAATTTATCTGTCCTGTTTCGTCTGTCGGATTGTGGAGGAATCATCTCATACCATTTTGAATTTCAGATTTTGGGAAAAGTTTGCCGCCGGAAATCTCCGTTTAAAGCTTTTCAAGACGGATTGGGAATTGCTTTGGTGGATTTGTTCTATAAAATCCAAAATGGGTATAATTTTCCTTCTAGCAAACTCACCAAGGCTCAATGCGATCGCTTAACTTTGAAGACAAGCGTTACAAAGTTAAGATTTACTTTATAAATACTCTCTCAATATTCTCACATAGGTGGTGATCGCTATATTTGTGCATATGTGCTTGAAATTAAAAAAACGCTAGATTCCTGACTGATTTGATCAGTGAAGGCTCTGTAACTTTCAATTTCCTGAAATTAAAATAGGATTTCTATATATAAGTAATTATGTCAAAAATATAATTCTCAAAGTTTTAATGTATTACTTTATACTTGTAGATATAACTTATCGAGTATAATACCTTAGAGTAAATATATTTATTTTACAGTAGTCGATATTACTAAAAGAGAATTGTTAATACAAAAACTAACATTATAAATTCAAAATGCCAAAATATGTAAAATTTTAATTTTTATTAAATTAGTCATTTACGAAAAAAGCAGGAACATAGTAATAGTTACAAAAAGTCATCCAAAAAGAGAATTTGAGTTGAAATAAGATATCACTCACTATTAAGTAATTAGGTGTTATTCATAATCATTAGCTTTCTAGTAGTAAAGCTAGACCAACTATAATTCAGCGTAAATACATGACACAGGATTTTTTGCAAATAGGGTTAACGCTTTGTATTTTAATAGTAATCACTCACTTTTTCGGAAGATACATATTTCGTGTCTTCTTGGGTGAAACAACTGTGTTTGACCCGGTATTGAACCCGGTTGAGCGAATTATTTATATACTAGGGGGCGTACGTAGCAAACAAGACATGACAGGTGGACAGTACGTGCGGGCGGTGCTTTTCAGCAATTTCCTTATGGGCGTTGCTGTTTACTTGATTTTAAAGTTTCAGGGAACTTTACCGTTGAATCCCATGAACTTGAAAGCACTTAGCTGGGATCTAGCACTACACACAACAATTTCATTTCTGACAAATACTGACCAGCAGCACTACATTCCGGAAATCACTTTAAGTTACTTTAGCCAAACAGCAGCTTTAGGCTTTTTAATGTTTACTTCTGCTGCAACTGGGTTGGCAGTGGGTATTGCCTTTATTCGTGGGTTGACAGGTAGACCACTGGGTAACTTTTACGTAGATTTAGTTCGTGGTATTACACGAATACTGTTACCAATATCTTTGCTTGGTGCGATCGCTTTAATAATCTTAGGCACACCGCAAACATTACTTCCAACTCAAGTTGTCACCACCCTCGAAGGAGCCAGTCAGTATATAGCTAGAGGCCCAGTTGCATCTTTTGAAATGATCAAACAACTGGGGGAAAACGGTGGTGGTTTTTTTGCTGCTAACTCTGCTCACCCATTTGAAAATCCCAATGGTGCTTCTAATTTAATAGAGATGCTCGCTATGCTGTCGATTCCAGCAGCATTGATTTATACCTATGGACTATTTGCTAACAACACCAAACAAGCTTGGTTGCTGTTCTGGATGGTGTTTGCGATCTTTGTAATTTTGATAGGTGTAACAGCTACTAGCGAGTATCAAGGCAATACCCTAGTTAACGCTATCTTAGGATATGAAATACCAAATTTAGAAGGAAAAGAAGTCCGTTTTGGTTCAATGCTCACTGCCTTTTGGGCGATCGCAACGACAAGTACCATGACTGGTGCTGTCAATGGAATGCATGATTCCCTTATGCCTACAGGAGGCTTTACCACTCTCCTAAATATGTTCTTACAAATCATTTGGGGTGGTCAGGGAACAGGAACAGCCTATTTATTTATTTATTTAATTCTGACTGTATTTTTAACAGGTTTAATGGTGGGACGCACACCGGAACTTTTGGGGCGAAAAATTGAGAAGCGAGAAATTGTCCTCGCTAGCCTAGTGTTATTAATTCACCCAATCGCGGTTTTAATTCCGAGTGCTATTACCTTATACTTTCCAGAAACATTAGCTGGGATTAACAATCCTGGTTTTCACGGTATTTCCCAAGTAGTTTATGAGTATACTTCAGCCAGTGCCAATAATGGATCTGGCTTTGAAGGTTTAGCAGATAACAGCCTCTGGTGGAATCTCAGTACCGTTGTTAGCTTGCTGTTGGGGCGCTATGTTCCCATTGTTGCCATGCTGCTATTAGCCGATAGCATGACTCGCAAACAAACAGTACCAGCAACACCAGGTACTCTGAGAACCGATACTCTGCTATTTACCAGTGTCACCGCCGGAGTAATTTTAATTTTAGGAGTACTGACTTTCTTCCCAGTTTTAGCTTTAGGCCCCATTGCCGAAGGATTTAAAATTGCCTCTGGCAGGTAGAAGACAAGGAGGACTAGGGAGACAAGGGGGACGACTTGGAGGACAAGGGGAATTAGTACTATATTATTCTCCCCACACTCCCTACACTCCCCACACTCCCCACACTCCCCACACTCCCCACACTCCCCACACTCCCACACTCCCCACACTCCCCACACTCCCCACACTCCACCCTTACCTTAAGCCGCTACGCGTCTACACACTCCTCACACTCCCCACCTCCCCATATCCATGAATCCAGCTGCTACTACCCCCAAATCTCCCAAACCCTCACGTTCTCGTCCCAATGACCGCCGTCATGCTCGTAAAAAGTCGCGGATTAATACTAGAGGTATTTATCTGCGAGCCATCAAAGATGCTTTTGTGAAGCTCAATCCTAAACAAGCAGTTAAAAACCCAGTCATGTTTTTAGTCTGGGTTGGGACACTAATTACCCTAGCGGTGACAATTGAACCTAATTTGTTTGGGCCAGTCACCGAGGAAAACCCACGCTTATTCAACGGCATGATCACGGTGATTTTATTCTTCACCGTTTGGTTTGCTAATTTTGCCGAGTCAGTTGCTGAAGGTAGAGGTAAAGCCCAAGCGGATGCTTTGCGCTCAACCAAGTCAGAAACTATTGCCAAAAAACTATTTCCCGATGGCGCAATTACAGAAGTTCCTTCCACCAGCTTGCAAAAGGGCGATACTGTCTATGTTGTTGCTGGTGATACTATTCCCGCCGACGGTGAAGTAGTTATGGGTACTGCCAGTGTCGATGAATCAGCAATTACTGGCGAATCTGCCCCGGTATTAAAAGAACCAGGTTCTGATGTTGCTAGTTCGGTCACTGGTGGGACGCGCATTATCTCCGATGAACTGATTATCCGCATTACTGCTGATCCAGGCAAGGGTTTTATAGACCGGATGATTGCTTTGGTAGAAGGGGCAGAACGCAGCAAAACACCTAATGAAATTGCATTAACAGTATTATTGGCAGTTCTCAGCTTAGTGTTTTTGTTTGTAGTGGCAACTTTGCCGTTCATCGCTCAATATGTGCAAATTCAAGTCAGTGTGGCAGTTTTAGTAGCGCTGTTGGTAGCATTGATCCCCACCACCATCGGCGGATTACTGAGTGCGATCGGGATTGCGGGTATGGATAGGGTAGCCCAGTTTAACGTGATCGCCACCTCTGGTAGAGCGGTGGAAGCTTGTGGTGATGTTAACACCTTGGTTCTTGACAAAACAGGCACAATCACCTTAGGCAACCGTCTGGCAGAAGGATTTATTCCTATCAACAGTCACTCAATGGAAGAAATTGCTTATGTGGCTTTGGTAGCAAGTATATTTGATGAAACTCCAGAGGGGAAATCTATATTTAGACTGGCAGAAAGATTGGGAACCAGAATTGATTTTGATCCGGAAAAAGCCGAAGCGGTAGAATTTTCCGCTAGAACTCGCATGAGTGGTACAAATTTACCCAACGGCCAAGAGGCGCGTAAAGGTGCGGTAAATGCAATCAAAGGATTTGTACGTACACGTAATGGACAACAGACACCAGATTTAGATGCTGCCTACGAAATGGTTTCCCAGCAAGGAGGGACACCACTAGCAGTGTGCCTAGATGGGGAAATTTATGGTGTGATTTATCTCAAAGATATAGTTAAACCAGGAATACGCGATCGCTTTGATCAGTTGCGGCGTATGGGAGTACGCACCGTCATGTTGACAGGAGACAACCACATTACCGCTTCTGTGATTGCTAAAGAAGCTGGAGTTGATGATTTTATTGCCGAAGCTACCCCAGAAGACAAAATCTCTGTAATTCAACGAGAACAGGAAAAAGGCAAACTAGTAGCAATGACCGGAGACGGTACAAATGATGCACCAGCCTTGGCACAGGCGAATGTTGGTGTAGCAATGAATACGGGTACTCAAGCCGCCAAAGAAGCAGCAAACATGGTGGATTTAGACTCTGACCCGACCAAACTCATTGATATAGTTAGCATTGGTAAGCAATTGTTGATTACCAGAGGAGCATTAACAACATTTTCGATCGCCAATGATATTGCTAAGTATTTTGCAATTATTCCAGTATTATTTGCTGCTGCCAACTTACAAGGCTTGAACATCATGAAGCTAACCAGCACTAATTCTGCTGTGCTGTCAGCGCTAATTTACAATGCATTGATTATTCCTGTTTTAATTCCTTTAGCACTCAAGGGTGTAAAGTTTCGACCTTTGACTGCTAATCAGTTATTACAACGCAATATTTGGATTTATGGGTTGGGCGGTGTGATTGCACCTTTTATTGCGATTAAGTTAATTGATTTGATGATTACGGCTATAGGATTGGCGTAGGAAGGGGAAAGAATATATTTTATTTAACGCACCAGGTAGCAAAGGTAAGCGCAGAGTAACACAGAGTTTTTGGACTCATATGTTGAGTTATTCCAAGGTAGGGGGAAACAATATAGTTTAATTAGAGGTGACAAAATAAAATGAATATAAATAGAGAAGTTAATGTATTTAAGAAGTTTTTGTCAGCAAATTTAGTAGAGCCAATTTATTTTATGTGGTCACAATGGCGTAGGCAAAAGTTACCACTGGTGATTTTTATTGGTTTATGTATAAATTTGGTGATTGCTCCCGTTGTTTATGCAGCTGCTGACGGTGTTTTGGAACGTCGTTCAGCTTGGGCAATTGGTATTTTAGGTTTTATAACATTGGCACTAGTAGTTTACTTATTCTTTGTTATTTTTCAACCAGAACGTTTTTAACTGTTATCAATTATCAGTTCTCAGACCAATTAATTACCCTTCGGGTTCGCTACTTTGCCATCTCGGCATAAGCCAAGACGGCAAGTAGTCTCACCAATTACCAATTACCAATTATGTTTATTATTCGAGAATTTACCAGAGCCATTCGCATAACTATATTACTGTGGTTGGTGACAGCAATTATTTACCCGGTTGCTGTTTTGGGAGTCGGTCAAGCTTTTTTTAAAGAAAAAGCAGACGGTAGTATTATGCAAAATATCCAAGGCAGAGCAATTGGCTCAGCTTTAATTGGTCAACAGTTCCGTTCTGAAAGGTATTTTCAAGGTCGCCCTAGCGCTGTTAGGTATAGCCAAGGAAAATTAGGTAGACCGACTGGTGTATCAGGTGGAAGCAATCTTGCTCCTAGTAGTCCAGACTTGCTTAACCGTGTAGTTGAGAAGTCTAGTGAACTTAGTGATGAAAGCATTCAACCCTTCGCTGACATCATCTACACTTCCGGTTCTGGTTTAGATCCACATATTTCTGTGAGAACAGCACAAGAACAGCTAGAAAGGGTGGCTCGTGCGCGTAATATTACTCGAGAAGAGATAGTGCCATTTATCAAACAGTATACAGAGGGTAGATTTTTAGGTATCTTTGGCGAGCCTGGAGTTAATATTTTGAAATTAAATTATGCCCTCGACCTACAAGAAATTAACCGTAGGCAAAATCAATAATATTGTTGGTGGTTAGTGGTTAGTGGTTAGTGGTTAGTAGTAATTCCTCCACTCCACCCTACGGGAAGCCACTTGCGTGTCTACACACTCTACCCTTACCTTAAGCCGCTACGCGTCTACACACTCCCCATCTCCCCATCTCCCCACCTCCCATGTACCCAGCCCGTCGTGGTAAACACAAAATTTTTATCGGTATGGCTCCTGGTGTTGGCAAAACTTACCGGATGCTAGAAGAAGGTCACGCACTCAAAGAAGAAGGGATTGATGTTGTGATTGGGTTGTTGGAAACCCATGGACGCAAAGAAACAGCCCAGATGGCTGAGGGATTGGAAATACTACCCCGCAAACAAATTCCACGGGGTAGTTTAACGTTGACGGAAATGGACACTGACGCTATCTTGACGCGATCGCCTCAACTAGTATTAATCGATGAACTCGCTCATACTAATGTCCCTGGTTCACCCCGCGAAAAGCGCTACCAAGACGTAGAAATTATTTTGCAAAATGGCATTGATGTTTACTCCACGATGAATATTCAACATCTGGAGAGCCTCAATGACTTGGTAGCAAGAATTACTGGCGTAGTGGTACGCGAGCGTGTACCTGACAGAGTTTTGGATGAAGCTGATGAAGTTATAGTAGTAGATATTACCCCAGAAACACTACAAGAAAGGTTGATAGAGGGGAAAATCTACGCCCCGCAAAAAATCCAACAAGCACTTGATAACTTTTTTCAACGTCGCAACTTAATTGCTTTACGAGAACTAGCACTGCGAGAAATAGCTGACAACGTTGAAGAAGCCAGAGAAATGAGTGCAGGCTTGGCAAACGGTGTGAATCCGCAAGGTCAATTCTGTAATATTCAAGAGCGGGTATTAGTATGTATTTCCACTTATACTAATTCGTTGCAACTATTACGTCGGGGCGCGAGGATAGCTAATTACATGCACGCTCCTCTGTTTGCTGTATTTGTTGCTGATCCTGACCACTTCCTTACTAAAGAAGAAAGCTTGCACATAGATATGTGTGAGAAGCTATGTAAAGAATTTGCAGGCAATTTTATTCGTGTTCCTAATAGTGATGTCGCAGCAGCGATCGCAAAAGTAGCTGAGCAATATCGTATTACCCAAATCGTCATTGGTGCAAGTCAGCGATCACGTTGGCAAATTCTCCTCAAAGGTTCTCTCACCCATAAATTACTGCGATTGCTAAAAAACACTGATTTGCATATCATCGCTACAGATAAAAAAATGGATTCTTAGAAAAAAGCTCGTAGACGTGATCGCTTTAACGTTTGCTGCGACCACACAAGTAACACAACTTTGCGTTCTTCTGCGCTTACCTCCGCGCCCTCTGCGTTTAAAATCCTAGCCCTTTGATAGTGTAAGTTAAAGTGATGTATTTTTCTTAGTGTCTTGGTGGTGAAAAGCTTAAATGAGGACTAAAGTCCTCACTACAAACCTATCAAAATTAGCGTGTAGAGACGCGCCATGACGCATCTGTACAATATTCATATGTATCACTATGAAAGTCAAAATTGATCGGCTAAACCTTCCCTTTAATATCCAAAAAGTTCTGGATGTGGAAGGTGGGTTACAAAATTTCCAATAATTGTGCTTCACTCAATTGAGTAATCCCTAGTGCTTCGGCTTTTGCCAATTTTGAGCCTGCGTCTTCTCCCACAATTAAATAGTCTGTTTTTTTACTAATTGAATCAGTAACTTTACCACCTGCTTTTTGAATTAATACCTTGGCTTCATCGCGTTTCAAAGTGGGTAAAGTGCCAGTAATTACAAAAGTTTTACCTGCAAGTTTTTGATTGTCACTATCACCTGTAACTGCGGTGTCTGCTGTGGTGGCAAATTGTAAACCTGCTGCTTGCAAGCGTTGAATTAATGTTTGATTGGCGCTGATGCGAAACCATTGATAGATGCTATCGGCAATTTCTGCACCAATACCATAAACTCCTTCGATTTTGGCACGTGATGCTTCTGCTAACTGTTCAACACTCTGGAATTTTTCTGTTAACAATTGGGCTGTGACATTACCAACATGACGGATACCTAAACCATATAATACTCTTGACCAAGGTTGGTTTTTGGAGTTAGCGATCGCATCTACTATTTTCTCTGCCGATTTTTTCCCCATTCTTTCTAATTCAAATAATTTGTCGCTTTTCAACTCGTATAAATCGGCAACAGAATGTACTAATCCTTTATCGACAAGTTGATGTACCAGCTTTTCGCCGATACCGCGAATATCTAGGGCATCACGGCTTACCCAGTGTTCAATTGCTCCTTTGAGAATAGCAGGACAAGAAGTATTGACGCAGCGAGTCACGGCTTCTCCCATTTCCCGCACTACGCTTTGACTGCATACTGGGCAATGGCTGGGCATAACAAAGGGTTCTGTGTCTGGGGGACGGAGTTCTTTGAGGACGCGCACGACTTCGGGAATGATTTCCCCAGCTTTGCGGACTATTACAGTGTCACCAATGCGGATGTCTAATTGGGCAATGCGATCAGCGTTATGTAGTGTAGCACGAGATACAGTTGTACCTGCTAATTGTACGGGACGCATCTCTGCCAAGGGAGTGAGCGCGCCTGTTCTGCCTACATTCACGGCAATATTTTCTACACGGGTGGGTGCTTCTTCGGCGGCGTACTTGAGTGCGATCGCCCAACGGGGAAACTTTTGTGTAAACCCTAGCTGTTCTTGCAGCTTAAAGGAATTGATTTTTACCACCACCCCATCAGTCATATAGGGTAAATTCAGCCGTTCTGTATCCCAGTGTTGATAATATTCTGCAACTTCTGCTAATGAAGTACACAGCCGTTGATTGGAATTAACGCGAAAACCCATTTTTTGCAATAATGCCAAAGCTTCCCATTGACTACTAGCAATACTCGCATCGTCCCTACCAGGAATTTGTAGCGTGTAGGCAAAAAAATCTAATCTTCTTTGCGCCACAATGCGAGAGTCTAGCTGTCTGAGTGTACCGGCGGCGGCGTTACGAGGATTGGCAAATAATGACTCGCCTGCTTTTTGCCTTTCTTCATTGATTTGTTTAAATACATCTAAGGGTAAGAAGGCCTCACCCCGCACTTCTACCCGTTCAAAATTTTTCAATCCTGCTAAATTTAACCGCAAGGGAATTGCACGAATTGTTCGCACATTTTGAGTGATATCTTCACCCACCACTCCATCACCCCTAGTTGCACCCCTGACAAGAACACCATTTTCATAAGTCAAAGCCAAAGCATTACCATCTATCTTTAATTCACAGACATAGTCTGCTGCTGTTTGTGGAGGTACTTGTCGCCGCCAGCGTTGATCCCAAGCCTGTAACTCATCAATATTAAACGCATTTTCTAAACTATACAGTGGGATGTTGTGGCGAACCGAAGTAAACTGGGTAGCAGGTTTTTCACCCACACGCTGAGTTGGGCTATCTGGTGTTACCAATTCTGGATACTGGGTTTCCAGGCTTTGCAATTCTCGATACAACTGGTCATAAACTGCATCCTCCATGATCGGAGAATCAAGGACGTAGTAGGCATAACTAGCCTGTTGTAGTAGCTGTCGCAATTCCTGAACTCGTTGTTTTACTTCTGCTTTTATCGGTTCCACCAAAGATATCTCCTTTTTTGCCCAAACGATAGACTTGTTGCAAAAGTCGAGAAATGGTAAAAGGGCAAGGCAGAGGGCAAAAGGCACCAGGGCAGAAGGCACCAGGGCAGAAGGCACCAGGGCAGAAGGATAAATACTAACACTTCACCCTTCATACTTCCCCCTTCATCCTTCATCCTTCATACTTCTCCCTTCCCCCTTCACCCTTCTCTCAACTAGCTATATAGATTAATCAAATTTAACGAACCCAGTCCTCTACTTCATAGAGGAAACGGGTTCCCCTAATCAACTTGCGATTTGCAGAAGTGCTTTGGACAAAAACAACGTATTTTTCCAGGTTACTGGGTTTGATGCGAACCGTTGCACCCACAGGTAGCCCTAACATTTCTCGGGCTGCTTCCCCTTCAAATAAATCACCTGTTGTTCTATCCATCAAGATAATTTCTTTATGACCTTGGATAGTTTCGGTTTTAGTAAATTCATAAAAACCCCGTCCGACTTTAAAGTTAAGGTTATTTTCTCCCACAAACACTTTGATTGAGATATCTTTATCAACTTCTAATACCTGGAAACGTCCTGGCGGAACCGCCCTTAAATCAGCAGCTTCATAATAGGATTTTCCCTCCCGCTTCATCATGGAATTAAATATTTGATTTAATCCCCGACTCATACGTCCTTGATCGATTACTTCTTGTTCGTAAGCTTGCAATTTTTCATTAGAAGATTGCTGATAGCAAACCGCCAAGAATAAATCAGTAATATAGGAAAACTGGTCTAGGTTGACATGAAAACCACCAGATTTTTCTGCAAGTTCTTGATAAAAAAGAGTGGCGTGAGAACGATTAAGGGCTTGCACTCCATATACCATGATTCCCTTGTCGGCTAAGGTATCAACTTCTTGACGCCAATTTAATTTTTGAGGATTGTGTGCTGGTGGATGGGGGACATCATCACCGATTAACACTAGGGATTTGGAAGCCGTATCAGACCAAGATAAAAATTGTGCTTCATGTAATACTAGTTCATAACATTCTGGTGCATCACCGCCACCTGTTGGTTCGACGTTTTGGACAAATTCACAAATTGCATCTATATCACTGGAAATATCAAATTTTTTGATGACATAGGTCGAACCTTGATCACAATAATCTCCATGAGCGATAATACCAATTTTCATCTGAGGAATTTCGCCCATTAGGCGTGTGACTGTTTCTTTGATTTTTCGTCTTACCTGTGTGAGGCAAGGATACATACTTCCAGTGGTGTCAAAGCTGAAAACAACTTCAATGTTGGTGTTCATAGCTACTTAATAAGGAATTTGCAAAGTCACTGATGCTTCTACACGTTGTTCACCTAGAATTACGGGTGTAGGGTAGCAACTTGTTCGTTCGTAAGATATACAGTAGCTAGTACAGATTCTTAGGAGGCTGCGCTCATAGCCTGTTTTTGAACTCGTGCGATCGCCTCATCGGATTTTAACTTAATTAAACAGGAATTTGAATTATAAATTCAGTTCCTTGTTCTGGTGATGAAACACATTGTAATTTACCACAATGATTTTCAGTAATAATTTGGTTACTAATTGCTAGTCCTAATTTATTTTCGTGAATTTTAGGTTGGGTTGAAAAAAAAGGTTGAAATATTTGGCTTTGTAATATATCTGACATACCCTTACCATTATTAGTGATAGTAATTTTTACTGCCTCTTTGTCAATGTTAGTGGAAATCCGAATTTGAGGATTTACCCTTGTTTTTTTATCCTTTAATGTCCAATGACTTATAACAAATGAATTATCTAGAGAATCAATAGAATTTACCAATATATTCATAAATACTTGATTAATTTGTCCTGAATAACATTCAATTTTGGGTAAATTACCATATTCTTTGACTACTTGAATGGCAGGACGTTTTGACTTAGCTTTCAAGCGGTACTGTAGAATGAGTAAAGTTGTCTCAAGCCCTTGGTGAATATCAACAAGCTTTTTTCGCTCTCCATCAGCGCGTGAAAAATTTCTTAGGGACTGCATAATGCCACGTATGTTATCAGTTCCTAACTTCATTGAAGATATCAGTTTTGGTAAGTCTTCGAGAACATGGTCTAGATCCATTCGCTCTATTTTATCTTCAATATCACTGCCTGGGTAGGGAAAATTAATTTGGTAAAGTTTCACTAAATTAATCAATTCTTCTACATAAGATTTAGCGTAATATAAATTGGTAGAAATCAAACCTATAGGATTATTAACTTCATGGGAAATACCAGCAACTACCTGTCCTAAAGAGGAGATTTTTTCTGCTTGAATTAATTGTAACTGAGTTTTTTTAAGTTGTTCTAAAGCCTGAAAAAGTTCGTATGTTCGTTCTTCTACACGTTTTTCTAATTGTTGCTTTTGCTGGTCTAATTCTATATTTAATCGTCGCAATTTTAAATGTAATTGAACTCTTGCCAACACTTCATTTTGCTGAAATGGCTTAGTTATATAATCAACTGCTCCTAAACTTAAGCCTTTAACTTTTTCTTCTATATCTGAAAGAGCGGTAATAAAAATAATAGGAATATCTTTTGTAGATAGATCTGCTTGCAATCTACGACAAGTTTCAAACCCATCTAATTTTGGCATCATAATATCTAATAATATTAAATCAGGTGGATTGTTTTTTGTCTGTTCAATCCCACTGATACCATCCATTTCCACTAATACTTCGTAGCCAGCACCACTTAAAGTTGTATATAGAACTTCCAGATTTGTAGGACTATCATCTATTACTAAAATAGTTGCCGTAGTATTAGTGTTTTTTTCTGTTTCTTGATCAAAAAATAATTGTTTTTTAGTGTTAGTATATTTTATCATTTTTAATAAAAAATAGATGTACAAAATTATGTGATATTCTTTTTCAAAAAATGACGAATTTGTTGGATATTAAAACACTGAACTAATGAGTCTAACTTTTTGACAAATTCCTGATATCGCTCATCCATTGCTGCTAACTTATCTAATTCTTGTTTAATTCCTTTAATTTGTCCTTTCTTCACATACTCCAATAACTTAATTAATTCTGTCTTTGGTGGTATCGCCATTGTTTGTAATCTAGAAGATTTTTCGGAATAGTCTTGCTGCTTATTTTCTACTTGTTCATAAATCCAATTTAATTGAAGATATTTTGAAAGCATACGGTAAAGCTCTTTTACTTTTACTGGTTTAACTAAAAAGTCATTTGCGCCTGCTGCTAAACTTTTGTGGCGTTCACTATCAAATATACTGGCAGAAGAAATAATGACTATAGTATTTTGCATTGTTTCTGACTGTCGTAGTTGTGATAGCATTTCTCTGCCATCCATGATAGGCATTGTTGTATCGGAAATAATTAAGTCTGGCTGATATTGATTAGCTTTTTCTAACCCTTCTTGTCCATTACTCGCTTCTATAACAGTGAACCCAAGAGTTTGTAAAAGATTAACAATTAATGAGCGATTTTCCCAACGATCATCGACAATTAAAATTGTTTTTCTACTACCAGAATAGCCAATAATTTTCCCAGTGCTAGTAATAATACTACTTTCTGTCCAATCGTCAGCAGTTGGACATTCTATTTCAAATTCAAAGATACTACCTTTGCCTAACTCACTTTTGACGGATATGCTACTACCCATGATTTCTACGATTTTCTGGCTAATAGTTAATCCTAATCCTCTACCTTCATTTGGAATTTTGTAATCTCCTAGTTGCTCAAAGGGCAAAAATATTTTGTTTAACTGTTGTTTACTGATACCTATGCCTGTATCTTCTACAGCAAAATATATGTATATGTAAGATGTTTTTTCCTGGCTTTTTCTAACTTTTACCTGTAATTTTACACTGCCTGCTTCTGTAAATTTAATCGCATTACTAACTAAGTTAATTAAGACTTGCCGTAATCGTTTTTTATCAGTAGTAATGCCTGCTGGTAAATTTTCTGGAGGTTGGTAAATAAATTGAATATCTTTTTGTTCTGCTTGTATGCGGCAGATTTCTACTATCCCTTGTAGAAAAGAAGGCAGATGAAAATCGGATGGATAAAGCTGCATTCTATTTGTTTCTATTTGGGAAATATCAAGAATGTCATTAATTAATGTTAATAAATGAGAACCACACTTATGAATAATTTCAATGCCACGTTGTTCTCTTTTAGTTATATTCTGAGAACGTTGAAGGATTTCTGCGTAACCTAAAATACCATTTAATGGTGTACGAAGCTCGTGACTCATGTGGGTCAAAAATTGACTCTTGGCATGATTAGCAGCATCAGCAGCAAGTTTGGTTTCTTTTTGTTCTTCTAAAAGGGTTTTGATATAGCCAATCAGTTGATTCAAACTAATTGCTAATTTTCCTAACTCATCAGTTGTAGTTACAGGTGCTTGTAAGTCAAAGTTAGATTCTGCGATCGCTTTTTCGACAATATCCGTAATTGTTTGAACTGAACGAGCGATCGCCTGACGGGTGTAAACTATTAAAAGCAGAGTCATGCTAAGACTCAATCCTATACTGGCAATAATAATTGGTATTTGTAGCCTTTGAGCTTGCAGTAAAGCAATCTCTGCTTGTTCTTCTTGTGTTTCAGCTACTACAATCACAGTTGCTAATTCATCTTGGAATTGTAACATTTGATTGCTATTCTCACTCGCTGCAAACTCTGCTAGCAATTGATTGGCTTTTTTAAGCTTATTAGAATTGAAAGTCAGTGATTCAATCTGATGTAAGGTTAATTCCAAGCTAGAGGGGAAATTTTTCCAGGTGCTGTGATGCTTGGTTAGTAGCGGTTTTAGTTCTTTGATGGCTGAATTTGCAGCAGATGAATTAATTTGTTTGAGTAATTGTCTTGCTACAGTAATTTGTTTAGTTGCTGCTAATTCCGCTTTCTGAAAACTTTGTGGAGTTTGGAAATTGGCAGAAATTTTTGGGAATAACTGTAAGTTAAAAAGAGTATTTTGGAGTTTACTTAATTGCTGACGCTCTTGACGAATGATTTTTCTTTGCTGATCGGCACGATGCAGGTAATAATCACCTGAAACAACCCCTACAGTAGTTCCCAAAACCATAATACCAAGTGCGATCGCGTAACTAAAATATATTTTGGTACTGATGCTAAAACGATTGATTATCTGATTAACTTGATTTTGAGGGTGAAATGACCAGCTAGATAAATGCAGAGAGTTTTGTTCATCTCTGTTGGTATCAGACTGAGAAATTTTCTGCTTAGAAGCTGGATAAGTCATGCGTTTATGGTGGTTGCATGTAGTTGCATGTAGCTATTGTGGAAAAAATTATAAGTAAGTGCGATCGCTTGCGTATCTGGCTACATTTGTTATAGTTCCCGTAGGCAAAGAAAAACTAACACAATGAAACGATGATGGTCAGGGATGATTATGTTCAGTTCTTTCTCTCACTACTAGCTTGTTTTTCTTTAATAATCTGCTGATTAATAGATCACCCTCATATTTGATTTTTGTGAAGCTAGGTATACTTTATGTTAATAGTTCCCGCTTTTCATGAATAAGTTCATAAATCAAACTGGATTTTTCTATAAGTTCAAAATTCCCACAGAAGTTTATGGAAATGAGAAACCCGATTTCTTTGTAGAAATCGGGTACAAATAATACTGAGTCTATATTTAATAGTAAGCAGATTAGCGCTTAATTGAGTGCTAAAGCATTCACTACAAACACTGTAACCTTTCTTTAAAGGAGCCTGTTATACAGGAATTTGTGTCTCAGCTTCTAGCTTAGCCAGTCTTTGTGCAAGAAGTTGCTCTAAGGTTTCTAATGCTTTGGTGAAACCTTTGATACCTTCATCTAATTTTTCTGATGCCATACGATCAGCAGTGTGCATCTTGTCAAAGGTGGCTTTGTCCATAGAAATTTTTTCAATTGCCATCCCTGATGCTTTGCTAGCATCGAGTTTACGAGGCAGTTCTCCAATTGTTGCCTGTAACTCACCCAGTAGCGCGGGAGAAATGGTCAGCAAATCACAACCTGCCAATTCAGTAATTTCGCCGAGATTACGGAAACTAGCTCCCATAACTTCGGTTTTGTAACCAAATTTCTTGTAGTAGTTGTAGATTTTTGTCACAGATAATACCCCTGGATCTTCTGCTGAGGGGTAACTATCCCGTCCGGTTTCTTTTTTGTACCAGTCGAGAATTCGTCCCACGAAGGGAGAAATGAGAGTTACACCAGCTTCTGCACAGGCGATCGCTTGGTGAACCCCAAACAATAAGGTGAGATTGCAGTGAATTCCTTCCTTTTCCAAAATTTCAGCAGCACGAATACCTTCCCAAGTGGAAGCAATTTTAATCAGAATGCGTTGGCGAGAAACTCCGGCTGCTTCGTATTGAGCAATCAACTCTCGTGCTTTAGTAACAGTAGCTTCTGTGTCGTAAGATAAGCGTGCATCCACTTCTGTGGATACTCGTCCAGGGATGATTTGCAAAATCTTCAATCCAAAGGACACCGCTAAACGGTCAAATGCCAAAGAAACTACTTGAGCTTGAGATGCACCAGAACCAAGGTCTTTTTTTGCTTGCAGTAAAGTTTGATCAACAATTTCTTGATATTCTGGCATTTGTGCTGCCGCTGTAATCAAGGAAGGGTTAGTAGTCGCATCTTGGGGCTTGAATTTTTCAATTGCTTGAATGTCTCCAGTATCTGCGACCACAACGGTCATTGCTCGCAATTGTTCTAGTAAATTCTTTGACATGGTTTACCTCTTGAATTTTGTTTTTCAGGACTTATATAACTAGGTTGTAGTGGTCTTGATAGCTGAATTATTGGTGATGAGTAATCGGTAATTGAAAATTAATATATTTCATTACTTATTACCAATTACACCGAAAGAATTTCGCAAAAGCCCTGATTGAATTCCCTCCAGACCTATTCTAGGCAAGTTCTGCCAAGGTTGATTGTGCGATTGTATGCAGTTTTTTTAAATCATTTTGCATTTTTCCTAATAATGGAATATTGACAACCCTAGTAACCATAATTATTTGGACAATTTTTGACCCTTGTTGTGCTTAAATAACTGAATATTTAAATCACAAATTCTTCAGCTTTTTTTCAGTATTGGCACTGAAGATTAAATAAGTTTTTAAATTTAAAAAAGAGTTTTTATATAATTTAATAATTATTTAAATATATGTAATTTTGTGTAAGTATATAATCCTCCATCTGCCTAATATCCCATTCCAGAATTTATTCCGAGGCAGGATAAATTCTGTGTGGTAAGACTTGGTGTACACCATAGGTAAAACCGGGAGGGAGGATTCTTTAAGTCTACTTTAGTAGACTCATTTTTTAGATAACTTGTGCTATCAGCCAAGGATTTTAATCCTTGGCAATTTTTGATAGTGATGAGAAATCAGTGTAGACGCGTAGCGGCTTGCCGCAGGCTACAGTTAACAGTAAATAGTTAACAAATTGCTTTGATAACTGATAACTGATAACTGTTAAACCGCTACTGCAAGACCTTGCAAAATGCCTTCTTTTTGTGCCATAGCTAACATCAGGTCAATGACTCGATTGGAGTAGCCCCATTCGTTGTCGTACCATGCCACAACCTTGAAAAAGTTGGGATTCAGTTCAATACCAGCACCAGCATCAAAGATACTTGAGTGGCTATCTCCCTGGAAATCTGTGGAAACTACTTCCTCGTCTGTGTAGCCTAATACACCCTTGAGTTCGCCTGTCGCTGCTGCTTTCATTGCCGCACAGATTTCCTGATAACTAGTAGCTTTAGCTGTTTTGAAGGTTAAATCAACCACAGAAACATCAGGAGTGGGAACCCGGAATGCCATACCAGTCAATTTGCCTTTTAACTCAGGCAAAACTAACGCCACAGCTTTTGCTGCTCCGGTAGAAGAGGGAATAATATTTTGTGCAGCACCACGACCACCACGCCAGTCTTTTTTGGAAGGGCCATCGACTGTGGGTTGAGTAGCAGTCATGGCGTGGACTGTAGTCATTAATCCTTCTGTCAGACCAAAATTATCATTGATCACCTTAGCGATGGGAGCCAGACAGTTAGTAGTACAACTGGCATTGGATACAACAGTATCTTTCGCTGGATCAAACAAATGATGGTTGACACCCATTAATAGGGTTTTGACTCGGTCTGGATCTTTAGTAGGGGCAGAAATGATCACCCGCTTGGCTCCGGCTTGCAGGTGGTTTGCTGCCCCTTCATAATTGGTAAACAATCCTGTAGATTCAACTACATAATCTGCACCTAATTTACCCCAGGGCAATTCTGCTGGATTCCGAATCGATACGCAAGGAACAAAATGCCCATCAACAACGATGCCATTATCCTTTGCCTCAACGTTACCCCTATACATCCCGTGGGTAGAGTCATACTTCAACAGGTAAGCAAGATTATCTGGTGGTACAAGGTCGTTAATGCCTACAAACTCTATGTTGGGGTTAGTAATGCCAGCACGAAATACTAGACGCCCAATTCTACCAAACCCGTTGATACCAACTTTTAACTTAGCCAAGATTTACCTCCTATTCTGGGAAGTTGAACAAAGGAGAAACTAAAGCAAATTACATATTACTGCTTGCTTTTTCGATCCTGACAGTCTGATTTGGCGATCGCGTATTTGCTTGGCATCTTTTAATGTTTAGGCTGGGGGGATTGGGGAGTGTGGGGAGTGTGAGGAGTGTGTAGACGCGTAGCGGCTTAAGGTAAGGGTGGAGTGTGGGGAGTGTGGGGAGAATAATATAGTAACTAATTCCCTTTGTCTCCCTTGTCTGGTTTTTCCTCCTTGTCCTCCTTCCCTTGTCTCTATTCCACAGACAGGCTGAGTTCGGAATTTTGAGTAGTCTCTGGATTCTGGGTGAAGCGTTGCCAAAAACTCAACATTTGCTCGCCTACCTGTTGCGGATAGAAGTAGTGAAAGAAATGATATCCTTGAGGACATTCCCAGAGTATATCTTCTGGCTTCAACCAGTTCTGCCAGTCTTGCAACTCTGGTAGGCTGACAACTGGATCGTTCTTACTACCACATACGAGCATTGGTATAGAAACCCCACCTTCAGGTAAGTGAATTAATCGAAACAGAGAATGGGGTGTAGGAGATTCGTCTAAATCTCTAATCAGGGCAGTTAGTAGCTTTTTGGTATTTGCGGGAGATTGATGACCAAACAAAGTCCGCACACTGTTTACTAAAACTTGCTCACGACTAAGAGGAAACAACAGACGTTGCTGATAATAGTGTGCTTGCCAAGTGTTGGCGCTTTGAGATGCAACAGCCAACAACGATAGTGATCGCACTTTTTGCGGATAGCGACGGGCAAATAATAAAGCGATCGCCCCATTCATACCATGACCAGCTAAATGCACCGGGCGATCATGCGATTTTAAAAAATCGTATAGCAGTGCTACTGCTGCATCTAGAGAACAAGCTTCATCTTTGGTTTGAATGTATTCCCATCGTGCCACTACAACATATTTAGATAGGTATTGAAGTAATGGTTTGTCTAAACCCTTCAAACTTGGACTAGCATTTAACCAAAGAACATTACAGAACTTAGACATAAATACCTATTTAGATTTCATATTCAGAGTTTTGAATCTTTATTTTTTAGTAATACAAATGCGTATTTAAAAAATTTGGCTGAATAATTTAATTGAGAGTTATGAATCCATGCTCAAGATTTTTGTGTATTCTTTCCTCTAATTTGAAGTAAGAGTATAAAGAAAATATATTTTTCTCCTCAACTCTTCGATTGAATTAGATAATACCAATTTGGAAAAAGAATGCAACACACCAATCGTATCAGACCCCTTCCCAACCCTAAACGAGGTCGCTTAGGACGCCGTTAGGCGGGTGAGGTTATCTGTCCTTAAACATTTTTGAATTGGTATAAGCTAATAATTCTATCTTCGGAATGATTAATTTTGAGTTAATTTATATATCTCAATAAATCAACTCATAAATTTAGTATTTAATATTATTCTAAGTCTGAAATTCTAAATTCTGGTTTTTCTTACTCAAAATTTAAACTTTTGTACAGATAAACATTTTGTATTCTAAGAGGGATTTAGCTACAAAACACCTTTATAAGCAAAAATATTTATTTAATTTATTTACTCACACTTTTACTCGTTCTGCCGTTAATTAGGTTTCACTATCTTCATCTATTGCTAGTCCAGTAACCTCACTAGTTCTCTGTGAGGTTCATAAAGATGCCAAGTTAGACAACTAATAGTTAAATAATCATACTCGTTAAAAACACTGATATCTAATTGAAAAATATCGTGTAAATTTACTACATGATTACTGAACTTATCTTGAATTATTTTAGCAAATGTGTTTCTTGAGAGCGACACATCGGCAGTGATCGCAACCCATTATAGATAGAATAAATTTGATCGTGTATAAAGATTAGTAGCAGTTTAATGGTGGTATCAATATATTAGTTCTGACAGCTAAAACCATTGTGTCAACGGTGTGTGATGCCTGGTTGAAGGCGTGGTTCTTGGTAAAGCAGTTTACCCAATCAGCGAATCAGGACTCAAGTCATGAAATCTTCAAGCGCTAAAGTGCTTACTATAAACTGTGATTTTCTCGATTTGTTTTGGTGCATTCATTTCAGTAAAAAGCTGAATAGCTTTGTCAAAATTCACTTTACTTTCATGTAGATTGCCGATACTTTGAGTAGTTAAAGCCAATTGCAAATAAGCGATCGCTAAATCACACTTCGCACCAATTTTCTCTAAAAGGTCAATAGCTGCTAAATGTTGAGTAAGAGCTAATTCATATTTTGTTTGCTGTCGATGGATTTCTGCTAAACCATTGAGAGTTTTGGCTTTTACTTGCATGTAATGGCTTTCTTCTGCACAATTCAAGGCGATAGTGAATAATTCTTTGGCTTTGGTAAAATCTCCTAAATTCACGTAGGTTTGACCGAGGATTTGAATAAAATAGGCAAATCTACCTGTTTGTTTTAGAAGACTTTCTGTAGTGATAGAGTGATAAATTGCATCTGCTAATCTATAAGATGCTTCATATCGACCTAAATAGGAATAGACTAGAGATAAACACACGGTTGCTTTTTCTGCCCAGCGATGATGAGTAGTGTTGTGAGCTAAATCGATAACTTGTCGAAATAACTGGGCAGATGCTTCTAATTCCCACAAATCAATTTGATAAAGACCTATGCTTAAAAGGGAATCTACCTCTAGCATCTTCAAATAGTAAATTTGATGTTTATTTTCTAAGCTATCAGCTAGAAATTGAAGTAATCGACTTGCTAAATGAATCGTTTTTTCTTGACATGTAATAGCTAGATATATTTTTCCTGTAATCCAGTATAAATCACCTAAAATATTGTATAATTCGCTGAAATTTTGGTCAGAATTAACATTGTAAATTACCTGATTAATAGCAGCAATTAAAGGTTGCACCCAACCCATACGATATAGGGTACTACCAAGGGGTAAAAACTGTCCCCATTGATTATTTCTGCTATTAAGAATAACTTTGCCTGCTAATTCAAACTTGTTAATTTCCAGATTATGATAATAAGCTTCTAGGGCTTGCAACGCATCTTTAAATGTGGCAATTTGTTTGACACTCGCTGTCCAAAATTCAGCGGCTTTGTGGTTGGTAATTTCCCATTCTTCACTCTGGCGTAAACGTGCGATCGCATCTGCACGAATCACTGGATGCAACCAATATTGCCCTTGATGACACTCTACCAAACAGCGATTCCGCAACGAAGCGATCACTTGCCGATGTTGTGAAGACGGAACGTCCCACAATAAACTCAATAATCCCTGCGTAGGGATTTGGGGTATATCTTGGTAACGATAACATCCTAGACGACAAAGTAACTGGTAAGCTTGGGGATCGAGGACTTGCAAACGATTTATTTGACTCACCACCAAATTTTTTAAGTCTGTTGTAGACAGAGGATCAGCGTGATTCTCTTGCCAATAAACAGCCATGTCACCGTCAAAATCTTCTTGAATCGAACCGCAGAGAATACCCATTGCTTTGGCATTCCCCCCATAGGCACGATGCATAGTTTCTAGGGTGGGTAAGTCGATTGCTAATCCCCGGTTACTAAAAAATTGCTGCCATGCTGTTTGATCTAAACCAGGTAAACGATAATGTTCTACATTTATTCCTGGTTCGCAAAGGCGATCGCGACTAGTTATCAAGGTGACAGATTGTACCCTGGCATCTGTTAAAATCCGCAATAACTCTACATAGTTGCGGTGGGAAGCAATCAATTGTCCTTGTCCATCAAGCGCAGGTTCAAGATTATCAATCAAAACCCCGATTCTACTGTTATGGAGTTGTCGCTTTAATCGTCCTAGCGTCACCCCAAATTCCACCCCCGGTTCTTCCTGAAAATCCTGTTTTAACCACTCTTCAACTACGTGTTCTACTGCCGTGATATTTTGAGTCTCTTTCGCCATCAACAATTCTAATACCAACTCAAAACCTTGAGTTTGCAGATATTGCTGAGCCAGAGTTGTCTTACCTACTCCTCCTTCACCCTGGATCACAATAACTTTCATACCTTGATCTACTAAACTATTCAGGTCAGCAATGGCTGCTGTGCGGCCGAGAAAATTGGCATTTTCTGGATTGATGCTAGAGTGATGAGTAACTCGTGGATAGTCAAGTAAATTAGCGATCGCACTTGTTTTTCTAACAATCCGTTCTAAAGTAGAGCGACAATTACTTTTGGTAATCTTCTGCTGCAATGCGAAAGACAGCAACTTCCATAACTGGGAACCTACATCCTTGGCGTGTCCTTCTGTACAACCGTAGTAATTAGCGATTTCTAGGTATTTTCGACCCTGCCAAACTTGCTGAAGAATAACTTTTTGGAGTTCGCTCAACCGTTCTCCGGTCTGAGCAGGAATTGTGGTATCTAACCATGCTAATACTGCTTCAGCGTCCATTGTTTATCAGTTATCAGTTATCAGTTGTTAGTTATCAGCTTTCTAAATTTGGGTATGAGTCTGTTTTCTGATAACTGTTTACTGTTCACTGAAATTTTAGTCTACAGTTCCAGACCTGGAATTTTCTGATAAGTTTCTGTAAATCCGACTTTTTTCCCTACTTTTGCTAACTTCTGAATCAAGCCAAGTTTATACAACTTCTATGTTGATTGTAGATGACTTGTTTCCTGGTTTAGAATTAACTGTCAGACAAATATTTGAAGAAGCAGAATTAATTTAATACATATTCCTCGTCCTACTTTTTACCCGACTCTGTTAATTGAGGTAATTTGTAAAATTCCCTACTTTCCCCTACAGACAAACCCCTGTTAGGTCGCTTAAATTGGGCAACAAGTAAAAATCGTAAGTAAAAAAATATGCTTATTACCACCAGCCCACTTATGGAAGATTTAGCAGGTCAGTTATATACTCAGCCTCATTACTTTCAGACTCAACGCCGGATTAAATCTCTTGTAGATCGCTATTTGACGGGCGAGAAGTTATGCGATCGCCTGCAAGATTTACCGTTGCAATTTCAAAATCCCCAGCCGCGTCCTTGGGAACCTATTGACTGGCAAGCAATTAATTATAACCAAATCATCAGTATAAACCCAGAGGTATTTTTGTCTGTGCTTGTAGGTGCGTTAGATACAGAAGCACCCATCCGGGGCTATACACAAACAAGCCGCCAGTATTTGCAAAATTTACACCCACAAATGGCGCGGTTTGTAGGTGGAACAGTGGATGAAATCGGAGAGTTAACAGAATTGGGTTTGTGGGAAAAAGAAGAACGTCAACATACCCCTGCCTTACTCAAAATCTACCAGCAATTAACAGGCGAAAAAATCACGCCTACCCTCCGCACCGTCAGAGGTTATCTTCCCACTAATGACCCCCATGAAGACTTGTATCGTCATGGATTACACCGCGTAGCTACAGAATACGGCGCGACTTGTCTTTATCTCTGGTTGATGGCGCACACCACAGGTACACTCCAAGATGTTTTAGAAGAATTGGTACTAGACGAAATTAACCACATGACAAAATTCTGGGGATTTGGCGTTTGGGCATATCCTGATACTGGGTTGCTGCGGATAGGACGGACATTGATGAAGACGCGCCATCAGAATTACATGCGTAATAACCTTTTGCGTACCTTAAAGCGGATGATGGCGACACTGAAATGGGACGCTTGGTCTTTAAATAATAAAGCAACTCTCATATTTACCTTCACCTATACAATGCAGCGTCTGTGGGTTTGGCATAGTAGCCTGACACCAGAGTATTTGCAAAGTTTGTTTGGAGAGTTAGTAGTTAGTGGTTAGTAGTTAATAGTTGGTTGTTGGTGGGTGGATGACAAAAACGCCTACCCATGATCCATCGGTGTCCATCTGTGTGTATCAGTGTTCGATTTATAAAAAATAATTTTTACCCTCGCTTCAACTCAAATTAATTCTCAAACCCATGACATTTCAACTTTCTGCCAAATTACCCCCAGATTTAGACCCCCAAAACTTACCCCAACATGTAGCCGTCATTATGGATGGAAACGGGCGATGGGCAACCCGTCGTGGTTTACCACGTATTGCTGGACATCGCCAAGGAGCAAAAACACTCAAAGAACTATTACGATGCTGTAAGGATTGGGGAATCAAAGCATTGACAGCTTATGCTTTCTCTACAGAAAATTGGCGACGTCCCACTGAAGAAGTGGATTTTTTGCTGCATTTGTTTGAACGTTTACTGCGCCGCGAGTTAACACAAATGCATCGCGAAGGAGTGCGAATCTCGTTTATTGGAGATTTATCAGTTTTACCGAAGTCCCTACAAACAGAAATGCAGCGTTCAGTGGCACAGACACTACACAACCAAGCCATCCACTTTACCGTTGCAGTCAATTACGGAAGTCGTAACGAAATTATCAAAGCATGTCGTGAACTGGCGGTACTTGTGCAGCAAGGAGAACTCAACCCCCAACAAATAAATGAAAGTTTAGTAGCACAACACCTCTACACAAAAGATACTCCTGAACCAGATTTATTGATTCGCACTAGTGGAGAGATGCGGTTAAGTAACTTTTTGTTGTGGCAACTTGCGTATACAGAGATGTATTTTACTGATAGTTTCTGGCCTGATTTTGACCGTACAGCCTTTCACCAAGCTTTATTAAGTTATCAAAAACGCGATCGTCGTTTTGGTCAAGTTAAAGCTTCAGCTTAGTGTTAGGGAGATGGGGAGATGGGGAGATGGGGAGATGGGGAGATGGGGAGATGGGGAGATGGGGAGATGGGGAGATGGGGAGATGGGGAGATGGGGAGATGGGGAGATGGGGAGATGGGGAGATGGGGAGATGGGGAGATGGGGAGATGGGGAGTGTGGGGTGTGGGGAGTAGTAAGCCATTAACTACTAATGTACAGACGCGATGTTCCTCGCGTCTCTACCCACTAACCACCAACAACCAACAATCAACCACTTTTGTTAATATCTTTCTAATAGAACTTTTACTTCTTGTTCTAAATCCCAATCTTTCATTGCTTCCCATTCGGCTTGACGCACAGCAATAAAAGCTGTTGACAACTGGGGATTTAAAGCATTTAAAAGCACGTTATCTTGGTTGAGGTGAGCGATCGCTTCGCCTAAATTTGTGGGTAAAGGGTCGATTTTTTGGAGTTTGCGATCATCTGGTGTCAGGTATCCAGGATCTATAGCTACTGGTTGTCCTAGTTCCAAATTATGTTGCACCCCGTCTAATCCGGCTGCAATCACCGCACCTAAAGCCAAGTAAGGATTTGCTGATGCATCTACTGTTTTGACTTCAAAATGTGTGGGAATGCCGAATCCAGTTGTACTGGGTACTCTCACTGCTGCCTCACGGTTGTCTAATCCCCAACAACGAAAAGCACCACTCCAAGCATGAGGACGAATTCGGCGGTAAGAATTAACACAAGGTGTCGTCAATGCCATCAGTGCTGATAAATGCTTCAGAATGCCAGCAATGAAAGCTCTTGCCACTTCAGATAAACCACAAACACCTTGGGCATCAGGTAACAAATTTTGCTCATTTCGCCATAGACTCAGATGAATATGACAACCACTACCCGCTGACTCAGGAAAGATTTTTGGTAAAAAAGAAGCTTTCAGATTGTGACGCCTAGCTATGGCTCTTACCGTCTCTCTATAGGCAATTTGCCAATCAGCAGCACGCAATGCTTCAGTATATCGTATGGATATTTCCTGTTGACCAGGGCCAGACTCTGGATAATATTGTTCTACAGGAATGCCTTGGCAAATCAAAGCTTCAGCAATATCATCAATAACTTCGTAATTAATATCCATTGCCTGGGTAGAGGCAAAAAGTGTAGAGTCTGCGGGTACAATGCGATCGCCTAATTGTTGCAGCAGGTAAAACTCATTTTCAAAGGCAGCCTGTACTTCTAATCCTTGACTTTTTGCGGCTTCTACCATCCGCACTAAAAAATGGCGCGGACACAAATTCCAGGCTTCATTGTTTAATTTCATGTTTCCCATGACACGAAAATGAGCCGGAGAATAGGATAAAGCAGTTAAGCTAGACCAATCGGGAACTAAGGAAACTTCACCTACTGGCCCCAAACCAGTTTTGCGAACAACAGCATCATACATGACTGGAACACCCTGTTGTCCTACGGATATACCCACACCATGCTCAAAGTAATGGGGTAGCATCTCCACATGCACAGCTTTAGCACGAATTATATTGGCGTTATCACACCAAAGGATACGGACAAAGCTAGCATCAGCCTCTTTTAGGGTTTTTCTAACTTTTTTGAATAAAATGTTTTCAGCCATCTGTCTTAATAAATGGGTGTAAGGGTACAAGGGTGTAGGGGTGTAGGAGGAGTCAAATTTTCATGCCCTCATTGTGGTTATCATTGCTCATGGGGATCTAGCTTGAAAGTAACCTCACCCCGTCAAGAGAGGACACCCCTCTGGTGAACTCGCAAAGAGGGGAAGCCGTGAGGTCTTTGTTTTATTCATTTTGATGTACCCAGTTTATGACGGCTACCAACAAAAAGATAAAATACTAAAAACGTGAGGGAAAGAGAAATTTTTAGTGATGAAATCGCAAATTCCCAAGTTACCACTGCCAGCATCACTTGTAGGCTCAGAAATTGGCACCTTTACTGAGTTTACTGTAACTCAAAGGATGCCTGCTATTGCTCGTCGAGTCATCGCGGAAAACAATTTCTCACTCAATATTAATGAAAGTTTAGAAAACTTAGCTAATCAGTTGCCATCAGGATATTTATTAGCTTTCAGAGATGATACTGGAACTGATGTAGGAGATTGGAAAAAATATTTAGAACCCTACAAAGGTCAGCGTTGGATAGATATCCCTTGGTTTTTTGCTGAAACTTATTTTTACAGATTAATTCTCAATATTACTAATTATTTTCAATCTAGTGAATGGCAAGGTGTAGATCCGTTCCATTTACAAAAATCTCAAGGATTAAATACATCCTTAGATGCGATTATTGCTTTGTGCTATCAAGTAAACCAATGGTTGAAGGACAGCCAAAAAGATGGGAAAATAAATCAAAATATTTTGATTACACTTTTACATTTTGCACTTTGGGGCAATCGTGTAGATTTAAGTTTATGGTCAGCATTTGAAAGCGATCGCAGTAATTTTGATGTTGAAAATCAAAAAGATCATATCTTAGTAGATGATGCTATTTTAGTTACAGAATTATTAATTAGCAGTAGATGCCAACAAGTTGATTTTGTAGTTGATAATGCTGGTTTTGAGTTAATTTGTGATTTGTGTTTGGTAGATTTTTTATTAGGTAGTGGTGTCATTAAGCAAATTAGGTTGCACTTAAAACCTCACCCTACTTTTGTATCTGATGCCATGATTAAAGATGTGTATGATACGGTCGACTTTTTAGCAGTATCTCACCATCAACAAGTGGTAAATGTCGCAGAAAGATTACAAGCTTATATTGCGTCAGGAAAGTTAATTCTGGGTGATGATTATTTTTGGACATCGCCTCTAGCTTTTTGGGAAATACCCGAATCACTCAAACAAGAGTTAGCTGATGCAGATTTATTGCTGATTAAAGGTGATGCCAATTATCGTAGATTATTAGGAGATAGACACTGGGATTTTACTACTAATATTGCAAGTATTATATGTTATTTACCAGTGCCAGTTGTGGCATTACGCACCCTCAAATCAGAAGTAGCAGTAGGTTTACAACCAGAAGTAATTGAAAAAGTATCAAAATTTGATTCTGATTGGTTGACAAATGGACAGTGGGGTGTAGTGCAGTTTGTAGAGTAATTAAATAGACTTGTTGTAGAAATCGGGGGGAAAGAATTAAGTAAATTAAATTATGCAAAAATCAGCTGTAAATCTAAAATAAAACCAGAGAGAACATCTTCACCAGATAAACTTGTAGGAGATTGTAAAACTTCCGGTGCTTGATTAGGACGATAAATTATTACTTGTTTCTCTTTGGGATTAATTAACCAACCAAGTAATAATCCCGAAGCTAAATATTCCTGCATTTTGGCTTGAGTGTCTTCCACATCATCGGTTTCTGTAACCAATTCCACCGCAAAGTCAGGACACAAGGGGAGAAATTTTTTTCTTTGCTCTGGTGTCAGAGCATCCCACCTTTCCATTTTCACCCAAGAAGCATCAGGAGAACGAGTTGCACCATTGGGAAGTTTAAAACCAGTGGAAGAATCAAAGGCTTTTCCTAAATTTTTTTGACTGTTCCAAAACCATAGTTGACCTAACAAATCAAAATTACGGTTCCCTGTTTCTCCCCCAGTGGGTGGCATAATTACCAATTCTCCTTCAGCTGTTAATTCTAAACGCAACTCTTTATTGATAGCAACAATCTGCTCAAATTCCTCATCTGTAAATTTGAGATTAGGAGGTAATTGTAAAGTTAAAGCAGTCATAATTAACGTCATGCAGAAGTTTCTAACCTCAGCGTAGCAGAGTAGGAATAGGGAGTTAATTTGGTGTCTTGGTGTCTTGGTGTCTTAGTGCTTAAAAAATCGACTTTTGAACCACTAAGATACTAAGGTGAAAAGCCCAAAATTTGGTAAGGCAAAAAGCAGATTTACGGGTCATAAAGCATATTTATAAATCAAAAACCTGATTTAAGAGTTATGAACCTAATTTACGAATCAAAAAATCTCTTCCCAATCCCCGATCCCTTTTCAACTCTTTTCGCTATCTAACATTAACATCTGACCTGGATCATAGCGATCGCCTGCTACAGCATCAGGTGGGATTGCTGCTTCAATACTGGCAAGTTCATCATTTGTAAGGTGTAGATTTATAGCACCAAGCGCTTCTTCTAACCGATTGCGACGCCGCGCTCCGATCAGAGGAATGATATCATTACCTCTTGACAAAACCCAAGCGATCGCCACTTGTGCAACAGTAGCATTCTGTTCTTGGGCAATACTACGGAGTGCTTCAACTAGTGATAAATTCCGATCTAAATTCTCTCCCGAAAAACGCGGTAAATGACTGCGGAAGTCCTGCGCTGTTTGGGAACGGTCTTTCGACCAATGACCACTCAACAATCCCCGCGATAGTACACCGTAAGCTGTGACACCAATTCCCAATTCACGTACAGTTGGGAGAATTTCATTTTCAATCCCACGACTGAGAAGTGAGTATTCGATTTGCAGCCAGGTAAGCGGATGAGTCGCATGGGCGCGTCGCAGTGTGTCTACACCTGCTTCAGACAAGCCGATATACCGAACATAACCAGCTTGCACCATGTCAGCGATCGCTCCAATTGTATCTTCAATTGGTACTGCTGGATCAACGCGGGCTGGTTGATAAAGGTCTATATAATCTGTTCCCAGACGTTGCAATGTATAAGCAAGTGCGGTCTTTACTGCTTGAGGACGACCATCAAAACCGATAAAATTGCCATCAGGCGATCGCAGCGCTCCAAATTTGACTGCAATAAAGACATTTTCCCGTCTTCGTCCTGTCAGCGCTTCATGCAGTAACAGTTCGTTATGACCCATTCCATAAAAATCCCCAGTATCCAGTAATGTTATACCTGCATCAAGAGCAGTATGAATTGTAGCGATGCTTTCCTCTCGGTCGGCGGGTCCATAAAAATCTGACATACCCATACATCCAAGACCGATTGCTGATATGGTCGGTCCGTTTTTTTCCGGCTGACGCGTTAACATGGTTATTTCTCCACTGCGGTCATGAGATTTAATGCGGCAGGAAAATGACAAAAATCAACTTCAGCTTACAGCAAAGCAAGTGAAATTCAAAATACTAGTGATTTAATTGAAAGTTTATTGATTAACCATTTCTACACTCAAGCGAATCCTTTTTACTGTTTGGGTTTCTCCAATAGGACAAAAATTAATCTCAGCATTTTTGTTTACGGGAACACTATCATCTTTTAATGTATATATAGTAGGTAATTGATCTAATCCTTGATATTTGTATATACCTTGAGGTATGAACTTCAAGCTTGATTTTTCCCCTGTAGTAATGTTAAGTAAAAGTTCAGCATATTCATTGGGTTGAATCTCATTACCTGCACAATCTTTTTCTTTAACTAGTGCTAAAGATTGCTGAATTTTGGGATTTTGCTTGACTCTTCAGTCAACAAGTACTAAATCCTTAACAATTTCTTCACTGGCTTTTCCCCAGTCTCCACCAACTTTACTTCTATCAAGCTCAATCCTTTTAACTTGTTGTTTACCACCTATTACTTGAGATAAATCAAACGAGATGACCCCAGCTGGCTCTACTCTCGTAGAGTCTTTTTTGTCAAAAATTCTCGCCCCAGCCGACAAGGTAATAATAGAATACTGAAAACTAGGCCCAACATAAAGAGAATTATTATCAGTTAATCCGATTCCGAATAAACCACCTGCTTTAGAACTACCTAAATCTATTAGATCTAGATTAACTCCAATAATTGGTTGCGCTACTTTATCGTTAATCAAGCCACCCGTAATAATGCTAGTATTATTAGTCCCTCCCAAAAAATTATTACTCACTACTTGACTTAAATCAGGACTTCCGAAAAAACTCAAAGCAGTATTTAATTGTGTAAAAGCTTTAGCATCTTCTAATTTTTTTAAATTCGCTTGCTGACCTTTTTCTATTTGTATTTCTATGGGAATGGGTGAAGCAACCAGCTTTCGATTACTTAATCCTACTGTTTCTTCCCCTTTCTTAAAACTAATAGCAACATTCAAATCAGCCGTTGTCTTTTCCGCTTTTGCAAAGGTGAGTTTAAATGGTTCTATAACAGCTTTGGCAACAAAACGATAAATATATATAGGTTGATTCTGGAGACGTGCAACAGCAAACCTATAAATTTTCATATCCCAAGTAATATTTTGATCGCTAATGCGAGGAAATTGTCCTTGGGGTGTTGCTCCACTCACATCAAAAGAATAAGAAATACCGTTACTCTTCAAGAAATTTGTAATTTGGACATTATCTCGCAGCAGACCAAAATACTCCGATGCTGTGACTGCTCCTTGTCTAACTAGCTGGACACCATCTCCATTTTCTTCTGGATTCCAATATTTTTGGAATGTTGTCTGAGAATTTGGATCAGAATTTAAAGTTTTTAGATCTGACACCATTAATGCTTCACGCAAACGTTGCTGACATTTTGCAGACAGATTCTCAACCCACTTATTTGATTTACCAAGATCCTCATTACGAATTGAACAGGTTACTGGTTCGTCTTTTTCATAGTATTCTCTTGCTGATTCCAGCAAAAATTCATCAGCAGGTAGTAAAAACCATTCCAATCCGATAGTAACTTGTTTACTATTTTGTAAATACTCAATTACGCCGTTCACAATTGACAGTCTGATAGCTCTTGGAAGTAAGTCTGGTTCAGGTTCAAGTCCTGGTTTTTGATTATTAGTTTGATTATTAGTTGGAGTTTGTAAATTTTGTTCTTGAGTTTGTTGATTAGTTTGAGTTTGTGAATTTTGTTCCTGTGCTTGTACAAATTGAGTTACTACAATGTTTAGGAACAAAGAGAGAATTACAAAAACAAAACGACGTAACATAAAAGCTCAACTCACACCTTTGATATTTTGGGACTTTAATTTTAAGTAGGGTGCGTTATGGCTTCAGCCTAACGCACCAGCAGATCACTCATATAACGTTTTGCTGCGTGGAAACTTAGATCAAAAGCTTATATTTTGAAATTTTTAAATCAGATGAGCAGGAAATACATAAGCAAGAGATGTTCCATCACCTTGATTTTGAGTAGCAATCACCATCCCAAGTGATTTATTACTACTACTAATAATTACTCGTGAACCGTGATGAGAAGGATATAAATTCTGGTCAAAGTTTACTTGAAAAACTTCAACACTAGAAGAAAAATCTATAAAAGCTTGTTTCTCTGGCTTGGCTGTTTTAACAGTTCCTTTAATCTGTGAATTATCAAATTCTAATATGACAGATTCGCCTACACGAACATTTGGCTGAGAATCTTTATCTTGTGTAACATCAGATATTTGATTGAGATCAACATCCTTATGAGGTTGAATATATACAACAGGTTTGCCATTAGAATTAATGAATGACCAGTCGAATTCACGAATAACACCGACATTCCCACCACCAGTAGTTAGAACGGGGACTTGATTGTTAGGAATTTGGAAAGTTCTAATAAATGTTTGTTGTACCTTCACAAGCTCAAGAGGAGCAATCAATAAATATTCTTGTCCCTGATTGCTTGTATGAAGTTTTTTACCATAAAGTTGACAATCTGGACTTTGATGAAAGCCTTGAAATTTATCACGATGAATCTGCATAAAAAAACTCATGGTAAATGATATATCTCTATGATTTAGAAATTATCCATTGACTCTAATGGGTGAAATTCTATCTCATAAATAAAGTCAAAGCTAAGTTATTACAACTTAGCTTCTCTTCTGTTTGTTTATTTGGGTTGCATAAAACCAGGTTATGCACTTTTGACGGAAATGTAAATTCTAAAAATTTTGCAGATAATCACTTAGTTACTGAGTTTTTACAGGTGTTTCATAACTTTATGAAATACCTGTAAAAATAGAGTTTAGTCATCACTAAAGCCATTTTTTCTGAGTAATTTTGCACTGATCTCGATCTAAAGAAAAAATTACAATATTGTTTTGACTACTTTGTGTTTGTATGATTAATTACTTTTACAAATCTTAATATGTAATTAAAAAACAGAATCAAGTGAACAAATTTGTAAAAATTTGTTAAGAATAGTGGCAGTACTATCAACAAAAGGAAGTAAATCTTATGGCGAACACGACAGAGACTCAACCACCCCATCAGGTAGTGATTATCGGCGGCGGTTTTGGCGGACTTTACGCCGCGAAATCACTGAATAATGCCAATATAAATATTACTCTCATCGATAGACGCAATTTTCACCTGTTTCAACCGCTTTTGTATCAGGTTGCGACAGGTGCGATATCACCTGCTGATATTTCCTCGCCTCTGCGTTCAGTACTAAGCAAGAGTAAAAATACCAAAGTGCTATTGGGAGAAGTGAGTGATATCGATCCCCAAGCACAAAAAGTTTTGATGGGTGATGAAGCCATACCTTACGATACATTAATTGTGGCTACAGGTGCGAAACATTCTTATTTTGGTAAGGATGAATGGGAATTATTTGCCCCTGGTTTAAAAACAGTAGAAGATGCAATAGAAATGCGTCATCGTATATTTATGGCATTTGAAGCTGCGGAAAAAGAAACCGATCCGCAACTACGCCGTGCTTGGTTAACATTTGTCATTGTTGGTGGCGGCCCTACAGGTGTGGAATTAGCAGGTGCGATCGCAGAATTAGCGTATCACACAATGAAAGAAGACTTCCGCAACATCGACACAACCGAAGCCCAAGTTATTTTACTTGAAGGTTTAGATCGGATATTGCCACCATTTGCCCCAGAATTATCAGCACAAGCAGAAACATCCCTTCAGAAATTGGGTGTAACAGTACAGACAAAAACATTAGTGACAAACATCGAAAATGATTTTGTCACCATTAAACAAGGTGAAGAAATATCGCAAATTGCTGCCAAAACAGTATTATGGGCAGCAGGTGTCAAAGCTTCACCACTAGGTCAAGTCATAGCGCAAAGAACAGGAATAGAATGCGATCGCGCCGGGCGAGTTATAGTTGAACCAGATTTGAGTATTAAAGGCTATGCGAATATTTTTGTCATTGGTGACTTAGCTCATTTTGCTCATCAAAACGGTAAACCCTTACCTGGCGTTGCACCCGTAGCAATGCAACAAGGAGAATACGTCGCTTCACTCATCAAACAAAAACTTCAAGGACAAACATCATTGCCACGATTTTATTATCTTGACAGAGGCAGCTTAGCAGTAATTGGGCAAAACTCAGCTGTTGTAGATTTAGGATTTATCAAATTTACAGGATTTGTAGCTTGGCTATTTTGGTTATTAGTTCATATTTACTTCTTAATTGAATTTGACAACAAACTAATAGTAATGATTCAGTGGGGTTGGAACTACTTCACTCGTAATCGTAGAGCAAGATTAATTACAGGAAAAGAACCTCTAGGTAATTACACATCAGAAAAAACAAGAGAGATGGTAAATGTGTAACAGTTAATGGTTAGTAGTTAGTAGTTAGTGGTTAGTGGAAAATAATCAAAAATTAACTCATTAACTACTAACCAATACCAACATAAAAACCCATCAATACCCACGAATAAACAATCCGTGTTCATCCGTGTGCATCTGTGTTCGATAACCTAAACCCAAAATTTGGCATATCCACAAACCAACACCAACACACAAACCCATCAACCCACCAATCACCCATCCGTGTTCATCCGTGTTCATCTGTGTTCGATAACCTAAACCCAAAATTTGCTACAATCCAACTTCCTCAAACTTGCCTGGAAACATTGATAATATTACCATCCGGCATAATAGTATCTTGTAAATAAGCATTACCAAAATTTACTTTGCGGGCATATTTAAAATTAGCTTCAGTCAGATTTGCATAATCAAAATGAGTATCCAGCAAATGAGCGCCACTTAAATTTGCTCGACTCAAATTAACATTATAAAAAACAGCTTCATGCAACTTTGCACCACTCAAATCAGCCCCAGTTAAATCAGCAGAATGAAGAGCAGCACACCACATATCCGTATAACTCAAATCAGCTTTTTGCAAGTTAGCATGTTCAAAATGAGCATATTCCAAATTCAAGCCACGTAAATTTGCACAACTCAGATTCAACTTAATACCTTCGGTATAACGAACTAATTTTTGCAAATTGGCATATCTAAAATCAGAACCACTTAAATTGATTTCAGTCAAATGTCTTAGTCTAAATTCAACAATTTCAACTCCGGTAAAATCTCTCTCTCCTGTATCATATCTTCTCAGCAATTGTTCAACATTCATTCTTCTCATGACTTTGACCCTGCATCCCTTTACACCATTCAATATACTGTGTATTTAGTTCGGAAAAATGCTATGTTGTACTAGAATTTTATGGGCTTTTCGCTTGTAAGAGGGTATAGAAAAATAGTACACAGATGAACACAGATGAACACAGATGACCACAGATGAATTATGGGTTTGCTTCCCGATCCCTGATCCCCGATCGCTATCTTCATAAGGTACAGTAAATCATGGAGACAAACATTGATAAAAGCTAATGCCTAGCGAACAAGTCCCCTTGCGTATCCGTACTTCTAGTCTTGCATCTATCGTTGGTGAAAATGCTTTCTATCCTTGGGAAAATTTAGCACCACCTCAACAACAATTTATATTGCAGGCGATCGCTTCTCCAACTCCTCCTAGTTGTATCGTCTATCCGGAGACTACCGAACAACTAGCACAGGTGATTAGGGAGGCCAACTCCAACAAATGGCGTGTTCTTACTTGTGGTAGCGGTAGCAAGCTTAGTTGGGGTGGGTTAGTTAAGGAGGTTGATGTTGTAGTTAGCACAGAACACCTCAACAAACTTATCGACCATGCTATTGGTGATTTAACGGTGACAGCAGCAGCAGGAATGAGGTTCTGTGATCTGCAAGCAATTTTAGCTAAAGCAAACCAATTTCTTGCCCTTGATCCCGTCACACCATCAGCGACTTTGGGTGGAATTGTTGCAACTGCTGATACGGGTTCCTTGAGACAGCGTTATGGGAGTGTGCGTGATCAATTACTAGGGATTACTTTTGTTCGTGCTGATGGTCAAGTCGCCAAAGCTGGGGGACGAGTCGTCAAAAATGTTGCTGGATACGACTTGATGAAGTTGTTTACAGGTTCCTACGGCACATTAAGCGTGATTAGTCAAGTTACGTTTCGTGTATACCCAATCCCGGAAATTTCTGCAACAGTGGTACTGACGGGTAAGGCGGAGGATGTGCGTCAAGCGACTGCGATTTTGCGTAATTCGGCGTTGACGCCTACTCAGGCTGATTTGATTTCAACGCAACTGGTGTCTGAGTTGGGTTTGGGGAAGGGGATAGGGTTGAGTGTGAGGTTCCAAAGTATTGCTGAGAGTGTGAAGGAACAGTCAAACCGATTGGTGGAAGTAGGGCAAAATTTGGGTTTACAACAGGCGATTTATGCAGGGGCTGATGAAGCTGATTTATGGGAAAGATTGCGAGAATCTATCCATTTTGCTGGCGGGGAGTCGACAATTATTTGCAAAATAGGAGTGTTACCTACTGCGGCGGTTGAAGTTTTAACACGATCGCAAAAGGGTTTGATTCACGTTGGTAGTGGTTTGGGGGTGTTGCGGTTTGAGAGTGAGAAGGGATTGGTAGAGATGCGATCGCTCTGTGAAAATCATAGAGGGTTTCTGACAATTTTGACTGCGCCAGTAGCGCTGAAGCAAAGGCTGGATGTGTGGGGTTACACTGGCAATGCTGGGGAGATAATGCGACGGATTAAGTTGCAGTTTGATGAGAAGGGTATTTTAAGTCCTGGTCGCTTTGTGGGTGGGATTTAACAGTTATCAGTTAACAGTTATCAGTTATCAGTTTGGAACTACCCCAATATAAGACTGTTTGCCTTATCGGGTATAAAGAGAGGGGAGAAGTATGCAGGTTTCGGAAGGTTTTGAGGGGAAGACGGCGAGTTTGAAGAATTTGCAGGGTTTTGATGAGAAGAATCCGCCTGATCCGAAGTTAATTGATTCTTGTGTGCATTGTGGGTTTTGTCTTTCGACTTGTCCGAGTTATCGGGTGATTGGTAAGGAGATGGATTCTCCGAGGGGACGCATCTATTTAATGGATGCGATTAATGAGGGTGAGATTGCTTTGAATACGGCGAGTGTTGAACATTTTGATTCTTGTTTGGGTTGTTTGGCGTGTGTGACAACTTGTCCTTCGGGGGTGCAGTATGACAAGTTGATTTCGGCGACTCGTCACCAGGTTGAGAGGAATTATTCGCGTAGTTTGGCGGATCGGTTGGTTAGGCAGTTAATATTTTCTTTGTTTCCTAATCCTGATATTTTACGGATTTTGTTAGTACCGTTGTTAGTTTATCAGAGGTTGGGTTTTTCTAAGTTTTTTCGGGCGACTGGGTTATTGAAGAATATATCACCTCGGCTGGCGGCAATGGAGTCGCTTTTACCGGAGGTGACGCTGAAGTCTTTTCAGGATAATTTACCAGATGTGATTCCGGCACGGGGTGAGAAGCGCTATCGAGTCGGGGTGATTTTGGGGTGTGTACAACGGTTATTTTTCTCGCCTGTGAATGAAGCAACGGTGCGGGTGTTGACAGCGAATGGTTGTGAGGTGGTAATTCCCAAGTCTCAAGGTTGTTGTGCGGCGCTTCCGGAACACCAAGGACAAACTGAACAAGCTAGGGCTTTGGCTAGGCAGATGATTGATAGTTTTGAAGGTAGCGCTGTAGATTATGTGATTATCAATGCTGCTGGTTGTGGTCATACTTTGAAAGAATATGGGCATATTTTGCAGGATGATCCAGAATATCGAGAGAAGGCGAAGCAGTTTGCAGCGAAGGTAAGGGATGCACAAGAGTTTTTAGCAACAGTTGGGTTGAGTGCAAAGTTGTCACCGTTAGCTAGTAAACCATTGAGTTTGGTTTATCAGGATGCCTGTCACTTGTTGCATGGACAAAAGATTAGTGTGCAACCACGTCAGTTATTGCAGCAAATTCCAGGGGTGAAGTTGAAAGAACCTGTGGATGCAGCGATATGTTGTGGTAGTGCGGGGGTTTACAATATGCTGCAACCGGAAGTGGCTGAAGAGTTGGGTAAGCAAAAAGTACGGAATTTGTTAAATACTGGTGCTGATTTGATTGCTTCACCAAATCCGGGTTGTAGTTTGCAGATTCAGAAACATTTGAAGTTGCAAGCAAAGGATGTTGCGATTATACATCCGATGGAGTTGTTAGATTATTCAATTCGGGGTGAAAAGTTAGAGGACATGTAGTGCGATCGCGCTATCAGTTTATATGGAAATGACGAACACCGATGCACACAGATGCACCAGATAGTTTATCGGTGTGTATCGATGTTCATTTGTGTTCAGATTATTATATGTTCATGCTGCTTAATTAATACCATTTCTCTAAATCCTGACTACAGCTTATTCTTCCCCTGCTCTTCTGCTGTCCATGTATAGCTTTGTTTTGGAGAATTAATATAACTAAGACTGCTATAGTATAAGAAATAATTTCTTGATTTGCTATAAATATAAGCTAATTAAATTAAAACGTTTTAATAAAAACTTAATAACATATGATAATGTTCTTCTAATAAGAACTGAATCTTCTTAACAGAGAAGCCAATGATAAGTCAAATCAAGAAGTTTTTTGCCTTTTCAAAGATACTAAAATAGTCAGTTATTAGCTTCTATGTCATTAAATTATAACATGAGTTTTGCCAAGCTGAATTTACAAAACTAGTGAGTTTTTTCACACTAATATATACCTATTGGAAAATTATTTCATTTCCAATAACAGTTTTGTTATCCAAGGTGCAAGCTGCGATCGCTAATTAATTAAATTAGCATCCCGAGGTCAAAAATTTCTAGAAAAAGCAGTAATTTCAATTTCTAATTCCGAATTCTTGAATTTCGGAATCTGCCAAAATAGCTTGACAAATCTATGAGGCAGTGATTGACTCTCTGTGCTTGAATCCACTGAATTATGATACGCATATTCACAACAACATTAGTCACTTTAGTGCTATTAGGTACTGACGTATCGCTTGCTTGGTCAAAAATAAAATCTAATGCAACCATTGCCCTCAATTCTGTCACTCACATAGATGAAAAGTTGTCTCAGGCTGTGGGACAAAATATCACCTGCGAAGGACAATTAAATATTGCAGATATTAGCTGGCAACAAGGACAACCCCTGATAAATTTTGAGAGTAAACCTCCAGGCAAAAAACACTTAAATAATGCACCAGCTACACGGGTAAGTAATAAAGATGGCAGTATTTCTTACATCTCAGGAGGAAAAACGACAACGACAGTAACATTTTTCTCTAATGGCAAATGTTCTCTACTTGTCAAAAGCACAAGTGGAAGCGTGACAGTGGAGGAAAAAGGACAGAAAGTCACCACTGGACAAAGTGATATTACCTGTGATGGACAGCGCCATACTGCATACATACAGTGGCAGAAAGGGCAGCCCTACATGACTTTTGAGAGTCGACCTCCAAGCACAGGAAACTTGCATAATTCCCCAGCTACGCGGGTAAGCAATATTGATGGTAGTGTCTCATATCAATCAAAGGGTGAAACTATAACTACTGTGAGATTTTTTTCTGATGGTAGATGCACTCTCAAGCTGGTGAATTCTCGTGGTAGTGGGATTCAAGAGACAGGACAAATTCTTGCCAAGACTCAGCCAAATCATTCTGAAGCAAACGAAGAAACCTTGCTAGCATTTCAAACCGATACTCAAACCGTCAGAGTCTTCCGTCGCAATGGACAACTATTGATGGATCTCTACAATAAACAGAACCCTAGTTTGAGTGTTTATAATATTCCCACACAGATGGCTCCCAAGAGAGGCGCTGGTGATAATTGGACAAGCTATCTAGGTAAAGGAAATTTCGATTATTACGCCCGATTTAATTCTAATGGTGCTACAGAAATCGAACTTCGCACTCAAGATACTGTAATGAAGCGAGAAGATGGATATAGTGCTACTGGTATTGCCTATAGTTCCACTCAATGATTAGCTATAATGGTTTAATTTGCTCTAAAAAATCAGAATCCAGATACTTTTTTTCAATCATCTCCACAGAATTATCACACCACTTGGCAACTACAGCAGTAGGAACACCCTTAGCGATTTGCTCAGATATAAAAGTATCACGGCAAGAGTAAGGAGTTGTTTTACGTCCTGCTATCGGATCGACAATTCTATCCCAAGCGCGACGAGAAAAATTTCTGTAATGAATTGACAGTGCTTCTGGAGAGAGAAAAACTAATGACTCTGGTTCAGGATTTTCAGGCTTAATTTCTAATAGTAATTGCTGTAGTCGTTGGTTACAGTTAAAAACTCGCTTTTTATTATCTCGCTGCGCGAGGAAGGCAGAGGGCACCAGGGCAGGAGGCATCTATGTTGAGTTGTCGGTTGAGAGCCCTATTGCCGTCCGAGCTTTTGGGTTTAAGATCCCCGCTAAAACGAAGTTTAGCGGATACGAATTGCTGGTGGGTATGAATCCCCAGGAACATCGCTCCTTGTGCCCTCTGCATCCTGCATAGCTGCCTTCTTCAATTTTAGAACCATTAACTCTCACTCTTTCACCATTTCCTACCTGAACTAATGCACTTTCAAAAGAAATCCTAGAACAATCTGATGTAATATGCTTCCATTGCAAACCAATTGCTTCTGATGGTCTGCATCCTGTTAAAAATAAAAACTCTATAAATGGTGCATAATGGCTATAGCCAATACCTTTTGCTGGTTTGTGATTTTTAAAAGCTTGAATAATCTTTTCTTTTTCTGCTTCGCTGAACGCATTCGGTTATGAATTCTCTTGCCATTTATGCTTGGGAAGTTCTTTATACATGCCTTCAAAAGGATTAAAAGCAACTAAACCATATTTCATACCCCATTTACAAGCAGCTGAAAGATACATCAATACATCTTTAGCTTGCGAATTGGTAGTTTGTTGTAACAGCGAAATACGAATTTTGATACTTTCGTCTAATGATTGATAAGGACAGCGTTTAATATGTTTTTCCAGGACAGATAGTTTATCTAAGCTTCTAGGTTTTAACGTTTGACGTTTGCAGTCAATATACCTATCCCACAATTGGGATATTGTCAGTACTGTGTATGGTTCCTCTGGTTTAACTATAGATGAATGTCTTTGAGGTTTGTATTTGGCCAGTATCTCATCAAAGCATCCAGTTCTAATATCTTGTTCTATCTCATGTGCTTTTTGTTCTGCAATCTGTCGATTTTCGGGAGTGTCAGCAAGCCCAAGTACTAAGTATTTCTGATTTCCTTCATAAAGTTGTCTAGGAAGTCCTAATCTTAATCTTCCCCGATTCACACTAATGGCTACAGAACCTTTCGGACATTTTTGTATTTTATTCGTGATATTTGGATACGAAAATAATGTATTCACCTAAATTGAATCCAAAATTGCCAGAGTAAGCATTATTTTTTAACACAATTTAGGGCTTATGCAGATACAAAAAAGTACCAAAAACCTTATTTCATAAGTAATGCAGGCACTCTAATTTTTTATTAATTTAAAAAGCCCGTGACGAGGATTGAACTCGTGACCTCACCCTTACCAAGGGTGTGCTCTACCACTGAGCTACACGGGCAAAATTTATGTAATTTAAAAACGTAAAACCAAATATTTAATTTTACACTTTTAATTTTTTTAAAGGTGGGCCGGGCTGGATTTGAACCAGCGTAGGCGCTAGCCAACGGATTTACAGTCCGTCTCCATTAACCACTCGGACACCGACCCGTGAGACCCACGATTAAAAATATTAGCACAAGCTTTTAGAATTTCCAAGCTTTTTTTCAAAAATAATTAATTTGGTCATTTGTCATTGGTCATTTGTCAAGAGAAAGATGGGGTGGGGAGTGTGTAGACGCGTAGCGGCTTAAGGTAAGGGTGGAGTATGAGGAGTATGAGGAGTGTGGGGAGTATTAAAACCACTAACCACTAATGTACAGACGCGATGTTCCTCGCGTCTGTACCCACTAACCACCCATTATTAACTCAGTAATTCACCAGTCTCTTGGAGTGCGTGTAAGCGATGGTAAATACCACCGTGACGCAGAAGTTCTTCATGATTACCTACTTCTATGATTTTGCCTTGATCTAAAACCACAATCTGATCTGCTTCTCGGACTGTACTCAGGCGGTGAGCAATCACAATTGTAGTACGAGTTCCTTGGAGCGATCGCATTGCCAATTGAATCGAACGTTCCGACTCATAATCTAAGCTAGAAGTCGCTTCGTCAAAAATCAGTACATCTGGTTCTACTAGTAACGCCCTGGCAATTCCCAGGCGCTGTCTTTGTCCACCAGATAACCTTACACCTCTTTCTCCTACCACAGTGTAATAACCTTGGGGCAGATGCTGGATGACTTCATCAAGTCTGGCGATTCTACAAGCTTCCTCGACTTGCTCAAGGGTGACATCTGGTCTACCATACTTGAGATTATCCAAGACAGTTCCGTTAAATACATCTACTTCTTGGTGAACTATTGCCAGTCTCCGGCGATAATTTCCCACATCCAGAGTGCGAATATTTTGACCATCAATCAGAATTTGACCTTCATTCGGTTCAAAATAGCGCAATAGTAATTTAACCAAAGTAGATTTACCCGAACCTGATCTGCCCACCAATGCTAATGTTTGATATGGTTCAATCAAGAGATTGATGTCCTGCAAAACAGGACGCTGAGGTTCGTAACCAAAACTAACGTGGGAAAACTCAACTTTTCCTGTAAATTGATAAGTAGAATCTGGTTGCCGTTTCTCCAAAAGACCAACCGCATCAACTCCTGATGGTTCTTGTAGAAACTCGTGAAACCGCACCATAGAACTGTAGCGACGGGCGAAAATCTCTGCCAATACGCTAATTGGTTCCAACTCTGCATAGGCCATGCTGGAAAGAGTTAGTGTCATGATAAAGTGACCAAGAGAAATTTTACCAGCTACAGTTTCTACTAGCGTCCAACCTAAGATTGTGAATACGCAAAACTGAATCACAGTTCTTTGCCAGGTATTCAGCTTCACGTAACCTTTGTGGATACGATAATCCACTACAGTTAGTTCACGTTCTAAACGGACTTTTTGTCGTTCTAGTTCTTTTGCTTCTGCCGCAAATGCTTTTACTGTTTTAATATTACTGATAATTTCAGAAGTTCGACTTTCTGTTCCCTCAGAGTATTTATCCAAGCGGTTATCATGCCAAACTAGGCGCTTTAACTTTCTCAAAGTAAAACCAAGAATAACCACAAAGGAAATTAAATACAAAATTGCTATTCGCCACTCCACAAACCAGATAAATACAAATATTCCCAACACCCGAAATAGCTTGGGAATCATCTGTCCAGCGATTTCGGGATAAGTCCAAGTGTGGTTGGCGACACCTCTAGCTACTCGTCCGGCAATGCGTCCGGGGTTATTTTCGTCATAAAATTCTAGGGGTAAGGTGAGAATCTTTTCAATTGCTTTTTGATGTTGATCTCGACGCGCTTTTAAGGCAATACCCCAATGAAACCAATTAGTTAACCAAGGTTGGATCGGCGCTCTCACCACGGTGACAAGAAAAATTAAACCCAGCAATACACCTAAAGATAGAAGTTGATTGACTGGGTAATTGATACTGTTTGCAACTGTGGCGATCGCTACTACCAGTGGCTGATCTAACGGTTGATGAGACAACACATTCAAAATCTGCCCGATCGCATACGGTACGACCAAATCGATAATTTCGTAAACACTGGTAGCTGCAATACTGAAAATACTCAGCCCCCAGTAAGGACGAAAGTAATTGAGAATATCTCTAAAGTTAGCCATGATGCACACTGTCCAAGAGCATGAGCCTTTAGCTCTGGAAGTTTTATACTACAAGCATATTACATTGTAGTCAAGAGGCAAATTGCTAAATTATCCTTTATGAGGAAATTAGAAAAGTCCTTTTCCTCTTCCCCTTTAACCCTTCCCCCATTTTTCAGTACTACTTATCTCCAGGCAGAAGCTAGTGCCTCAAAAAAGTTTTATCGTGTGGTAAAGCCTCATGAGGTTGGTAATGGAGACAAGTAAACAGAACGTGAGTTCGACGAACTAAAAAATGGCAGGAGGCAGGGCAGGCAAATCTTTTGGATAAATGTCAATCGACGGTTAATTGGGCAAATAGGTGTAAGCAGCCAAACCAGCCATCAGATTGACCAAAAAGTTAAACACACTGCGAGGTCGAGGGTGTTCAATTTGACACATATTTTTGAGATGGTCGTTAACAGACTCAATTACTGCGCGTTTGCGTAAAAGAATTTTCTCAATCATTTTTACCAAACGGTTTTTCATCTTCTTTCCCTAACCCGACACGGTTATAACGTCAAAAGCTTGGCTGAACAATTCAATGCTAAACTTGCCGAGATTCAGCAGATGTTTCGTGGCAGCTTGACCCACTACGCCCTCGTGAGTTGCAAGACCAAATGCTAGCAGCAGGACTACCGATTTGAAGTATCAGCACTAATTACTATCGGCTTTGTTGCAATTAATGTGAGCTAAAACTCTTGATTGCAAGCTGGTTGCAGATTAATTTGAGCATAGTTGCAGTTAATCTGAGCCGAACTGTATTCGACGTTGCATTTAATTTGAGCAGAAAATCGGCTTGTTTGTGAGCCGAAGTGATTATGTTTGCAAGCTACAACACATAGCTACCATTGATTTTATAGCTGCTAACTTCCGGTTGATAGTATTCTCGGCTAGCTTGCGTTCGTTCATCAGGTAAGATTTAAACTTGAGAACAACCGCGACTGCATGACGCTGTTCCAGGTGCAAAAACTCTAACACTAAATCTCTATTGAGTTGCTGTCCGGTTGAGTAGACAAAAAAATCTTTCAAATCTTTCTCGTAGGCACGGCGCGTTCCAGCGCTACGGGTATCTTTTAATAACTGGTCGATAACATCTGGATCTAATGAGAGTGTGGTGAAACTGTCCCCTATGGTTAGTTTGTAGGTTTGTTCTAAGAAAGAGGTACTAGTAGCCATAGGGACATTGCAATAGTAAATAGAGCGGAAAAAACAGCATTCTCACTCTATGTATACATCAGTATCTACTAATTTCTACATATTTTTTGCCTGGAATTAAGCTACCGATAACCATCGCGTCCTTACCATTTTGGTGCGCGACAACTATTTCTTGTCAATAACCCAGGGATAGATTCTCAATAATTAATTTCGACCCAGTGGCAATGGGGTAGCGTTTATAACTTCACATAGTATATACATAAGTGTAGAGATGACTCGAACTGAGCGCGAATCAATCAACTTCAAACTCCCCAAACCCTTAGCCGTAGCACTACGCAAAGCTGCCCGTGAACGTAAGATTATTCAAAGACTGCATCACATTTTAGGGGATGTACCAGGTACAGAAGTGAGTGTAGAAATTCGCCTGTATCAACTCTGACCTTTCACGGGATATGGAAAAGTCAATGGGAGTTGGGGAGTTATTGTCAAAAATTTGACACTTTAATAGGGCAATGCACAGAGATTCAATGATTTGAAAGTGTTAAGGCTGACGATCTATGTACGTGATCTAACGGTAAATGAACAGAGAGTTTCTAATAAAGAACACCATTATCTATGTTTCGGAGTTAGGGTGTTCTAGTTTTATTTATGAGAGGTAAGGATTCAAATTAGTGATATCAGTATTGCTATCAAATGTGTCTGTACTTGCTTAGGCACTTGCCAAGAAAAAATCCCAGCCTTGGCAGCAAGGCTGGGATTTTTTTTAAAGGCTCTCCCTTATATACCTGTCTAGACATAAAGAACCGAGAAAGTTTTACCTTTTACCAAAGATAATACAATAAACTGTTGTCAACATTTTTGAATCAATGCTAAAACATTCCCTATAGAGAGAATAGTTTTAAATAGTTTATTAATTTTATCAACATCTATGTCAAAAATAGTTTCCCAATTAACAAAGTGTCTATAGTTTATTCTTGGTTATTGTAATGTTTAAAACTTGGAGGTAATGCATATGTATATAGAAACTTTTATCCCTACTGAAGCTGCGGCATTTGTAGAATTACCAGCCAAGAAGATTTATAAAGAAGTATAATATAGAATTCTTCCTGAATATAATCCTCCCAGACTGAATTTTGCAGCATTGGTTTATTTACGTTTAATTAAAGAGATAAACTTTATTCCTGTTGATTATCGTTCGTTTCTTTATCAAAGCTTAGTTAAAGCTTTTGAGCAAAAATTACCAATAATTGAAATAGCAAAATTTGTCAAAATAGAAGTTGAGCCTATAGTCCAGGAGGTTTTAGAATTTATCAAACGTTTTCAAGCGTGGAAAGAAAATTTAGTTTCTGATCCGAACATAATGGGCGGAGAAACGGTGTTTCCTAATTCTCGGCTTACGGTTCGTCATATTGGTTCAATGCTTGATAGAGGAGAGTCCCTAGACATTATTCGTGAAGACTACCCTTATTTGACTGAAGAAGATATAAAATTTGCTCAAGTTTACGTAAAAGCTTACCCAAGTGTTGGACGACCTAAAAAGAATTAAATTCCGCGCTTGATGAGGATCTTTCACCAGCCTTGCACGTTACTTGTGTAACGAGCTTTTTATTGATGCAATTGCTGTTAGAGATCTTTCTTTACTTGGTGCAAAAGATTATCAAGTTTTAGAATATGCTTTTAATGAGGAGCGTATTCTTGTAACAGCAAATGTTCGGGATTTTGAAAAGTTTGATCGTGCTACAGAAATCTATGCTGGTATTGTATTCATTTGCCAGGGAGATTTATCTAGAAATGAGCAAATAACTATTGTCAAAGAAGCTGTAAATGCAATTTTTACTGAATTAGAAAATGGACGCGATATGTTAAACCGTGTCCTATATATAGAAGAAGATGGTACTAAAAGGTTTGAGAATTTGAGGTAAAACTAGCAAGAGTATTAGGCGAACAAGGTTTATTCGCCCATCAAACATCTAATATTAGGGGTAGTGTTACGGAAGCTGCGGCCAGGGGCAAACTAAACAGTTTAGTTTAGAAGCAGAGCATCAAAATAGTACATAAATATTACACAGGGAACTTTCCGATCACAGAGTCGTATTCTTTTTGGGCTTCTCCTATGGACAATCGTGAGTAAACTTCCAGTGATTGCCGGGACGAATGTCCAGAGTAAGGTTGAATCAGTGCATCATCAATTCCTTGCTTTTTTAGCCACGTTAGCAGGAAATGTCGCAGTCTATAAGGAGAGATGGCTCTGTTTAGTCCCGCAGCCGTTGCATACTTTTCTAACGGGACTTAGACAAAAATCAAGCCCAAACGTAACCCAAACTAGCTTTGTAAGCAGCAAACACGTCACGATTTAAGTTCAACCAATCAATAAATCGAAAAGACATGGCTGTTCTGAACGCTTCTAAAGCTACTCTTCGAGAAGCCGAAGAAGGCGCGTCTACAGTAAAAGTGTTTAAAGGTTTGTTAGCCCACCGTCGTCTTAATCCTCCAGTTAACTGATGCCAAAGAATAAAAGTATAGGCACAGAAAACCAAAATAAAATGGCGTAGCAAACTCCTTTTATCCCGAGCTTGATATTCTTTAAGCCCTAACCATCCTTTAGCTTCCCGGTAAAAAACTTCTACCCAATTCCTTTGAGAATATGTATCAACTATCCATTGTGGTGTGACAATTGATGCTGAAACATTGGTGATGAAATAGTCAATATCAGTGGCATCTGTGAAAGTCGCAGCGTTCATGACGATAGCAATATTTCACTTTCCACTTAGTCCTGTTATCTCTACTTCTTTAGTTGCCACCCATAATGTTTTGGGTTTATATAATTTGAGTTTAGTTTCTGTAAAAGCCTCTTGGGGCAGGCATTGTGCTAATTCATCTAGCCTAATTGCTTGTTGAATATTATCTTGCACATTGAGAATAACTTTGCGATTTTTAGCTAACCCTCCTAAATACTTTAGTTGGCGATTTTCTAATTTTAGTAACAAGGATGTGTTATTACCATATCCAGCATCTACAATGACTATGCCTGGTTGATAACCACGGCTTAAAGTCACATCTATTAATTTAATTGCTAATTCCGAGTCAAATCCACACTTACATATCGCGATTCTTGGTCTCGACCATTTAATATCTTTACTACATTGGGGACAATAATCAATTAATAAACAGTAATGTAATGGACAAGTTGTGATCAAAGATAAATCCCAAATTGACCGACAATAAAATGCAGAGCGCAAACAAATGGGACAAAGTTTCACCCTTCGTGTACTTATGGTTTGGATTGGAACTGACTCTCCCAATATCTTTACTGTATTCAGATTTATACTATGACTCTGTTTATTGGAAGTCCAAGCCATCGACCAAAGAATATCTGACTCTATTTCTGATAGCAGACTCAGTTTCTGTAAATCATCTTTGTGAGGATAAAATAAATTCGCATAAATTCCTCCAATGTTGAATACTCCAACGACACTCACTAACTCCGAACTCGTTGATTTGTGGCTACATGGCAAAAGTGCCAACACCGTTGACGGGTATCGTCGCTATACCGAGAGGTTTTTTCGCCACATTGGCAACAAAGCTTTAAGTGAATGCACCCTCATGGACATTCAAATGTGGTCAATTACCCTTGGGGGAAGTAATAACTCCAAGCGAGTAGCTGTGGGAGCCATCAAAAGCCTTTTCTCATTTGCCAATGAGTTAGGTGTCATCTCATTTTGGGAATACTAGTTAAGTCCCCAACAGCAAAAAATCGATTGGCAGAGCGAATTTTAACTGAATCGGAAGTACAGCTAGTAATTAATAACACCACTAACAAATGCGATCGCGCGATTATCCGTTTACTTTATTTTGCAGGGTTGCGGGTATCGGAATTGTGTGCCTTAAAGTGGCGTGACCTCAAGGCGCGTGGCGATGGCGGAAAAATCACAGTGTTTGGTAGGGGTGATAAAACTAGAACTGTGCTAGTGGGTGCGGGTATTTGGCGAGAGATTCAAGAGTTAAAAGGCAACTCACGTAAAGATGACCCGGTGTTTGTTTCGGGTAAAGGTGGGCATCTGTGCCGGAGTATGGTTTTTCATATAGTAAAAAATGCAGCCAAAAGGGCAGGGTTAGAAGGAAATGTTAGTCCCCATTGGCTGCGGCACTCTCATGCATCGCATAGTCTCGACCGGGGTACGCCGATACACCTATTACAGAAAACACTGGGTCATAGTTCGGTGGCGATTACTGAAATGTATCTCCACGCCCGACCAACTGATAGTAGCTCTTTGTATTTACCAGATGAGGATGAGTAATGGGGGTGCGATCGCCTCTGGGTTGATTCATGTACAACGGCAGCAAGGTGGAATGGCTGCGTTAAGGACTTCCAGAAATACCTCGAACCTCCTCCACTAATTTATATATCTCTTTCCCTGAAAAGTGCCTTTGATTACAACCATTCCACAAGGTATCAAATTGCTCTCGAAAATACTTATACCAGTGAGAATCTCGATTCGGTTGTAACTCAAAAGTAAGAGCGAATGAATCTGAATGATGTGGATACATTTCTACAATTATTCGTCCATATGGTTCATCAGGATCAATCACTACTATTCCGAATGCAGGTTTATATGGAAGTAATCCTAATTCGATTTGAACAGAAGAATTTGCTAATATCCCAACTCTTTCCAGTGTGGGACGTAATGAATCAATATAGAATTGACGACTACTAATTCCCTTGCTGCGAAGTACGGCTTGATCTGGTGCTGTGCTATTAGGATCCATAAGAATTATTCGTACCTTTGCACCAACCCTCAATCGCTCCTCTAAAATCGCTGAATAATCACGAAGGGTTCGACTTAGGACAGCACCTGCAAAGCCGATATATTTTGCTTGTGACAAATCAGGCTCGATTGAACGCGACTCTCCAGAAAAAATCATCTGCGCTTTGGGGCTTGATCAGCTTGGACGATAACTCTTCAAGACTTTCTCGTGTGCTCAGGCTGGTAGAAACAACTAAGGCTAAAACAGCTAATGTAATATTAGTCAAAATGTCGGGTGAAGCAAGATTAAATATATCTAAAGCAAAAATGATGAGAATAAAAACTAACGTGACGTAATATTCGAGGTTACGCCCCGAAGATATATCTCGAATAGCCTTTTTGATAAACTTGATCATTAACTTAATGCTCCATTCTCTAGAGAATGATTACGAGTAAGTAGTATAAGCCCATACAACAGACAGAGCGCACCAGTTTAATTGCGATCTCCCCACAAACAATAAAACTTTAACAGTAAGATGAAGTTTAACCGTCGGCTTTATCCTAAAAATTGGTCAGACCTTGCTCTAGCAGTTAAAAAAGAGGCTCTTTGGCACTGTCAAAAATGCGGGTTAAAGTGCATTGACCCTGGTGAAGATACTTCTAAACTGACGCGCTCCGAAAGAATGAAACGCACACTACAAACCCATCATTGGGACAGAAATCCATCTAATAATTGTGCGGAAAACCTGATTGCGCTTTGCAGTGCGTGTCACCTTTGTTACCATCAAGGCGGAAAGTCAAATGTTTTGCCAGGGCAGTTGTCTTTGTGGTAGGGGCTTCGATAAGGTGCGATCGCGTTAGGTAGTGGCTGCAAACAGGGGGGTTATATCGGTGTAAAGCCTGATAGAAGTCACGCTTCCTACTGAGTCGCGGTAGGAATAAGTGATTAAGTTTTTCTTAACCGTTCTTGCGTCTTTGTCAAGATTTTGAGATATTAAATTGAAAAAATTAATTCAGATAGAAAAATTATGGCAACCGAACAAGAACTTCAATCTCTTTTTGATACCTTAGATACCGATCAAGATGGTAAAGTCTCCATTAATGAGCTTTTTCTAAGCCCTGGCTTAAGTGCAATCATCTCAGCAGAAACCGGTATCAGTAGCCCCCAGGAATTGCTAGCTATGTATGGAGATAAAGACGGTAGTATCACCTTTGAAGAGTTAAAGAAAGTTGTTGAGAAAGCAGGGAATTTAAACTAACACTCAAAAAACAAGGGTATCCTACCCCCTATTACCCTTATTAGCCCTTCCAGGATACCTTGAGAGGGGTTTTGTTGTAGGAGAGCGATTTTTTGGGCGCTGGAGATGGCGTAATCGTGATAGGTACAATCGCACTTCCTGCGATCGCCTGAATCTCCTATTCCTGATAAGCAGTTATAATTAACGCTATTAACTTTTTTTGTCAAGTTTTATTGAATTTTTGTAACAATATTGTTATATTAATTTACATAAAGATACAAATAAAGGAAACGAGCTATGTATACAACAGTTAACGAAGACGGTGTTCTCAATAACTACGCAACTGAACCCAAGATGTACTATGCCCAGTACCCTGCAATTTGGGAACAACGCAAATACGTTATCCAAGCTGTTTTTGCATCTTTAATTGTCACTACTCTAGTTTTGGTTGCTTTTAGTGTTAGCTAAGATTTTTGGCGTTGCTGAATAAAGGTATGTTTTAGGCAGGTAAGGGAACAGAACGATATTTGAGGTAGTGCAATAACAATCGAACAGAGTATCTCAGCATTTCCTCGGTTTTGGAATAACATAAAGTTTTACGATGAAGACGAGCCAAATAATGTCTAAGCCTTGTGTTTTCATTTTCGACTCGTGTCATGTAGGTCTTACTCACAATTTGGTCACCATCAGGAACAAAACAAGGGTAAACAGGGTATCCATCTGTGACGTAAAAATAACTCTGCCAACACTGGACAATGTTCCATAACTGTTGGAAAGTAGTCGAACTACGATCACCTAAAACCCAAGCAAGAATACCTTGAGTAAAGTGATTTACCGCCGTCCACAACCAGATTTTATTTTTTTTGAACCAATAAATGTTTCTAATTCATCTAGTTCTCCCACCTGCGGAATTTCCTTTGAATTTGGTGTATCCGCCAATTGTGTACCCACTCGTTTAACCCAATGAATAATGGTAGTATGATGAACGTTTTTCACCCTTTCAATTCCACGAAATCCCATACCATTGACGTACATTTTTAGGCATTCTTGTTTGATTTCATCCGAGTAGCCCCTGGGTGGTTTATAGACATCAATGAATTGACGACCACAATCACAGCAAATGTGATTCTGTTTACCTCTTTTCTTTCCATTCTTACGGTTATGACAAGATCCACAGCGTGGACATTCCATGATTAATTGACCTCAATTCATACCGCTATTATGCAACGCCAGATTTTTTGTTTCTCGCTATATCTCTTATCGTCATTTGTACTTCCTCTTTGCCTCGGTACTTAACACCGGGTTTTTTTGTTTGGGTGCGATCGCACGAGATTCTGTTTGGCACACTTCACCAAAGGGCGATCGCCTGGTTGTCATGCTCATCCCCCAAAACTGCACAGTAGACAAATACATACTACATATGTAATATTAGTATTCATTACAAATACTACAAGCCTTCAATGATACGCAGATTCTCCTCAACCATTAGTAGCGCGATGCATTGCCGACCCAGCCAGGGTTTAGGCAGAGTCATTGCGCTGTTTGCGTTTGAGGGAAGAACATATCGCTTTAGCTGCGCCGATAAATCTACAAATGTAGGCGTTTTGGGAGCAATTGCCGAATGGCTGAATCGGGATCAACTTATCCAGAGCGGGAGGTGCAGATGTCTAGCACCAACATAGGGACAAAAGTATCAACTACCTGACCCCCGCTTATCTTCACCAGAGGCGGGGGTTATTTTTTGAGGAGTAAATTAACTTATGGAAGCTCAACCACCTTTTCAGCAACCACACATATTACAAAACTCAGTGGTGGTGTTCTCCAAAAACTACCTACCACTGGCACGGATTAACATCAAACGCGCTGTTGTGCTGTTAGTCACGGGTCAGGCAGAGTCGTTGGATTTCAGCAGCACAAAGCAGTGGGAAGTCCGTTCACCCAGCGTTGTACTACAAGTACCATCACATATCCGCTTAACTGTTGGCAATCCCGAACGGCATTGGAAAGTACCTCCTGTCAACCGTCGTGAAGTTTTGAGGCGAGACAACCACACCTGCCAATACTGCGGTAGTACCAAGCATTTAACGCTCTTACATGTAATACCCCGCTCAAAAGGTGGACAGCATACTTGGGACAACGTTGTAACAGCGTGCGAAAAATGCAACTCAACCAAGAGCGATCGCCTGCCACATGAAGCGGGAATGGTACTGAAAACCAAGCCTAAAGCCCCGATTCACCCAGCAGTGGCATTTGCCGAACAGTTTTGGAATGTACAACGCCTGAGTGAATCTGAGTAATTGACTTCAAACTCAATCAGAGAGGGTAATACCGCGATTAAATAACACTGCCCTCTCACTTCTCAAAAAATTTTGTAGTACGCCCTTGACACATTTATACTACATTATGTAGTATAAATGTAGTAAAGCAAAAGAGCCTCCCAAAAAGGCACAGAGCTAACACTATCAGAACCATGAAAACTGAATAATTGCCACCCAATGTGGGGGTGTAGCTTAGTCCGGTTTAAAGCAGTCGCCTGTCGAGCGAAAGATCGTGAGTACCTGCGGAAGCCGCTCCGCGTCTACAAATCTCATCATCCCCGTGTAGCCTTGTGGACAAATAGACAAGTCGCTGTGCCTCTCAAGCATGGAGAAGCGGGTGCAACTCCCGTCAAGGCTTCCAAATGTAGGGATGGTGTAACGGCAACATCACAGTCTCCAAAACTGTTGTTCTAGGTTCAAATCCTAGTCCTTGCGTTCTACTGCGTGTCCTAACACGGGAAGCTTACAAACTGGTTAATCGGTCTATAAAACCGAAGTAGGTTCGACTCCTACAGCCTCCGCCAAACCTGGAGGCTGAAAAAAACAGCTTCTCAAACTTGCACGTGGTAGAAATCTCACTCTTGGTGCTGTAGGCAAATTGGTAAAGCCACAGGTCTTTCAATCCTGGGTTTGCGGGTACTCTACCCTTCGGGAACGCCTAACGGCGAACGAGAAGCCGCTGAGTCGCAAAGCGACACGCTGCGCGAACGCGTCTACAATTCCTGTCGGCACTGCCTCATGGGTCGGCTCACCTATTGGTGTAGGTAACGGTCTGTAAAACCGCCGCGTTCAGTATTGCTGGTTCAATTCCAGCCCGACCCATCATGGAGAGATTGCTATTGGCAGGGCAAGCTGTTTGCTAAACAGTCGTGGATGCAAGTTCATTGTGGGTACCCTTCGGGAAGGCTTCGCCTACAACTCCCTCTCTCTCCGCCTTTGAGAACGTGGTGTAACTGGATAACACATCAGTCTACGAAACTGAAGATTGAGAGTTCAAGTCTCTCCATTCTCGCCTTATCCCCCGGTAGCTCAGTTTTGGTAGAGAGCGCTGGTCTGAAAAATCAGAGGTCGTCGGTTCGATTCCGACCTGGGGGACTGGCACATTGCCCCATAGCTCAATGGCAGAGCACGCGGCTGTTAACCGCGATGTTGCAAGTTCGACTCTTGCTGGGGCAGCCATTCATTGCCGAGTGGACGACTTGGAAAGTCACCGTGACTCTGAATCATGGAGAAGTTGGTACCCTACCCTTCGGGAACCCTCTTCGAGGGAACGGGAAGCCACTTCGTGTCTACGACCCCAACCTCGGCAACCAATTATTGGGAAGTAGGCGACGTTGGTAAAGCCACCTGATTTTGGCTCAGGATCTCGCGGGTTCGATTCCTGCCTTCCCAGCCTATGTATGCTCCTGTAGCCCAATTGGAAGAGGCGGCTGTCTCAAAAACAGTCTATTTTGTACGGGTTCGACTCCCGTCAGGAGTACCAGATATCGGGATGTAATTCAGTGGTCTAGAAGCCGTGATTTGGGGTCACGGAGTCGTAGGTTTAAATCCTACCATCCCGACCATTTGCTTCTGTTTTTGTACTAACTTGGGTCGTTGGCAGAGCGGGTATGCAGCCGCCTTTTAAGCGGACTTATCCAGGTTCAACCCCTGGGCGACCCACCTTGGGCTGTTAGCTCAGTTGGCAGAGCAGCTGCCTCTTAAGCAGAAGTGCGTAGGTTCAACCCCTACACAGCCCACCAAATCAAACCCCTGTGACGCAATTGGCAGACGTAGCCCGCTTAAACCGGGTTTGTTGCAGGTACTCTTCGAGAAGCCGCTTTGCGTCTACGACTCCTGTCAGGGGTATTTGGTAACATCGCGGGGATGGAGCAACGGTGGCTCGTCAGGCTCATAACCTGAACATCGGCAGGTTCAACTCCTGCCCCCGTCACCAAAATTAGTGCTGGTGTAGCTCAATGTGGCAGAGCAACTGACTTGTAATCAGCTTTGTTGCGGGTACTGCTTCGCAGAAGCAAGCTACAACTCCTGTCACCAGCTTCGATGCGGGTGTGATGTAGTGGCTAGCATCTGAGTGCGCCACACGAGCGCGCATGGGTTCAAATCCCATCACTCGCTCTCGTAGCCCTGTAGCTCAATGGTGGAGCAACTGTCCTACAAACAGAGGGTTGCAGGTTCAATCCCTGCCGGGGCTACCAATTTATGGGAGTGTCGCCTAATGGACAAGGCAACCGTCTTCTAAACGGTTTTATGTAGGTACCTGCGGAAGCCGCTACCGCGTCTACAAATCCTACCACTCCGACCATTTGCCCTTGTGACGAAACTGGCAAACGTGCTGGTCTTAGAAACCAGATTTTGTGGGTTCAAATCCCACCAAGGGTATTAAAAATTGGGTCGTTAGCTCAATGGCTAGAGTTCCCGCCTTTTAAGCGGAGTGATCAGAGTTCGAGTCTCTGGCGACCCACCAAATATGGGCGTTTGGCAGAACGGTTATGCTCCTGACTCTTAATCAGGCGCTCCACAGGTACCCTGCGGGAAGCCACTTCCTGTCTACAACTCCTGCTCACCAAATTATGCCCCTGTAACCCAATTGGAAGAGGTGCCAAACTTAAAATTTGGAAGTTGCTGGTTCAAATCCAGTCAGGGGTATCGCGGAGATAGAGCTATGGTGCGCTATGAGGTTTTTCAAGGGGTAGGATTAGTAATCCATTATCAAATTCCCAATGATGGTTAGGGCATAAGCCTACAAGATTAGACAATGCATTTATTTCAGAGATTAAGGCATCTTGAGGAAAGCTACTAACAGGTTCAATATGGCAAACTTCAATGTGCTTGTCATATCCACAAATCTGACAGGAGGCTTGAGGGTATTTTTGGTGAAACAGCTTAGAGGCACTCCTTTGAACTTTGCTTCTAGCAGCCTGCCAAGAAGCACTCTTAGAAAAAACCTCTGCCTTGGTTCTCTGTAGAAAATCAGGCTTTCTTTGGTTTCCAATAGCAATCTTTCCTTTAGCCTTTTTCAGGCAGGCATCGCAATACTTTCGTCTAATGTAGCCCCCTCCCTTGTAGGGTTTGAGGTGAACGATTGTGTTGCATCCTAAGCAGTTGATCTGCCTTCCTAGTTTGGGTTTCGGGTGCTTTATATTTGTGTATCTTGTTGAGCAGGATTTGTTACAAAATCTTCTTTTAGCAAAATCACGAGTTTTTTCTTCTTCACGTCTTATTAAAGGAATCGAACAAAATTCACAAAGCCTTTGAGACACAAAAACAACCCTAAACCTCTGGCAACACTATAGCTCAATCTCACGTACCGGGTTCAAATCCCGGCTCCGCTACCAAATGCTGGTGTAGCTCAATGTGGCAGAGCAACTGACTTGTAATCAGCTTTGTTGTGGGTACTGCTTTGCAGAAGCAAGCTACAACTCCTGTCACCAGCTTGACTAATGCGATCGTGGTGTAACGGCAGCATCAGAGTCTTCCTCTCCTCACGGTACGAGTTCGAGTCTCGTCGATCGCTCTTTTAGCCCTGTAACTCAGTTGGTAGAGTGCCTCTTTTACAAAGAGGAAGTAGCGGGTTCAATTCCTGCCAGGGCTACCAATTTATGGGAGTGTCGCCTAATGGATGGGCATCGATCTTCTAAATCGATTTGTAGGGGTTCAAGTCCCTTCACTCCTGCTATTTGGGGTCATAGCTCAACTGGCTAGAGCGTCCGCCTTGCAAGCGGGAGGTTAGGGGTTCAAATCCCCTTGATTCCACTTTTGGTGTTTGAAGCCAAAGCGGTCGCGGCGCCCCTTTGTGGAACCAGTCATAACGGGTACCGCTTCGCGGAAGCAAGCTACAAGTCCCGTCAGACACCCCTCATGGAAGATGCTGCTCAAGGGAGGGCAACTAGTCTTGAAAACTAGAGCAGGGTCACACCTGGGGGTTCAATTCCTCCATCTTCCGTTTTCCACTCTTTTGCCGACTCCGCCACGGCGATGTGCTGATAACACAGATACAGGAGGGGCAGTACCTCCCTGGTGGATTAGCTTTTCCGTTGGTTTAATACCAACTAAGATTTTCCAAAAAACCGCTTTTCTCAATAAAAGCATTTCCACCAATAACGTTATTGGCAAAGAATTTATCTTCAAAACAACATAAATGGGATGCTATCAAGTCATCTCATAAAAAAACTGATACTATTGCTGCTAAATAGTGAAAGTTAATCGTGATGAAAGCGCAGTAGTACATTTAGCACGCATCGTCTAAAAATTATGATTATTGGGTTAACGAACCAAAAAGGGGGAGCAGGCAAAACCACTGTATCTGGGCATTTGGCATATTGGTTAAGCCAACGCGGAACAGTGATGGTTGGGGATGCAGATGCACAAGCTAGCAGTACCAATTGGATGAAAGACCTGCAACTGCCGTGTAAAACAATGATAGACCCGGATGATTTATTTGATGAACTTCCAGCACTAGCAGAACAATATGATGCTGTAGTTGTAGACGGTCCAGGTAGCCTGAGTGAGACAACCAAGGCAATCTTATCTAGATGTGACTTGGCTTTAGTACCCTGTAAACCAGCAGGTCTAGATATGCACAGTACATCCAAGATGTTACGTATCCTATGACAAGCAAGAGAATTACGTTCGGGAATGCCTCATGTAGGTTTGTTTTTAAATCAGGCCAAAAAAGGGACTGTCCTGCTCAAAGATGCCCAAAGAGCATTATCACAGAAAAATACAGGGTTTCCTCTACTAAAAACGATGGTGTATGACCTCCAAGTAATTGCCGATGCACCAGGGCAAGGCACGACAGTTTGAGGATTAGGGGGAGCAACAGCCAAACGTGCAGCCAAGGACTTTGAGGAACTTTTTACTGAAGCCTTGGGGGTAGCCAATGGCAAAGGATAGACGACTGGTAGAAGATTTCATCTTTAGGGACGAGGAGGCAAATAAAAAGCCGACTACTATGCCTCTAAGTTTGATTGTGTTGCCCAAAGAGGAACTGCGCTACTACATTGACCCAGAAGAAGTAGAAAAAATAGTTGCTAGTGCCAGAAAAAACGGCATACTCGAATCGCTTTTGGTTCGTCCTATCCCTGGTAGTAAGCAACATGAAGTAGTAGCAGGGGCAAAACGCTACAGAGCAGCACAGATTCTTGAACTTGCATCCGTCCCTGTAGTCGTCCGCGAACTTAATGACGAAGATGCCCTAGAAATTGCCCTCATAGAAAACTTTGCTCGTTCAGCACTCACTGACCTTGAAGAAACAGATGGAGTTGTAAGGCTTTTAGCTGTCAAGCTCAAAATTTCACCCCAAGAAGTACCACCACTGCTGCATCACATCCAAAACCAACTTCGGGGTAGACTCGCCACCAATAACGTTATTGGCAATGATGTAATTGCTGTAGTGCAATCTTGTTTAACCTCACTCGGCAACATCAAACTAGATTCATTTATCAGTAATCGTCTGCCCTTACTCAATTTACCCAGCGACATTTTAGAGGTGTTGCGCCAGGGGAAATTGGAGACAAGTAAAGCCAAAGCGATCGCACGAGTTGGTGATGAGGAAACTAGAAAAGAACTGCTAGAGAATGCCATAGCCTACAATCTCTCACTCAATGAAATCAAACGCAAAATTAAAGAAATTGAGCAGCAATTTTTCCCAGAAACCTCATCAATAAAAGACCAAGTTGATGATACTTTACGCCGCTTCAAACAATCTAAAGTGTGGGATGACCCCAAGAAAAAAGCCAAGGTAGAGAAGCTGTTGGCACAGTTAGAAGCATTGATGAAAGATGACAAGACCAATTGATGAAACACCAACCAATATTGTGGTACTTAAGTACATTTTATCGCTAGTGAGCGAAGCTGGTACTGTTCAAAGTTCAACTAATCATGCCATCAATATGTCCTCTTTTAGCCTGAGTTCTCAACAATGGGAAAACCGCGTCCTACTAGTGTTTGCACCATCTGTTGAAAATCGTGACTACCAGCAGCAGATGCAGTTATTGCAAGAGTATAAAACTGGTTTTGCAGACCGGGATTTAGTTCAAGTTCAAGTTTTAACTCAAGGTAACAGCTATGCCAACGAACAGCAAATAGATGAGTCTTCTACTACCAAGTTGCGCGATCGCTTTAATGTAGGTAAAGACGATTTTCATGTCTTTTTGATAGGTAAAGACGGTGGCGTTAAGCGCCATGACACTATACCAGTCCAGGCAACAACAATTTTTGCTGAGATTGATGCTATGCCCATGCGACAGCAAGAAATACGAGAGCAAGGTAGTAAGTAATTAGAATTGCACAGATAGCTTTATTTACTGAGTATCTACTGAGAATCAAGTGATTTTCTGGTGTTGGAAACTCCCCTTTCCGTTTAGGAACTATATTCAAAAATAAATTTTATTCAAAGTTCCTATGACCAGAATTGTTCAAGAATTTCTCGATTTAAGTAACTTTCAACGTGCTTGGGAAAAGGTAGCAGAAAATCGAGGTTGTGCAGGTGTAGATGGGGAAACTATTGATAGTTTTGCCAGTAATCAGACGCTGAATATTTATCAGTTGCGAGATGCTGTTGCTAATGGCATTTATCAACCTCGTCCTTGCAAGCAAGTAATAATTCCTAAAAAAAAAAATGGCAGTCAGCGAGAATTAAAAATACCCACAGTCCGGGACAGAATTGTTCAGCAAGCGTTATTGAATGTGCTTTACCCTGTAATTGAGCAGAAATTTTCCCCGGCTAGTTTTGCTTATCGTCCCAATCTTTCCTATTTAAATGCTGTTGAGAAAGTCGCCGATTGGCGAGATAGTGGTTACTGTTGGGTTTTAGATGCTGATGTCGTTAAATTTTTTGATAATATCGATCATCAAAGGTTATTAAAAGAAGTTAGATTACACGTCGATCATCCAGGAATTTTATGTTTGATTAAATCTTGGATTTCTGTTGGGATATTAACAGAATCAGGAGTAGTATTACCAAAAAAAGGTATCCCACAAGGAGCCGTTATTTCGCCGATGCTGGCTAACATTTATCTGGATGAATTTGACCGGGTGATATCTTCATCAGATTTAAAGTTGGTGCGCTACGCTGATGATTTTTTAATTTTATCCCAGACTCAAGAGCGAATTTTATCAGCTTACTCAGAAGTCTCTAATCTTCTTGATTCTATGGGATTGATGATGCATACTGAGAAAACCCAAATTACTAATTTTGAGCGGGGGTTTCGGTTTTTAGGTCATGGCTTTTTAGAGAATGCCATATTTCCTGTAAATGTTAAAGATGAAAAGCTGAAATCTGGAATAGAAAAGCTAGAAAAAAATAAAGGTAAAAAAAAGTCTCAAGCTTGGGTCAGAGGAAAAAAAAGAGGAAGTTGCGACGTTAGATGACCAGATACAAGATATCGCGTCTCTACATCAACCCTATCTGAAAACAACAGAAATAGAATCATCATCTTCATTAAATGAAGATGAGACAACACATGAGCAAAAAAATCTTTGGAATCAAGAAATGGCAGCTATATATTTAATTGAACAAGGGACAAATATCTATAAAGACTATCAACGTTTTATTATTCATGTCTCAGAAAAGCCCAAACTTGAAATCCTGATTCGGGAAGTACAGCAAATTCTCGTATTTGGTAATATTCAACTATCTACTCCTGTACTTCAAGTCTGCTTACAAGAACAAATTCCAGTATTATTTCTCAGCCAAAACGGTAGATATCATGGTCATTTGTGGAGTGAAGAATCTACTCATTTGGATAATCAGGTAATCCAAATTGAAAGACGTAATGATGATTATTTTCAATTTAGTGTATCTAAAGCTGTTGTTTTGGGTAAGTTAATGAATTCCAAGCAGTTGTTAATGCGATTTAATCGAAAACGCAAATTAGAAGATGTGGAAAAGGCTATTTATGGCATTAATCAAGATATTGATGCCTTGGAATATGTAGATGAGTTGGATGCATTGCGTGGTTATGAAGGGATTGCTGCTGCTAGATATTTTCCAGCTTTTGGGAAGTTGATTACTAATTCTGCTTTTAGTTTCTCCCAGAGATTTCGTCAACCTCCTATTGATGAGGTGAATTCTTTATTGAGTTTTGGTTATACACTTTTGTTTAATAATGTGTTGAGTTTTATTATTGCGGAAGGACTTTCTCCATATATAGGTAATTTTCATTATGGTGAGAGGCAAAAGGCATATTTAGCTTTCGATTTGATGGAGGAATTTCGATCTCCTATTGTTGATAGTTTGGTTTTAAATATTATTAACCATTCTTTAGTTAAACCGAAAGATTTTGATGTGGTTGCTAGTACGGGAGGGGTGTATTTAAGCCAATCTGCGCGAAAAGTTTTTTTGAAACAATTTGAAAATCGGATGAATGAAGAAGTTTCTCATCCAGATTTAATATCTCAAGTGACATACAGACATGCGATTCAGTTACAGGTGAGAAGATATAAACGTTGTTTGTTATCTGGAGTTCCCTATGAATCTTTTTTAAGGGCAGGTTAAAGATTTTTGGATTTTGGGTTTCTGGGTTTGGTGGAATTATCAATCCATAAGCCAAGGATTCACAATCCTTGGCTTACAGAAAAAATCCTTTTAAGATGAGGGCGTTGTTAAACAAAATATGAATTTACAATTCACAGATGTGTAGAGACGTAGCAATGCTACGTCTCTATAATAATTTTAGGTAACGCATAATTAAATTCGGTCGATATTTATAATATATTTGGACATCCTAACATACTTATGATTTAAGTTAACCCTTATATCTTGTCAGTAAAAAAGCTTATATTCTCGTGAAGTATTAATTCTTACTCCTTTCATATGTTAGTGCTTGTTGTATATGATATTCCTGATGATAAAAGGCGGACTAAGTTATCCAATTTTCTAGAGGGTTACGGGCGAAGAGTACAGTTTTCTGTGTTTGAATGTTTTTTAAGTTTGGAGGAAATGCGGCAACTTTTTGAGAAATCAAAAAAACTTGTCATACCATCCCAGGACAATGTGAGATTTTATTGGATTTCGGAAGAAGCTGTTTCCAGAGTGTTAACTATTGGTGGTCAAGAACCAGCAGCACCACCAAAGTATTATGTTATCTAGGTTTTAGGATAATTAGGTAGGTTTTGGAACATGGTCATCGACACCACTCACCAAATCCCCAAAACCCTATATTTTTCGTTGAGTGGTGTCGATTGCTTACTAGGTAAGGGTTTAAGATATGTGTTTTGTTCGATTTTTGGGAGGATGTACTATACTTTTAGCAGTGGTGTCGATTTGGCGGCTGAAACCCTTACTGGGTAAGGGCTGCTAGACGAACTCCCCACCGATTGGGTTAATTCGGATTAGTTGGAAACGAGAGACCGCGTTCTCGCCGAAGCGAAAGTAGTCCCCACCGATTGGGTTAATTCGGATTAGTTGGAAACGTTACGTGCTCACCGAATTCGAATTTCTGGTTTCGCATTCCCCACCGATTGGGTTAATTCGGATTAGTTGGAAACCTGCGCTGGCGCGCGGACGTCTGTTCGTATCACCCCCACCGATTGGGTTAATTCGGATTAGTTGGAAACTGCACGATAATTGTTGGCCGCGATTGCGCCTTCGACCCCACCGATTGGGTTAATTCGGATTAGTTGGAAACAATGATTGGAACAGCATTCTGTTGGGCAATACTTGGTCCCCACCGATTGGGTTAATTCGGATTAGTTGGAAACTTGCCGTGGCAGAGATTCTGCAACTCGGCTTGCCCGACGCCCCACCGATTGGGTTAATTCGGATTAGTTGGAAACAAGTGCAGAGCCAGGGTTATCGATGGAAGCGCGAGCCCCCACCGATTGGGTTAATTCGGATTAGTTGGAAACGCGGCGATTAAACCCAGGCAACTGCAGAATCCTACCCCACCGATTGGGTTAATTCGGATTAGTTGGAAACACTTACCCACAACCAACAGAGAACCGCCGATGATGCCCCACCGATTGGGTTAATTCGGATTAGTTGGAAACTTCGTCAGGAGCGGAGCCGATATAGTCTGATTGATCGGCCCCACCGATTGGGTTAATTCGGATTAGTTGGAAACCCTCGCGATATCCTCCCACGGGTAGATTGACAATGTACAGGGCCCCCACCGATTGGGTTAATTCGGATTAGTTGGAAACTTAACATCTCCTCAATGTTTTTGATTCGTAGCTTCCCCACCGATTGGGTTAATTCGGATTAGTTGGAAACGTCTACATTTCTGTTCACCTCTATCTTTATTGCCTGCCCCACCGATTGGGTTAATTCGGATTAGTTGGAAACATTTGAAACAAAGACTTCATCCATTTCACCGAGACGACCCCACCGATTGGGTTAATTCGGATTAGTTGGAAACCCTATAATTTGCTGTTGAGTATTTGCAACTCTGGTCCCCACCGATTGGGTTAATTCGGATTAGTTGGAAACGTTTGAGGATTTATACGTGCCGGAATAACAAATGACTCCCCACCGATTGGGTTAATTCGGATTAGTTGGAAACACTACGTAATTCCCCTTGTCGTTGATGGCTACAGTTCCCCACCGATTGGGTTAATTCGGATTAGTTGGAAACCCTCGTTGCCGCTATCTGCAATCTGGAACTCCCCCACCGATTGGGTTAATTCGGATTAGTTGGAAACATTGCCAAAAAGTTAACGTTAGATGGCAGCAAAATGACGTCCCCACCGATTGGGTTAATTCGGATTAGTTGGAAACGCGAGAACGTTTGAACCATTATTACCTGAAGCGTTTTCCCCACCGATTGGGTTAATTCGGATTAGTTGGAAACGCTAAGCTAGTGGGACAGCTGGCATACTTTGTAATCCCCACCGATTGGGTTAATTCGGATTAGTTGGAAACAATAGCGTCTTTCGCTTGAGCGGGCTTTACAGGTACCCCACCGATTGGGTTAATTCGGATTAGTTGGAAACGAACAGGGTTAGGCAACAGGATTTGGTTGATGTTCCCCACCGATTGGGTTAATTCGGATTAGTTGGAAACTCAATGGTAAGTCCTACTTTGGCTGCCTGTGCAGACAACCCCACCGATTGGGTTAATTCGGATTAGTTGGAAACTATATCTTGGGTATGGTCAACGCCTGAATAGTTCTGCCCCCACCGATTGGGTTAATTCGGATTAGTTGGAAACCCCGGATGAGGTCTATAGTAAACAGGTGGTCAGGCTCCCCACCGATTGGGTTAATTCGGATTAGTTGGAAACGCTAAAGAATCCCGAAATGCATCAAAGCGCTGCTGTGCCCCACCGATTGGGTTAATTCGGATTAGTTGGAAACCACGATCCAATGGCATCACCACAGTGTTCATGTGACCCCACCGATTGGGTTAATTCGGATTAGTTGGAAACTTTAGCCCACTCATCATCGCCTGAACCCTGACCCGACCCCACCGATTGGGTTAATTCGGATTAGTTGGAAACTATATCCTGTTGGGCATGATGCCGAATCAGGAAATACCCCACCGATTGGGTTAATTCGGATTAGTTGGAAACCGCTTAGTTTGCTCGCGCACAGGCACATCGCTGTACCCCCCACCGATTGGGTTAATTCGGATTAGTTGGAAACACCGACATACCCCTTCCTACCTACTTAAAACATAATACCCCACCGATTGGGTTAATTCGGATTAGTTGGAAACGAGCATATCCCGGTCATTACCCGAGTCGCCTGCTACCCCACCGATTGGGTTAATTCGGATTAGTTGGAAACCCACAGCAACAAGTGTCTCGATGTCTCAGAGCCTAAACCCCACCGATTGGGTTAATTCGGATTAGTTGGAAACCCTAGCGTGTCTTGCCCTATTCCATCTAGGCCCCACCGATTGGGTTAATTCGGATTAGTTGGAAACAACAGTATCGTTTAGCTGCCATCCGCATTTTTTAGAGACCCCACCGATTGGGTTAATTCGGATTAGTTGGAAACGTTGCAGTTTGAGCCAAGGCAGATGGAGCAAATGGACCCCACCGATTGGGTTAATTCGGATTAGTTGGAAACACGTTGCATCAACGTGTGTTGCTGAACTACCCCCCACCGATTGGGTTAATTCGGATTAGTTGGAAACCAGTGCATTCCAGTTTTTTCCGCCGCCAGCGTAATCCCCACCGATTGGGTTAATTCGGATTAGTTGGAAACTTTCTAACCGGGAGATCGCCTGGAAGATTTTCGTACCCCCCACCGATTGGGTTAATTCGGATTAGTTGGAAACGTTCCGGCAGTTAATCGATAAACCCATAATCGTGATTCCCCACCGATTGGGTTAATTCGGATTAGTTGGAAACGTCGAGGTGGAGCATCAGAATCTGCCCCTTTTGGACCCCACCGATTGGGTTAATTCGGATTAGTTGGAAACTCTTGAGCCGCAGCCCAAGCAGGCGGGCCGTCTCCCCCCACCGATTGGGTTAATTCGGATTAGTTGGAAACTTTGAGCACGAGGTGGATTAGCAACTGCTTTTTGCCCCACCGATTGGGTTAATTCGGATTAGTTGGAAACGACACGCTGCCCAAGCCGGGTTTGTTGCCGTGCGAGACCCCACCGATTGGGTTAATTCGGATTAGTTGGAAACCTCGGGTTGGCGTAGAAACGGCTCGAGCAGTCTTAGGCCCCACCGATTGGGTTAATTCGGATTAGTTGGAAACTTCACGTTCACCCTCCTCTTGCGAAGGTGGATAAAACCCCACCGATTGGGTTAATTCGGATTAGTTGGAAACAACGAGCGTGAAGCCTACTCCTGCGATCAAGGTGACCCCACCGATTGGGTTAATTCGGATTAGTTGGAAACGGGGCGTCAGACTCTCTGATGTTTCTGAACTTACGACTTGCCCCACCGATTGGGTTAATTCGGATTAGTTGGAAACGGAGGAGTCCGCCGGTAAACCAGGCAAATGTCCCCCACCGATTGGGTTAATTCGGATTAGTTGGAAACCATTCAATTTATTGGACCCATCGGCGGTTCAGACAAAACCCCACCGATTGGGTTAATTCGGATTAGTTGGAAACTCGTTGTTATTCATAGCGTTACTCCAAAACGTCCCCACCGATTGGGTTAATTCGGATTAGTTGGAAACGCAAGGTTGGCTGCTTCCTGCAATTCTTGGTCTTCCCCACCGATTGGGTTAATTCGGATTAGTTGGAAACGACGGTTACCGACCCAGCCAGCTAAAGCGGAGCAGCGTACCCCACCGATTGGGTTAATTCGGATTAGTTGGAAACTAACAGCAGAGTGCTTTGAAGATGGATACCATGTTCCCCACCGATTGGGTTAATTCGGATTAGTTGGAAACTGCATAGTGGCGCATTCTGCGGCGGTAAAGCCTTCAGAAGACCCCACCGATTGGGTTAATTCGGATTAGTTGGAAACTTATTGTAACATGCACCTGTAGCGGTTGGACGCCCCCCCACCGATTGGGTTAATTCGGATTAGTTGGAAACTTTTGATGCCGCTTGGGACATCCCCACCGATTGGGTTAATTCGGATTAGTTGGAAACCTACTCCGCGCTGCAATGAAATAGCCATGGTTACCCCCACCGATTGGGTTAATTCGGATTAGTTGGAAACGTCTATAAGGACCTCGCTGGGCGCCGATAGTAGTAGCAGAGTCCCCACCGATTGGGTTAATTCGGATTAGTTGGAAACCAGAAGGTATACAACCTCTGCGTAATTCTTTGCCGTTCCCCACCGATTGGGTTAATTCGGATTAGTTGGAAACTTTTAGACGCAGTGCTGGGCTTTACAGCAACACCGAGGCCCCCACCGATTGGGTTAATTCGGATTAGTTGGAAACCAGAATAAATTCCAACGCACAAATCCAGGTCGGTACCCCACCGATTGGGTTAATTCGGATTAGTTGGAAACCCCAGAGGTTATCTGGAAGATCACTCAATTCAGCATCAAAGTCCCACCGATTGGGTTAATTCGGATTAGTTGGAAACCGTAAGAGAACAAAACACCCTTGAATTGGAACCATTTCCCCCACCGATTGGGTTAATTCGGATTAGTTGGAAACCTTATGAGCTACACCGGCAAGGCGAGATAGACCTCCCCCACCGATTGGGTTAATTCGGATTAGTTGGAAACCCTCAAGTTTCAAAACAAAGAAGATTTTTCGAGGCAGCCCCACCGATTGGGTTAATTCGGATAAAAAAAGGGAGAGATAATTCTCTCCCTTTTAAAAAAACTTTGCTAAAACTTTCAAATAGATTTACAGCAATTCAAACCCAAGATTCAAGAGCAAATTTTCTCAGTTGTTGAATTCGTAAAAATCACTATCACTTGAAACAACAGTCAAATTATTTTGCAGCGCAATAGCAGCTATCCAAAGGTCATTTTCATCAAAACCCAAATCAGTGACTCTAGTTTTTCGCCGCTTGTTTTTATCCTTGGGTGCAAATTGATTGAATAAAGCTGATTTTTATTGACCGTAGATAGTTGCTGTAGATTCCGTTACCCTGTAGATACGAATATCTTCTAAAAACTCTACTAACCGAGCAAGATTTACTTCTCTGCGCTGAGATTTTCATCGTGAATGTCAGTTCACCCTGCACAATTACACAAGTTGCAATATTATTTTCTCCAACTTCACTAAGACGACGAATAACATTTATATTGCCTAAGATAATGGCACTACAATGATTTGTATCGAATAAATACATTATTCAAATGGGTTTTCGTCATCAAATTTAGCTTGACCACGGGTAGCATATACTAATTGAAGACATTCCTCAAAATCATCACCTTCCCAAGTTCCTGCGTGTCGGAGGATAGAACGTCCGGAAGCAGGACGGTATGTAAGTTGCTCTTGCTCGCTGTTCGATTTTGTAGAATCAGTTAACGGGATAGATTCTTGCTGGACTGGTTCCAACTCCTTTTTTGCATGACTAACCTTAATAGAACGAATCAAATCGAGTGCTTCTATTAGCAATTCCGGTGGTAAAGTCTCTATTTCTTGAATTAATAAATCTTTAGTAGTCATTTTTACCTCTAATAGCTTCTCTCCATTGTATTGAAAACTCTGGTCTCTAAGCCACATTTAACTTTCTATACTTAGCGATTTTATATTGAATATCATCTAACAAGACAACATCATCAGCTATTTGGGAAAGTTGCTCACTCAACATCCCCTTTTTCGCAACTATAGTAACTTTCACACCCCGACGTTGAACTTCTTCAATAGCTGGAATAAAATCCCCATCTCCACTGACAAGAATCACTTGATCTCCACTTTTGACTTCACCAATCATGTCTACAGCAATTTTGACATCATCACCAACAGTTTTGAAAGCATTGCTATCACAACGGTGTAAGACAGGGAGTTCTACCACTTCATAACGCAGACGTTTTAAATAAGCAATGAACCGCTTGTGTCCTTCAGTAACAGGTTCTAAAACACCTGTATAATATTTAAAAGTTGTACAAGTAGCAAATGAAGTGAGTTCTATCCGTAACGCATCGTAGTCAAGCTCAACTAGCAATCCCTGAAGGGCAAAATTTAAGTTGTTACCATCTATATATACACGAGTGACTGATTCTTGAGATTGGGTGAGGGGTTTACTAGAGGTTTGTTTTGAGTTTTGAGTAGAACTATCGGGTTTGATGGAAGCAGTTTTCTCATTACTGGCTAACTTGCATTCGAGATGAGCGATTGTTTTTAAGACTATTTTTTGCTGATGCTGCAATTTTTGCAGTTCAGAAAGGTTAAGGCGTTGACGAGTATCTTGAGTTTGGAATTTTTTTCCCAATTTATTTAGTTCGTTCTGTGTCTGCTGAAGTTGAGTTTGCAGACAAGAATTTTCTTTTTTAAACTCAGTCAATTGTTCTTGCTTGTTTGTGTCTGAGGTATTTTGTTTGACAAGTACTTTAGAAGAAATAGCTGCGATCGCAGCCACTTCACCCACTCCTTTCAGCAAAGGTTTCTCTGTGATAGTACCAGTCACAATACATCCAACCGAGAAACTCATCGTAATTAGAATTGCTCTATCAAATTTCATAAGAATATTTATTTGCTTGTCTTTGATTGCGACAAACTCAATATAAAAGATGAACGGAAAGGGATTGTTCCAAGTTCAATTTGTCGGGTGCATTAGTCGCACCCTACTTTACTGTTCCACTCATGACAAACAAAATCACCGATTTTACAGGTGTTGTTGGGGTTCTGTATGTGAAGGAACTCCCCCTTTCCAACCATAGGTTTTAATAACAAACATACAAGCGCAAGCACAAATCCAAAAAACATCAGTGAGGCGTATGAAAACAAATTGTCGCGTGTTAATATTTGCAGATGCAGATAACACTTTCTTCTCAGCCCAAAGCTTTAACAGAAAGATAGACTGGCATAAAATTCGGGACTATCTAGCCGATCCCAAGGAAGGTAGAGAACTGATTGAAATGGTGATTTATATTGGTTTACCTCCGGCTAGAGAGAGATTTGAAGAACAACGTAAAACTAAAGAGAAATTTGTTTATTGGGCAAGAAGTAATGGCTTTCTAGTTGTCTCCAAAGAAGGTAAAGCAAAAGGAGATGAGTATGAAACTAATGTTGATGTTGTAATGGCGATGGATGCTGTTGAATTAGCTCTAGAAGTTAAACCAGATATTGTTGTTTTGGTGACTGGAGATTCTGATTTTGCTTATCTAGCAGAAAAACTCAGAAAGCGTGGAATGCGGGTTGAAGTCGCTTCAGTGGAACAATCTCTAGGTAGTGAATTAAAAAATTCCGCCAATAGTGTTGTGGACTTAATCGAAGTATTTGATAAATTTAATGCCCAAAATGAAAATCAAAGTTATCACAGAATTGGCAACGCGAATGTCTTTGATTAAGAGACGCGATTAATCGCGTCTGTACAATTTGCGATTAATCGCGTCTGTACAATTATTCAGTTATCAAATTGAATTGCTAACTGTTTAGTATAGCCTACAGCAAGCCCTTTGGGTAGGGACGCTACCTGCGGAAGCCGCTCCGCGTCTACGCGAACGCAGTCGCACTCTACGAGAAGCCGCTTGCGCGTCTACATGGGGGAAACCCCCAAGACCGCGCTGTCTCACTGCTTGTAAACATACACTAATTTAACAATTCTTTCGACTGCTCAAACAAAGGAGTAATCATGACAACAATTAATGGAAAATTAATCGTCCAAGAAGCAAATCAATTAGATTCGATTAAACGAAAAACAGAAGAATTGCAAGGAAACTATCAAAATTTAGAGTTACAAATCAGTGCGATCGCTAAACAAAATAACACAAAACATTTAGAGGAAATTGACAGTGTTAAAAGGTATATCCAAAAGCTAGATAAAAAATTGACTTATCTGGAGGAAACTATCTCAAATCAAACCAAACAATTGTTATTGCTAAAGGTTTGTGGCGCTGTGGGATTAGTTGGCTTATGGTTCTGGTTTGGAATGAATAATCAACCACAATATCACAAGACTAAACCTTTTAAACACGCTGAATCTCTGGAGTTAATCAAACAAGTTTGAGACAGTTAGGCTTTTATAGCCTTAGAACCTACGGCTAAATTCATCAAATAATTCAGAAAAAAACGAGGAGATTAGATGAGAGCAGTTGTTAATGGGAAACTGGTTGATTTACCAGAAGGTACAACAGTTGAAGATTTAAAAGCCAGACTACCGGAAATTGGTAGTGATGATGTCATGGAAGAAGGTTTTAGTGGTACTCGACCAATGAAAAATAATGAAGCCCTCAAAGAAGGCTCAAAAGTATGGACTGTTCCCAAAATTGTTAAAGGTTGAGGTGAAGTATGACAATCACAATTAATCCCGATCAATTAGGAAATAAACCGAGTTCGAGAATTATTGAAGAACTCAAACTATTAGAAAAAGTTGCCAAGAATATTATTGCTGGTAGCAAAACTATTGGTGATACGAAATACACAGCAGTTTTAGTCAAAGGAATGCCTTTATCGTCCAAAAAATTCAAGGCTTCTAATACTGATGTTTTGTTTTTGTTACCACCAGAATATCCCCGACTTCCTCCGATTGGCTGCTATCTCAATTATCCTTGGGACACGGTAGGAGAAGGAGACCATCATTTTACCAGACAGAGCTACTACGGAGCGCCATTTTTAAGCGATGAAGGATGGTACTGGTATTGTGTTGGACTTGGCGGAGGATTTAATCGAGATAAATGGCTCAATAGTTGGAAACCTAGCAATCAAGCTGAAAAAGGACATAATCTCGCTACTTTGTTTGTCACAGCACGTTACGCAATCAACACTGATGATTAACAGTTAACAATTATTAGTTAACTGTTATCAGTTACGAGTTTGCAATAGTTGCAATAGTTGGGAGACTCTATCTCCAAAACCTCGTTACCAGGTTGAACCTGGTAACAAAAAATAAAGCTTGCATATTTTCGTTAAGACCATCATTTGTACTTTGCAAGCTCTAAATGACCAAGGACAAATGACTAATGACGACCAAAATTACGCTTCAGTAAGGATGAAAAGAGGATGAATAATCAGAAAAAATCACCCGAAGTTTCTCTACACATACCCCCGCAAATGTGGAGTCAGTTTCGCCAATGTATGCAAAAATATCAGAGAAGAAATGAAGAAGTCATTGGTTTCTTGTTTTGTAAACGTCATCAGGTATCAAAACACAAAATTCGATACTTCCCCAAAGCTTGGGTAGTTCCCTCTGGTGATTGCTATGAACGTCAATCTGTGAGTGGGTTAGTACTGAAACAGCCATTTCACTGGTATCTGCTTAAAACCTATCTGAGTGAAGGACTTAATGTAGTTCATATTCACACTCATGCTGGTCAAGGAATTCCCGATTTTTCCGGTGTTGATGACCGCTATGAATCTGAATATGCTAAGTTTATCTCGTCTAGCTTTCATCAAAAACCTCGCTTAATTTCCGGAGTTTTTGATGAGTCATTGCAACAATATCAATTTCGGATTTGGGACAGAAATGGGCTGTCTTTCCAGAGAATTAAGTGCTATCAATCATGGTTTGAAGTTCCAGAATCTGAAGATTTACTAAACAATGCAGACTTAATGTTTGCTCGTCAAAAAGTTTTTGGAGAAACTTGTCAAAAACAACTGAGCGAACTCACAGTTACTTTAATAGGCTGTGGGGGTATCGGTTCAATTTTTGCGGAATTGCTGGAACGTTTGGGTGTGAAAAAATGGGTGTTAATCGACCCAGACCGTTTAGAAGCAGTCAATCTCAATCGAACACCTGGGGCTACACAGAAAATGGTAGATCAGCAATGGTATAAAGTTGACTATGTGAAACATCTGATCAAAAGAATCTACTCTACAGGTTCTTGTGTAAAAGCAATACCAACCTCGGTTGCAAATGAGTCAGTTAAACAAGAAATTGCAGCTTCAGATTTAATTGTCGTTGCAACTGATAATCATCTTTCTCGACAAATCGCCCAAGAATTAGCTTTGGAATATATGCGTCCTCTGGTTTGTCTTGGAACTCACATAGATGTTAAATCAGACAATACACCTCGGATGTATTGTCGTGTGACTGTTCCTCCACTTGGAGGTGGCTGGTGTTTGATGTGTGGTAATATTATCAATCTGCAAAGAGCAGCGCTAGAATCAGCCCCTGCTGAGATTAATACACTCGCTGCTGGTGCAGGTTATTTAGAAGGAATCAATGACCCAGCAGTATTTTGGTTAAATAGTATTTGCGCTAGTACAGGGGTCGGGGTAATTCATGGAATGGTCAGTGGTTTTCTGAATTTAGATTCTGGTCTTGACTGGATTTATGATTTTCCTAGTTCTAGTTGGCATAAGACGAATACAGAGTATTTAGAAACTCCTGATTGTTATTTTTGTTCATCCGCTTCTGATTTGAAAATTACTTTAGATGAAGATAAAATAATTATCTTCTAGTTCTAGTTCGATTTTAACTAGCTCTTGCTGATGGAAATTCCAGTTTCCAAGAGTATGTAAAACTTGAAAGTGTTGGTTCACTAAAAACTTCTTGCACAAATATTTGAAATACTTCCTAATCAACTTCCTTACTTTATAAATGGCAGGGTTGAGGTAGGATTTTGAGGATTCATGCAAGAAGTATATTCAGTACCTTGAAAACTCAATATATGGGAGACAATTACTATGAGTTTATCTCACCGTAATCATTCAAAAGATAATTATAATAGCTCTTTTGAACAGACTCAGAAGGAACCACCCTTGTGGAAATCTCCGCTAATTTGGCTCTGTGGTATTGCGGGAGCATTAATAATAGGAATTCCTCTGCTCATGGACGGGTTTACCCATCGGGTAATCAGCGTTTTAATGATAGATGTATCTTTGTCAAATCTACCTTACAAAGCATCCCTAGAAGCGCTTTGTCACCAATACATTGAGTATTTAGTGGAGGGTGATACTAATATTCAAGGAAAGTTTGCGGATAAGGTAGCTATATTGAGCAATCAGGAATTTCAAGAGCGCGATCGCTTGTTGCTACAAAACCAGTGCAAACAGATCGCCCTCCAACCACCCGGAATTGGTAAAGCTCAGGGAACTTCCTTAATAGATGCACTTACTCGTTTAGAAACAGAGATTCAGCATCAACAAAGCCAGGGGAATAATCAATCTGTAGCAGCAGTTATTGTGATTCAATCTGCTGAACTTGTCAATCATCAGCAAAAGATTTTACTCTCATTAAATCAAAAATTGCAAGTATTGTCCAGAAAGGAGGCGCTGTAGTAATAATTGGTCCAGCTGTCGATTTGCAAAACCAATTAAGCCGTCAACTGATGTCAGTTAAGAATACACAAATCTGCACATATGCTGACAATCAGGCTTGTCTGGATTGGCTCTTTCAAATAGTACGGAAATAGACCATTCCTGTAGTCTGCTAATCTGATTTTAGTAATCAATGGTTGATGGTTAAAAGTTATTAGTTATCAGTTATCATTTAATTTTTTTAGCTATTAACTATCAACAATCTTTCTCAATTTTATCAAGTAAAAAAAGATGATACCTGAAAAAATTTCATCAAAACGTAGAGCTAGACTTGAACATTGGCTCAAAACTTCCCAAACAATTCTTAAAAAAATGCCTGAATATGATCGCATATATATCATGACTGCTATTGAAGAATATGCTAAACATGATTTAGCCAAATCGCAGATTGCTAAATATAATGCTGTGTGCGATCGCCGATTATCACGCAACCAACGGCAAATTACCCAATTTATAGTCATTATAGCTGGAAGCTTGATATTTGCAATGGTGCCTCAATTACTTGCCAAACAAGCAGGAAGAGGACCTTTGGCAATATCAGCTGGGTTAGTCGGTGGTGGACTGGCTAGTTTCTATGCTCATGCTAATGCTACTAAAGTGCTAGTAGGAATCAAGCTAAAAAAAGATACACAAAATACTCGCAAAGCAATTCTAGAGAAGAAAAACTAAGGAGAAATTATGATTCAAGATGAATTCAATTACTCTCAAGATAATCCAGAAGATATCAATCATAAAACTCAATTAAATCTGCTCAATGATTTAGAGGAATGTCATTATAATAAACCTGACAAAGAAGCGCTGGTTATTAGTGTATCTCTTAGTGTCATTGAAGCAGTATTTGCCTTTTCAATGATTGCTTCAGCTGGTATTTTTATTGCTTCAATAATTGCCTTATTTCCTGTCGCTTTACTGTGGGCTATCAGTCACAAGATGGAAAGCCTACAGGATGTTCTCTCAACCCGATTGAAATTACTCTCAAACAACAGTTTCGCAGAGGAACAAGTTGAAGCAATTATTCAGAAGAAACTCTTAACAATAACCTACAAGTGACCTACATAGTATATTGTGGGATTAGGGTGAGCAAATTCGTCTGGCTTTACGCGATTTAAAGATTTGATTTTTGGTTGACAAAATCTCGACAAAAGCAGGTGATCGATTTATGGTTTGGTTATCAGCTTGATGTTTGGCAGAACGAAGCGGTGGCTAAAACCTGGGGGGTTCTGCCAAAAACGCTAGAACCTAGACAAGTAAATACTTTGAAGGTTTGAAGTGTCGAGATAAATGAAAAAATGTCTCAACAAGTGTGGCTGAAATTAACCTCTTTTTGAGATCTGCCAAAACCCGTTCTGAAACGCTTACTATGTAGCGTTTTCAGGGCACAGACCCGCACCGATTGTGTTAATTCGGTAAGGATGGAAACATTAAACGTGCAAACTCATTATTACCAATACCTAAGGTTCCCGCACCGATTGCGTTAATTCGGTAAGGATGGAAACTGCTGGTTGTGGTACTAGGATGGGTTGCTTTAAGACCCCGCACCGATTGCGTTAATTAGGATTAGTTGGAAACTAATCAGGTTTAAATTCCGAATTATCTTTTTGAAAACCCGCAGGGTCAAATAACCCTTTTGTGAACTTTATTATATTTGGCGTTGGCGATTTTATCACAACAGCTTAATAGGGATTTTTATTAACCTCTTCCTCTTTACCATAGCGATATAGTATTAATTTTCCTTGGTCAGAACGACAGCTAACCCGCACTCCTTGAGTTACTCGAAAATGGTCAACATTTCCCATATTTGTATACTTGTCATACTGCAAACCCCCATGTTTTTTGAGAATGCTAACATCACCATTAGATTCTTTTAATAAATAAGAAATTTTAGCGAGAGTTTCTTGGAGCTTTACTCTTGGTTGCTCCTCTCTTTCTTTATTGTAGTCAGCCTTAAAAGAATCTTGAAATTCTAATCTAGGGAAGGGAAGTAAATCTTCGCAAAGCAGGTCATTTTTACATTGATTCCAGATTAACTGTCCCCAAGTCGAAAGCGTCATTTTTTCATCAACTTCCGCTAGCATTGTTTCAGGAATCCCTTGGGTTTCACTAATAGAAAGTCCAGCACCAGCATCCAATAATGCTAGTTGAAGTGTATATGGTTTAATTAGAGAGATATCGACCGCAATGGGTAAGCGAGGAATAGTAATTAATTCAGATTTTTCTCCTTCAAATATATAAATTATTTCATCGGCATAGAACATCCCAATAGTATTGAGATAACCTTGTAAACTCTTAAAACTACCAACCAGATTAAAACAAATTTTGTATTTATTTTCTTTCAATGGTGGTATTGTATCCTGCAACCAAACAATTAATGCATCAATTCCCAAAGAAAAAGCTTCGGTACTAGCAGTAGAAAGCGCGCTTGGAGAATAAATACTAGTATTATTTAATCCTTGCTTTCTCAGAAAATCCTCAACAATTTTAGCAGTGATTTTTCCTTGGATTGTATCGGTAGCAACGAGAAAGTGAATATCTTCTTTTCCTTGGCTTAAATCCCCTTGATAAATACCATAAATTCCATTTAATTCTGCACTTGCACGACGAATTTGGGGGATCTTAGCACCTGCAAGTTGTTTATCGGCTCTTTGTTTAAGAGTTGCAATAATCTGCTGAACATCCTCTGGTGTTTTCTCCTCACTCAGATTTGCTGTATCCCGCAAGTGCGAATACCAGTCTTTTTCATCAGGATTAGCTCGGTTGATTTGATTAGTGAGTAAACTAGTACCAATAGTGGAAATAATAGCTCGACGCATGATTATTTTAGTAGGGTAAAGGTGAAAGATATTTTTATTTTCTGTTGCGATCGCATCTTATGGAGTCTCTTGCAAAAGTCCCAACTTGTCATGTTGAGTGTGATGTTTCAACTCTTGCAAGAATAAGGCGCAATCAATAGTCATCGAAATCATCTTGAAAAGAATCGTCATCATCATCTGTATCTGATGCTTCATGACTTGACTGCGGTTCTGGACAGTCCACTTCTTCAACTTTGTATGCTCCCCAAAGGAAACTTTCAGTTGAGCGATCGCACTGTTCTTCAATTCGCTGTAAGCTTTCTTCATCCACAGACTTCTGAGTTGAATCAAAGTTAAAACCGAAAGAATTATCGCTTGACATGATTTTTTCCTAAGCTACAAAATCTGATTAACGGGTTTAGATTCCCGACTTCTGCTGAGAAGTCGGGGATCTGGCTTCTCACGAATTAAAGATTATTATCTATTAAGAGTTCCCTGTTCTCTATTCCCCGTTCCCTTTTAAATTTCCAAGAAGATTAATCTCGACGGATAACTCTTTTGATGTCTTTATCCTCGTTCATTGCTTTCCTCATTTTTTCGGTAACTCCTAAAGCATTAGGAATAGTGTCTAGAAATAGCTTGGAATGAGAATAGTCACTGGTGAATACCCAAATATCTCCTAATAAAATTGGTTTCCTTCCTAAGCAACTTCTGCCAAAATCTATCAGTTGGTATACAAGACCTCTTTCTACCTTAATATCCAGTACCCGATAAAGTTCAACAAAATTGATTTCTTTCCAAAAAACGCCTGTTTTGGTAATTAGCCTTTAGCTGGTTAAGATATAGTTGGTAGATTTAATTTGCAGATATTTCCAAAATAAATATGGAAGAGGCATAATTGTCCAAAATAGAAGAATTAGCAGTAGATTCAAAAGTAAATTTTCGGTGAGAATATTGACTAAGGAGGGATGAAATTCTAGAATTCCATATTCTGCCGTTTTGGAAGTGATGATTCCTGCATTTCTTTTCATATGTATCTCTGCTCCAGATAGCTATGTAATTGCTTTTTCTGATTGCAATTGAAGTATGACATAGCAGTGGAAACAGAGATTTCCGATTCTGATATCAAGTTCGGCTAATTGCTTACGATATTATGCTTCGTTGTTGGGCATTGGTCATTGGTTTTTCCCATTACCTATTACCAGCCTACGCAACAGTATAAGTAATAAGAGCGAACATGATATAAGGTATTAAGATTGCGATCGCGGCCAAAGTTGCTGAAAACCTTTTGGTCGGTCTTGTTGTGAATTGAGAAATTGTAGAAACTGTCTTGACTCAGTAGAATCATCTGGAAAGAGTGTCATCAGTTCTAAGTATCCTGGGGTAGTTTTAGGAATAGGTTTGCTGGGATTTTGTGGATCTTTGACTAGGCGAACAAGGGGATACATGCGATGCCAGAGTCTACCAATGTATCCCATTTGACCAGTAATTGATGAACGGTAAATTGAACCCTCAGCCTGGACTCCCCTAATTGCCTCTTGGTAGGGGCCATGCAGCCAAAAGATAGCTTCAGAGTCTTCTTTGTCACTGGCTTGTCGTCCCCAGACTTGCACCGTTTGTGGATGCCAGGCTTCGCGCCAGGGAGCTTTTTGCCCACAATTGGAAGCTATGCCCTGAAGTTGCATCCACTCTTGGGCAGTTTGCCGCACTTTGTCAATAAATTCACCCACCTGTTCTAGTTTACGCACTTGCACATCTCGAACGAGCGATCGCTCCCCTGACCATTGCCAGTGACAGCCAATTAAAGGCTTATATTCATCCTCGTAGTATTCCTCGTAAAATAGGCGATGGTCTGCCCGTCGCCAGGATTTGCCAAAACCACCTAACACAAAAGCGAATCGCGTTAGATCCGCCACCAATTTTTTCAAGACTTCCTCATGTTGTGGGTCAGCAAGTTGACAAGCCAGCAACCACACCAATTCTCCTTCAACACTGTAAGTGGGCTGGGCATAGGAACCTCTGCCAAACGTTCCTATCTCCAGACGAGAATCCCGAAAACTCATACCCAGCAGCCCGATATTTCCATTACCTTGGACGCTACCAAACAGATGATTAACAATCCGATCTCCCATATCTGCATTAGTCAGCCCACCAAAAATTCGCAAAGCATGACCCCGCAAAGCTGCTCTGAAGACATTAGCGCGAAACTCTCCTGTCCCGTCAATTAGCTTGGCAGCTTGCCCCTGACCTTTGATGCGAGTACGGTAAATAATATTACCAGTATTTTGCTGTGGTTGTCCGTAGCCAGCACAGACGCGACAACCAATCCCCGTCGAAAGTGCTTTTTCCCAGATAATCCAGATTGTCTCCCATTCTGATGCTGCCAGTTCTTCGATACTGGAAATGCCAAATTGAAGTTCCGGTTTATACAGAGAAATCTGAATAAAAGCACCACCATCTTTGTTCCCTGTTTTAACTTGCCAATTCTGCTGCGGATGAACGATATCTACTAAGTTTTCAGTCCAGGCGGTATCAGTAGGATAGCCGCCATGAAAACGTAGGATACCAGGTTGCAATTCTCCACTAGCAGAAGTTTTGCCACAATAGTGTTCTGCTTGTTCTTTTGTGCAGGCGCGACGGAAAATACCCTTCATACTGCTACCTGGATAAAAGGGCCAGCCCCTCGCACCAATGACTGGGCGAATTACACCGTCATCCTGTCCACTATTAGTGATAAATCGCCAAGTCAAAGTGTAAGTGCGGGTTTGGACTTCAGCACTAGGTTCGGGAAGTTTGGGATAAGCCTTGTCTACCCATTCCGAAGCCCAACGTGTAGCATCCTGTTCTGGCGCACCAGGAACAAGCCTTTGGATTTGGCAACGTCCATTAATCTGCGCCCGAAACATCATCGGAACTTTTTTAGCTGGTTCGGGAATTACAGGCATTATTTGTCACCTTTATAACGTTGTGTCCACCAAACAATACAGTCACACAGTTGCGTCAGCACTGCTAACGCCACCCGTTGGTCAGCTATGTTCAATTGCCAGAGTTTATCGGACATTGCTTGAATCTCGTTAACATTGTTGATGTTGACAGGATCGTTGGGAATTTCAACTCCGGCCTTTGCCATAATTGCGACTAGTGCATCCCAAGTTTCTTTCCAATACTGAGACTTTTCCCGTTCTTTAGCTACAAGACGCAAATGTTCTCCCCAAAAACGCTCCAACCCGTAAGCAACCGCCATCCGCATTTTGTAAGATTGATTGAGAGACTTTTCATCTCGCTGTTTGGCATTTATTACCAATTTTTGTGCTTCTCGGTCTAGTCCGTAAGATTTCCAAGCCATTATTGATATGCTCCTCCCAAAGTAACTTGACAACGACCGAACCCAATTGACTCCAGGCCACCAAAATAAAGTTCATCAGATACATCATTACCAAAGGGTTTCCAGCCTGCTTCCTTCAGCGCAATCGGAAACACCAGAATACTTCCTTCGGGTAAAGCTTCCAGGTTGAAAAATGCACCGCCGTCTACTTTCTTTTCGGTATCTGACAGTTTTACCCGGCTTTGGCGGTAAAGCGCCATGTCATGCAGCATGGCAATATCATTGTTGGCTACTACAACCAAGTTGTCTGCATTCAAATTAGATCCAGCCGGTATCCAGGCTGATAGGTCTGCTTCATGCTCGATTTCGATAAAGCCCAGATTGAAAAACAAAACTTTACGATTAGTGTCAACTTGACGACCCTGCAAAGCTCTAGGTGCAGTATAAGGTTCGGGCAGAGTTGCGGAGATTTGAGTAATTTGCTTGTAACGTTTGAGCAGCCAAGGACAAGTAACCCAAACAATTGGTTGACCAGGACAGAAAACAGGTAGCCATACTAAAGAAGCATACTCAAATTTGACCAGTGCTTCGGTTGTCGTGTTTTCCTCTCCTGAGATAGCTTCATGACCGTACCATTTTCTTTCCATACCTCGTTCGTGCGATCGCATATCTGCACGGAAGCGACCACGAATTGAACTTCCAGGGATAATCGCAGTTTGGGTAAATTGGTCGCGGAAGATTAGGTTAAGATTGCCAGTTTCTTCACCCGCACTGGCTCCAACATGCAAAGGAGCCATAGTTTCGATGATACCGTAGGCTTTTTTGTACATTTATATTTCTCCAAATTAGTTTATTGCACTCGGTAAAGGTAGCGCCAAACCGCATCCCCAACGTTTGAGGGATGGGCCTTCTTTTGGGAACCACTCATCCGACCATTCTTGCCAAGGTTGATTTAGCGGTTCTTTCAATATGTAGACAGTACCCGCAGGAACGGCATAACGTCCGCGAGACAGGAGTTTGGGTTGATCGCGCTGCTGATTTTCACGATTTCCCAAGCGGTAACGAAAGGGTATAGGGCGTTCTGTTAGAAGGGCTTCGACTGACCAAACTTTTTGCTCATCGCTTTGTTGGTCTGGTTTAGAGTATTTCTGTTTATCGCCCTTTTGTAAATAAATAGGTTCTCGATAGGATAGGCGATTAGAACCCCAAACCCCAGGAGTAATTAAAGCAAAACTGTTTTTAATCGTGCGATTGATTTTAGTTGTGATATTTTGAGCTAAGTCAAGACAGCTGACATCGACCATGTGTCCTTCACCACCAAAGCGATACCAACCAGGCTCAAGTTTGGTGTTAGAAAAATAAACCAAACAAGTACCGGGTTCCATTTGGACTGAGTTTTCCAGAAACAAGCTACCCTGCGGTGCTTCTTGGTCATTTTTCTGTCTCACAACTCGACGCTCATCTAGTTCTAGTCGTGGATGTAAATGAGGTAAGAATTTCCAAGGAGCTTTTTTTACTTCTTTAGCTTCATCCCACTGATTGATTGCTAGCCAAGTGTTACTCTCAAATTTGTCGTTCGGAGGTTCTTTGTCCCCATCTCGCCAACCGTAGGATTCCTTATCCTGCTTATCTTTGTATTTTTTCCAGGTTAATTTAGCTTCAATTTTGCCATCTTTAACTAAATAGTTGCGTGGAGTGGGAACATAAAAGTTTTGCTCAGTTGGCTTCAACTCATCTGTGATTCCCCAGAAGGGGCCAGCCAAAAGTAAATCATGAATTTCTGCATCTGTGTAGGAGGCTGCAAATAAACCTGATAAAGTTGCAGTACTGGGAGGAAAATAACTACCAGAACGCCCCACTAAATTTTCTGGCGAGAGAAATTTTCCCGCACTACCATAGAGTAGACCCAGAGGTTCAATTGCTATTAGATATTTGAATGGCGGACGATGAAAATCTTTTGATTTTGCAGAATTATTTTGCAATTCTTCTACTGTTGACATAGCTGAAAGCCCACTTTGGCAAGGTTAATAATCCAGTCGTTAAGTGCTTTGTTGACTTTGGTAATATCTATTTCTTTGGTCTCCAGTTTGTAGTAATTCTTGCGATCGCCTAAAATTCCTGTTTTTACAACTGTTAAATCTGCATTATGATCATGCAGCCAGTTGTTTTTGTCTTTGATGATGTCTACTATTTGCTCTGGAAAATATACCTTAAATAAACCTAAAGCAATATCTGTGCTTCCATTGTCGAAAGCATGACGGGATTCCAAAATGGCGACATCATTATATATATGCGTCCAGTTTTGTTTTCCTTCGCGATCGCAATAACTCGACAACAATCCTGCTTCTAATAGCCACCAAGGACACACCCACTCTAAATAATTACCGTTGTTAAACAAAACCCGAAAAGCAATGCGATCGCGTCCATTATTTTTTGCAGATTTCTCAGCTTCACGGCAATGTTGTAATACATCGCGTTGCGGGATACCAGACGCAGCCCAGACGAAACCAACACTGACAGTAATGGGTTTTTTCTCTGCTTGATTATTATTTTGATCCCATACATCCTTTTTAAAGGTAGTGAAGAAATCAACACAACGCTTTGGTTTCAATTCACCTGCTTGTTTGGTTTCATAAAAAACGCCTAGAAAATCATCACCTCCTGCGTAAACGACACGACAATCTTCGGGTGGGTGATTTTTAAAGTAATCTTTAAAGTCCTTACCCCAGTTCCGCATCAATTCGCTAAACTCGTTGGTTTTACTTGCTTCTTCTGGTTTGTCTGCAAAACTTTTCAAGTAATCACCAGCTTTGTCACCATCCCCAACAAACCAGCCTTGGTGAGGTAGTTTTTCTCTTACAAGCTGATAGCCATCATCAATATATTTAGCCTCGTTGAGTCGGCTGATATCTTTGAAGGAATCAGGGTTGAGGTCTTCTGACAACTCTTGGATTTGCCTAGAAATTTTTGGAAGCTGAGTTTGATCAACTTGGAAAAGCTGTTGAAATCGTTCGATTAATCTTTCTGCGATCGCGTTATGCGTAACTAACCGCTTCACCAATTCAGGAACGTTGAGTTCTTCATTGCCGACAATAAAAGATTCCCCGTATTTTTTACTTAGTTCAACTCTACTAGCCTGTGAAAGCTTTAACCCCATCGAATCGATAAAACTTTCTCCTAGTTTCTTACTTAATTGAGTATAAAACTCCTTAACAGCAGCTTTTTCTGCTTGATAATTGTATTTTTGGGGTTCATGAATACCAAGTCCAGGGTAAGCGATCGCATCCGCACCAGAGAGTGTAGAACTTTCCCCTTGCCAATTTATCCCAGTCCAAGCACGGGAGCGTTTTTTCTCATTCAAGCGTTGACGAACATCACTAATACTTTCACCAGGTTTTCCTTGAACCCAGAAGAATTCCCAAGCATATTTAGTCCACAATCCCCAAATTCTTTTCCAGGATTTATAATCCCATTTTTTACCATCACCTCTGTCTACAACTTGTGCTTCAATCCACTCGCGACAAGTTTCTGTCACGCATTCCCAAGCTGTGTTTAATGCAAATTCGGCATCTTCTTTTTTGAAATCTCCTTGAATAATAATTTGATTCGGCATTCCTTGAGTAACATTCGGTAAAGCTGGAGATACAACTTTACAATCATTGCATTCTGCAACATAGCAAATAGCCCAAGCTAAAAAGGAAAGTAAATAGGAACTCCCGTACAGATCTCGCAATTTGCGAGACTTTTCAATGAACCCCTGAACGGGTGCAAAGGTGATTGCAGTGTAAATGTTGTCTATCATTTAGATATGGTTATTAAGGCTGCTGGAGTTTCAGTAACACCTAAATTTAGCAGGTAGATGGAAAGGGCAATTTCCAGTATTTAGACTAACTTCAGTGAAACAGGAACGCGGTAAGAGCATTTCAAAATTCCCCTTATAACCGCGTTTACCCTTTTTCTCCTCTTTTTATCTGAGTCCTAAATTTAAGGTCTCAGTATTTCTTGTATGGACACCCAGATCACAGTAGCTGCACCTACAAACAGGGTAATAATGCTATCATCACTCAATAACTTCGTTAATTGTTGTAATAGTTGCTGTGAAGTAATTATTTGATGGATTATACTACCACCTGATATCACTGTAAATGTACTAGTTGTCAAAGTGACAAATTGTGGTAAACTCAATTGCCAAGGCTTTCCCAAATAGATTGCAACAACCAAATGACATGTAATATAAACAACAGTTAAGCTAATCCAAACAATTAACTTGTTTCGACACATATAACCCTCATTATTATCTACAAAAAATTTCCAGAGATTCAATCATTACCAAGGCAATTACTTAGGTATGCAAGCATCAAAGAATGCGAATTGATCGCATTACTGTTGAATATGCAAAGCCTCGTTATGTGAGATTAATCTCGAAGTTTGTAGATGAGGTGGTAGGCTCTTTTGTATAAAATATCTGAAAAACTCTCGCTTCTGTTTGATTTTTGTAGCGTTCTTCTGGTGAATGACTTGTAGAAGCAGACTTGGAGTTTTTTCTAATTCTGAGTTGAACTTGCAACCTATACTTATTAAAAAGTATGATTTTAGACCATTAAGCCTTTGCTGGTTTCTGCTGAGGCTTGCTGTCTATTGTGAACATATGATTATCAGGTGTGCCTGTCAAACGTTTAACTGTCACGGTGGGATTCCCCCTTGCAGCGTCTGATATTATCCTTTTCATAGAAAAAATCCTCGTTTTTGAACGATATTTAAAATAAGTCGGTAGGCACAAATAAACTATGTATAGAGGTTATGATTTGAATGATTCTGCTGTTACGCAGTCGCGCCACACCTGAACAACTTGAACAAATGTTGGAACAGCATAAGTTCTACATCAAAACCGCAGTGGATATTGAACGTCAGATGTTGGTTGGTGGTGGTGAGCTGCACGCTGATTGCGAAGAAAAGTTGCTAGATGACGGCAGTAGGCAACAAGACATTTGGGCTGCCAGCTTCATGCCTTTGACTGGGAAAATCATCTATGAGTCTATGGTCAATCTTCGTCCTCGCCAAAACCGCTCAATGGAGATATTGGACTCTAATATTAAAGAAAGAGTAGTGCAAGTTATTATTGAGTTCCTGGAAAACCTATGATCGAAGTGACACCACAACAGCAAATTTTTATACAAGATGATGTTCCTACCCGTTTGCATCATTTAGCTGCACACTTATCACAAATTGAATTTTTGTGGACTCAGGCATCATCCCCAGATTTGATAATGACTTTGGTCAATGAAAGCAGGTACTTTATTGAGTGGACTGTACCAGACATGGTAAAGGCAGATGATATTGACCGAGCCGCAGAGTTAGTTGACTTAATTCGTCTTCTGACTCGTTGGCTATTCCATTGGGACAACTTCTGGTCTGATGCTGAACAAAGGCAATCTGCTGCTAGGCAAACCCAAGATTGGTTGCGTCGGGTTCTGGAGATTTCTGGTAAAGAGCCAGAATCACTTAGTGCGTAGTTATAAATAGAGCTACGTTTTTAATTTTGAGAAATTCAAGTTAAAATTGATTTTATCAAATTTATGTAATTTAAGATAAAATCCTCAATTAATAAAACTCATTAAGTTGAAATTTAAGCTAACATTAAAGAATAGAATCAAATATCTTTGATTCGTACTTAACCCTACCGATTGGGTTAAATTGGATTAGTTGGAAACGAAACGCAATAATCAGGTGTACCTGTTAAATGTTTAATTTAAAAAATACTGAATAGCAAGATGAAACGGTACTAAAATCGAAAATTAAAACACCAAATCATTCTTGCTTTCAGTATTCACTATTTAACTAGATAAAATTTATTTTACGAAAAAACAAAATAATTTTTCGTAACATTATTGTATTGATTTAACACTTCGTCAAATGAATCAATACCTCAGCCAATTTTTGTACCATCGGACGGGTTGATAAATTTTGTCCTCGCTTTAGTCCATATACACTACCTGTAAGTAGCGGATTTTGCTCTAGCAGTTCATTTGTTCTCTGTTTCCAGTCATCACGGAGATATACTTCGTCCTGTTGTGCATCCAATTGGCTATGAATCTTAGCAATCACCTTCAGTCCCAACAACAGACAAAAATCTTCCCACTCAGCAAACTTACTTGTATCTCCTGACAAGATCACCGCATGGGTCGCTGGCTGCATAATGATTTTATTTTCTGGTGAGGTTTTACCGCCAACATCAACAATGTTAATTAACTGGTTAGCGCTCTTGACCCACTTGGCTGCTTCTTGTGCAAATTCTGGGGTCACATCTGCTTTATTGCTGGGTTTTATGTCTTTGGCTAGTGGCTGGTTTTTTTCATAAGTTTCTTGATAATGTGCCCCTTCGCCATCAGGACAAGCGGTAATCACGTAGGGATAAGGTGCGCCCAAATTACTCAAAATTGCCTTTTTTAATGCCTCTCGCAAACAGGACTTTCCAGAACGTGGTGGTCCACACAATACTACTTTGATGATAGAACGCTCTGGTTGGGATTCTTTTGTTTCAATCACATCCCCCACTTTATATTCTGCGGAACCATGAGCAGAGGTGACTATATAGGTTTTGTATCTTATTGCACCAGTTGGTGTACCGATTTTACCGCCAAGTTTTGGGTCAAGTACAGCAACAAGTTCGTATAAATGAACCAGTTTATGGGAGAGAACATAGGCGACAGGGACAGATTGGGGTCCGTCAATCAGGATGCGATGTCCACCGGGAATTTGCCTAGAGTCAATCATCTGCTCTAATTGTTCCAGAGCATCGCGCACAATGCGATCGCCCTGAGCTGGTAGGACACGGTTAAATCCGACTCGTAATACCTCGCCTTCTAGTTTGAGCTGGTAGCTATGCATAGATGATTATGGATGTGTTTTGGAACAGTCTCACTATCGCATAGAGGAGGAAAGGGGGTTTTCCAGGCTTGGAAGGTAAGGTTTCCAAAGGGTTGTTAATGTAGAGTGACAGCTTTGAAAAAACATCTTATGTCTAACCTTGAACAGTTTCCCTTGTTTCCTAACTTTCGACTTTTACAAAATTTAGTCGATGGTTCGCTTAACCAAAGCCAAAATTTGATTACAGCTATGCGGCGATGGAGATTGATCAATTGGTTCTATGGAGATGGAGAACAAAAACCTCACATAGAATCAGAGTCAAAAGACGGATTAACATTTAATGAGTGGTGTCAAGAATTCTTGAAATTGCAGCCCCCTCATCAATCAAATCATCCTCGAGGTAAGTCACTAGAAAAGACTGAAGATATCTTAAAACCTCATAATTCCCAATGTCCTTGTTATAAAACCACAAAAGATTGGCTAGATTTTTACGGAATTTCTGTTGCTCAATGGCAACAAGATGTGCAAAAGCATAGTGCAATATCTAAACAAGTTTTTCAGCAGATATTAAAAGAACGTATATTTGCTAAAACTCGTAAAACTCTACAAAATGATATTAATTTCCTTAAAGATAGGGAGTGGATTCAATTTGAATACTCTTTATCTAAAAGACAAAATGAAATTTATCAAGTTGAGCAGTTACCTAGTTGGATGGCAGAAGAATCTCCTCAATCAACACAAGAAGAACCTAATTTTCTTGGTGGCTTAAATCCTACTGAATTAGCTGACTTAGCTCAGGCTTTAGATATGCTAACTTTTCTCGACCCTAAATTAGCTCCAATTGCAGACCGAATTTCTCAGGAAGTTTCTGGAACCCGCCGAGTTTTTTTACATGTTGATTATATTGTTCCTGAAGATATTCAATTTGAAGTTGATGACCTTCAAGATAAATTACAAGAAAATTGGCGTTCAGATGAAATTAAGCCAATCTTATTTAATTATCACAGCGCTCGGTTAGGTAAAAGGGAGTGCCTTGTCTATCCTGTCTGTATTTACTATGTTCAACGTGCTAAATATCTTTGTGCTTATGGCATTAATCCTGATGGAAATATGAACTGGTATAACTATCGTCTTGAGCGTATTAAATCAGAAAAAATTTTAGAGTGGTCAGATGCTCGTATTCCTGAGTTTTTATTGGAAAAATATCGCGTCAACAATCTTCCTCTACCCCAAGATGTTCAAGATGATATGAAAAAAGTTTGGGGTTTTGATTTTTATCAGCCCTCTCGTTTGATGTTGCTTCGCTTCAACCGCAATTTTCACGATTCGCACATTAAAGATACCTTTCGCCATGAAACATTCACTCTTGTAAAATCCCATCGGGGAAAGCTTTCGTTAATCCAAAAATATGCTAATAATTCAGAACAAGAAAAGCAACTCATAGAAATTTTGCAGCGTTTTCCAGAGGATGCTTACTATACAGCTATGTATCGCGTGAATGATAACAATGTGATTATGCGTTTGAGAGCTTGGGGTCCAAATGTAGAGATATTGTTACCTGGAGATTTACGCTCGCGCATGGCGAAAGACATTCAAGAAACTTGGAAATTTTACCAAAATTAAATTAATTTCGGGTCGGGTTGAATGAAAGTTAAATCTATTCTCTTCCCCATGATTAGGTTGAATTTTGTTTCCTCAACTTAACCAGCATCATTCTAGTTGAATGATAGTTAAAGCCTATATAAATACATACCGAAAAAATCATGAGTTCAAACGCCTTAAAAAAACCCAAATTAACCTACCGCTTTGAGTTAGCCTTAGTCTATGCAACTCGACTCCATGCTAACCAATTCAGAAAAGGTAGTGATATTCCCTACATTAGTCACCTGTTGAGTGTGGCAGCACTAGTATTAGAAGATGGTGGTAGTGAAGATGAAGCGATCGCAGCTCTACTCCATGATGCAATAGAAGACCAAGGTGGGGCAAAAACTCGTGAAGAAATTCGTCAACAGTTTGGGGAAAAAGTAGTCAGTATTGTTGATGGGTGTACTGAATCAGAAGTTATTCCCAAACCTCCTTGGAAAGAACGTAAACAAGAATATATAGAACGAATGCGTCATGTTTGTCCTGAAGTGCAACGAGTTTCCCAAGCTGATAAATTACACAATGCCCGTTCAATTTTAACGGATTGGTATCTCCAAGGAGAAACTGTTTGGAATAAATTTAAAGGAGGTAAAGAAGGAACACTCTGGTACTATCGCAGTTTGTTAGCAGTGTATACTGAAGCGGGGTCAAGTTTTCTGAGTGAGGAATTAGGGAGAGTTATTGCACAATTGGAGCAAGTTGCTTCGATATGAAGCAACAAACTCCGACAGGCAGATTGTGGAGCAGTATCATCTGGAGAGCTAAAAAGCTAGCAATAAAAGACTTCCCCATTGAAGGTCTGCCTGCAACTATGGTGAGTGTGCCGCCTTCAAATCCCACTATCAATTTGTCTAAGTCATGCAGTCCTGTTGGGTAAATAGGGTTGGATGACTCTAATTCTGAGTAAGCAGCAGCAGTAATTGTGCTGTTATGCTCAGTGTTCGTACAAAATCTTTCATTAGAAATTTGAAAAATTTTCTGTTCTGAGTGGTCAAGTATAATCGGCAACTCAGTTTCTGTGTCATAGCCGAGCTGCACAATTTCTAACCCGGCTTTAATCAACTGCCGCCGCAAATACTTGTCCATGATCAACGCTGCTAAAGCGTCGATGTTGATTGCTGATACCGTGCGGTCTACAAGGGACGCAAGTTTATTTCTGCCGCCAATGGGTGTAAGTAAATCACGCTCAGCAAGCCAGTTTGTAACAGAGAGCAAATCTGTAGGTTTGCCTTGGTTATGAAGACATAGCGCTGCTTGGTAAATATCTTTGTGGGGATTGATATAAAAAGCTTCTGGAACCAAATAATCGCTTATCCTACCCATTGCTTCTGGGTCAAGCATTATCCCGCCTAAAATCGCTTCCTCTACTTCGATGTTTTGGGGTGGTAGTCGGTCAAGGCCAATCACGTCGTACCTCCGTTATTCTCACGATTTTGGCTTTGCGACTCTTCCCAAGCTCTCTGAGCCTGTCGCTGCTGTTGTTCAAGTTCTCGGCGAAATTCGTCTAGAGCATTTTTGGCTGCAACCTGAGTTTTAGTTTTTTTGACTTGTGCTTGTTTTGAAGCTAGATACTTTTCGTAATAAATCTCCCAACGGTTTTGTCCGGCTTTGTTTTTATGTGCCAGCCAAGCTTCAATGTCATTTACTTCTTGGCTAAGGTTCTTTGTCTTTTCCTGACAAAAATTCAAAAAATTCGCTCGCTCCTCTTCTGAGAGAGTCTTTATAAAATCTGAATAAGTATGATTGATCTGAGAGATGCTAGGATCTTTGCCTGACAAGGGTTTCAGAGGAGTTTTACACGTTGCACGTGCTAAAAAGCTGGCGTGAGGCGTTTCCCAACTTAGTCAGCTACACAAGGTTTGTGGAACTGATGCCTTGGTGTTTGATATTATTGTGTTGTTTCTTACATACACGCACGGGAAAGGTTACAGGGATTAGTTTTATCGATTTGACCCCAATAGATGTTTGTCACAATTGTCGCTCCCATGCACATAAAGAAAGTGTTTAAAGGATTAGTTAAATGGGGTAAGAATTCGGTAGGGTGGCACTTCAGCTTTAAACTTCATTTAATTATTAACGACTGTGGAGAATTGTTGGCATTCAAACTAACTCCTGCAAATGTTGATGACCGTCAACCAGTCCCAGACATGACTAAGGACTTGATTGGTAACGCCAGTTGCTTCAAGTCGGCAGAGCCGCCCAACGTACTGGCTCAACTATTTGGTGACAGGGGATATATCTCACAAAAACTTTTTGAGGAACTATATCAACGAGGGTTACAGTTAGTTACTAAATCTAAAAAGAAGATGAAAAACCGTTTGGTAAAAATGATTGAGAAAATTCTTTTACGCAAACGCGCAGTAATTGAGTCTGTTAACGACCATCTCAAAAATATGTGTCAAATTGAACACCCTCGACCTCGCAGTGTGTTTAACTTTTTGGTCAATCTGATGGCTGGTTTGGCTGCTTACACCTATTTGCCCAATTAACCGTCGATTGACATTTATCCAAAAGATTTGCCTGCCCTGCCTCCTGCCATTTTTTAGTTCGTCGAACTCACGTTAAACAGACTAGCAACAACCGCACTCCCCTAATTGCTGCTGGAATTTTTTCAGGTTTGGGACTAGGAGGGTTCGTTGATGGTATTCTGCTGCATCAGATTTTGCAATGGCATCATATGTTAAGCAGCATTCAACCCTTGGTCAGCAAATCTAACATAGATTTAAACATGGTTTGGGACGGTTTGTTTCATGCGTTGGACTGGATAATAACCGTTATCGGAGTGGTGTTGCTATGGCGTGCCGGAGGACGCGATGATGTACCTTGGTCAGCAAATACCTTCGTTGGATCTTTACTCATCGGTGGTGGATTATTGAACCTAGTTGAAGGATTAATAGACCATCAAATTCTTGGTATTCATCATGTCAAAACAGGAGTGCATCAATTAGCTTGGGATTTAGGATTTTTAGGTAGCGGTGTGTTGCTAATTGTAATTGGGTGGTTCATGCTACAAGCCTTTCCCCAAACAACTGATAAGTAGGTAACAAGGGGGAAGATTTGTCTCAAGAATTTTGTGAAATGGTATCAACTATCGAAAAAATTCCAAGCGATACCTATACAAAGCAACTGGACGAGAACCAGCTTTAAAATAATCGGGATCTTGTGGTGAAAGGTAAACAGCAGTAACTTGATCCCCTTCTATAGCTGGATTAGCAGTAGATAAATTGCGGTAAGCAGTTGTAGATTCTACAGAGTTGAAATAGGGACGTCCACCACCTTTAAATAGTTGTTGAAAAACTTCGGTTGTTATAAACCTACCATCGGATGTAGTTTCTGTAGCCCGTGCAGAAACAATTGAAACTAGCTGGCGTTCATGACGTAAAAAGGTTATCTGCCGATTGGGTGAATCTGGATCTACTTTGACACAGATGACAGCTGCGTCGCCCAAATAAGCCCGTGCCAAATTTAATCCGTTAAACGCTCTATCCGCAACTACTGCTGATTTAGTATTTGCAACAGAATTAATTTTTAACCCAGCAACAGGTGTGGTTTCTCGTACAAATCTTACTGGAAATTTAAGAGGTCGATTCAGATACTGACGATTTCCCTCAAACCCAGGAGTGACAATATCAGGAGCTAAAGGTGCAACCATATCTACAAGGGTGCTAACAAGTTGCCAATCACCCGCCATCCAGTCAGGATATACTAAATCTCCCACAGCAGGTTTTGTGGAAGTTATTTTTTCCCAAATAGGGAAACTATCTAAACGTTTGGCTAATTCTCCTGCTTTTGCATCTCCACTCCACAGCAGGAATAAAAAAATCAAGCAAAAACTCCAGATTTTCCTCATGTTAACTATCAGCACAATAATTTGCAAAGTGTAAATTTTTTTTAGATTAAAAGCTCATCTAATTAGAAATTATGTTGCAATTTCGTTACTAAATTTAGCTATCCAATAAACAAACTCAATAAAAACATTGCCTGATGACAAAACTACTGAAGTGTGTGTGGTCTTCAAAGTCTGTTTTTCTGCTTAAAGAAGCTGAATGAGAAAAAGACTCATAATTTGGCTAAGCCTGCGTATTTTCTACATGTTTTGTCTAAAAGTAATGTAAATTGATGCTTTTTTGCTTGATATTAGTATCCATTAAGTGCTTAAGAAGTATAAACAGATAAAATTTAAAGTTTTAATTTATACTTGTAAAATCGTTTTTCTAGTGTTATTACTGAAAACATATCAAAAATAAATAGTTTAATTAGTAAAATTACTCATTCTAATAAGCGAATTCTATATTTATACTTCTGAATGATGTGACAACAAAAATGTAAATAATTTTGCAAAATAGCAATTATCAACCTTGCTTATTGGTAAAAAGTTGTTAAAGTAAGATGTGAATTTAATTGAGAACCGAGAACTTCTCATTGTTGAATAGTAGTCAGTTAAAACCGACAGGATATTCAGTTATTAGGGTGTAATCTTTCATAAATTACTTTATTTATGTTTGGATGAACTAATGAACTTATCTAGTTCCTTCACTGACTTTTCTTTGGCTGAGTTATTTCAAATAATTGACAAAGGCAGAAAATCTGGGTGTTTAAGTGTATGTACTTTACCAGATATTCATACTCCTGAATCGAAATCGCAATATTATTACATTTGGTTCAAACAGGGGCGTGTAGTTGCAGCAGCTAATCGCTTAAATGGTCAGGGTTTAGTCTACAAAATTACTCAAAGAAAGTGGTTAAATCAGCCATTAATAGAACAATATCGACAAATATTTTCCACTGACAAGCCTCTTGGTTTATATCTGAAAGCACAAGGATTACTCAACACTGAACAATTAAATTTATTATTTGCAAGTCAACTTCATCAGGTGCGACAGTTATTTGAAATTCAAAAAGGTGTATTCAAACTTGATAGCAAAGCACCTTTGCCTACTCAAGAAATGACAGGGTTAAGTCTGAAGGCTACAGAAGTAGCTCTCATGGCTTTAAGAACACTAAAAAACTGGAAAATATTAGCTGATGCACTTCCAGATGCTAGTTCTGCTATACGCAGTATTGCCCAAGGTAAACCACAAATTCATTTACATGCTTTAGAGTGGCAGGTGTGGGAATTCGCTAATGGTAGTGTTGCTTTAAGTGCGATCGCATCTCAACTCAATCAACCAATAGCTTTAGTTCAGCAAGCAGCTTTTCGGTTAATATTAGCTTGTTTAGTGGAAGAATTTCCCTTGATATCATCAACACTAGAACTGAGTGATTACCCAGTAGATTTAAACTTAGTTAATTCCTTTGAATTACGACAATCTCCAGTCATGGAAACAATCAAGCTCAGCACTTTATTTCTACAGAATCTCGTTGGCTTTTTGAGGAGTAATAATTGATGGAAATCCTACGCATTGTAGTAACTGGAGGCGTAGGTGCAGGTAAAACAAGCTTGATTCGTACCATCAGTGAAATAGAAACGGTAGATACCGATAGAAAAGCAACTGATGAAATTGCACTCCTGAAAGACAAAACTACAGTTGCATTAGACTTTGGGCGATTAACTATCGCACCCAACCAATCGCTACATCTTTATGGCACACCTGGACAAGCACGCTTTGATTTCATGTGGGATATCTTAATTCAGAAAGCCCATGCCTACATTTTGCTAATTGATGCACACCGTCCAGAACATCTGCGCCATAGCCGAAAAATTCTTCAGTTTATGAAGCATCGAGTACAAATACCATGTTTAATAGGGTTAACTCATACAGATTGCCCTGATGCTTGGCAGATGGAAGATATAGCCTTAGCTGTGGGACTATTAGACGAAAACAACAGATTACCGATAATATCTATTAATCCTACACAAGCTGCTTCTGTAAAAAAAAGTTTAATTGCCTTGTTGGAAGAATTTGCTAAATATTACCAGTATTCCACAGAATAACAAGTTTGACTTGTGTAACGTTTTTTGTAAATCTTTACCTTCTGCCTTCTGCCCTCTGCCTTCTGCCTTCTGCCCTCTGCCCTCTGCCTGTCTTAGTAAAAGATAAGACAAGTAACAATTTTTATCCTGTTATCCGGAATTTTCCTTGTTACTTGTACTTGAGTTGTCTCAATTCTTGGAGTCAGCTATTGACCGCAGATGATGCGATCGCCATCACGCTATTCATAGTCTGCTGTTTAACTGCTATGCCTCTGGGCTACTTACTAAAGCTACTTACCAGGGCATTTCAGAAAAAACCCTCTGTGTCGCTAGAATCACACTTGTTAACAAAAACACATTTACCAGAATCAACAATTGCGGAAAATACAGCACACTCGTTACCAGTGGTAACAGTAGACTCTGTATTCACAACAACAGCCCAGAAGACTCATGCATCTGTATTAAATATTGTAGAGGACAAATTCATGATTAACGTCTCAATGTTGCAAGACGAACTGCAAAACTTTGTGTCTGGAACCTCTGATGTTCAAGGTGCGGCTTTAGTAAGTCCAGATGGCTTAGCTTTGGCTTCTGTGTTACCAGGTGGGATGGATGAAGAACGAACTGCTGCTATGTCTGCATCTATGCTGTCCTTGGGTGAACGCATTGGCCGTGAACTGGTTCGTGGCAATGTAGAACGTATTGTTGTGGAAGGAGAAAAAGGCTACGGCGTCTTAGTTGCTTGTGGTAGTGATGCAGTTTTATTAGTACTTGCTGGTGCAGGAGTCAAACAAGGTTTACTGTTTCTAGAAGTCAAACGCGCTGTATCTAGAATTGCGCCTTTGTTAGCCTGACTAGAAACACAAAACAGTCCATACACAAGTGTTTGGATTACCAATTTCATTTCTTAAGTTTCCCATCTCAAATTGCATTAAATTTACAGGAGCATCACAGATGTTACGTCCTACCTTAGGGGATTTTAGCAGTATTATCTGTTTTAAAGCAGCAATTACAGGTATGGAAGAAGCTTTGGGCGAAAAAGCAACTGCGATCGCTTTAACTGCGGCAGGTCGTTATCGTGGCAAAACCTTAGCTCAAGAATTAAACCTAGCAAACTCGTCAATGTCCTTAGAGGAACTGGCCGACAAACTCAATCATGTTTTGGGTAAAGATGGTACTTGTCTGTGTATAGTCGAGAAAATTTTCCAAGAAAATAATGAGGTAATCAAGGTAAATACATCAGAAACCTTATGTTCTGCGGGCGAACCCCAAGGTTCACAGCGTAAATGTACTTATACTCTTGGTGCTATTTGGGGTGTACTAGAACAAACTTTTAATCAACGCCTGCAAGGCAAGCATACCGAATCTGTATTGCGCGGTGGCAAATATGATGTATTTGAATTTACCAAATTGTCATAGGTTAATTGTTTCGTTGTTAGTTGATATTGCTTACTAATAACTTCCCACTACTACCAAGTGAAAGCAAAATAATATTTCAGGGTGCATTATTCACATACCCTGCACTACCAGAAATCAATTTAATTTGTTGATATTTATTTTACAATGAACTTTATTAGAGGAAAAACGAACACAAATGCACACAGATAAGCACAGATATAGCAATCATATCTGATTTATAAAAATTGAGAAAGCCATATCCCTGACTTCTTGTAAACACCCTTAAGGTAGCTTCCCAGAGGGTAGAAGTCGGGGATATTTTTGTTCACGAATGATTTAGGAATACTATAGATTACTCAGTGGGCATCTGTGTTAATTAACCAAAATCAAACTGGACAATTCCCAAAAAACCTTATATTGCTTCTTCAATTCATATAAGACGTGAAATTATAAAAATCAATATATTAATCAAAAAATATAATATTAAAGTAAATACTCTCAAATAAATTAAGAAAAATTTCTTAATTGTCAAAAAAATAAGCAAAAAACAGTAAGCTTTCGTTATAAATTCTATATAATACTCTTATAGTTGCGAGAGCTTCAGCAAAAATAAAATTTCCAAAAATATTAGGTATAAAACTCGCAGCAAGCACAAGCATAAATTCCGGGGTGCAAATTCGGAAAAATAGATTTTTAAAATACTTGAAATCATGAGCCTACATAGTTCTCTGGCGGATTTTTCCTTGGCTGAGTTGTTTCAAATCATAGATCAAGGAAGAAGATCGGGTTGTTTAATTGTCTGTAAATTGTCAGATGAGAATACTTCAGCAGCGAAATCCCGATACTACTTTATTTGGTTTCGGCAAGGACGTATAGTCGCTGCGGCAAATTGCTTGGATGGTCAGGGTTTAATCGGTAAAATTAGGCAGCGTAAATGGGTACAGCCACAAGTCATAGATAAATTTTATACTAATACAGAGACAGGAACACCCCTTGGTTTATGCCTAAAAACAGCAGGATTGTTGAATGCTAAGCAACTCAATTTATTATTTGCCAGTCAATTACAGCAAATTCGGGAGCTTTTTGAAATTCAAAAAGGTGTTTTCAAACTCGATAGCAAAGCACCTGTGCCAAGTAAAGAGATGACAGGATTAAGCGTTAGGGCAATAGAAGTTGCTTTGATGGCTCTGCGAACGCTAAAAAATTGGAATGCTTTAGCTGATGCAGTTCCAAATACTAGTTCTGCTATGTGCAGCATTATTCAAAACAAACCGCATCTCCACTTGAAACCTTTGGAATGGCAAATATGGGAATTTGCAAATGGCAGTATTTCCTTAAGTGCGATCGCTCATCAACTTAATCAACCACCAGCTTTAGTTCAGCAAGCAGCTTTCCGACTAATGATTGCTGGTTTAGTAGAAGAAGTTCCTTTATCGTCATCTATCCTAGAACTGAAAAATTATCCTCTAGATGTTAATGAGGTAAATTCCTCTAGTTTGGCAAAGACAAAATTCACACAGCCGGAAACGTTCAAGATAAATACCTCATTTTTACAAAACCTATGTGGATATCTAAAGAGCAATATTTCATAAAAATCATCTAAAACCTCAAGTTTACGATTAGCTTATTAGATATATATCTGAGTCAGTTTTAACTGATAACTTGTACTAGTCGCAGTAATCGAGAGACGAAGTCTGCAATTTAATGGACTTTAACTATGAGCCTTGCACTTCAGTTGATCGCGTACTCAGGGCTAGTTACAAGGTATGAAAAATCAAGCAACAAACATCATAATGAATAAATAAATTGGTTAAAAAAATAAACAAAAATCCATAAATTAAAAAAAATAAGTAAAAATTCAGGATTTTAATAATAAACTGTATATAATACTCATTAATTAATACGAAAGTTTAAGCATAAGTTTCACTATGAATTTATGTATAAAACTTGCAATAAGCATCGTCATAAATTACCAGGGTGTAAGTTTAGAAAAACAACTTTTTGAGAATACTTGAATAAATGAGCATATCTAGTTCATTGACGGATTTTTCCTTGGCTGAATTGTTTCAAATCATAGACCAAGGAAGAAAGTCTGGCTGCTTAACTGTCTGTAAATTACTAGATAGTCATGGCGCAGGAGCAACATCCAAATATTATTTCATCTGGTTTCGACAAGGACGTTTAGTTGCTGCGGCAAATAGCTTAGATAATCAAGGTTTAATTAGTAAAATTAAACAACGTAAGTGGGTAAAGCCGCAAATTATAGATGGATATAATGCGATCGCATCAGCAAGAACACCCCTTGGTTTACAACTAAAAACAGCAGGAGTGCTAAATGGCGAGCAACTAAATTTGTTATTTGCCAGTCAGCTACAGCAAATTCGAGAGCTTTTTGAAATTCAAAAAGGTGTATTTAAACTAGATAGCAGAGCGCCGCAGCCAAGTAAAGAAATGACAGGGTTAAGTCTAGGGGCTACAGAAGTGGCGCTGATGGCTCTGAGAACTTTAAAAAACTGGGACGCCTTAGCTGATGCTTTGCCAGATGCTAGTTCGGCTCTACACAGTATTACTCAAACTAAACCACTCCTTCACTTGCACGCTTTGGAGTGGCAGGTATGGGAATTTGCTAATGGTAGGGTTTCTTTGAGTGCGATCGCTCATCAACTCAACCAACCAGTTACTTTAATTCAGCAAGCAGCTTTGCGACTCAAGATTGCTGGTTTAGTAGAAGAAGTTCCTTTATCAACATCTACGCCAGAACTAAATGACTATCCTTTGGATGTTAACTGTGTAAATTCTTCTGCTCTAGGAAACAAAAAATTCATAGAACCAGAAATGCTCAAAATAGTTACTTCTTTTCTGGACAATCTGGTTGGGTATTTAAGGAGCAATATTTCATGAACACCATTCGCATTGTCGTCACGGGTAGCGTTGGTGCAGGTAAAACCAGCTTAATTCGCACAATTAGTGAGATTGAAGTGGTTGATACCGATAAAAGAACTACGGATGAAGCAGCACAAATAAAGGCAAACACTACGGTAGCGTTGGATTTTGGCCGTCTCACCTTTGCACCAAACCAAGCAATGCACCTTTATGGCACACCAGGACAACTGCGATTTGACTTTATGTGGGACATCTTGATTAACAAAGCCCATGCGTATATTCTCTTAGTGAATGCTCACCGTCCTCAGGATTTCCGTCATGGTCGTCGGATTCTGAATTTTATGAAGCAACGGGTGCAGATTCCGATGTTGATTGGGCTGACACACACAGATTATGCAGATGCTTGGGAGATGGAAGATGTGGCGATCGCTTTGGGACTTTTGCATGAAGCCAGTCGACCGCCTCTGATTGCTGTAAACCCTACCGAACAAGCCTCGGTTTTCCAGGCTTTGATTGTACTTGTTGAACAATTAGAAACAACAAACAACTATCAACAAACAACTATTAACTAATCTCTGCCAAGGGTGCAGGCTGCCAAACTTCTCCATACTTTTCCCGGAGAGTGTACCAAGCCTCTACTTGCCCCGGTTCATACTCACCCGGCTTACCCCACTGTAAAAATAGACTCAAAGCAGGTTCCTGTTTATCGTCTATAAATCGGATTGCATAAGTGGTGAAATTACCCCGTTTCGCTTCACCTGTTTCAAATTTCACTTGAGTAATTTTGTCCATATTTAAGTGAAATTCAAAACCTTCTGTATGCATATTTGCGTATTTACCCTTAGGTAACTCTGCATAGAACAACTTTTCGATTTTGCCCCGTGCTTCCAATACTGCGGCGCTGCTAGTGACAATTAAACGCAAAGTTCCCAAAGTTTCGCAAGCTTCCAAAAATTCTTTTAATGTATTTGTCATTTGTCATTTGTCCTTTATTAATAGTTAGTAGTTAGTGGGTAGAGACACGATGTTCCTCGCGTCTGTACATTAGTTGTTAGTTGTTAGTTGTTAGTTGTTAGTATTTTTACTACTAACCATTAACCACTAACCACTAACCAATAACCAATCACTACTTTTCATACTGTTCGTATGCATTCACAATACGTTGAACTAGGGCATGGCGTACGACATCTTTTTGGCTAAATTCACAAAAAGCGATTCCTTCCACATGCCTCAAAATCTTGATTGCCATTGTCAACCCAGATTCTTGATGCAATGGTAAATCAACTTGTGTAATGTCGCCTGTGACGACCATACGGGAGTTAAAACCCAAGCGAGTCAACACCATTTTCATCTGGGAAGTTGTAGTATTTTGGGCTTCATCCACAATCACAAAGGCATTATTGAGTGTGCGCCCCCGCATGTAAGCTAAAGGAGCAACTTCAATCACACCTCTTTCCATCAATGATGGTACTTTTTCTGGATCGATAAATTCATTGATGGCATCGTAAAGTGGACGCAGATAAGGATTGACTTTTTGTTGCAAGTCTCCTGGCAAAAAACCAAGTTTTTCACCTGCTTCAACAGCAGGGCGAGTGAGAATTAGCTTTTCATACTGGTTAGCCAGAAGTGCTTGTACTGCTACAACTACCGCCAGGAAGGTCTTACCCGTACCAGCAGGCCCGGTACAGAAAATCATGTCATGCTTGTGTAGGGCTTGGATATATTGCTTTTGCCGAAAAGTTTTAGCGCGGACTTCTTCGCCTCGACGAGTTTTAGCCAGGACATCTTTTTGCAAATCTCGCAGTTCATCTTCTCTATGAGTGTCTAAAGCTTGACGAGCAGTGAGAATATCAGCACTAGAAACAATATTACCTTTGCTCCACAGATATTCGAGCGATCGCACTAATCGACAAGCCAAATCAACTTGTTTGTCTGTTCCAGAAATATGTAGTTCCTGTCCTCGCAGCACCAGCTTGGCCCCTGTTTGCTTAGACAGAGTTTTAAGATTTTCTTCTCCTTGTCCAGCTAGAGTGATTGCACTTGCAATATTCGGCAGTTCAATTGTTAAGGCATCTGCCATAGTTTTTACTGTATTACCAATAGCTTATATTTACAGAAATTACTGTTCTAATAAGTAACATGTCCGCTTAAACACTTATGTTATGCTTCGGTATCGGTAATGGGTAATGGGTAATTGATAATTAAGAAAATGATGATTTTCCCAATGCTCAATACCTAACAGCGAAGCATAATTATAATATCGTAAGCAATTAGCCGCTCTCTGTGCCCTTTGCCTTGGCCGAAGGGTAGATTAAAAACATTTACTTTGTTCAATTTCTACTTTAAAGCTATTAATTTCCTAGTTTTGACTAACCTGCAATTTGCAATTTTTTGGTTATAAAGGGTTAAATAAAATCCTATGAAAACCCACCCCTGTTTAGGGGTTTCTAGGGGTGGGAAAGTCAAGCATTTCACTTTATATGGGTTTGACTACAACAACTGTTTGCAAACCTCTAATCCAGCTGTCAACTTTGTAGTTAATTGCTAACTACAGACTGCTAAAAGCTTTTAGTCTTAGTAGCGACTACCTTTACGTGCAGCCTCCTCTTTGCGCTTGCGGCGCAGACTAGGTTTTTCGTATCTTTCTCGGCGCTTGACTTCAGATAAAATTCCAGCTTTTTGAATTTTCTTTTTAAAGCGTCTTAGTGCCGAGTCAATCGACTCATTTTCACCCAAACGGACTTCAGCCACTCTCTGGTTTCACCTCCTTACAGAGATTATCTGAGTCACTTACTCCAGTTGTATGTTTAGACCTAGTGGGAACGAGATTTAATCACAGGACGGCTTCCGTTAGCGCGTCTTTCTCTTGATTTCGGGGGCAATCGCTCTTCTCCCTCTTCTTCAAAAGCAGCGTTCTCTCGACTAACACCATTACTGCCATAGATATCTAAGTATACTGAGTGACCAGCAGCTTCAGCAGCAGCAGCAATGACTGTACGAATCGCCTGGATGTTGCGTCCTCCCCGACCGAACACTTTACCTTTGTCTGTGCTTTCAAAAGCGATGCGAATCCAAGCTCGCTTACGGGTGTGATACATTTCACAATCGACGCTCAAAGACTCAGGAAATTCTAAAAACGGCTGCATTAAAAAACGTACTAACCCAACGTAGTCAGGACTTACTGTTGGGGATTTTGTGACAAACTTAGGAAGCGGCTTTTGCACTGACCTGTTCAAAGACATTGGCTTTCTGTAGGATGCGACGCACGGTGTCACTCGGTTGGGCACCTTGTTGTAGTCGCTTGACGATCCCGGGAACATCTAGTCGTACTTCATCGGTTCTGGGGTTGTAGTATCCCAGTTCTTCCAGGGGACGACCATCGCGGCGAGCAAGGCTGTTAATAGCAATTATGCGATAGCTCGCTTCCCGCTTTTTACCGTATCGCTTCAAGCGCAATTTAATCATGATTGAGGGACTATTCTCCTATTGTTAGCAACGAGTTGGCAGTCAGTTTGTGTTAGTTCTTCTTTTAAAGAAGATCATAACTTGCATACTAGAATGCTAATTTTAGCACTTGCACGGGCTTAACTGCTATTAGTCAATTGTCAATTGTCAATTGTCAATTGTTATTTGTCAAAAGCCAATGGCTAAGAACTAATAACCAATGACCATTGATCCTTAACTATAAAGTACCAAAGCCTTTCTTCTTTTTATCCTTCTTGGGCTTCTTTTTGCTACTAGCACCGCTACTATAACCCCGCCATCCGGGAGGAGTAGGACGATTGCCCCCAGCAGCTACAGGATTGCCCATACCGTCGCCAAACATTCCCGGCATACCAGGAAAGCTACCCTGGCCCATTTGCTGCATGAGAGAACGCATCTTTTGGAAGTCACTTACTAGCTTACTGACATCCGCTTCTTTGTAACCACTTCCGCCTGCAATCCGTCGTCGTCGACTAGGCGAACTAGCCAATAAATCTGGATTTTTGCGTTCTTCTTGGGTCATGGAATTGATCATTGCTTCGCAGCGCTTGAGCTGAGTTTCTCCTTGCTGCAACTGATCACTGCTCAGTTTATTCATCCCTGGAATTAGCTTCAGGATGCCACCCAAGGAACCCATGTTTTTCAGCAAGCGTAGTTGCTTAAGAAAGTCGGTAAAGTCGAACTTGGCCGCGAGAATTTTTTCTTGCATTTTCTCGGCATCAGCCAAGTCAAACTCTTGTTGGGCTTTTTCCACCAAAGTGAGAACATCGCCCATGCCAAGAATTCGCGAAGCCATGCGATCGGGATAAAATGGTTGCAGAGCTTCGACTTTCTCACCAACACCAACAAACTTAATTGGCGCTCCTGAGATTCTGCGTACTGATAACGCTGCCCCTCCACGACTATCACCATCCAGCTTGGTGAGAATTGCACCAGTAATACCAATTTGTTCGTGAAAAGTACGAGTCAGATTAGCTGCTTCTTGACCAGTCATGGCGTCCACAACCAAGAGAGTTTCGTGGGGTTGGACGACTTCTTTGATCCGAGCTAGTTCTGCCATCATATCTGCGTCTATTTGCAGACGTCCGGCAGTATCAATAATTACAGTGTCAATGTTTTCGGCCCTGCCGCGCTCTACACCCAAACGAGCTATTTCTACAGGGTCAGCATCACTTCCCATTTCAAACACTGGTACGTCAATTTGTTTACCCAGTGTGACCAGTTGCTCGATCGCTGCTGGACGATACACGTCTGTTGCTACCATCAAGCAAGTGCGATCAATTTTACGTAGGTGTAAAGCCAGCTTAGCAGTTGCAGTAGTTTTACCTGTTCCCTGCAACCCAGCCATTAGAACTATCGTGGGGGGATTTTGTGCTTGTTCTAGGGGTACATTTGTTTCCCCCATGACCTGAACCAATTCATCGTAAACAATCTTGATGAACTGTTGGTCAGGACGCACGCCAGTAATAACCTCGGCTCCCTGCGCCTTAGCTTCAACTTCGCTAATAAATTCTTTAACTACCTGGAGATTGACATCTGCCTCCAACAGGGCGCGGCGGACTTCCCGTAAAGCATCCTGAATATTAGATTGGGATATTTTGTCCTGTCCCCGCAGTTTTTTCCAAGCAGCTTCTAAACGGTCAGCAAGTGCATCAAACATAGCAATTAAATTTGTTTACAGGTAGTTAGCTATATAACAGTTTTAGTTATCAGTAAAGAGCGCATCTTCGTATTTAGGTTTAAATTTTCCACCATCAGTCTGTTCACTGATAACTGTTCACTGTTCACTGGTTTATGGGCTTTTGCCTGAGACAGACTTTAGCCAATTCTAAATCACAAGACTAGAAATTCTGGTAGATTTTTGAAGGTGCTATTTACCAGCTTAGTAGTTTTGCTCTCTAAGTGTTGCCATGAAATACGTATGTAATTGAATGTATATATAATGAATTTTACACTTAGATTATTTTTTACTTCAATATTTTTGAGAATAATCAAAACTGATTAAGTACAAAATAGTATAAGTAAGCTCTTGTGTTGTCATATAATTATTAAAATTATTGTGTAATCTTAGATTATATCTCTTCCTTTGTCAGATGGAGCTAACTCTGATGTTTTTTATTCTGGTCTCATCAATGAGTCTCAATTTAAATTGAGATGTAAATAAGCGTTTTCAATAAATAGCTATTTAGAGCTATTACTTTAGATAAGTTTTTAGATATCGAAATTTGAAGACAAAACAACAATTACTATATTGTAGTTTCTTTGAAAGACAGATACTGAGACAGCAAGAGCTAGATTAGCGTTATTTGGCATTAAAGTAATATAACTATATCTATATATAACAATTTAATCTTGAATTACTCTCAAGCTAGACCCCTACAGGCAATAGCCCACAACAAGGGAAGGAAAAATCGACCAAAGATAACACAGATGGCTCATGAGTTGGCTGTTAAGAATCCCCTATTTTTATTTTCGAAATAGCCTCTCATGAAAAAATTCCACTAACCTTGAGATGTAAATACCTCTTTCCTGTTCCCTATTCCCCGTTAAGAGTCCCCTATTTTCAAGTTCGACACTCATGTGATCAATCACACAGCGATCACATAAAAATCCTTTCCCAATCTCTATTCTTAAGACAGATGGCTTATGGGAAAAACTTTATAGTATCTTAATTTTAAGTACAAATTAGCCTACACAGGCTAAATCAAATACAAAATTTTACCGACAAAAAATAATTTTTGCCTATTGACATCTGGAAAGTTTCAGATAAAAGTGTAAAAATTATTACTACTTATCATGGGTTAAATTCTATCAATTTATTCTTAATTCATTCTAGATTGCTAAGCTAGAAGGCATATTCTACTTAATTTTTGAATTAAGTAATAGATTTTATCAATGTTTTTACTCTTAACTTTTAATTAGGAAACATAGCCTTGATTTTCTAAAATTACATTAGTTTTAGTATCAGAGGTTGTGAATTTTCTTATGAAAAAAAATATTTATATTTTCACTCATAGTTATCTTTGATATTACTTTTAGTTGATTTTCCGAAGAGAATGGAGGATATTAGCATGACTATAGCCAATCGTAAAAAGATTAATTTTAGTAAAAAAGCTAAAGCAAAATTAATTTTATCGGTTTTGCAAATGACTTTAATTAGCTTAGGTTTGATAATGATGCTGCTGATGACAAATGGTGAACCATCTCTCTTTGTAATAATTGTGAGTTTTATATTAGCCATTTTTCTTGTGGGTTTTAATCAAAAAATATTGCTAAATAAATCACTTCACAAACTCTTCAATAATTTCGGAAATTATAATTTTTTGTTCAATCATTTTTTTAAAAATAGCAATGTTAAAAATTTGAAAATTAACCAAATTCAAGAAAATGATGTGAACAAAAATATACTTCAAACAAAAATCAATCAGGAAATAATAGGTCAAGATTTAAATACTGCAAGCTTAATTCTTGCTAACTTAAGTGATGCTGAATTGGTAGGTGTTAATTTTAGCAATGTTTACCTGAATGGAGCGAATCTCAGTGGTGCTAACCTCAGCAAGGCTAATCTTAACTACGCTAACCTCAGTGATGCTAATCTTAGCGGTACAAAACTTGTAAGTGTTCAGTTAGTGAGTGCTAATCTTAGTAGCGTTCAACTAATAGGTGCTGATCTCAGCAATGCAAATCTTGAACATACTAATCTTAGTAGTGCCGACTTGAGCAATGCTGAGTTAGTGGATGTAAACCTCAACAGTGCTAACCTTAGTGATGCTCGGTTTATAAGTGCAAATCTTACTAAAGCTAATCTAATTGGTGTGTATTTGTGGAATGGTAATTTGAACAATGCTCAATTGGTCAATACAAACTTAAGTAATGCTTACATGAGCAGTGCTAAGTTAAATTATGCCAATCTTAGCTGTGCTGTTCTCAAAAATACTCAGTTGAGTGGGGCCAGACTGAGAAATGCCAACCTGAAGAATGCTAACCTTTGTGGTACACAGTTGGTGGGTGCTATATTAGCTCATGCCAACTTAGAAGATGCAAATTTAGAAGATGCAAATTTAGAAGGTGCTGACTTGCGTGGAGCTAATTTGAGTGGTGCAAACTTAAAGTGTGTGAAAATTAACCAGGCAACAAAGTTAGATGATAAATGGCGTTTAATTTGGGAAATTTTAAATTATAAAAATAAGCGCACAGATTTAAGAAATGCCGATTTTGAGGATGCAAATCTCCAAGGTGCTGACTTAAGAAATACTGATTTGAGTGATGTTAAATTTACACGAGCGAAAGTAGACAATGCTCTGTTTGGATATAATCAAGGACTTTCTTTGGAGATGAAGCTAGAGTTAAAACTACGAGGGGCAGTTTTTGAGGATGATTAAAAAGCGATCGCTTCTTTGTTGAGAGTTTTAGTAAACCACCGTGTTTGTTACTGCCATGAGTAGCAATATCTCAGGGTGGTTTCATAAAAGTAGAGAAAATTTGAATTAATTCCTTCCACCCAGAGATATTTATGTTAAGGAACCACAAAAGACACAAAGAACACAAAGAGTTTAAGAAGTTGGTAGGGATTGGTAATTTTTATCGGATCGTATCAAACCATCTTGCTTCCCCTTATCCCAATCCCCAATCCCTATTTTCAACTCAGCAATGATTAAAGGCTAATTAGATTTTTGCAGCGATTGAAACTTTTGCGTTAACTGTTAACTGCGCTGTAACTGGTATTAGCTGCACTGCACAGGCTTTTAATTCTGGTTGTAGAGAATCGGGACAAGATTCAGGATGGGTGAGGGCATTAGCTTCGGCGTTGTCTGCCCACAGCGCCCCCCAATGCATGGGGACGAACACTGTACCAGGGGTGATCGCTTTGGTAATTTTGGCGGGGAAGAAAGTTTTAGCACGGCGCGATCGCACTTCCACTAATTGGTTATCAGTAATTTCTAATCTAGCAGCATCACGGGGATGAATTTCGATAAATGGTTCGGGGTGCATTTGCCGAGTTTTTTCAATTCGACCGGTACGTGTCTGGGTATGCCAATGTCCGTAAAGCCTACCAGTGGTTAGCACAAAAGGATAATCAGGATCTGGTGGTTCTGCTAGTCCCCGTGAGTGATATGCCCCAAATCTAGCGCGTCCGTCGGGGGTGTGAAAGCGGAGATCGGTGTATAGCCTTTTAGATGACGGAGTGCTGGGACTTTTGTAATGGGGTGAAGTTTTCTCCCCATCTTTCCCTCCAACTATCTCTTCGATGGGGTGTGGCCATTGAGTCGGGCCTTGGGATTGCAATTGCTCATGACTTAATCCTGTCATATCGCAGGGGCGATCGCGAGTTAATTTGACAAACTCTGCATAAACTTCGGCGGAGTTAGCAAAGGCAAATTCCCCGACAAAACCCAATCTCCGCCCAACTTCAGCAAAGATTTCCCAATCTGCTTTCGCTTCTCCTGGTGGACGGCGAAATGCTGGACACAGGGTAACTGTACGCTCAGAATTGGTCATAACGCCAGTTTTCTCACTCCATTGGGCAGCAGGTAGGAGGACATGAGCATAACTAGCAGTTTCTGTGGGGTAATAGGCGTCTTGGTAAATAGTAAAAGGCGATCGCATCAACGCTGCTTTGGTTCGTTCTAAATCTGGCATACTCACCGCCGGATTAGTAGCAGCGATCCATAACAAGCCGACAGTCCCATCTTCCAAGCCAGTAATCATATCCCAAGCTGTCAAACCAGGATAGGGTGAAATTTGCCCCCGCTTCAGTCCCCAAATTTCTTCTACTTGCGCGCGGTGCTGGGGATTTTTCACTAAGCGATAACCAGGTAACAAATGCGCTAAGCCTCCCGCTTCTCTACCTCCCATTGCGTTGGGCTGACCTGTGAGGGAAAATGGCCCCGCCCCTGGCTTGCCAATCTGTCCGGTCATTAAGTGCAGATTAATAATTGTTCTAACCTTAGCTGTTCCTTCGGAAGATTGATTCACACCCATTGACCACAGGGACAATACCCGTTGTGATTCACCCCAGTACCTAGCTGCTGTTTCCAAATCTTTGACATCGATCCCACAACGGTCAGCTACTATTTCTGGAGAATAATGACGGATTACCTCAGCATAGGCGGGGAAGTTAGCAGTACAGTCATCAATAAACCCGACATCAATGTGGTTCCAACGCATCAACAAGTGAGCAATACCATTCAACAAGTCGATATCTGTACCAGGACGAATTGCTAGATGTAAATCAGCAGCTTCTGCGGTTGGTGTACGACGGGGATCAACCACAATCATTTTTGCCTTACGGTTCTTTTTGTGGTATTTCTCTAGTCGGTTGAAAATGATGGGGTGACATTCAGCTGTATTAGTACCAATCAAGAATGCACAGTCAGTTAATTCCAAGTCTTCGTAGCAACAGGGAGGCCCATCCGCACCAAGGCTTTGGATGTAACCAGCTACAGCACTAGACATGCACAAGCGGGAGTTAGCATCAAAATTATTGCTACCCAAGCATCCTTTGAGCAATTTCTGGGCTATGTAGTAGTCCTCGGTTTGAAATTGACCAGAACCATACATGCAGATCGCTTCTGGTCCCTGAGTGAAACGCACAGTTTGAATGCGTTTGGTGATCAAATCAAAAGCTTCATCCCAACTCACGCGTCGAAACTTCTGGTCTAGGGAGTCACGCACCATTGGGTAATACAACCTGTTTTTATCTAGAGACTCAGCGATCGTTGCACCTTTAACGCAAACCATGCCTTGACTAGATGGATGGGCTTTATCGCCCCGCACGCGCCAAATTGGGTTCCCTTGACTGTCTCGATGAGTTGCTTTGCCTGGTTGGGCTGGCGGTGAAACTTCTAGACCACAGCCAACACCACAGTAAGGACAGAGTGTTTTGGTAATTTCAGTCATGGAAATCGCACCATGTTCCTTGATTATTTAAATATTGAAGTCAAGATTTTTAGACGGAAGGTTTCAAAAATTACTGTATTTTCAAGACTTTTCTATCTAATTTAAATTCCTGAAAAAATGCATTCCAAAAATTAGATTATATTAAATATCAAATAGGCAAATTTTAGTCTCTTTAAATTCGATTAATTACTTGTAAAAGTATATTTACTCAATTAAATAGTAAATCAAAAATACAAAATGTCATGTCTGATACAGTTCGTTATTCTTTAAACTGATTTTATATTATTTAATTTATAAAAAATAGTTATGCATATTTTTGAAAAATACAATCACAATGAGCCAAATTAATATAGAAAAATAATCTAATGTATCGCCAATCAAAGTTAGTTTTTAATTATATTTTTTAAATAAAATGCATGTTTACAGTAGGAATTCAATCTTTCAAAGTCTTATGGAGAGAGCTAATTTGCTACTAAGAGTGAAAAAATAACTTAATTAATTTCTAGCTAATTAGTTAATGATTGCTGACAATTTAAACATGAATAGTAATTAATTATTAACTCAAATTTCATCAATCTTTATTAACTGAAACTTTATATCTTAATTCGGTTGCCTGAAAAAATAGTTTTTGGTAAGTTTATTTATAAAATTAATATCAAAATTCATAAATTACACCAAGTTCAATAATCGGGAAGTAAAGCCTCCAACTCCTCGTTACCAGGTTCAACCTGGTAACGAAACTAGAGTATTCGGCTTTTATAGAGAATGGTGCAAGATATTAGACAAGAAGCAAATCCTAAGTAAGTTCCAAGGAATTTTAGGTTATGCCCCAATGCTATTCAAAGCTGAAATCAGCGCTTTTCTCCTACTTTAATTCCTCGTTGAAAACGGGGAGTATTTCGGCTGCCAATTCAGGACTTTCGCCTTCATGATGCTCAGCAAAAGAACCCTTTGGTTCTTTAAGGAAGAACCAGCATAAGAAAGTAACAATCAGCGCAGTAACTCCCAAAGTTTGGAAGAAGATTCGATTTCCGACTTCACCATCAGGTAACAAGCTGTATAAGGTGAGGTAAGCCACGGCTCCCACATTGCCATAAGCACCAACGTTACCAGCTATTTGACCAGTAACTCGCCGCTTAATTAGAGGCACGATCGCAAACGTCGAACCTTCCCCTGCTTGCACAAAGAAAGAACAAGCCATAGTTACAAGAATTGCTAGGGGTAGCCACCAATTGCTATTTACTCCGCTCATTAGCAGATAACCAATACCTATACCAGCAGTCAATACAGTCATTGTCCATCTACGACTACCCAAAGTATCAGAAATCCAGCCACCACCAGGACGTGCAAACAAATTCATAAATGCATAGCTAGCAGCAATCATTCCTGCCAACACTTTACTTAAACCGAAGCTTGTCTCAAAAAATCCGGGAAGCATGGAGACAACTGCAAGCTCTGAACCAAAATTAACAAAGTAGGTTAGTTCCAGTAGAGCAACCTGAGAAAACTTATAGCGATCATCAGGAGAATAATGCTTTTTCCCTGTCATCAATTCATGATTCACATCCCAGCACTTATAGGCTTGGAAGAGGTATAAACCGACTAACAGAAGGTAGACAATTAACAATTGACTTTGACTGAGTAAACCAATTTGAGCAATACGCCAAGCTAATACGCCTAAGATGCCGACTAGGGGAATATTCATTAACATCAGCAGCCAAAAACTTCCACGGCTAGTTACTTCTATACCACCGTGGCGTTTAGGTTGTTGATATACCTTACCAGATGGAGTATCTTGAGCGTTGAATAGATAAATAGCTCCGTAAATAGCGGCGATAATTCCAGTTAGGGCGATCGCTAAACGCCAGTTAATTTGCCCAGCAGCTAGAAATGCTGTTCCTACAGCAATAGAAGGCAGGGTAAAAGCCGCTGCTGCTGAACCAAAATTACCCCAGCCACCATAGATGCCCTCAGCTATGCCAATCTCTTTGGGAGGAAACCATTCAGCAACCATACGAATGCCAATCACAAAACTAGCGCCGACAATACTCAATGCCAAGCGACTAATCACTAACTGGCTAAAGTTCTGTGCCATTGCAAAGCCAATACAGGGAATAGCTGCATACATCAACAACAGTGAATAAGTAATTCGCGGCCCGTATTTGTCTAAAACCATACCTATGATGATACGTGCTGGTACGGTAAGGGCAACGTTACAGATAGCGATAGTTCTGACTTGTCCTTCAGTTAAACCGATCGCTTCTTTTACTGCTGTTTGAAATGGAGCAAAGTTAAACCAAACTACAAATGATAAAAAGAACGCAAACCACGTTAGATGCAAGATGCGGTAACGGCCTTGAAATGATAATAATCCTTTAAGCATTCAAACCTTCTTCAGTTGTTGATTATTGGTGGTTAGTGGTTAATTAGCAATCGGTATTTTTCCCATTCCCCATTACCCTTCGGGTTCGCTAGTTTGCCATCTGGCACCAAGCCAAGACGGCAAGTAGTCTCACCGATAACCACTAATAAGTGACTAAGGCTTCTTGTCTGGGTTTGGCTCCGAAATGCTGAATCAATAAATCTCGCAATACAGGCAGTAAATCTTCACAGGGGACGCCTTTTTGGACGCAGGTTCCTAGATGGGCTTCTTTGCCGACTTTACCACCCATGTAAATATCAACCCCTTCTACAGCTTTGCCGTTTTTGCGGGTTTTGGTTCCCATCAAGCCGATATCTGCAACTTGGGGTTGTCCGCAGGAGTTGGGGCAACCAGTCCAATGAATTCGCACCGGACGAGTTAGTTCTAAATCGGCTTCTAAGGCTTTGATTATCCCTAAGGCGCGGTTTTTGGTCTCAATCAAGGCAAAGTTGCAAAATTGAGCGCCTGTGCAGGAAACGAGCGATCGCGTTAGTGGTTTAGGATCAATACTAAATTTTTCTAGCAATGGTTCTGCTAAAAATAACACTAAGCGCGAATCAGGAATATTAGGGATAATAACGTTCTGCTCAACGGTCAACCTGATTTCACCATTGCCGTACACATCCGCTAAACGTGCGATTTCAAACATGTCTTCGGCTGTCAACCGACCAACAGGAATGTGTAATCCTACGTAGTTTAATTCTGGTTGTTTTTGTTTGTATACGCCGATATGGTCGCGTTTTTCCCAATCAATTTCGTCTTTAGGTGCTGCTGGTAACAACGGCTTACCCAAACGCTGTTCGACTTCTGAGCGGAATTTCTCTAAACCCCATTCGTCGATTAACCACATCAGCCGCGATTTTTGACGGTTAGCACGTAAGCCGTGATCGCGGAAAACTTCTAAGACGGTTCTACATACGGCAACTACATCTGCTGGTGGAACCCAAGCATCTAGGGGAATGGCAGCTTCACAGCGTTTAGCGGAAAAGAATCCACCCACGAGAATGTTGAAGCCAAAGACTTTATTGGTGGAGTGATAGGGAGGTGGGGAACTCGGGGCCCCCACTCCCCCAAGGGAGTGGGGATTAGGGGCAGTGGGGAGGTAGGAAGGTGGGGTGAAATCTTTCTCCCCATCTCCTAATCTCCCTATTCCCCCATCTTCACGGAAGGCAGGTACAAAAGCTAAATCATTGATCTCCGCATGAACAGAATTATCGCGTCCGCCGGTGATAGCAATATTAAACTTCCGTGGTAAATTAGTAAACTCTGGGTTGCCTTCGCCTTTGTTGGTAAGCATGTCTTGAATTTGTTGCACCAACTCGCGCGTGTCGAACAACTCATCGGCATCTAATCCTGCCACGGGATCGCCAGTAATGTTGCGGACGTTATCCATTCCTGACTGCACACTGGTTAAGCCCACTGTATGAAATTTATGGAAAATTTCTGGTAAATCCTCAATCCGAATGCCTCGTAATTGAATATTCTGCCTAGTAGTAATGTCAGCACTGCCATCATCACCATAACGCTGCACTACTTCAGCTAGTACTCGCATTTGAGCAACTGTGACAATACCATTTGGCATCCGCATCCGCATCATAAATTTGCCTGGAGTGACTGGGCGAAAAAATACTCCCACCCACTTCAAACGATGCTCACGATCAGTTTCGTCCATTGCCTCCCACCCAATGGAGGCAAATTTCTCTATCTCTGCTTTGACGGCAAGTCCATCTTTTTCTGCCTTAAATTTCTCGAATTTATTGAGGTTGGCCGTGATGGTAGTTACTGCTTCTGTCATGATTAATCATTCAGTCAATGGTCATTAGTCATCGTCATTAGATACTGGCCATTAATCGTCGGTCATGTGACTTTGGATTTAGGATTTTGGATTGATGCTACGGATTAATCCGCTTTCTTGTACCATCAAGGAATTATTAATTATTAGCCTTCTTAAAAAGGACTCAAATATTCGGTCAGTTGGTCAATTCTTTTGGAATACTGAATCTTAATCTTGATTCACATGCATTTAGGTTAAAGTTGTAAACACATAAAAATCGTATAGCTTGTTACGAAATATCTGCAAAAATGCACATAATGTATCAAAAATATGCATTTAGTGCATTAAATCTAACCCAAAAATAGCCGTAAAGCTCTTAAATACTTGCGTTCGCAAGTTTTTGTTGTGTGTTGATTATTGTGTGTTGATTGTTGTACGCTGCGGGAAAGCAACAACCGCCAAAGATTAAAATCCTTTGCTTATATAAAGCTAAAGTCCTCTCAAGACGACTGATAAAGTAGCCACCAACAACTGCAACCGTTATCAGTTATTCAGTTATCAGAATAATTCCCAAGGTGATAACTGTACCCTACGGGAAGTCTATGAGCGCGTCTACACTGTCTACTATTAACTGATTGACAACCACTAACTACTAATTACAAACAGTGAATAATATCAACCAGCTTTTATTGCAAGCACAAGCAGCACAAGACACTGCTGACTGGCAGTTGTTAATTTATTATCTGCATAAGTTAGTTCTAGAAAAGAAACCAAAAAACTTAGAAATACTAGAAAATGAAGCAGAAATACTGAAATTAGCACTTTCAGTTCTGGCAATGGGGGATTTTCAGCAACGCTGGGAAATAGCCAAGGTGATTAAATATCTGGGAGCGATCGCTATTCCCTCACTGATAGAGATATTGACAGATGAAGAGGCGGAAGAAGAACTGCGCTGGTATACAGCACGGCTTTTGGGAGAATTTCAGCACCCTGATGCAATTTCTGCCCTAATAGAATTACTGAAAACAGAAGATGACGAAGACCTCAGGGCAATGGCAGTATCCGCACTAGGACAAATGGGTATACTTGCGATTGCTGCCTTAACAGAACTTTTGAGAGATAACGAAACACGTTTGTTGGCAGTGCGATCGCTTTCCCTGATTCGTCATCCAGAAGTTATTACACCTTTGTTGAGTGTAGTAGAAGATACCTCAGTGGCTGTTCGCGCTACTGCAATTGAAGCTCTTGGTAGCTTTCATGATCAACGTGTACCACCAGTACTGATACGAGCTTTGGATGACATTGCTGCCCCAGTGCGGCGAGAAGCTATACAGGGTTTGAGCTTCCGTCCAGAATTACGCGACACATTAGATTTAGTTACAAAACTGCAACCCAGGCTCTATGACTTTAATCTGGAGGTTTGTTGTACAGCCGCAGTTGCTTTATCACGTATAGGTGGTGACGATGTTGCTAAGTATTTATTTCAGGTACTCATGTCACCCCATACACCAGTAAAATTACAAATGGAATCTATCCGCGCTTTAAGCTGGATGGAAACGCCTTCTAGCTTGGAATATCTCTGTACAGCGCTTAACCAACTAGAATCAGTGGCACTATGTCAGGAAATAGTAACTGTTCTAGGACGAATCAAACAACCACAGTTGACGCCAATAGCAACGGAGATATTATTAGCAATATTGCAAAAACAACACTCAGCACTCGAAAATGCCGCATTCAAAGGAGCCATCGCTTTATCATTAGGACAATTAGGCAGAATCGAGACTAAAGAAGCTTTAATTACCCTAACAAAAGATGCTGATGAACTAGTGAGACTACATGCGATCGCAGCCCTGAGAAATCTTGAGGTGAGAAGAGAGTGAAGGGGATGGGGGGAGTGTGGGGAGTGGGCGTTGGGCATTGGAAATAACCAACAACTAACCACTAACTACTAATATACAGACGCGATGTTCCTCGCGTCTGTACCCACTAACTACTAACCACTAACTACTAACAATCAACTACCAACTATTCGCGTAAATAAGTAAACACAAAAATTGTCGTTTTAATTGCGAAAATTCATTAGATGTAACAAACTCTACTAAAATGTTGCTACAAATACGTTAACTTAGTCAAAGCCATAAATGTAATGCAGGCTACACCAACATGCGACTAGAGCAGTTGCAAGCCTTTCTAGCGATCGCGGACACCGGTAGCTTTCAAGGGGCAGCAAGAAAATGTAGTGTTACCCAATCGACTATCAGTCGCCAAATCCAGGCACTGGAAGCAGATTTGGGGTTGGAATTATTTCACAGAACTGGTCAGGCAAAGCTGACACTGGCTGGTGAACGCTTGTTACCCCGCGCCCGCAAAATTTGCCAAGAGTGGCACACAGCCACCCAAGAGATAACAGATTTAGTAGCAGGAAAGCAACCTGAATTGTGTGTAGCTGTGATTCACTCGCTGTGTGCTTACTATTTACCACCAGTATTGCAACAATTTTGTCACGATTATCCCAATGTGCAACTGCGGGTAACATCCTTGGGTAGCGATCGGGCTTTAAAAGTCCTGAAAGATGGGCTAGTAGATATGGCGATTGTCATGAATAATCGCTTTTTAACTGCCGGCAAAGAAATGGTGGTAGAAGTTTTATATGATGAACCGATAGAAGTTCTGGTCGGAGCCAATCACCCTTTAGCCCAGCATGAACGTATTCCTTGGTCAGAGTTAGTTCGTTATCCGCAAGTTGTATTCAAAGATGGTTATGGAATGCAACGTCTAGTCCAAGATCGGTTTGAACGCCTGCAAGCTACACTCCAGGCAGTTTTAGAAGTCAACACTTTGGACGCTTTCCGGGGAGTTGTGCGTCAGGGAGAATTAGTAGCTTTACTACCTAATTCAGCATTAGTAGAAGCACGTCAAGACGCAACCCTCGCGGTTCGTCCCTTAGCTAATAATAGTTCTGCTGACAACCCTAATTTGACTCGCCGAGTTGTGATGGTGACAACTCAAGACCGTTTGCAAATTCCTCCTATTCAGCATTTTTGGGAGTTAGTAAGGGAAAATGTACCACCACAAGTTACTTTAGAGCGATCGGCCTGTTAATTGATAGTAGTTAGTTGTTGACTTTATAACCACTAACCACTAACCACTAATGTACAGACGCGATGAATCGCGTCTCTACTCACTAACTTTTGACCTATGAGCAATACATTTCGAGATTTACTGAAAAAGGTAGGCAGTGGTAATCATACGGGAGAAAACTTAACTCGTGAGGAAGCTGCTACTGCAACTAGGATGATGCTGCTGGGTGAAGCGACACCAGCCCAAATCGGGGCTTTTTTAATTGCCCACCGCATTAAACGTCCTACAGGAGAAGAGCTAGCAGGGATGCTAGATGCCTATGATCAGCTTGGGCCTAAACTGGCATCTATATCTTCTGTGCGACCAGTGATGGTTTTGGGTATACCCTATGATGGCAGAACCCGCACAGCACCGATTAGCCCGATCATAACGTTATTGTTAGCCACTGCTGGACAACCAGTGGTGATGCATGGAGGCGATCGCTTACCAACCAAATATGGTTTACCTTTAGTAGAAATTTGGCAGGGTTTGGGGGTGGATTGGACTGGATTAAAGTTGGAAAAAACTCAGCAGGTGCTTGAGAAAACGGGAATTGGCTTTGTTTATACACCTCAGAATTTTCCCTTAACACAAAGTATTTGGGAGTACCGTGACCAGTTAGGTAAGCGCCCACCTTTTGCTACGATGGAATTAATTTGGTGTCCTTATGCTGGCAATGCCCATATTGTCGCCGGGTTTGTCCATCCTCCCACAGAAGCTATGTTTCAAGATGCTTTAGCTAGACGGGGAGTAACTAAGTTTACAACCGTAAAAGGATTAGAGGGTAGTTGTGATTTACCACGCGATCGGACTGCTATTATTGGCTTGTTAACGCCTGCAACCAGCAATGAAATAGAAAGATTGCATTTGGTTCCCCGTGAGTACGGCTTTACTAGCAAAAATGTACCCCTGGGTACTACAGTTGAACTAGTAGGAGATATGCAAGCTGTACTCAAAGGCATACCTTCTGAAGTGATGGACACAGCTTTATGGAACGGTGGGTTTTACTTGTGGCGTTCTGGTATTTGTTCAGATATGGCAGCAGGTATTGCAAAAGCCAAAGAATTACTGGCAACTGGTGCAGTAGCAGCCAAACTTCAAGAAGTTACTCAGATAGTCCAGAGTCTACATTCCCCAGTCTATAATTCCAGGTTACTGACTATTGACAATTGACTATTGACTATTGACCAACAACCAAAATTAACCCTTCACGCGCAATTAAGGCTTCTGGAAAAGTAGCTGCAATTTCTATTTGCACCCGATCAAGCCAATCATCGCTATCGTCAGGGTGATGGTGAGAAAACACTATTTGCTTGATGTTAGATGTAATAGCTAAATCTACAGCAGTTTGCCAGTATGAATTATCAGAATCAGTTTTGTGGAATGTGAAAGGAGTGCTGATATTAGTAATTAGCAAATCAACTTCTTTTACTAGCTGTTTGATACTTTCTTGCTCAACTGCATCAATTTCCTTTTGTAAATCAGTGACATAGGCAACACTATAACTCTGCCAACTGATTTTATAGCCAATAGACTTTTGCGTTTTATTAATTAGTGCTGTTGTAATTGTGACATCATCTAGCTTTACTACCTTACCTGGATTCAGGTTGTGAAACTGCAATTCCGATTGCATCACCTGTAAAGGATAAGGAAAGTGGGGTAACAGCATCTGATCATAAAGACATTGCTTGATCGAAGCTCCATTTGAGGCTGCTGTTCCATAAATGTGAAATCTATTTTCAGGAATAAATGCTGGGGCAAAGAATGGAAATCCCTGGATACGATTTGATTGGGAGTTAGTAAAAAATAAATGAGCTTCTATAGGCTGTTGTTGTTTTAGCCAACTTTTACCAAGTACACGTAAACCAGTACCTCCATCAAAAACGAGGTGTTTGTTGGCTAACTGCATCTCTACACACGCAGTATTGCCACCATAACGACTGGTATTACTCCCTGGGGTGGGAATTAAACCCCGTACACCCCAAAATTGCACTACGAATTTTTCCTCATGGTTAGGGACTTGAGTAGCTAGCTTCTGCTTTACGTAGCTTTGGGGAGACGACAGCTCAAAATTTGACATCTTTTTTGCGATTAGGTCTTACTTAGCAGGTCATCATAGTAGCGAATTTCCAAAATACAATTTTTTTCGTCCACAATGACGATAGTCGGAGAGTAAGTTTTTAACTCTTCTGTAGTAAACTGCCCGTAAGACATTATAATCAAGCGATCGCCTGTAATGCCTAGACGTGCTGCTGCACCATTGAGTTCAATCGCCCCAGAATTTGCCGGAGCTGGGATCGCATAAGTAGTAAAGCGCTCGCCATTAGTAATGTTCACTACTTGAACCTGCTCATAAGGTAAGATACCAGCTTTTTCCATCAAGATGCGATCAATACTGATACTGCCTACATAGTTGAGATTCGCTGCTGTAAGAGTACAGTTGTGAATTTTTGCGAGAAGAAGGGTGCGATGCATTGCCTGTGGGGAATGGGATTGGAGACTGGGAATTGAGGACAAGGAGGACAAGGGGGAACTCGGGGTTCCCTGGAGGGGATTAGGGGGCGAAGGGGGACAAGGGGGAGAATAAACACTAATGCCCGATCCCTGATCCCTGATCCCCTTTATTTTTTACCGGCTTGAATGCATTTTTCAACTAGAGGCATAACTTGGTCAACATCATGCCAACCAAGAATTTCTGTCACCTTTTTTTCAAGATTTTTGTAAGTACAGAAAAACTCGGCTATTTCTTCTAACCGATGTGGGGCTATGTCTTTAATAGATTTGACGTTGGCATAGCGAGGATCTTTGTCAGGCACACAAAGGATTTTTTCATCGCGATCGCCACCGTCTATCATTTCTAACATACCGATGGGTCGTGCGGCAATTATACACCCTGGGAAGGTAGGTTCGTCCATAATCACCATGCCATCAAGTGGGTCTCCATCATCGGCTAAAGTGTTGGGAACAAAGCCATAATCATATGGATACTGCACTGATGAGTAAAGTACTCTATCTAAAGCAAAAGCTTGTAGCTCTTTGTCGTACTCGTATTTATTTTTACTTCCACCCACAATTTCAATCAGAACGTTAATTAGACCTGGCTTAGGCTGAGGGGGAATAAGGGATAAGTCCACAACAAAACTCCTGAGTTAATAGTAAAACATGGGCGGAGCCTTGGTTGGCTCCCCGTGTAGAATTTTAGGGCCAACAGGGACATATCCCAATAGGGAAAAAGAATCAAACTTTCAAAACCAAAGGGAAACACTGAAGAAACACAGGTGTGGGGGAGGAAAAGTTTTTATTTCCTCAGTAGCGGGTGATGTGCCGCCAGTGCGCCTACTCTTAAATGGGGAACGGGGAATAGATTTGTTCTGTTCTCTGTTCCCAATGAAGTTATTCCCTACTGAAAAGGGGCTTTTTATGAAGCAACAGTAGAAGGAGTCAAATTTTTCACTAATAACTTAGATGATGAACTGCGCGTTTCCCAGTTCAACACAGGCATTTTTTGCCAACAGTGACGGCAAAACCAATATATTTCGGAGCCGCGTATATGTAATAAAAGGGGGCCGGAACAGCAAGGACAGTAATTCATAATTGTTTGAAAAATTTTAACTTAAATGGGTTTATTGCAAATTAAAACAAATTCTTGATTAAGTAAATTGACATCAAAAAGACGACTTGGTGATTTAACTGTTGGTAGGTAGTGAAATATCTTGCATAACCGAGATTCAGCAAAAGTTGGGAAGAATCCTAAAGGTAGATTGCAGACAAATTACTCTCCTGTTAGTTTTAATTTATTTCTCGGTTATTAATCAAATTAATTATTCACATTTGTTCACGAACAGTAACTTTTCCCACCAATTTATTTGTCTATTGCCAAACAGAAAATTGTTTATCTATATATAATCATCACTTAATGTAAGGATTTGATGATATTTTTTTAAAATATTTCTAAATTATGTAATTTTTCTCAATTTTGCAGCGAGTGTTTATTGCTAAAATGTAAATATAAATAAAAATTTCTAGCTAACCATCTAATCGTAACTTCAGTTTCTGTCATTATTCATAAAATACTCACATTCATTTTCTATAATTATAAATAAAGTCTATGATCACTAGTCAATCTAATTTAGAACTAAGTTATGACTATCAAAAAATGTTTCTCCTATATCCCTATACCCCGAAGCCCATTTCTTGAGAGCTAATTAATAGTCCTAATTGTAAATAAATGCACAATATTTATAAACATTTATCTTTTTTATAGACCTGATAAATCAGATCTATACATATCTTTTTACCAAGGAAGAATTAGTATGTTTTATAAAATTTTGGTTGGCATAGACAAATCTGAAATTGGACAATGCGTTTTTAGTGAAGCTCTCGCTTTAGCACAAAAACTAAATGCTAGTCTAATGTTGCTTCACGTTCTCGATCCTTTTGATGAGCGTTACCCAAATTCTATAGCTTTACACACAGATACTCTCTATCCTAGTTTTCGCCCAGAAGCTGTCAATTACTACATGAGTCGCTGGGAAACACTCAAACAAGAAGGTATGGAATTTTTAAAGATTTTTTATGATCAAGCGATCGCTAGAGGTGTAACAACTGAATATACCCAGAATTTTGGTGAACCAGGTAGAGTGATTTGTGAAGTAGCTCAAAGTTGGAAAGCTGACTTAATCATGATTGGTCGTCGAGGTCGTCGGGGTATCAGTGAGTTCTTCCTTGGTAGTGTAAGTAATTATATTCTGCATCACGCTCCCTGCTCTGTTTTGACAGTACAGGGATTAATTCATGCAATTGAACCAAATCAACTAACTACAAAAACTTAAGTAGATTGATAATTGGTAGATACTTGGTAATAGGTAGTTGCTATTTTTCCTGATAATCCATTACCTGATATAGGACTTACGCAAATCTCTCTGAAAGCCTCTTTCTTAGTGTTCTTTGTGTCCTTTGTGAGTCCAGCCCCTCAAAAAGGCGGTTTCCGTCACGTAGACACGTTCGCGTAGCGTGTCGCTTTGCAACTCAGTGGCTTAAGGTAAGGCTAGGGGGACTGGCGTAGACGCCCGTAAGGGCGGCTTCAAGGTAGAGTACCCGGAGGGCGGTTCGTTTTTCCGTTACTACTGCGTAAGTCCTAAGATATTTATAACTTTTCAACATATTTAGCATTAAAATAATTTATTTTTATTTTTATAACAATGTTGAATAAATTACAACATAGCAGTAATAAATAGAGTATTGTATAAGTTTCAAAAAGAATCATTTTGATATTGAAGTTTCAGCTATTTTGTGAGTCATAACTTACTAAACTGCTGCAATAAGTTGGTTTTTAGTAAGCTTTTTACTGCTTATTTTTAGCATTTAGGTGCTAAAGACCAATTCAAAAACTGGTGTAATTTTTTAATAAGGAGATAAAAAAATCCAATAGACTGCATAAAGAAACTAGTCAATATCAACTAGAAATTCTTGTTGCAACTAAAACTTGTAATTGAATTTATTATTAAATTCGTATTTCAGCCAGATCTCTACTGCAATAAGAACCACAACTAAATACAAGATTTCAGATTGATAGCCGGAATTGATTCCACGGCTATTCCTACAAGTTATTGAGACTGGTACAAGATGAGAAGTGAGAACAGAAATTTTTGCAAATACATAATCCTATTTGTTCAATATTTTTTCAGATAACTTTGAGTGGAAGTAAATTTTTAAATTGATATTGTCCAGATAATGTAGGGATAGAACAATATATTAGTATTCATTTGTTGCATATTTAACTAAAACGATTGACATTAATTTCTTTTAATGTCACCCATTTATTTTGATAAGTCAGATAATGCTATGAAGCGAAGACTAATAGCCTAGTTAAAATAGGATTATGTGTTGATGACTCACTTAATTCTCTCCCTAAAGAGTATGCTGCATTTAAGGAGTCCACATATGAATAGATATGCTTTGCTGTCACACTCACAAATCAGTAAAGTATTGGTGTTGACAAATTTCAAGGAAAGACTTTCCAGATTTAAAATCCAGAGGTATCAATGAATTTTACTACTTTTAGCAAACAGACAAATTCATATAAATTACTTAAACAAAGACCACAATGGCAGGGAGAGAGTATTATGGACACCAGTATTGAAACTGAAGATCTAATCATACCAGATTCTTCAGCAGATACAGTCATTTCCAGTCACTCAAATCGCGGTCGTGTGGCTATTTTTATTGATGGCTCAAGTCTATTTTATACAGCTTTACAACTTGGAATTGAAATTGATTATGCCAAACTACTTTGTTGCTTAACTGAGGGTGCCAAACTATTGCGTGCATTCTTCTACACTGGTGTGGATCGCAATAATGACAAACAGCAGGGTTTTCTATTGTGGATGCGTCGTAATGGTTATCGGGTAGTTACCAAAGAATTAGTCCAGTTTCCCGATGGTTCTAAAAAAGCCAATCTAGATGTAGAAATGGCTGTAGATATGATCAATTTAGTCCCTTACTACGATACTGCGGTTTTAGTGAGTGGGGATGGAGATTTAGCCTATGCTGTGAATGCGATCGCTTATAAAGGAGTACGAGTAGAAATTGTCAGCGTCCGCTCAATGACTAGTGATAGCTTAATTGATGTTGCCGACTGCTTCATTGACCTAGATACAATCAAACAACACATTCAAAAAGACTCTAATTCTGGTTACAACTACCGTCCTCTATCAAACACCAGCGTACAATAAATATTTCCTGATCAATTCATCCTCATCTATACTGGTATCTTGCCAGAGCAGTAGATATTTTCTGGAGTAAACTGCTCTTAATTTATTCTGTGCATTTTACTCGCCTCTAACTCCAATGGATATTTTAATCGTTGAGGATGAACCAGAAATTGCTCAGTTAATCCAACACTCTTTAGAAAAAGAAGGATTTGTTTGTCGTATCTGTCGCGACGGCCACACCGCCTTACGGATGTTTCAAGAGCAACCTCCAGACTTAATTGTTCTGGATTTAATGATTCCTGGCTTGGATGGACTGGAAGTTTGTGCCAGAATTCGTCAAAAACCGGGGGCAAAAGATCCTTACATATTGATGCTCACAGCCAAAGGTGAGGAAATAGATCGCGTTATTGGCTTATCTACTGGCGCTGATGATTATATGGTGAAACCTTTTAGCCCAAGAGAACTAGTTGCCAGAGTGCGCGCTCTTTTGCGGCGTAGTCTGCGGGGTGGGGGTCAACATCAAATTTATCGTACGCAACATTTTACAGTAGATGTAGAACAACGTACTATCAGTCGTCAGATAGATTCTCAGCCACCAGAAATTCTAGAGTTAACAGCTTTAGAATTTAATTTGTTGAGTACTTTGATCAGTAGTCCTGGTAGAGTCTGGAACCGCAGCCAGCTAATCGACAAACTTTGGGGTGATAATTTTTATGGTGATGAACGGGTGGTAGATACTCATATAGCGCGGTTGCGGAAAAAAATAGAGCCAGATCCTGCTAATCCCACTTTTGTTAAAACTGTTGTAGGCATAGGCTACAAATTTGAAGACTCTCATGTAGTGTGAAGTTTAAATGATTAACAAGGGTCGGCGATCAACAAAGTCCTTACCTTTGGCAACTCGCTTATTTTTCTCCCACTTGGTAGTGATGATTGTAGGGGTACTTACCCTTGTAATCATCAGTAAACTTTCTTCTCCGCGTTTTTTTGTCCTGCACTTACAGCAATTAGAAAAACGAGGTTATAGATTATTTAATGTCCGTACAGAATTAGTTGACGGATTTGAAGGTGCCTGGAGACGCAGTACTATCTGGTCAGTTATAGTCGGTGGTACAGCAGCAGGAGGATTAAGTTTCTGGGTTTCTAGGCGGATTATGCAAGGTTTAACCGAGATGGAAAAAGTTACCCAGGAGTTTGCCAAAGGAAGACTAAATGCTCGGCTACCGATGTCCGACATTCCAGAACTCAACAGACTGGGGACAAGTTTTAACCGTATGGCAGCCAGCTTAGAAGGGGTAGAAACGCGGCGACGGGAATTAATTGGAGATATGACTCATGAATTGCGGACACCCCTGACAGTAGTACGTGGTTATTTAGAAGAACTAGCTGATGGGAGTATAGAACCTTCCCCAGAAATTTATCTGCGGTTAGTTAGAGAAACTAAGCGCTTAGAACGTTTAGTAAATGATTTGCAAGAACTTTCCAAGGCAGAAGCTGGTTATTTGCCAATTAATATCCAGTCTGTAAATATACGTCCTTTATTAGAGTCACTAGTGGCTAGATTTGCCGATCAATTGCTCGAAGATGGCCCGATTCTGCAACTAGAGTCTTCACCCCAGCTACCCTTTGTCTTAGCAGATATTGATCGAATAGAACAGGTGTTAGTGAATTTAATTGGCAATGCAGTACGCTACACAAATCAAGGCAAAATTACTATCCGGGCTTGGGTTGATGACTCAAGACTCTGGATAGCAGTTATTGACACAGGTATGGGAATAGCCCCAGGAGATTTGCCTCATATATTTGAACGCTTCTGGCGAGCTGACAAATCTCGCGATCGCCACTCTGGTGGTACTGGTATCGGTTTAACTATCTCTCGCCGCTTAGTAGAGCTACATGGTGGCTATATGGAAGTAGAAAGTGAACTCGGAGTGGGTAGCACTTTTCGTTTTTGCCTACCTTTATCTTCAAGTTCAGCGCAGGGTTGAGAGAGCTTTGATACTATTGGTGTGTTGCATTCTCTTTCCAAATTAGTATGACTTAACCTCAAACAATCTCCTGCAACCAGTCAGTTTAAGTAACACTGTTGAGGAAATTGTGAGGTAACTCCAACAGCTTCGCCAGTCTCCGTGTCATTGAGGCACAACTATTCCTTCTCAATCATTCTATTTTGATGTGACCGATGGCTAGAAGTGGACGTTGCACAACAGAAATATGAATAAGAGCGATCGCAATGAAATCTTCTAAGATGTGTAATTAATTTTGTCTAACGCACTTTATACAAATCGAATAGTTCTCCTGATTGCCGTGCAATCACTTTACCACCAGCAGCTTTGATTATTTTTTCCCACTCTGCTACCGGCTCTAAAAACACCTCAGCACCCAAATAAGTTTCCAAAACTGCCCAATCTTCAGCTAACGGTTGTTCGGGATTGAGGATGTCAAAGACGAATTGTCCGCCTGGTTTCAACACCCGTTTGACTTCCACTAACACAGCACTCCAATACTCAAGTGGAAAATAGCAGCTAAATCCTGTGGCAATCACTAAGTCAAACCGATCACTAGAGTAGTTTAACTGATGAGCGCCACCTAACTCGACACCTTTGAACAGCTTTGAGTTCAACTGCGAACCACGGGAATTGAGAGCATTACACGCTACAGTACTGATTTCTTGTCCATAAAAATACGCTTGCCAATCTCGCCAAGGATAGATCAAAAAGCTGACACCGCAGCCTATATCCAAACAGTGCTGGTTCTTTTGTGGTTGGGCTATTTCCCAAAAACTAGAAACTATTTTTGCCGCCAATATCCCACTCATCCACTCCCGATATATTGGCATTGCCTGCACTTCTGCTGGTACTTCAAAGGATTGATTTTCATATTGTCGGTTAAAGCGATATGCTACTTGTGCTAACCTCACTTGCCATTGATCTGAGTGATGCATATTGCTTTTATTAAGCTTTTGAGACGATTTGTTGGACATAATATGGCACTTAAGGATCTCTAAAAAATAAAATATCGGTTCCTGATCAAATATATTTTGGGTGAACCCAACAACTGATACCAATTCCCTTTAAACGTGAAACCTATTTGTGTTGTAGAGACGTGCTATGGCATGTCTCTACAGGATTTAAATTATCGTGATTAACGTGAAATGGTGTAAGTCCTGTTTTGAGATGACAGGTGTTTTAGTGAATCAATTATCTAAGTTAAGCGTAAAAACTTATGACTTCACAAAAGTCCACTCTAAAGTTTTTATCGGTGCAGTTTGCAGCGCTTGAGATAGTTCGCTACTACTTGCAAATTGCAACTGTTCCACATAGCAAGCTTCCACACTCACAGTAAATTCCTTTTCCTGAAAAGGCCAAGGAGTGACAGTGAGATTACCGTCGCTGCGTTGCATAACATCATAGCGCTTACCATCTGATAAAGTCGCAATCTCTAAAGCACGTTCACCTACAGGTATCATCCGATTACAGAGAATAAGTGAGAGGCGATCGCACCACTGAAAAAATTCATAAGCTTTCACAGCATCATCTTTTGTAATATTTAATTCCTGACGCCATTGCTCTTGATTCTTTAACTGTTCATCTAGAAACTCATCTAACTCTGGTAATTTGCCACGATTACCTTCGTGTAAAAAACTCATATGCATAGAAACCATCATCGCTACCCAACGTCCCCGATAGCGGGCATTCTGGGTCAATTGCCGTATTTTTGGCACATCAATATCTGTAATCAAAGTAAAATCTAGGGGTGCGCCAGCTTCAGTAATGTTTTTTTCTTCCCATTCTTTTTCCAAATCATCGTGATGGGAAATCGCTGCAATTGTCTCTAGCCAACGTATAGGACGTTCTTTTGCATTCCAATGTCCCGCAATTTCGGCAGCCAGCAAAGCATGGGCGCGATGGTAAATTATTTCCCAACCCTTTTGGTGTTGATTCACAATCATGAATCAGTCTCGATCCTTCGTGTAATATGAGTTAGCTTCCCAATCTTGCATGAGTAAGGACTGTTCACTCATCTGCCAACAGCACGAAAATCAAGTGCCACTATGGATAAATTGACATCGAAAAATTGGATTTTTATCAATCAGCGACTGACACCTTATTTATTTTTGTTGCCTGCTTTGCTAATTCTGGTACTTACTGTCTTTTGGCCCGCACTACAAGCGTTTTACCTCAGCTTTACCCGTTACGAATACGATTTAACCCAGACACCTGCATGGATTGGTATTGCTAATTTCCGCCGCCTATGGGTTGATCCTGTTTTTTGGCAAACCCTGGTAAACACTATGCTTTATCTTGTAGTTGTCGTGCCGATTTTAGTCATAGCCCCCTTAGCACTGGCAATTTTGGTCAATCAAAAACTGCAAGGAATGCATTGGTTTCGAGCTGCTTACTATACCCCCGTGGTAATTTCGATGGTAGTGGCAGGAATTGCTTGGCGATGGTTGTATGCTGAAAACGGCTTACTCAATCAATTACTCAAAGGCATTTTCCCAGAGGGAATTCCCTGGTTAACTAGTCCCCGCTTTGCCCTTTTCAGTGTTATGGCTGTGACTGTCTGGAAAGGATTAGGCTACTACATGGTGATTTATCTAGCGGGGTTGCAATCGATACCAAGTGATGTATATGAAGCAGCAGCTATAGATGGCTCTGATGGCATCAACAAACACTGGGATATCACTGTACCCTTGATGAAACCTTATCTAGCTTTAGTAGGAGTTATTTCAGCAATATCCGCTACTAAAGTATTTGAAGAAGTATACATTATGACTCAAGGCGGGCCACGTAATAGCTCAAAAACAATAGTTTATTACCTCTATGAACAAGCATTTAATAATTTAGAAATTAGCTATGCCTGTACAATTGGGCTGGTACTGTTTTTGATCATTTTAGGATTATCAATTTTACGACTATCAATTAGCGGTGCTAGTGCTTGATCCTTGTCATCTCTGACTCATCGATTCTGACGGCGAAATTCAGCAGGTGTAAAACGCATGGGTTTTTCTGGGTTCCAAATGCCCAGTCCCATGATTCTTGCCCATTGTTGGGCGCGTTCTAAACTTTGATCATATTTGTGGTTAGGCGATCGCCCTACAAACAAAGCCTGACCTTCTTTCACCAACTGTTCATTTAACAAAACTTTATCCTTCCACACATAAGCCAGAATCCGCCCAAATTTATCTTGCCCTTCCACATCAAACTCCAACGTCACAGAGTCTCCTTTGTCTCCTTTAATTAGTGCTTGCAAGTGTTCTTTTGCGGCATTTCCCCAAGGGCGCTGTTGCAAATCCGGTGCGTCAATACCCAGCAGACGCACTTGGGAAATTAAATTAGGTTGGTCGCCCATCCCAAGTACTTCTAAGGTTTGCCCACTTACTACCTGTGCAACTTTGACCTGTACCTGTGCATTTTCAGAAGATTTGCTTCGAGGTTGACAAGCAACAACTAAAAGTAATAAGCAAAATAAAATTACAATTTTTTTCATTTATCTTGTTCAGAGGTTAGTAGTTAATGGGTACAGACGCGATGAATCGCGTCTGTACATTAGTAGTTAGTGCTTACTACCCCTGCCACCCCTCACACTCCCCATTGCCCCTAATCCCCTCCAGGGGGCCGGTGAGTTCCCCACCTCCCCAATCCCTACTCCTCATCTAACGGCAAACCTGCCCGCACTTTCCCCTTGCCAAAATAGCGTCCAAACTGAAGTTCATAGACTTCATCTTCTTCTTGCGTCTCTACTTCCAAGTCGGAACGGGCATAACTAACACACAACAGCGCATAGCCTTGCTGGCGCAATTCTAGGGATAGCCCTACTGCTTCCGGTTGGTAAATTTCTCCTTTCAGCACCCGTACAGCACAGGTGGTACAAGCCCCATTGCGGCAAGAAAAAGGCAGTTCTTTCCCTTGTTTTTCACAACTGTGCAGGATGTAGCGGTCATCAGGTACTTCTAATGTGTGTTTTATGCCTTTGGCGCGATCATGAACTGTGATTTTATATGTCTGGGACATGTTGATTTTGAATTTAAGATTTTTGAGTAATTTGATTGCAGTTTATAGAAGTATATTGTACAATTGCAGATCGTGACGCCTGGAGAGATGGCCGAGTGGTTGAAGGCGCAGCACTGGAAATGCTGTTTGGGGGCAACTTCAACGAGGGTTCGAATCCCTCTCTCTCCGTTAAAGCTTATATTGCAAGGATTTGAGCAATTAGCTAACTTAGAAGAGATTTAGCTAAATGGTTTAATCAATGGTGTAGTGGTTGAAGTAATCAAAAGCAACAGTGTCGTGCTGTCGCTGTCAGGATTGTTGCACACCTGTTAGGATAAGCGCGATCGCTTATTAAATGTACTGCCCCAGCATTGCTTTGCTCAAAAGCTGTTTATTTAGGGAAACTGTTGAATGTTTGCTATTTATGAAAAAAGTAATCATCATCGGTGGTGGAATTGGTGGTGCTGCAACTGCGCTTGCCTTAAGTCGTACTGGTTTTGAACCTGTAGTCTATGAGCGAACCAAACAGTTGCGAGAAGTTGGGGCTGGTATTGCACTTTGGGCAAACGCAACCCACATTTTAAAGCAATTAGATTTACTCGAAGATGCGATCCGGGTTGGCTGTCTCACGACAAATTACCAATTCAATTCGCAACGAGGTAAGGAGTTAGTAAATGTGCCTGTTGATGGCTTTGAGTTGCCTGTGATCGGCATTCATCGTGCTGAATTGCATCAGCTATTGTGGCGCAATGTACCCGGTGAGAAATTTATTTTGGGAGAAACTTTTGAGCGATTTCAGCGCCAGGGTAATCAGGTTCATGCCTATTTTGCTTCAGGTTTAAACGTTGCAGGGGATGCCTTGATTGGTGCAGATGGGTTGCGATCACAAGTCAGAACTGCTATTTTAGGTGACGAACCTCCCATTTACCGCAATTTTAAGACTTGGCGTGGTTTGACTGATTATATTCCAAGTACATATCGTCCTGGTTACATTCAAGAATTTTTAGGATGCGGTAAAGGATTCGGTTTCATGATGCTCGGCAAGAGCAAAATGTACTGGTATGCAGCAGCAAGTGCGCCAGAAGCACAACCGGATGCAGCAATTGGACGTAAAAAAGAGCTTGAGACGATGTATCAGGGTTGGTTCCGAGCTATTCCTAAATTAATCGCTGCTACGGACGAAGCTAATATTTTGACTACAGATTTATATGATCGCCCTCCAAAACAGCCTTGGAGTCAACAAAATATTACCCTACTCGGTGACGCTGCCCATCCGATGCTACCTACAATGGGACAGGGCGCTTGTACAGCCTTGGAGGATGCTTATGTCGTTGCCCAATGCCTGCAAGCACAACCAGATCCAAGTATTGCTTTTCAACAGTATGAGTCTGTGCGTTTTCCACGTACTAAGGTGATCGTTGAACAATCTTTGCAATCCAGTAAAATGGGCGAATTGAAAAACCCGATAGCTGTGGGATTTCGCAATACTTTGATGAAGGTAATGGGTTTATTAATCAGCAACAGTTTCCAGTCTCTTCATGCTTACCGAGCCTAGTGATTCGATTTTGAATTTTATGCCAAAAAAGTAATGGCGATCGCTTTTGTACTCAAAAAAGTAGTGTGCGATCGCCTTCTTGTACTAGCTTTTTTGTTCCATATAACTCAATAACCAATTAGCTGCTGTTGCCCTGCGAGTTTGTCGAGGGCCAAATTCCCCAATTTTATAACCTTTAAAACCCAGCTTTTCTTTAACTATTTGTTTATATTCTGTTGGGATAGAACGAGTCAATTTGACAGTTGCGGGGCGACTCTCAATAAAATCAGGTGGTTGTGGATACTCATCTCGCCATTCGGCAGATACTTCCTGATTATCCCACTTTGCTGTTACTGGATCATAGCGATAACCCAAACAATGCCATACCAATTGATTAACTGTAGCGTCATCAATTTCTTCGTTGAGAATTGCCCAAATGGTATCTGTATTGAGTGGTGGCAAATTAGACATAAGCAATTCAAAATTCCAGCAAAATTAAAGGATTTGAACTTTTACAAGTAGTCTACTGTCTAGGTTACTAGGTCAATGTCCAGAGATAGGCATGATTTTATCTCTATTTATCCCTATCGGAAGATTTATCTACCAAAACGATCAAACAAACTACAAGAAAGAGTAACCATTTTTGAAACTAAGCTTCAACTAAGTTAGGAGAAAGATTATGGCACTCGGTGATTTTTTTGGTAATATAATGGGCGGCAAGCAAAGACGTCGTGATGATGAGCGAGAATACCGCGATCGCGACGACGAAGACAGAGAATCCAGATACCGCGATCGCGACGACGAAGACAGAGAATCCAGATACCGCGATCGCGACGACGAAGACAGAGAATCCAGATACCGCGATCGCGACGACGAAGACAGAGAATCCAGATACCGCGATCGCGACGACGATGACGATGAGGATCGCGATTAAGTCATTGAGCGGTTATCACAAACATAAACTGATAACTGCTCACTGATAACTGATAACTGATAATTGTTAAAAGTTGCATTGTTTGTCCACAAAGCATGTAGACTGGAAATCGTAAAGAATATGCCGGTCAATGCAGAATCCTACACAGATGTCGCAGTCAATCCGCGCCCATTTATTTATTTCTGGCAGAGTTCAAGGCGTAGGTTATCGTTTTGCTACCGTCGATACAGCTAGTCAGCTTGGATTAAGTGGTTGGGTGCGAAATCTTCCCGATGGCCGCGTAGAAGCTGTTTTTGAAGGTGTGGAGGAAGTTGTAGAAGAAATGATTCGCTGGTGTCATCAAGGACCGCCTGCGGCGATGGTTAAAGATGTTGTTGTGGAATATGAAGAACCAGAGGGATTGAATAGATTTGAAGTTAGGCGGTTTGAGTAACTGTTGTCTCTAATGTGCCACAGCACCACCAGTCGGTTTGATTTTCTTGAAGAAAATAATTGCAATGCCACTTAGTAATAAAGAAATTCCAATAAAGTAAAAACAATCATTGAAAGCCATCACAAAAGCCTCACGACGCACGATATTATCAATAGCTTTAATCGCTTGGTCTTGTGCTGTGCTTAAATCTGCCCCTCGACTAACAAAATATTGTGTGAATTGATTAATTCGTTCTTGAGTTGCTGGGTTATATAGAGATACTGCTTCTCCCAGTCTGTTTGAGTGAAATTGTTCTCGGTTCGTTAATAAAGTTGCTAAGGATGCAATACCAATCGAACCACCCAAATTCCGCATCATGTTAAATAAACCACTCGCTGAACCAGCTTCCTGTGGCTTTAAACCAGCTGTAGCAATAGAAGAAAGCGGAACCATAATTAAAGGTTGTCCCATTGCCCTAACAAGTTGTGACCACCGCAATTGATCTAATCCAGTTTGATAGGTCATTGTAGAATTCATAAAAACACTGATAGAAAATAAAGCCACTCCCACTGCTACCATTAACCGCACATCAATTTTTTGCATTATTTTGGGAATGAAAGGAATAATAAATAATTGGGGTATACCTGCCCAAATTAACACTTCACCAATTTGTAGCGGATTATATTGTTGAATTTGGGCTAAGTATAGCGGCAATATATAAATTGAACCATACAAACCTACTCCCAAGGATACGTTAACAATACTGGCTAAACCAAAGTTACGTCTTCTCAAAAGTCGCAGATTAATAAATGGTTGTCTACGAGTTAATTCAATCCAGAAAAACAATGCGAGAAAAATTGCTGCGATTATACTTAAACGCACAATCAATGCAGAACTAAACCAATCTTTACGACTACCTTCTTCTAAAACAATTTGCAGGGAACCTAAACCAATTGCCATAGCAATAATTCCCCACCAGTCACCTTGTTTAAGTAAGTTAAGTTGGGGTTTATCTTGCTTAATTCCGTACCAAACCCCAGCTAACATCAACAAGCCAGGAACCATATTAATATAAAAGCTATACTCCCAACTGAAGTTTTCTGTTAACCAACCTCCTAATGTCGGACCAATTGAAGGTGCAAAAACGGCAGTTAGACCAAATGCAGCTAAGCCTATTGATTGTTTTGCGGGGGGTAAAGTTGTGAGTACAACTGTCATGGCAATCGGAATTAAAACCCCTCCTGTAAATCCTTGGGCAGCACGGAAAATAATCATAGACATGAGATTCCATGCCCAGGCACAGCATATAGAAAAAAAGATAAATAAGGCAGTGTTAACTAACAAATACCGTTTTAAACTAAATACTCTTGATAACCAACCTGTTAAGGGAATGACAACAATTTCTGCGACTAGATAGGCAGTAGAAATCCATGAACCTTCTTCTAAAGTTGCCCCTAAACTAGCTTGGATTTGTTGCAGTGAAGCATTGGTGATTTGAATATCTAGTACCGCCATGAATGCACCAAGCATACTAGCTAAAACACCAATCCATGTTCTTAGTGGTATTTGTTCAGAGGAAGATTGAATAACTGCGTTTTGTTTCGCCACAGTGGTACTCCGATGAGAGAATTGTAGGAGTGATACAATATTAAATTATCTGCATGAAAATAGAAGAGAAGAATACTAAGTTATCTCTGGAAGAGAGATGTAACTTAAATCCGATTATTTTAGTATCTAAAAATACTATCTCAAAAATTAACTAAATTATATTTTTTTAATGTACTTTACTAGATATGATTCCTCTTTCTACATAAATTGGACGTATTAATTGTCTTAAATTAGGCAACTGTTTCATAAAATATATAGAACCTAAAATACAAACTACTCCATCAATAATTAACGTATTGGTAGCACCAATGCGGTCAGCTAAGGCTCCTCCTAATAAATTACCAAAGGGGATAGTTCCCAAAAATGACATTGTGAATAAACTCATAACTCGTCCACGTTTTTCATCTTCAACAATTGTTTGTAAAACTGTATTGCCAGCAGCAACTTGGAAAATTGTTCCTAAGCCAACAAATAACATTGTGAATAAAGAAAGTGGTAAATAACGTGATAAAGAAAAAGCTATTAATCCAATTCCTAAAATTGCAGGTCCTACAACAATCAATCTCCCAAGCCCTAAGATAGTTTTACGTGATGCTAAGTAAATCCCGCCTGATAATGCTCCGACACCAGAAGCTGCCATTAAATAACCTAGTGTTTCCGCGTTTCCTTGTAAGATTTTTTCAGCAAAAACTGGAACGAGAACAGTATATTGCAATCCAAAAAAGCTAACTAAAGCTGATAGTAATAAGAGTGCCCGAATAGGTGGAAAGCCAAAGGCATATAAAAATCCCTCTTTAATTTGTTGTAAGGGATTACTCATACTTGTTACAGTTTTTTGAGGCTTAATTCTCATTGCTAATAAAGCAATAATGACGGCAATATAACTAAGACCATCAATTAAAAAACAATAAGCCGCACCAACACCAGCAACTAACAAACCACCAATTGCAGGCCCCACTAACCGTGCCCCATTAAACATTGTAGAGTTAATGGCGATCGCATTGGCTAAATCTTCTTTACGTTCAATCAAATCTGGCACAAATGCCTGCCGTGCAGGCGCATCAAAAGCACTAATAATTCCTTGAAACAAACTCAAAACAATGATGTGCCAAATATGAATCACACCAGTCAGCGCCAATATCGCTAACACCAATGTCTGGATCATTGAAAGTATTTGAGTGCCAATTAAGGTACGATGACGGGAAAAACGATCCACAAATACGCCACCAAAGGGAGCAAGAATGAAGCTAGGAATTTGACTGCTAAATCCCACAAGTCCTAGCATTAAAGGCGATTGGGTTAAACTATAAACTAACCAAATTGTGGCAGTTTGTGTCATCCATGTTCCAATCAAAGAGATACCTTGTCCAGCAAAAAACAGACGATAATTTCTTGACCTTAGTGCTGGTAATAGCACCTGTTTTTGAGTTTGTGTTTTCATGCAGGTTAATCTATAGATTTACCTAATTGACGATAATGAAAAGATTTCGCCCTCACCCCTCTCCATTGACGGAGACGGGAGTAATCGTCAGAAGGAAGTTGGGATTGGGGATTGGGGACAAGGTAAGGGAGGTGGGGAACTCACTGGCCCCCACTCCCTTGGGGGAGTGGGGAGAATAAATAGTACAAATGACCAATGACAAATGACAATTGACAATTGACCAACTTACTTAACTTTGACACTCACTTCCGCAGACATCCCTGGTACAATCTGTGATTCATAACCCTTGATGCTGTTTTGGTCAAAAACGATTTTGACTGGGATGCGCTGTACAATTTTGGTAAAGTTGCCTGTGGCGTTATCTGGTGGTAGTAAGGCAAATTGAGCGCCGGAAGCTGGCGAAATACTGTCAACACGACCCTCGAAAGTATGATGGGGAAAAGCATCCAGCTTGATTTCTACTAGTTCTCCCGGTTTCATGTTTTCAAGTTGGGTTTCTTTGAAGTTAGCGACAATCCAATTCTCGTTATCAACGATCGCCATTAACGGTGTTCCAGTTTGTACTCTGTTACCAACTTCCACATTTTTCTTACCTACCCGTCCACTACTAGGAGCGGTAATATTGGTGTAGGATAGCTGCAATTGAGCATCGTTGAGAGAAGCTTGTGCTTGGCTGATAGCTGCCTTAGCTGCGTCATATTGACTGCGTTTCACGGAGGTGTCTTGTTTGGTAGCGGTAGCTTGCTGTAATCCTCCTTGGGATGCTGCGAGTTTAGCTTGGGCGCTAGCAACTCCTTCCTGCGCTTGTGCTAGTTGGGATTGCGCTTTGGCAACTCCTTGTTTAGCAGCAGCTAGTTGTGCTTGTGCTTGTTGAACTCCTTGAACAGCAGCATTTTTTTGCGCTTGTGCCACATCATAAGCAGCTTTGGCTGTATCCAATTGCTGACGAGCGATCGCACCTTGTTGATATAAAGTTTGGTAGCGGTTATAGTCAGCTTGGGCTTTTTGCAAATTCGCTTCAGCTTGTGCTACTTGTGCTTGGGCTGCTGGAACCGCAGCTTGGGCAGAACGAACTTGAGCTTGGGCTGTAAGAATACCTGCTTTCGCCTCTTGCACTGCTGCTTGCGCTGTAGAAATTGCTGCTATAGCGGCGTTAACATTTCCTTGCGCTTGATTTGTCTGAGCTTTGCTAGTTTGTGATGTTAAAGCAATATTTGCTTGTGCTGCCTCAGCTTGAGCTTTAGCATTGGCTAGGGCTGCTTGTGTTTGCTGGACTTTACTTTGGTAGTCTTGGGGATCAAGCTTGACTAGCAACTGTCCCTGTTTTACCAACTGGTTATCATTTACCAGCACTTGAGCCACAGTTCCTGGAATCCGACTACTAACCTGGTGTACATGTCCTGCTACCTGGGCGTTGTCGGTTTCTTGATGAGTAGAAGCGTACTGCCACCAGCGAAACCCAAAACCACTAGCCGCAACTGCACCTACACCCAAAGCTGCCAAAATTAGCTTGATCGGTTTCTTACGCTTTTGAGGTGAAGCAGGTTGTTGCTTTTCTGCCTCCGGCGCTTCTGGTGTTGCTACTGGCTGGGTACGAGTTTTCAATTCTTCTAAATCTGTAACCAATTCTTTTTCCAAAACTGCTGTTTTGCTGTGTCCGTTATTATTGTTGAGATTGGTAGTGCTTGAACGTTCCATAATTGCAAATTCTCCTGCTCCAGCGCGGAATTATAGAAATTATTTAGTAGTCGTAATATTTAACTAGGATTAATTAGAGATTAATTACTTCGTATACGTACTATATTCAGAAAAAAAACTGAATCTAACTACACCCAATCGGGTGATATATGTCTATTCATAAAGAAAGATTAAGGTTGGTCATTTGTTATTATTTATTCTCCCCACCTCCCCACCTCCCCATCACCCCATCTCCCTTACCTTGTCCCCAATCCCCAATCCCCGATATCATGACAAATTCGCGATCGCCTGATTAATGATGCGGGCAAACTGTTCGCGTTCAGCATGGGAAATACCTTGCATAGCTTGTTCACGCACTTCTACAGCCAGATCAGGCAAAATACTTTCTAGTTCTTTGCCAGCATCAGTCAGCCAAATCCGCCAGATGCGGCGATCGCGACAATCTCGTTCTCGGCGAACTAAACCCCGTTCTTCCATCCGATCCAGTACGCCTGTTAGCGTACCTCCGACTTGTTTAAGCCTTTCCCCAATAGCGGAAGTAGGTAAACCGTCTTCCTCCCATAAACAACATAAAATTACCCAGTGAAAGGGAGTCAAGCCGTAGGGTTCCAGACGTTCTGTAAACTTGCGGTAGAGGAGTTGAGATAGCAATTTAATCCGATAGCCAAGATTGTATGGCGCTCTAGTTTGCTGCCACGACTCCAAAGCCACAGAATTTTTAGATGTAGGAACCATTTGAAGAAATACTTAGCGTACGTACTATTATCATAGCACTTATTTTTATGAACTTGTCACAAAAGCCATTTTTCCTCCTTCTTGACATCTTCCGCCTTTTTCTCTGCCCATTTAGTCAAAGTTTGAGATTGTTCTCGATACCAACGGATGAAGTCTTCGCCAGTAATTTTGGGTCGTTTTAATTCCAGATTTTTTGTGCTATGTAGTGAAATTACTGATGAATATGAATATAGCAATCCTATCTAATTTGTAAGAATTGTAAAGCCAAGCTCCCCGACTTTTTAGAAAAATTGGGGAGCTTGTCTCTCAGAATTATTGAGCAATATCCTAAATTTGTCCTTTAAGTCCCCTTGTTAAAGAGAGACGCAAAAATAGAAGTTTCAGATTATTCTTTGCCGAAGATAACATAAAGAGGGACAATATCCTAACCCACATTCCCACTCAGCCATTCTAAAATTCGATTCCATGCCCACCAAGGATCAGGGTCTTGTGCTTGGCGTTGACACGCTTTGCTGCTAATGTAACCCACATGACCACCAGAACGAGTAAGTAACAAATCTATCATTGGATTAGCAGCACAAGCCAATTGTAAATCTGGTATGATCGCTGGATCAAAAAGAGGATCATCTTCAGCATAAATAATCAAAGTCGGTTTTTGCAGATTTGGTAGTAATTGCAAAGCACTGCTGGCATCGTAATAAGCTTTTACCGAAGGAAAACCCAAGCGTTGAATGACTAATTCTTCATCAAAGCTCCAGATACTATTTACTCGTGCGATCGCTTCTGGGTCAATACTGTGAGGATGATCTGCATAAATTTGCCACGCCAGTTTTTTGAGATTACGTGCGATCGCCTGTTCCATATATCGACCAAAAGGCTGTTTGACTAAATAGGTAAGCGATCGCTTAGAATCCAGACTTGGACAAATTACCGCCGCACCACCAATATCTTCGTCCTCTAAACCCAGAACCTCAGGTGATAGGGAGAAATTCTCTCCCCATCTCCCAATCTCCTCACCTCCCGACCTTAAACTCACCGCCCACAGTGCTAACTGTCCTCCTAAGGAATATCCCGTAAACCAAAATTTCCCCGGACATCCCATTGCTTTAGCCGCCGCCGCAATGCGAATAAAATCTTCACCTTCGTACAAGCCATCGCTGGTCAATGTCGGCGATAATTGGGCTGTCCTGCCATGACCACGCCAATCAAATAATGCCACTGCAAATCCTTGAGCGTAGGCTTTACGTCCTAGCAGTTTGAGAAACCATTGATTATCAAACTCACCTGTAATACCATAGGTTCCTACGATCGTACCGCGAGGATTTTCAGGAATAGCTACCCAGCCAAAAATTGGTACGCTTTGCCCACCGATAAAAACATGTTCTTGATAAAGAGGTTCTGGGTATTTCGTTGTTTGTTCCCAATTACGCCCAGACCAAAGGGCGGTGTAGAGGGTCATTGCTACACCGTTTTGCAAAAAACGTGGCGGATTGTATGTCCAGTAACACATTCGCTCTAGGATTTAGTATAGCTTGGACTTATTTTTTAAATCTTTGAATTTTAATCTTTATATTAGATTTAAAATATTTTTTATAATCTAATGAAGCAATCTTTGTATTTCCCAAAGGTTCTTATTTATCCTTAATAAGTAGTAATAATTTTTTAATAATGCCGAGGATTCTAGTCATAGACGATGACCCAGCAATTTCAGAGTTAGTTGCCGTCAACTTAGAGATGGCTGGCTATGATGTCAGCCAAGCAGAAGATGGAATCAAGGGACAAGCCCTGGCTCTACAACTTCAGCCAGACTTAATTATGCTCGATCTGATGTTACCCAGGGTAGACGGATTCACTGTTTGTCAGCGCTTGCGCCGAGATGAGCGTACAGCCGAGATTCCCGTATTGATGTTAACAGCGCTTTCGCAGACTCAAGATAAAGTAGAAGGTTTTAATGCAGGTGCAGACGACTACTTAACTAAACCATTTGAAGTTGAAGAAATGTTAGCGCGGGTGCGCGCTTTATTGCGGCGTACTGACCGTATTCCCCAAGCCGCTAAACACAGTGAAATCCTCAACTATGGACCCTTGACTCTGGTTCCCGAACGGTTTGAAGCAATATGGTTCAATCAAACAGTCAAACTAACTCATCTAGAGTTTGAATTACTTCATTGCTTACTCCAACGACACGGTCAAACCGTTTCTCCTAGTGAAATTCTCCGGGAAGTGTGGGGTTACGATCCAGACGATGATATTGAAACCATTCGAGTTCACATTCGCCACTTACGAACCAAGCTAGAACCAGATCCTCGTCACCCCCGTTACATCAAAACAGTATATGGTGCTGGATACTGTCTAGAGTTGCCCAGTGTTCCCCAATCAAGCGAAGGTATCCCTACATCAAAAGTCGATTGATTCTGTTCGGACTGTTGCGTAAATGTTGTTAAATTAGTTTTGAAATTGGCACTCGTTATGTTGTCGTCACTTCAAGAGTGCCAATCAAGTTTTGTATTTATGATTGCGTACAGAAAGCGATCGCTTTTGGTATAGATTGGGAATCAACTTAATAATTATCAGTTATTGCTCACTGCTGATTAATAACTGTTTATTGATTTCAGTTTACTTGCAGGCGAGTCTTGAACTGTATTTTGTATATTCTTCAATACCTGAGTTGCTGCTTCCAAATCATAAGCAAATGGTCGTCCACGAGTCATGTAATCGCGCTCTTGCACTGGTCGATGACGTAGTACAGCATTAACGACAACACAGGTTTCGGAACTCAAATTTATCGCTCCATGCATGACTCCTGGCGGGATTGTCAGTACTACAGGATTATTTTCACTTAAAGCAATATACTGATATTCTTTATCAATTAAAGTTACAATAACAAACTCACCTTTAACTACCAGTAATTGATCGGTTTGTGATTTGTGAACAAATAAATCATCGATTGTATGAGGTGGAATCTGCACAAGCATTGTTTCGTGACTAGCCTGAGGGGTGAAAAACTCAGCCATTCCCCCTTTTATTGATTCCAACTGCCTAATTGTGATTCCTCTTGCACTCATAAAAATATCCTAAAAAAGCATCCTAAAAATTGAAGTTATAAGCTTCAATTTAAGATGCTCAATTATGAAATATTGTTACAAGTGAACAATATTACACAAATTATGATATGGAAATTACTAAATCTACCCGCCGATAGAAACTTTTAAACTGCTGGGTTGCCCAAGATTACCTTGCAATTTTACACCGCGTCCATTGGCATAGAGATGTCGCACAATTAAATAAATTGACTCGATTTTGTCTGTAGCACCTGTTTTTTGAGCAACTTCCTCTAAAGTGATGGGTGTTTTTTCTTTTTGCAAAACTTCTACTACTTGTTTTTGCAATTCTAGAATTTCAGCAGCAGCTTTTTTACCAGCTTCTACCCCTGGTTGATGGTAGGCGTTGATATTGATTAAGCTGGCATACAAACCAACAGCGCGATCATATAAGGCAATTAATGCTCCGACAGTACGGGAATTCACTTGGGGGATAGTAACTGTAACTGAATCGCGGTGATTTTCATACAGTGCTTGTCTGGTTCCTTGCAGAAAACCAGAAAGATAATCGCCTAATGTGATTCCTGGTTCAATTTCTGGGGATGGACTTTGACGATCTTCTAAAACTTCGATGAAGGTAGCAAAGAAATTCGCTACACCTTCGCGTAACTGTTGAACGTATGCGTGTTGGTCGGTAGAGCCTTTATTACCGTATACGGCAATACCTTGATGAACTATATTACCATCTAAGTCTTTTTCTTTACCTAGGGATTCCATCACCAACTGTTGCAGGTAGCGGCTAAATAAAAGTAGGCTGTCTTTATAAGGTAAGACAACCATGTCCTTTTCGCCTTTGCCGTTGCCAGCATAATACCAAGACAGGGCTAACAAAGCAGCGGGGTTATTTTTGATATCGGGAACGCGGGTAGCGTCATCCATTTCTTTTGCACCTTCAAGCATGGCGCGAATATCAATACCCTGCAAAGCTGCTGGCACTAGTCCCACAGCAGATAATTCCGAAGTGCGCCCGCCTACCCAATCAAACATGGGAAACCTAGCTAGCCAGCCTTCGGATTTTGCTTGTTCATCAAGCTTACTACCAGGCATAGTAATAGCGATCGCATAATTAGCAAAATCTAAGTTATGTCCAGCGTAAGCTTTTTTAACTTCCGCCATGCCATTACGAGGTTCTGGTGTGCCTCCAGATTTGGAAATCACTAATACTAAAGTACTGGTAAGACGGTTTCGCACGTGAGTCAAAACCCGATCAATACCTGCGGGGTCAGTGTTATCGATAAAATGAATCGCCAGTGGTGGAAAATCTGGGGCTAAAGCTGCTGCAACAAATTGCGGCCCAAGGGCAGAACCACCAATGCCAATAGAGATAATATCGGTAAAACGGGGTGCTTTAGGGGGATGAATTGCACCTGTGTGGACTTTTTCGGCGAATACTTCAATTTGCTCTATGGTGCTGACGATTTCTTGTGTCAGTTCCGGAGTAGGAGCCAAATCAGGATTTCGCAGCCAATAATGTCCAACCATGCGATTTTCGTCCGGGTTGGCGATCGCTCCCTTCTCAAGTTCCGCCATATCCGCAAAAGCCTTCTCAAACTTTGGCTGCAACCTCTCCACAAAGGCATCATCAAAGCGCATCCGGCTCACGTCTAGGTAAAATCCTAATCCTTCATGGAAATATAGCCATTTCTGGTATCGTTGCCAAAGTGCCGTAGCGTCCATAGGGAAATCTCAAGTAAAGTGATTTTCAAAAACAAGTTTAAGCTAAGGATAGAGCCAAGCTTTGTCCCTCTTATACAGTTTTAAGTCTTCACGTGACCCAGACTCTACACATCCGGCATTGGTATGACTCGCAGAAATTTTACAATTTCACCTCTTAGTTCAATGCCAATTAAGTAATTTTCCAAAGTCAAGCGGTAAAAAATACCTTCTCTATCTAGCTGTCGCAAATCTGGTAAGTAATGCAGTTGTCTTTTATCTGCAAACTCAACAAACACAAAATCATACACCAGCTGATAAGCAGCAGGTTCTAAATTTTTGAGGTCTACTAAAAAAGACCGTGCATAGCGTACTTCCATAGTGGGGGATGGGAGGATGGGGAGATGGGGTGGTGGGGCGATGGGGAACTCACCGGCCCCCACTCCCCCAAGGGAGTGGGGATTAGGGGCAATGGGGAGTATGAGGAGTGTGGGGAGTAAACAACTAACTACTAACTACTAACCAATAACCAAAATATTATGAAAAAGTTAACAATTGCACAGCTTCTTCATGAGTTAAGGTATCCCAAGGTTGCTGCGATCGCTTGACTTCTTGTATCGCTTTGTGCATATAAAAATCACAATGTAAGTCGTAGACTGCATTCCAAACTTTTTCTAATTCTTCGTCGGCTAACTGTTCAATTAAATGATGGATTCTGATTCGCAGCAAGTTCATGTATTATCAATCAAAAATAACCAACATCTAGTGTTCCCATAAAAAAGGGGAAAAGTGTGATGGGGAGGTAGGGAGTGTGAGGAGTGTGAGGAGAATAGATAGTAATTACTAACCTTTGACTATTGACAATTGACCAATGACCAATGACTAAATATGGCTGAATATCTAATTTTTTTAGCAATTTCTACTTCTATTTTTGCTTTGTTTGCTTTAGGGCTAAATTTGCAGTGGGGTTTTACAGGCTTAATTAACTTTGGTCATGTAGCATTCATGACACTGGGAGCATATACAACTGTATTATTGAGCCTTAAGGGTGTTCCTGTGCTGCTAGCGGCGGTGATTGGGGCTGTTGTTGCAGCTTTGTTGGGTTTGTTAATCGGTTTTTCGACTCTGCGTTTACGGGAAGATTATTTAGCGATCGTGACTATCGGTGTGGGAGAACTAGTTCGGCTGATACTCAATAACCAGGATTTACCTGTGGGTGACACCTGGATATCTGGGGCATTTGGTGTGCAAAGTTACCCAATTCCGTTAGTAAATTTGCAACCCAATTTGTTTATCAGACTGGTAATGATCGCGGTACTGACACTAGTTGCTGGTATAACTTTTTATTGGTTATGGCGCTGGACTCGCCCGACATATGCAGCTAAGCGGGTAGCTAAAAAGCAAGAATTCGTATCGCGTCTAGTGGTAGCAAGTTTGTTAGGACTGCTGTCAGCAGCGATTTATATTTCTGGGGTAATTGGCTTATATAATTACAACCCGAAAGCAGGTTTGATGCTGTTGTCTTTAGTGACACTAGCGTTCGTTTTTTGGCGATTAGAAGTTTTGGTGCGATCGCCTTGGGGTCGAGTCCTCAAAGCTATCCGTGAAGATGAAGAAGTTGCGAAAGCGTTAGGAAAAAACGTTTTTTGGTACAAGTTACAATCTCTGATGTTGGGAGGTGTGATCGCTGGGATTGCAGGCGCTTTCTTTGCCTGGCAACTCAGTGCCATTTATACTGATAATTTCCAACCGCAGCTAACTTTCGATGCTTGGATTATGGTGATATTAGGAGGTTCTGGTAATAATGTCGGCACGATTTTAGGGGCAGTAATTTACTTTGCTTACGATACCCTGACACGTGAATTTCTACCTAGAATATTTACCAACCTTACCTCTGATCAATTGGGCGCATTTCGGATCATGATCATAGGACTAATTTTGATGGTACTGATGATTTGGCGTCCTCAAGGTATCTTAGGTAAAAAGGAGGAACTTACCCTTGGTAAATAATCATTCTTCCCAGGTTCCCTTATTAGCTGCTAGTGGAATGTCTAAAAGCTTTGGCGGGATCAAAGCTGTTGATAATGCCGAAATTCAAGTCGCAACAGGCAGTATCACAGGTTTAATTGGCCCTAATGGTGCTGGTAAAACGACTTTATTTAACTTACTCTCTAACTTTATCCGTCCCGATAAAGGAAAAGTAATTTTTGACGGCGAACCAATTCAGCACTTGCCATCCTATCAAATTGCCCAACAAGGTTTAGTAAGGACATTTCAGGTAGCGCGCGCCCTCTCGAAGTTGTCGGTGCTAGAAAATATGCTATTGGCGGCGCAAAAGCAAACTGGGGAAAATTTTTGGCAGTTGCAATTTCAACCCCATGTGGTTGCTAAAGAAGAAAAGCAACTCCAACAACAGGCGCTAGCCATATTAGAATCAGTGGGTTTAGCTCATAAAGCTGATGATTATGCTGGTGGGCTATCTGGTGGACAACGCAAGTTGTTAGAAATGGGACGGGCATTGATGACTAATCCCAAGTTGATTTTGTTAGATGAACCAGCAGCAGGTGTGAATCCGAGACTAATTGATGAGATTTGCGATCGCATTGTCCAATGGAATCGAAAAGGAATGACTTTTTTGATTATTGAACACAATATGGATGTGATTATGTCGTTGTGCGATCGTGTCTGGGTACTTGCTGAAGGTAGAAACTTAGCAGACGGTGTTCCCGAAGAAATTCAGCGCAACCCAAAGGTTTTAGAAGCATATTTGGGAAAATAATTGAATTATGAAGGGTGAAAGGTGAAGGATGAAGAGTGAAGATAAAAGAATATTGTTAAGACTATTACCAAACGACAAATGACAAATAACCATTACCCTTTCTTGGTTGCGTAGACGTGGATCAGCTTGTTATCAGACATTGCTTATTGGGAAAAATTAAGCTAGAACTTTATTCCTCTGACAGCATATTTACAATCCATCCTATCCATCCACGGACTGTGCTTGACCGCCTTTTAATAGTTGTAATATTTATATTTAAACTACAGGACTGCATAATTTGATGAATTTCATTAATATCAGGGATAAAACCGTTTGAAAGAGTAAATTCAAAAGTTTTATAAAAAACCTGATGTTGCAAAATCTTTTCAATTAAAGATAGGATTTTGATTTTGTATCTTTTTTTTAGCAAATAGCTTCCTTCATCGCTTAAACGAAACGTTATTTCTCTAGTATTTGGGTCTACATACTTATCCATTAACCCAAGATATCTAGCAGCATCAGTATAATAACTAGTTTGTCTTTCATCAAATTGATAATTTGCTGTAATTTCCTCTCTTGTTAATTCTTTATCTAGTAAAAGTGTAAGTAAATCTATAATTATTTCAAATTTATTTGCTTGTAGAAATGGAGTATCTGATTCAGCAACTATATTAATAGATTTAAAAATTTCAGATACATCTTCATGTGTTATTATTTAAGGAGATATTATATAGTTTTTTTGTTCTACCAATCTTATTGAATTGTAATTTAATATATCATCAAATTTATAGATAAAAAAGCTAAATATATTGCTGGAGTTAGAATAAGTCATTAAAACTGGAATTACTTTCTTGTTTGGAAGTTTACTAGACCAAAGCCTATATGGATAATATAGTTGTCTAACTAAAAAATCATCTACGTCGTATAATTTAGCTTCTAATAATAGAAAGTAATGCTCACTTTCAAAACCTGCATCTATTTCACATTGAGCATTATTAACTTCAATATTATATTGAGTATTATCTACTATTTTATTTATATTAAATTTAAATGAGCCCGTAGACATTCGTCCGTAAACTGTATGATATGTCTCTTCTCCGTCAATCAAATCATTTATGATACCTGTATTAAAAGCACAACTTAATGCTGAACTTTATGAGTATAAATTTGTATAGTCTATACTTTCTATTGCTTTTGGAAAGTCTACAGTAATTGCTTCTACAGTATCAGAGTATTTAACATTTAAATAAGAATCAAATTTGCCAATAATGTATTTATTCCTAGAGATGGATAATATAGAAAGTTTGTGATTTTTAAAAATTTCAGGTAAATTAGCATAATGGTCAAACTTCGCCATTAATCTACTTTCTCTAAATTGATTAATACTTGCAGAGTCTATTTCAAAACATCCTATTTTAGATATAGTTTCTAAAATATGATATTTTTGAAACAACTTCTCCCAAGCAATATCATTTTTAGGTTGTTGCCTTTGAATTAATAATTCACTCATAGTTTTTTACTAAAATTTCGTCTACTTTACCTCTTTTTTTCGCATTTGAATTGATCGCTCTAATTGCTGATATTTTTATCTGTTTATAATCTTTATACAAGTCTATAATGAAGTTTGTATAAGCATTACTCAATAGAACTTTACAACCTCTTTTGTCCAAATTATCAAATGTTTCTTTTAATCTAATTTGTTCATCTTTATTAAATCCATTTACATCATAGCCAGTAAAAGAAGCAGTATCCGAAACTGGATCATAAGGAGGATCAAGATAAACAAAATCTCCTCTTTTTGCATCTTTAAGAGCATCTTGAAAATCTAAATTTAATATTGTAACTTGGTTATCATTCAAATATTTACTTACAGCTTTTAAAACGGCTACATCTAAAATATTTGGATTTTTGTATTTCCCAAAAGGCACATTAAACTGTCCTTGAGAATTAACTCTAAATAAGCCATTATAACAAGTCTTATTTAGAAAAATAATTCTTGATGCTCGTTGTACTGGTGTTCTATTTTGAAAATTTTCTTCTCTGTCCCAATCTCTAATAGCATAATAGTACTCCTCATTATTTTTATGAAGTTTTAAATTATCAATTAGTTCATCAACTGAGTCTTTCACAACTTGATAACAATTGATTAATTCAGTATTACTATCATTAATTACAGCCTTTTTAGGTTGCAAAGTGAATAAGAGGGCTCCTCCGCCAAGAAAAGGTTCATAGTAAGTTTGGTAATTATAATTTTTAGGAAGATAATTTTCCATAATTAATGGAACAAGTTGTCTTTTACCTCCTGCCCACTTCAGAAACGGTTTTACTAGCTTATTTACTAAGACCATTTTTTGACCTAAAAAATTTTTATTAGTACTATTGTACTATACAGGTAGTCACCTCGCTCATAAATATTACAGGTATTCTATATATTTTTTGACTTTAGTACTTTCATAAAATAACCTGAGTTCGACGAATTTAAAAAAGTCCCCAAACTTCTCCCCTGTAATGAGAGAGGCTTAAAAACCTTAATTTTTCAAAACCTTAATTTATAGTTGAGAACCAAGGATATTTTTTCGTTAACAATTTCTCTCTACTAATCTATATAACGCCAATAAACTCCATCTTTTTTTTGGATAAGATTGTAATTAATTAACTCCCGCCTCAGATTAGCAAAATCAGGATGGTAGCGCTTGAGAATTTCATCAATAGTACTTTCTGGATATTGAATACCTACCTCAAATTTATTCGCTAACCATCTAAGAATTACTAAGCGTTTTTTACGACTAGAGGGAATTTCTTTGAGGCGTTCTCCCTCTATGTATGTTTGAATTATCTTTATTTCCCATCCTTCTATATCTACATCTTCAACCCAAGAAGCTATCTTCCCTGGTGTCAAAATTTCTTTGCTGACACTCTCTAAAGTTCCACTCTCTAATTGATAAAGGTGGGTATTACCTTCAGGACGCATAGTCACTAAATTTACTTCTTTTAATTTAGCTAAATGATGAGATACTGTTGGTTCCTTGAGTTGTAACAATACAGCTAATTCTTCAACACTACATTCTTGATTAGCTAGAAAACTCAAAATCTTTAGTCGACTTTCGTCCGCTAAAGCTTTGAAAAAACGTAGCACGATCTGAAATTGTTCCGTTTTCATAATATGTTATGATCTAATTAGACAAAAATCTAATTAGTGTTCCGTCAAACTGAGTTGTGCAACATCCCTCCGACACAGCTGAAATGCTGTGTGGGTGAATTTTGTCTTTATGTGATTTTGTAACGTTTTTGTAAGAAAAGTTAATTTTCTTAAGTAGTTTTTTATATTTCGCCATGCTTAGCCGCTTATCTAATTACAAAAGACAAAGACCTTGTTTTCCGAAGCGAGGTATCTCTCTTGTGCAAGCAGCAAAGTTTTTAAATGTAAACCAAGCCAATCTATATATGGCTTTACAAAAAGGAGAAATTCCTACTTGTAGAACAAACGGAAGGACTACTATTAGTGCAGGAGCTTTATTAGATTATCAAGCAAGAAAAAGATCAAATTGATTAGTATTTGCTAATTAACAAATAAGGAAATATTTAGGGAGATGGGGAACTCACCGGTCCCCACTCCTCCAAGGAGTGGGGATTAGGGGCAATGGGGTGATGGGGAGATAGGGTGTGAGGAGTGTGAGGAGTAACTAACTCATAACTACTAACCAAGCATCACCAACCAACAACTAACCATTAACCACTAACCACTAACTCCTTAACGATTATGTGGTTTCAACAGATAACTGACATCGGGGCCACAGGGGATGATACCACCAGGATTAAGTGGAAAGAGGTTGCCGTAGTAGTCTCGCTTGACGCTATCTAAATCACAAGTGTCAGAAACTCCTGGTAGCTGATATAAATCGCGTAGGTAAGGCCCTAAATTCTCATAGTCTTGAATTCTGCGGCGATCGCACTTAAACAATCCGTAGTAGACTACATCAAAACGGAACAAGGTAGTAAACAAACGCACATCAGCCAGCGTTACCCCATCTCCACACAGGTAGCGACTCTTAGCCAGTGCGGCGTCAATTTCGTCGAGAGTTGTAAACAACTCGTGACAAGCTTTGTCGTAGGCTTGTTGAGTTTGGGCAAAACCGCAGCGATAGACACCGTTATTTACCGCATGATAAATTTTCTCGTTCCAATGGTCAATTTGCTCACGCAGTTCTTCTGGATAAAGATTAAGTTTAGGATTTTTGGCAAACTCGTTGAATTGGGAATTCAACATAACGATAATCTCTGCACTTTCGTTATTAACTATCGTATTAGTTTGCGTATCCCAAAGTACGGGAACAGTACAGCGTCCTTGATAACCAGGTACGGCTAAATTGTAGAGTTGGGGAAGAGTGCGACAACCTTCTTGTTCCTGGTTCAGAATCCAGATACCTTCATCTGGTGAAGGAGACACAATCGAAACTAGTATGGCATCTTCTAAACCTTTGAGCGATCGCACAACCAAAGTTCGATGCGCCCAAGGGCATCCTAAACCTACAAAAAGGCGATAGCGTCCTGCTTGGGGTTGATAAGGATTGTCTACTTCTGTGCCAACAGAGTTACGAAACTGACTAGCTGGACGAATGTATTCTCCTGACTGGTTACGGGGGGCCAGATTCGACATCATCAGATGCCACATAGTTGTCCAAACAAATTTTCCCAACCGGATGATAATACCAGAAGGCAGTGACTTGCCTTGTTTCTTGATTTTTTCGTTGTTTGGCTTCTTTTCCTGCACAACACTAACTCCTTAGTCTCTGCACAAATGCTTGATGTTCTACTGTTTGCAACCCCTGCTGAAGAACCGCTAAAACCTCAGCCATATTACCTTCGCGCAAAGCATTAACCGCCAACCATAATCCGGGAAAAATCTGACTGCGAATTATGCCATCTGCATCTGGTTCTCGCAAAACATATCGTCCTTGTTCTAAGTTGAACCAATCTAGACGATTCTCGTAACTTTGCCAGACAATATACTCTTGTACTCCATTGCGACGATAAGCATTCAGCTTGTCATTCAGGTCATAAGCAGCACTACTAGCAGCAATTTCTACAATTAATTCTGGTGTGCCTTCAATATAATCATCATCACTAATACGAGAATTGCCACCTACTTCTGGTTCAATTCGTAATAGGGCGTCGGGTTGAGGTTCATTATCGGCATCTAGGCGGACTGTGGCGTTATCTTGTAAATCTACTCCAGGTGTTGCAGCAGTGTAAACTAGCAACCAACCGATTATTTGAGCATGAGGCCTGCCATGACCTCTAGCACGTACAGGTGAAGCCAAATATACAACTCTTTCGATTAATTCTGCTTTGATATTTTGCGGCATTGCCTGATAGCGGCGTTCAAATTCGTAACGAGTCAGGCGATCGCCACTTTCTAAAGGAGGAAGCTTAGTAGTAGATATAGCTGACATAGGAGGCAATAAGTCTTAATTTTTACATGGAGAATATATATACTCAAATCTGTCTTGAAAGACAGCTATGCTAATAGCAGATGGCAGCGATGTGTAAAAGAAACTTTCCTAACTTTATTGTGAACTCTGCTCATGGAAGTTTAGATAAGTTGTGCTATCAGCCAAGGATTTTAAGCATTATCAGTTCTTGAGAACTATACAAGTTACCAGGTTAGTCTGATTTAACCTCAATCAGCCTATGCTAGGCTTATTCGCATTAAAGAGAAAATTTTAAATTTCAGAGTTTATGGATTCTCATCCAGCGCTATGTGCTGCCATAGCTGATCGCATTGCTAATAGTCCCAATCAGCGAATTACTTTTGCCACCTACATGGATATGGCATTGTATCACCCTGACTACGGTTACTATTCTACCCAAGCTGTAAATATCGGTAAGCAGGGCGACTTTTTTACCTCTGTCCATCTTGGCCCTGATTTTGGTGAGTTGCTAGCTGAACAATTTGTCCAGATGTGGGAAATTTTAGGACAACCAGTGCCTTTTTCTCTAGTAGAAATGGGTGCAGGACAAGGGCATTTAGCACTGGATATTTTAAATTACTTAAAGTTGCGCTATCCAAATTTTTTCGCTGCCCTACAATACATCATTGTAGAAAAATCCCCAATTCTCAGGCAAGAACAACAGCAACGCTTACAACAATTTACAGTTCAAATCAAGAGCAGTTTAGAAGAAATACTTAGTAATTCTATTGTCGGCTGCTTTTTTTCAAACGAATTGGTGGATGCTCTACCAGTACATCAATTTATTTTAGAACAAGGGCAACTGCGAGAAATTTATGTAACTCTACAACAAGAGTCAACACTCAAGAGTCAATCGTCAATTGTCAATAGTCAAGAGTTATTCACTCCTCACACTCCCCCCACTCCCTTCACAGAAATTACAGCCGAACCTTCCACGCCAAAACTAGCTGAATACTTTGATTTAGTTGGCATTCTGTTCCCAGAAAATGTTTATTCAGAAGGTTATCGCAGTGAAGTAAATCTAGCAGCGCTGGATTGGTTAAGTGTAGTAGCAGACCGTTTGCAACGAGGGTATGTGTTAACTATAGATTATGGTTATCCAGCAAGTCGTTATTATAATCCCAGGCGATCGCAAGGCACATTACAGTGTTACTGGCATCATCAGCGCCATAATAACCCTTATATCAATATTGGGCGACAAGACATCACAGCCCATGTTGACTTTACTGCTTTAGAACGATGGGGTGAACGCTGCGGATTAGCTAAAGTTGGTTTGACGCAGCAAGAATTATTTTTGATGGCGTTGGGATTAGGCGATCGCATTGCAGCCCTCTGTTATACAAATCAATCCATCTCTGATTTGCTGCGTCGCCGGGATGCATTGCGTCAGCTTTTAGATCCCTTTGGATTAGGTGGGTTTAGTATATTAGCACAAAGTAAAGGACTCAAGGAAAAAGAAAAATTTCAACCACTGAAGGGATTCACTGTACCAGAACTACCACCAACGTCCATTTGAAAAGTTAAAACTATATTTATTAATCTCACTTGGGTGATAGGTAATTTATGATCAAAGGCTGAAGTAAATATTTTTAACCTTTATCCTTCTTTAATCAAAAGGTAATAATTATGACCACTCATGACTTATTAATGCTAATCGTATTACTCGTTCCTGGCATTTTACTGTCAGTAATGATTATGGTTACTTTTGCCGCAGGTGGCTAAAAAAACTAGTTAGTGGTTAGTAGATATAGTTGGAAGAGGAAATAGCGATCAGGGATCAGGGATAGGTGATTGGGGATCGGGGATGGTTAACAAACAACCACTAACAACTAAAAACCAACAACCAACAACCAATAACTAACAACTAATAACTAACTACTAACTACTAACGCTCTACCAAAGGAACGTAAAAATGAAGGTAGCATTTCTGGGGACTGGATTAATGGGACTGCCAATGGCGCAGAAATTGTTAGAAGCAAAAGTCCAGCTAATTGCCTATAACCGCACCCCAGAAAAGTTAGAACCGTTAAAAGAAATGGGTGCGGAAGTAGCAGAAAAACCTTATCAGGCAATTAATGCAGCTGAGTGTGTAATTCTCATGCTTACGAATGCAGCAGCGATTTATAGTGTTCTACTTTCAGATCGATCCTCACAAGCTGTAGCAGGAAAAAGCGTCATCCAAATGGGAACTATTACCCCTACCGAAAGCAGAGAAATTAGAGATGCAGTAGTTGCCGCAGGTGGAGAATATTTAGAAGCACCCGTACTAGGTAGCATCCCAGAAGCACAAGCTGGTAATTTAATAGTGATGGTAGGCGCGCATCAAGAACAATACCAACGTCACTTAGAGTTATTAAAACACTTTAGTCCAGAACCTATCTTAGTTGGATCAGTGGGAACTGCTGCGGCGCTGAAACTAGCTTTAAATCAATTAATTGCTTCCTTAACAGCAGGCTTTGCCCTTAGTCTTAGTTTTGTGCAGCGTTATGGCATTGACGAAGACTTGTTTATGTACATTCTGCGTCAAAGCGCCCTTTACGCCCCTACTTTCGATCAAAAGTTGCCAAGAATGTTGGATAGTAATTATGCTAATCCCAACTTTCCCACTAAACACTTGATGAAAGATACTGATTTCTTAATTGAAGAAGCAAAAGCCGCAGGATTAAATGTTAGCAGTATTGAAGGTGTACGGAAAATCTTGGAAATGGCAATGAAAATGTCATTTGCTCACGAAGATTATTCATCTATATTTTCTGTAATTAAATCAGGGGAAAACTAAGATAATTATTCACAATTCATCTCACCCCTTAGTACAAAATTGCATAAATACATAGCGAAACTCCTGTAACAAAACTCTGCGTTCCTTTGCGTTATCCTTTGCGATCCTCTGCGTTTGAAAAAGCTACGAATTAATCCACAACTGTTCTTAAATGAAATTAAACCAAATATCAACTCAAGGTTTATTTTACGGCAAAGGAAAGGTCTGTGAATCAATTATTCGAGCCTTACCACAATGGTTCAGTATTGAAGAAGCGATCGCTCAATATACTCAAGAAATTGATGATCTTCCAACTATACTAGCTTGTATAAATCATAAATGTATAGGCTTTCTGACTTGGAAGCAACATTACAAATATGCAGCAGAACTGTATATTATGGGTGTTATTCCCCACTACCACCGTAATGGCATTGGTCGTACCTTAATTAACCACGCGGAGTCCATTCTTCAGCAGCAAGGTATTGAGTATTGGCAGGTTAAAACTTTAGCTTTTTCTCATCCAGATCAGTTCTATACACAGACAAGAGAGTTTTATCTAGCAATGGGTTTTAGACCCCTAGAATAAATTACACAAATTTGGGGAGAAGTTAATCCTTGTCTAATTATGGTTAAACATCTATGTAATCGTTGGTAAGCAGAAATAGTATTACCTAATTTTCTTTCTACGTTCTTCATTTTTGCGATCAAACCAAAACCATTCCTCATCTGACATACATTTTACAGATTTGATACGTTCTACTGCCCATATAGCATATTCACGAATAATCTCACAACCTAGCCATCTTCTACCAAGTTGTTCAGGAACAACAAGCGTTGTTCCTGAACCAAAAAAAGGATCAAGCACAATCTCTCCTCTAGAAGATGAAGAAAGTATAATCTTTCTCAATAACTCCTCTGGCTTTTGAGTTGGATGTTTAGTTTTTTCATCCATTCCATTACATGTAGTTGGTATTTCTATCACATCTCTGGGTTTTGCACCCTTGGGATGGGGACGCCAAATTCTCCTATCATTTTTACCATTGTTACCGTATTGACTTGTTTTTGCTTGAGGGTGATCTGGGTATTTTAAAGTATGTTCACCATAAGCTATGCGTATATTTTCTGAATTAAACTTAAAATTTTTTGTCTTTCTAAAATGTAAAATACTTTCATGAGAACGTCCCCAATCATTTGAGAGATTGGCTTTATTCTTATAGTGCCAAATCAACCATCTACACCCACTAAAAAATTTCAATGCTGGCAATTTAATATCAGCAATAATTTCTGAAAAACCACAAATATATAGTGAACCTGTTGATTTTAATATCCGAGAAACTTCTTCAATCCAGATTAAAGACCAATCCACATAAGCTGCTTGCGATTCAAAATTATCCCATGTAGCTTTTTTTATATTATAAGGAGGGTCTGCAAATACTAAATCTACTGATTCAGAAGGCAGATTTTTTAGCCATTGAATTGAATCACCAATCCATAATTCTCCATGAGGATGACAATAAAAAGCTTCAGGTTTTTGTGAACCATATTTTTTGATGTTTAAATTTTTTTCTGGAATCACAAATTAGAACTGATAATTACTCAAAGAGAAAATTTCTATCTGCTAATTATAACTTCGGCAGAATTTCTGGTAGTAATTGCCCAGGCACTTTAGATAAAGCCAAATTTTGACCTTGTATTCCTAATTCACTGTGAAAAGCGCGAATTGTTTTGACTACATAATTTAAAGTTGTTTGGTATGATTCAGGTTTATTGTTTAATCCATTCAATGCCTGTAGGTGATTATCCAATGATAATTCTAAATGTTGAGAACGTGCGATTTTATCACCATTTAAATACTGATCTGTTGCTAGTTGGTAGTGTGCTAATCCTAAGTTATTGTGAGTGGCAAAAATATCAAAACTTAAATTAGTATTATTAAGTGAGTGAGCAAGATTTAAAGATTCTTTATAAGCATTGATGCACATTTCTAGAAAATTCTGTTGTTCTTCTTTACAGATTTGTGATTGGTTGGCTAAGTGCCAGTAAGCAGTACCAAGATTATTTTGGGTAGCAGCGCAAGCGGCGGGAACATGTGCTGGTGTACGATATTTCAAAGCTTCCCCATAGGCTTCCACAGCAAGTCGCAGATTCTCTGCTGGATTTTCGTACTGTGCTAGATTCCAATGAGCAGTACCAATATTGTTTTGAATCATGCCATATTTAAGTGGTTCCTGTTCGGGGTTGTAGTAGGCTAAGGCAAGACTGTAAGCTACGATCGCATTTTTTAAATGCTCCATCGGTTGATTGTACTGGGCCAAATGCCAGTAAGCAGTACCCAAGTTATTCTGAGTTGCGGCATACTTTAATGGTTCCATCTCGGCGGTACGGAAGCAGAGTGCTTCTCGATAAGCTGCAACTGCTTTTTGCCAGTTTTCGCCTGGATTAGAAAAACGTGCTAAGTCCCCATAAGCAGTCCCCAGATTATTTTGCACCCGTGCATAAGTTTCTGGATGGGTTTCAAGTGAAATTAGCTTTAAAGCTAACTGATAAAACTCTATTCCCTGTTCTATATAAGATTGTCCCTCTTCCGAATTGGGCGGTGTACGGTATAGCATCCAATAAAGTGTACCTAAGTCATTTAAAATATCTGGCACTTGCGGCGAAGTTTCATCGTAGGTAATAGCCTCTTGGTATGCCAAAATAGCCACCATTAAGTTTTCTAAGTTAGCTTGTCCTTGTTCAATGCGGAGGCGATATAAGTTACCCAAGCGATGATAAGCTGCTGCTAGTGTTTCTGGTGAAGCTTTTGTGGAATGTAAAGAGTCAATTTCTTCTAGAAGTTGTTGTACTTGTATACTCTCATCTTGATCGTGAGCGATCGCAGTGTTAATTGTTGCTAGTACTAACTCTGTTAACTCTTTACTAATGTGCGACAAACGTGGTGGCGATGGAGTCTCCCTGATTCGGACTTTATCGTTAGTTTCTTCCTGAAGTGTTTCTGGAACAAATAATTCTGATTTGATTGGTGAAGGTTCTTGCGGTTTGTGTCCACGGTTGACAGGTGTATTGATCGCAAAATCAACATCTTCCACAGGAAATTCGTCACCAGAGACAGATTCTTCCCAGATTACCTGTTCAATATTTCCTAAGTCTAAGCTTCTAGAACTAGAAAAGCGTTCTGGTGAGTTTTTGGTACGAGTTGTGGGTGTCGGTTCTCCAGCAAACACAAACACACCAGTACGACAACGCCAAAACTGTGGTGCTGACTGCTGTATGGCATACAACCAAGGACGTGGCGTCCATAGTAATAAACTCGATTCCAGAAAACGACTGGATTCTGGACTTGATAAATGCTGTTCAGTTAAACGGAGATAATGCAAAAATAAACGCTGTATCGCTACTGATTGTTTGGTCAACTGCTCAACACCTACAATCTGAAAAGCTGGTATTGGCAATGACCGTCCAGGATTATCTTTGGATACACCAACCATTGGTGGTGGATAATTCACCAACCATTGATTTATCTGTGCGATAGGGTTAGGATCACTTAAATTCAACCTTAGGGTAACTAATCGTGGATAGGCTGGCGTACTATCTTCCTGTGTATTTGATGGTTGATACAGCACTTGACCAACTGGATAAGCCAAAGTTGAATGCAAACGTGCTGCTACCTGATTTCTCAGGTTTAAATCATCACATACCGCTACAAAAATTTGTCGCCGCAAACCAAGAGTAAGTGCAAGTTTTAGACGGTGGTATACTTGACGATTCCACGCAAATTTATCCGAATGTGCAGTATCATTCACGCTCATGGTGGCTAAGGAGCCGAAACGCAGTGTACATCCCTTTTTAAGGGCATATGCAAGCAATCTGTAAATATGACTATGACTTCGATTTTCAAGTACTGATTGCTCTGCTCAGGATAAATCAAGGTTTCAAATAAGAATAGAGGAAGTGTATATTATTATACTTATATTTTGGACTTATTTGCAGATTAAACAAAAAAACCAGGTTCCCATAAAGTGTAGAAACCTGAAGAAATATAAATTTAAATTGATTTAACAAAGTAATTTTGATTAACTAAGATTAGAAACAGAGAAGGCCACAAAAATCAAACCACTGACCAAAATTATTCCTACAGCTCCTAGAATTATATAATTGCGCTTTTGCTGGGCTGTCGGAGGTTCTGCTTGGTAAACTTTGGGTTCACGGGCAAAATTATTGAGGCGACCGCCTTCTTCTGTCGTGTAGGGCATGGATTAATTCCTTACTCTGCTTTTTCATTTTATGTTACATAAATGCAATACACTACTCTTGTCATTAGAGATAATTCGTTACAAAAGTCCATATTCAAGACTCTTTTACAATTGACAGTTGACCATTGACTAATTTGCAATTGTTCCAGTGACTGGTGAAGAGGCGCTGGCGTAATCTTTGATGGGCATTCTACCAGCAACAAAGGCTATGCGACCAGCAACAGCAGCCATATTCATAGCACGTGCCATCAGAGGTGGGTTTTTTGCCAAAGCGATCGCACTGTTAATTAACAAAGCATCAGCACCCATTTCCATTGCCTGTGCTGCTTGGGATGGTGAACCAATGCCAGCATCCACCACTACAGGTACATTAGCGTTTTCAATGATAATTTGAATATTAGCAGTTGTTTTCAATCCCTGACCAGAGCCAATTGGTGAAGCTAAGGGCATGACTGTGGCACAGCCTACTTCTTCTAAACGCTTGGCTAACATCGGGTCAGCATTAATATAGGGTAAAACCGCAAAGCCTTCTTTTACCAATTGTTCTGCTGCTTGCAGAGTGCCAATCGGGTCTGGGAGTAAATATTTAGGATCAGGAATTACTTCTAATTTGACAAAATTATTATCTTCCTGTCCCAAGAGTTTTGCCATTTCCCTTCCCAAACGGGCAACCCGAATCGCTTCCTCGGCAGTTTTACAGCCAGCAGTATTCGGTAGCATCCAAATTTTTGCCCAGTCTAGCGCTTCGGCTAAACCTTCGTGCCCGGGGGCTTTAGTTTGTACTCGTCGCACTGCGACAGTCACAATTTGACAACCACTCTCCACCACACTTTGCTGCATTTCTTCAATGCTGCGATATTTCCCAGTTCCCGTCATCAAGCGGGAGGTAAAAGTTTTGCCAGCAATGACAAGTGGTGTATCGGTGGTAGGTACAAAGCTTTTTTCCGGAGATGCTTCACTTTTAGGGATAAGGGAATTGACTTGTGTTTTGTGGGGAGAAGCGGTCAGAGGATGAGTAAGCATAACAGAGGAGGTAGATGATTTGTTCTGGAAGCGCGAGTAATGAAAATGCGACAGAAGAGGATCAGATTTTTGCTCCCAAATCAAATCAGCAATTAATGCTGCGGTTACGGGTGCAAGCAGAATACCATTACGGTAGTGTCCAGTAGCCAAGGTGAGATTTTGACAGGGACTATGTCCCAAGATTGGTAACTCATCGGGAGTAGCAGGACGGAATCCCCACCATAATTCTTCTATGGGATAATCCTGAATTTGAGGATATAGACGGATGGCTGCTTGTAGTAAAGTTTGAATACCTGCTGGGGTGTTGTGCGGAGTAAAGCCAACATCTTCGATGGTAGCGCCAATGATGATTCGCCGATTGCGTTTTGGCACAATGTAAATATCCTGCCCAAATAATACCCGTGTTAAGGGCAATTGTGCGATCGCTTCTGGTACACGCACGTTCAACATTTGTCCTTTTGTGGGACGTACGGGTAAGGGAAACAATTGATTTGTCCAAGCACCTGTGGCTAAAACATAGTGTTCAGCACGCAAAATACCAGCATTGGTTTGTACACCTACAACTTGCCCTTGCTGCTGCAAAATGCCTTCTACTGCTATTCCTTCTTTCAGTTCCACACCTAAAGATTGCGCTGCACCCAGTAGTGCTTTTGCCAAGACTCGATTGTCTACTTGGGCATCTTCAGGATACCACCAACCACCAGTTACTTCTTCTCCTAACCCTGGTTGATATTGGTGAATAGTTTCTTTGTCTAACCAGTAGGTAGTTGTGGAAGACGCGGTGACAGGATGAAGGGGTGACGCTGTGAATCTATCAACAATAATCTCCGTGTCCCTTTGTCCCCCGTATCCCCCTTGTCTTCCTTGTCCCCCTGTCCCCGTGTCCTCTTCGTAGACTGGCGCTAAAATTCCACAAGGCCAGTAACCAGTGTTTACGCCTGTGAGTTGTTCTAATTTGTGTGTCCAGTCAGCATAAATAGAACGCGATCGCCAACACAAATCTTGCATTGCTTGATTCGAGATGTTTTCCGCGTCCGGAGCCAACATCCCAGCAGCAGCGTGTGTAGCGGCAGCGTGGAAATCACGACTAGTCACAATGACTTTTGCACCACGCAGTTTCAGTTCAACAGCGATCGCTAAACCGATAATACCGCCACCGATAATTAAAACATCGTTAGTCATTAGTCAAGAGTCCAAAATCCATAGTCAAGAGTCAATAGTCAAGAGTAATGGCTATCAACAATTGACAATTGACAATTGACTATATAACTCCTAACTCATAATTAGTTGGCACTCCTCATTCTAAAGTCCGAGGATTCTTGCTTCAACAGGAGATCCAAAATGCCTCAAGGACGAAACCTGCCTAGCAACATCTTAGATTACTTTACCCTCGACAAGCATCTTGACCGTGTGCCCCACGGCTGCATGAGAAAATTTAACTACTCTAAAAGTGAAGATTTTCTCAGGAAATACCGCCTATTGCCAGACAGGTTCCTCCTTCTTTAAGCGAGACTCTGCCTGTGTTGCGGATGAAATCTATTGTATCAAAGCCATCCTTTGGAAACGGCGCTTGAAACCCTTAATTTTTGGTCACTGATAACTGTTGACCGACCGATAGGCAAGCACTACCACAAAGCTCGAATTGGTTCGTTATTCTGATTAGTATCATTTGATTGAGTATCGTCTGTGGCGCCTGTATCTTGAGCAGTTGTTGTGTCAGTCATGGTTTCACTTAGAGTGTCATCAGCAGCGTTGTTCTGGGCAACATTGGTTCTGTTGGTTCTGGTGTTATTTGTACCAGCCGCAGTGCTATTGACATTAATATTTGCAGGGAGAACTTTTGATGTTTTGCCTCCTGGGGCTTGAGCAGTATTTTGTCCGCCCATCGGAAAGCTAATCCCCAGCAACGTACCTAGTAAAATAGCCAAACCTCCAGCCATCAAAATGAGTGGTGTCCATCTACCCATGTTTTTTCTCCTTTTTAACCTTTTGGTGTCCAGACTACTTGAGAACCTTCTCCCCACAATCCAGCAAATTTGGTGACTTTTACATCTCCCATAGGCTGAGTTTGACAAGCTCAACCCAGATTTTTTGTCAGAAAATGAGGAGGTAGTGAGCGCCGCCCTTCACGCCAATTAGCCTTTGAAACTTTACCTTCTACTTGCAATTGCACAGCACAGCTGCCGATTACGCGACAATTAATTACCTTAGCACCGCTATTGTAGAGGTCAATACCATTTTGCAGCAATATTTTCTGCCGATTGGCTCTACACATACACTCACTTGTTTTACCTTGAGCTAGCACCTTGGGCATTGCAGATCACTACACAAGTTTTAGGTTGTATTGTAACAATTTATTTTTGATATCTAAAAAACTATTTCATAATCGGATTTAAGTTATGAAACAATCACAAGAATATCCTTAAGGATCAGTTCATAAATCATCTAATCTTGTCATATTATTATGGTTTTGAAAAATAGTGAAGCGGTGTTCATGCTGGCAATACAAACCTTATTAATGTCTATATTTTCTAGAATTTGAATAATGGTATAAACTCACCATCTGTCAGCAGATTTTCATCAGTCTACTGTTGTCACAAACCACCTTGAAATGTAGTTGTTATGAACTTCAAGGATAACCAAGAGTATAAACTCTTGACTCCCATTACAATTTTATATCCTGACAGATCTTTTTTTATTCTCATAGTTCTGAACAATTGCTCATCTTATGACTGTTAACTGTTCACCTCAACTTTGGATATATGACACTACACTTAGGGATGGTACTCAGCGCGAAGGGTTATCTGTTTCCATAGAAGATAAGTTACGCATTGCCAGAAGGCTAGATCAACTGGGTATTCCCTTTATTGAAGGAGGTTGGCCTGGAGCCAATCCCAAAGATGTGCAGTTTTTCTGGCAGTTGCAGGAAGAACCCCTCAAACAAGCTGAAGTTGTAGCTTTTTGTTCAACTCGACGCCCAAATACAAATGTGGCTTGTGAGCCAATACTACAAGCTATTCTTGCTGCTAGCACCCGTTGGGTGACTATTTTTGGTAAGTCTTGGGATTTGCATGTAACTGAAGGACTCAAGACTACTTTGACTGAAAATTTGGCAATGATCCGCGATACGATTGAGTACTTACGCGCTCAAGGGCGTCGCGTTATCTACGATGCTGAACACTGGTTTGATGGCTATAAGCGCAATCGAGATTATGCTTTACAAACATTAGAGACTGCGATCGCTGCTGGTGCTGAATGGTTAGTCTTTTGTGATACCAATGGCGGTACTTTACCTCATGAAATTACGCAAATTGTTACTGAAATAGTTAAAGTTATTCCTACTGATGTCAAATTAGGTATTCACACTCATAACGATTCAGATACAGCAGTTGCCAACGCCCTCGCTGCTGTTATGACAGGTGTCAGGATGGTACAAGGCACAATCAATGGTTACGGCGAACGTTGTGGTAATGCTAATCTCTGTTCGTTAATTCCTAATTTACAACTGAAGCTAGGATTTAAATGTATAGAAGATAACCAACTATTCCAATTAACAGAAACTAGCCGCTTCGTCAGCGAAGTAGTTAATCTTGCTCCCGACGAACATGCACCATTTGTAGGCAGGTCAGCATTTGCTCACAAAGGCGGGATTCATGTATCAGCAGTAGAACGTAATCCCCTAACTTACGAACACATTCAACCAGAACAAATTGGCAACCGCCGTCGAATCGTCATTTCCGAACAATCAGGAGTCAGTAATGTTCTAGCAAAAGCCCGCTCATTTGGGATTGAATTAGATAAATATAACCCCACAACCCGCAAAATTCTCGAACGGTTGAAAGATTTGGAAAGTGATGGATACCAATTTGAAGCAGCAGAGGCAAGTTTTGAATTGTTGATGCGCCAAGCTTTAGGAAGTCGCCAACAATTTTTTGAAATCAGGGGTTTCCAAGTCCACTGTGACTTAGGACAGGGAGAAAATAATACTAGCGCCTTAGCCACAGTTAAGGTAGCCGTCAATGGTAAAGATATTTTGGAAGCAGCAGAAGGAAACGGCCCTGTTGCAGCTTTGGATGCAGCATTACGTAAAGCTTTAGTGAATTTTTATCCCCACATAGCAGCTTTTGAGTTGACAGACTACAAAGTACGGATTCTCAACGGACATACAGGTACAGCAGCCAAAACGCGTGTCATGGTAGAGTCGGGGAGTGGTCATCAACGTTGGACAACGGTAGGAGTTTCCACAAATATTTTGGAGGCTTCCTATCAAGCAGTAGTAGAAGGATTAGAATATGGCTTATTGCTACACTCCCAAGCAGAAGCGGCTGTAGTAGGTAATGGGTAATAGGTAATTGGACTAATACGGTTCGGTTAAGGGAGAAAGGGAAAAGGATAAATTCAAACCTTTCTCCCTTTTCTCTTACCCTTTTCCCAGACCACAACAGAGATAAACAAGCTTATCCGAACCATATTAATCGGCTTCCCGCAAAATTTTTGTAACTAGCTATTTAGTTAGAATTGCGGTTCAACTCACTTTTGAGGAATCATTGAAGCGTAATCCTCAATTTATCCGCGTCAAAAATTAAATCAAGATATAACCTTGAAAGTTAGTAACTTGTTAATCACAAGTCTATTTCTTGCTTTTGAGTTGCTTATTACTTTTAACCTGCCAATTGCCAATCTCAGATCATACAATTTATACTCCCACACCACACAAAATGATTGGCAATGAATTTGTTGTTTGTTGTTTGTTGATTATTCTAAACAACTACTAACCAAGAACTACCAGCAAAATCTAAGAGAAACTTTCCCAGGCTTGGGCAACTACTTGACTAAGCCAACGTCGCTGCTGTTTATCTAGTAGAGTGTCTTCAGCTAGCAATTGAGCTGTTAATTCTTCCAGAGATTGACCTTGAGCGCGAACAACTTTGATTACACCAGCGATCGCAGCAGCAACTATTTCTTCATCAACTGGCTTTTGCCTTAGGGCAATGATTTCTTGAGGGTTGTCTGGAATGGGATAATTCATGGCGTAAGTTTAATGAAACAGAGAATGAACAAAAACTTTGACAAACTTTTAAAATTTCTTTATTGAATTTTTATTCAACAAGATAGGGCGGATTTTACCGTAAATAACCCCAGTTTTGAATCTGTCTTAATGCATATCATTGATTGGAGATTTAAAAAACGAATGAAAGAGATACTTTACATAGAAATCCCCACTCCAGACACAGCAGTAGTATGTAAATGGTTACAAACTGAGTTTGAACCAGGAAATGGGGAAAAAGTGCTGACACCGGATGGTTTTCACCTAAGAATGATTGAAAATACAGATGATAGCAGAAATATTCCGGAAAACTTGCCCCTTGAACTCTCTATCTTTGTTTGGTCGGTACAACGGACTACTTACTTGAAAGTGTTCCGCTGGTCAGAGCAAGTTTTTCCTCAGGAAAAACAAATTCTCAAAAGGCTGACAACTGAGATTAGAAGCCGCTTTCCCCATCAATACCCAGAACCACCAACAATTGATTTATCCCAGCAATCAATTTTTGAAGCATTAGCTCCCTATTATCCCCTCACCGTTAAATATTTTCAAAAAATGCCTAACGGCGAATATGACCTTAAGCGGGTGTACTGGTGGGAGCAACGCTGGCGTCAGGGAGTGCGCAATCCCCAGAAACCGCGTCAAGTGCTGTTTTCTCATCGGGGGGAATGGGGACAAGGGGGACAAGGAAGTAATATTTCTCCCTTGTCTTTTCCCGATCCCCGATTCCCGATCCCCAATCCCCAATACGACCTCATCTACATCGGTGGTGCGCTTGGTGTGATTCACGCAGCTGTGATGGCAAAATTAGGCTACAAAGTGCTGTTAGTGGAACGGTTACCTTTTGGGCGCATGAATCGAGAATGGAATATTTCTCGTGATGAAATTCAAAGCTTGATTGATTTAGGTTTGCTGACACCCAGCGAAGTTGAATCTATTATTGCCCGTGAGTATAAAGATGGATTTAATAAATTTTTTGATGCTTATGTTCCTAAACAATTAAAAGCACCTGTTTTGCACACTCCCACAGTCCTAAATTTGGGGTTAGATTCCGAGAAATTGCTCCAACTATGCGGACAAAAGCTGCGGTTGGCAGGTGGTGAAATCTGGGATGAAACAGAGTTTATAAAAGCTGATATTTACACATCCGGAGTTGTTGTTACAGTTAAAGACTTAAGTAATCAAATAGACAAGCAAGCAAGGGGACGAGTGCTATTAGATGCGATGGGAACAGCATCACCGATCGCTTGGCAGTTAAATGGTGGTCGTGCTTTTGACAGTGTTTGTCCAACGGTAGGAGCAGTAATAGAACGGGGATTTGAGCCAGGAGTCTGGGATTCTCAGTACGGGGATGTGCTAAATAGTCACGGCGATATTTCGCGGGGGAGACAGTTGATTTGGGAATTATTTCCTGGTGCAGACGAAGAACTAACAATTTATTTATTTCATTACCACGAAGTCAATTCTCGAAATCCCGGTTCTTTGCTGGAAATGTATGAGGACTTTTTCACAATACTGCCAGAGTATCGGCGCTGTCACATGGACAAACTAGTCTGGAAAAAGCCAACTTTTGGGTATATACCAGGGCATTTTAGTGTGGGAAGTAGCGATCGCACAGTAGCATTTGATCGCTTGATTGCCATTGGTGATGCTGCATCCCTCCAGTCACCCTTGGTTTTCACAGGATTTGGTTCCTTAGTTCGGAACCTAGAACGCCTCACTACTCTTTTAGATATTGCCCTCAAACACGACTTACTTTCTTCTCGACACTTGAACCGAATTCGTGCCTTTCAAAATAATATTGCTGTGACTTGGATGTTCTCCAAAGGTATGATGGTTCCTACTGGTAAATTTTTACCACCAGAACGCATAAACACCATGCTGAATAACTTCTTTGGTTTGTTGGCAGATGAACCTCCAGAAGTAGCAGATGATTTTATCAAAGATAGATTTAATCTGCTTACTTTTAATCGCTTAGCCCTAAAAGCAGCCAAGAAAAACCCAGCATTGCTACTGTGGATTTGGGAACTAGCTGGTGCTAAAGATTTATTACGTTGGTTAGGCAACTATTTTGACTTTATTCGTCATAGCCTCATTAGTGCTTTACTAAGTGGATGGTTACCGAATTTTCTGCACCGTAATCAGTGGTTGGAAAATCGCTCTCCAGCATTGTGGTTGCACTTATTAGCAATTAGTTATGCCTTGACCACAGGTAAAGGAAAACCAGAAATTAAAAAAGTTCATACTCAAGACTCAAGAGTCCATAGTCAAGAGTCAATTGTCAAGAGTCCATAGTCAAGAAGGAGAAAGGGGAAAGGTGAAGTGAAGATGAAGTGTAAAGTATGAAGGGTGAAGTGTGAAGTATAAATGACTATTTTTAAATATCAGCCTTTTATCTTTCATCCTTCATCCTTCAGCATAGCTGCCTTCTTCACTAAGTATTAGGTCGAAAATTCGGCAATTCTACAGATGCTAAAGACTTTCTTCCTTTAGGTGGTCGCTCGGGATAAAGCAGTGGTGAGGGCGATTTGGAAGACTCTGTAGACTCTGACAATGAGAGGGGTAATGGTGACACGTCTAACCAGAAATCCTCATTTTCCTCAGAATCTGTATCAGCACTAGGTGAAATGACAATAATTGGTTCTTTTGTATCCTCAACGGGGGTAGCAACCGTTTCCCAAATGGGTGTCACAACTTCATTATCACTTTTTGCATCTTCCATATCTTCTGTATTTTTTGCAACAGAGGCTGGTGATGCAGATGTAGTTTGAGCTGCAAAAAACAACTGAATTAAGTTTTCGACTTGCTCATCCAAACTAAAGGAATCTGAAGATGAAACTGTTTCTGGTTCAGTTGCATCATCAATTTCTGGCTTGGTAGTTGATTGCTCTGATGTTGATATGCTTTCTAGAGATGGAGTGTCAGCAGTAGATAATTTAGCGGAGGTAAGGTTATCCCATGTAGGCGGGGTTGATGAAGAAGATTCTACCCAGAAACTACCTGTATCTTCACCAGAAGCATCTAGTTCTGCTGACCAAGGTTGAATTGGTTGCTGGTTAGGAACTAAAGAATGAGTCCGCCCATAATTTCTAACTTGTCTGTTGTCTACATCGTTAACATAAGCATGAGTATCTGTAGAATCAGAACTAGGAATTGGTGGTGTTTCCAGACATTTTTCTAGAGCTGCTTTAAATTGTAATGTCTGGCGTTGTTGCCGCATTAAGCGAGTACGCAATTCTCGACAAGAATTTTCTGATTGTAATAGCTGGTGGGATTGTTCGTTATATTTAGTTTGAATTAAGGTACATTCTCTCTCCAACAAGGCAAGACGTTGTTGGTTGATTTCTAGCTGTGCTTTATAGTTCTCTATGGCAGTTTCTTGATTTTGAACTGTTTGGAGTGCAGTTTCCAATTGTTGAAATAGGGATTGTATTTGTTCTTGAGCAGCACTCAGTTCTTGAGTTTGTTGGTTAAGCATAGCCTCTGCGACAGCAGAACGCTTTTTCTGCCATTGCAAAGCTGCTTCTGACTCAGACAGAGCTGTTTTTAAACCTTCTACTTGTTCATATAAATTATTGTTGGCAGAATGCAATTCTTCATTTAATGCCAACAGTTGTTTAAATTCAGAGTCAATCAGTGCTTCTTTTTCTTTTTCAGGCTCCGCAACCCAATCTAGCTCAGGTTTTAACTCTTCTAGCTGCTGCTGATTCAACTCTAATACGCATTGAGAATTACTAATTACCTCTACTGGTTTGTTCGTTTCGGTCATTGACTCTTGACAAGATGCATCTTCCTGACACTGCTTATCCTCTGCTGGTGCTAACAACGGCAATTGCGAAATTGTTCTGTTTTCAACAGGCAAAACAGAATAGAAAGGACAACTTGCTTGTTGCGGTTGCGACGCATTAGCAGGATGTAGGGGTTCAATAAAAGCCCCATTATTTGGGGTGTCTGCTTCATTCATGACTTTTCACCCACCAGCTTAAACTTATTGATTGGTGACTGCGGTAGCATTAAATATCAATGCTGTATTATCAAAATCTACTCCATCAGGCAAGTTTGTCACCTCCCTAGGGAGAGTCATTTGTGATTATTTTGTTATAACTTTTCCCTGCCCAAGAATGGGAAGGTTACCAAACATCAACGAGCAAAAATTTTTCTCCTCACACCCCTCACACTCTTCACACTCCACCCTTACCTTAAGCCACTTGCATGTCTACACACTCCTCATACCTCTCATACTCCCCATCAAGGCAACCAACGAGGATAAAACCCTGTTAAGGGCAGTTGTTCTGGTTTCAGGTCTGCGGTGGACTGGTCATCGGCTATTGGTAATAATGGCATTAACCACAGGCTGCTAGTGGCAATTGTCTCTCCATCATCAGTTGTCAAAAAAGGTAAACTTGGCGTTGTAGTTGGGTTTGTCTGGGTCTGAATCTGGTCAAATAATAAACCTAAGCCATCAGGAGATAAACTCATTTGGACGTTTCGTTGGTCAGGAGGCAGCACCAATAATGGTTTCTTTTCTCCCGTTTTGGTATCAATTGCAATTAAATATGGTTGTTCTTGATAATATTCTCCTGGTAGTAGCTGTGTGAGCAAGCAATAGAGTGTGGGGGAGGCAGTATCAAATTGACAATTAACTATTGAACCTGTGGTGGATAAGAGTTTTTTCTCCTTACCCTGGGTGGGGACTAAAAACAAATCTCGTGTATAGTCTGTATTAAACTTAACCATTGCTGCTTGGGAACCATCCTCGGAGAAGGCTTCTACCAATCCAAATTGTGGGAAATAATCTAACGGTTTAGTGCCATCTTTTTGTAGAGGTAGAATAGCTGTTCCCTGACCTTGGGCAAGTGCTACAGCTTTACTATCCGGTGTAATCATAAAGTCCCCCCCTGGTTGACTTTGCAAGCGTTGAGGAGTCGGTTTTTGCTCAGAACTGTTATTGGTAACTGGCATAAACCATAACCCAAAGTCACCAGGGTTGTCTTTCTTCCCCCTTTGGACAACAACCGTTTGTCCATCAGGTGATATATCAAATTTCAAGTTTTGATACTCTTTATTGTCTAAAAGTAAGTCTACTTTAGCTGCTGGTTCTGTTTTGATTTGATGGGGCGCACTAAAGCCGGTTGTAACTGTGTACAACTGCGCTGATAGTAAGTCTTGACTATCGGCCGGACGAGCAGAAAATAATATTCTCTGTCCATCTGGAAATGGCTTAAAGTCGGTAACGATTAAATCTTTGGGGGTAAGTATATTTTTTTGTTCTTGGGTTAAGTTGTAAAGAACTAACCTTCCTTTGTCTTCATCGCTAGCTCCGATATAAAGAATCACGCGATCGCGCGTGCTAAATGTTGTTTGAAATGGTTGTATAGTTTTATTAGTTTTTTCTTGGGTGGCAAATTTGTCTTTTGCCCCTTCTAACTGCACTTTATAAGTTGTTCCATAGGGTGCGGGCGTGATGAAGCTATAACCCATGCGTCGCCCCGCCCAACTGAATGTACCTGCTAAGGGAGGCTCTATTTTCAAATTTTCCTCTACGCTTTTCGTATCCATAGGACGGCTAAAGGTGAGGATAAAGGCTTTGTATTCTGAGCCAATTTTTTGGTTTTGGGTGGCGAAATTAGTCACAGATATATCTTTTTCTTCACTTTGTAAGTGCTTCCAAGTGAATTCACGGACACGAACTCTGACTACATCACCTTGGGATATGATTAGCCCAATTACCAAAATCAGCAGTAACATTAATGCGATCGCAACGCGATCTAAGGGTTGGAAATATGTTTTTTTCATGGTCATTAGTCATTAGTCATTGGTCATTAGTCATTAGTCACTCACAAATGACAATTAACTAATAACTAATAACTATAGGGATTTTTGGGTTGGGGAATTTTTTTCAGGGAACTGGCAACAATGGTAAGCTGACGTTTGTCTGCTATTGTTTCTGTGGTCATTTCTCCCTCTACTTCTAGCCAGGTATCAGGTGGATACTGGTCGCGAATTTCTTTTAATTTGACTGGTAATCCTACCGGATAAGCATCAGCGGCACAGCAAGTCAGAACAAATCGTGCTAAAAAGAGATATTCTTTTCCTAGATCTGGTGGGTGAATGACAAATCCCTGTACCTTGACTTTACTGCCTTGATATCTATCGGGTTCTGGATAGACGTTAAGCATACGTACCCAGTCTACGAGCGATCGCTGTTCAGGAGCAATAGAAGCGCGGAACGCTTGTGGTTTGACGCGTGTGGAACCCAATAATTCACTGAAATCTCGTTGCGCTGCTTTATCACTGGCAAATACTTGTGGTGTAATGATAAATCCCAGCACTGCTGCCACTAACAGCAATGCACTACCCCATCCAGGCGGAAATAAATTTATGTGTTGAAAGTTGGCAGTTACTTCATAGCGACGTCGCTGCCAAGCTTGTTTGATTTTGAAAAAACTGATAATTAGTAAGCCGAATCCGGCTGTAACTACTAATCCAAAATAATTGGGATGAATTAACAAATTCAGTTTGTTAGTTAGCCAGTACTTTAATAACAAAATACCCCAAGCAGTAATTGCTAGGATATCAAGCCACGAAAGTAACAAGTTTTTAAGTTTAGATTTGCGATTCGGGATTGTTGTCATTGCTCCAGAGTCAAAAGTTTATGCATTCACAATTGATCTTTAGGCAAGTTTTTTAAATAAAGTGCAAATTCAGGATCAGAGTGAACAAAAAAGTTAATAGTGCTGCTAAACCAAACAGGTAAAAGATCGCTCTGGGTTTAAAAATTGTTAACATCAACCCCACACCTTTAAGGTCAACCATTGGTCCAAATACCAAAAATGCTAATAAGGAACCACTGGTAAAAACAGAGGCAAAAGACAGAGCAAAAAAAGAATCAACTGTAGAACAAATTGACACTACTGCCGCCAATACCAACATGGCAGCAATTGAACTAATGGGACCTGAACCTAAGCTAAGAATTAATTCGCGAGGAGCAAGAACTTGAATAGCAGCTGCGATCGCACTGCCAATCACTAGTACTGCTCCCAATTCCCGCAGTTCCTGCACGGTATTTTCTAACACTAATTGGAGTTTAGCTCCCAGGGGTTTACTCTGTGTATAATTTGCAGTTGTGGCTTCCGCAGCAGTTTCTAAGCGCGTAGTTTGCCCTGCTCCTAACAAAAACGTTCCAGACTGTAGTAAAGTCGGTATACTTGCTTGCTGCTGTGCTTGGGAAAATTTCGGACGGCGTTTTGTTTGTACAGTGGGAGGTGGGTTAAATTTCAAGTAACGAGCAAGCGCTGGTTGAACTATGGGAGTCAGGTCTTTTTGAAAACTAAAGACAAAGCCAATAATAGTTGCGATTAATAGGGAAAACACTACTCGTAATACTACTATTTCTGGCTGATCGCGAAATGCTGTCCAAGTCGCCCAAATCACAATTGGATTAATTGTTGGTGCTGCAAGCAAAAAACCAATTGCTACTGAGGTAGGCACTCCCTGCATCAATAAGCGTCGTGCTACTGGCACGTTACCACACTCACAGACCGGAAACAAAAACCCTATCATACTACCAACTAAAGCCCCTAGTAGGGGATTTTTGGGCATTTTTTCTACCAATTTGCGCTCATCTACAAAAAATAGCAGCAAGCTGGAGAATAATACTCCCAACAGCAAAAAAGGCATCGCCTCGACTAGCAGACTCAGAAATAGAGTAAAACCATTGTTAAATTTATTCATGGGCGTCGCTGTCAAAAGCGGTTTTTAGTTATGAGGTTCTGCCAAGTCATTTTAACGAAATGGGGATCAAAAACAGATAAAGACTATATAAGCATTCATCAAACCTTCAATTCATAATTAGTGTGTATAATTTGATTTGAAAGCTTGCAAACCATTACTGGTGATGAATAATTTTTTCGATTTGGTTTGTCTACAGGTAATGAGTCTTATTCCTAGATAGCTAAACTACAAAAATAGTTCCAATTCTAGAACTTAATTACTTCCTAGCCCAATTTTTGATTACATTTTTTTATAATTACATTAAGTTTGCTTAATATGATGCTGTATTTTATGCTTTTTTATCAAGTATTCATAGTTTGTTTCACATACGAGGGTCGCCCTTAGATGTTAACTATTTAGACAAGAGGATGTTTATATCAACATGTGATTTGATTTTCTACTATAAAAATTTTAAAATTGCAAGACCAATAAGGAACAAATTAACTTAGGTAGATATAAATAAACAAAAAAGCTTCTGTAACTAAGAGTCTTAGCAAATCTTAAGTTAAACTTTCTGGATCTATACCCAACGCTTTTAGCTGTTCCGCTAGTATTTGCGCCCGTAGTTCTGCTTCTAGGCGGCGTTGTTCTGCTTTTTGAATGCGTTCTTCTGGTGTGAGCAATCTTTGGCCTTGCTCGTCATACCAGTACAACCACTCCCGTGTAATACCTTGATAAGTTCCCCGTTCTCTGCCAATTCCTAAACCAATTTCGCTTAGCCAAACTGGATTTCCTGGCTGCAAAATATATTCACCATTCTCTAAGCGATACACCTCTAGAGGTGGTTTCTTACGACGACGGGGATTGTATACTACATAGTATGAAATCCCTAATTCTGCGTAGAGTTCTTTTTTAGTAGTGTACTCGTCCCGATACTTGTGAGAAACAACTTCCAACACTAAAATGGGTAGTTTTTTCTCTTCCCACAGCACATAACTTAAACGCAAATCTTCATCAATGAAGCGCTGAACTCCCAAGCTGAGAAACCCATCAGGGACAATAGCAGGTTGGTCAGGGTCATAATAAATACCCATATCAACCCCAACCAACGATCTGACCACAGCAAAGCCAATATTGCTTTTAATAAGCTAGGAACTAAATCTTGTAGTTCGTTATCCACAGGTGTGTCGTCAGAATCGGGTAATTCCTCAGAAGAGGGTAAGCAGTTTAGGGGGTTGTACTCTAACATGGGAGATTTGCAGAATTAAGATTCTACTATAGATTGTAGAGAAGGATTTCAATGATTTGATATGAGTAGCGATCGCACAGTGTCGATGAATGAAGTAGGCTTTCAAAAAAATACCCACACCTAGATAAAGTGGGGCAATACTACGCGTACTGAGAAATAAATATCGTAAAAGTCATCTGTACCAATCAGCAGACAATCAAAAAGTCCATTCGTGATTTGGATCGTTCAATGCAGCACGAACAGATGTTAAATTGGCAAGGTCTTTGAATGGGCTGGATTTAGCTATTTCTGTGATTGAATTTAAAGCAAGGGCTAATTGCTCATTATTACCAGATGCGATCGCACTATCACCAACAGAAAATAAAGCACGAAAGTTTTCTGCACGTTCATCCTTAAACTCTGCGTTCCTCTGCGCTTACCTTTGCGAGCCTTTGCGTTTAAAATTATTTTCCAAATCGTTTTTATTCGTGAATTAGCACATAAAAAAGGGCAGGCATCGAACCCACCCCTTTAACTATCACTAAAGGTAAAAAATTTTATTTGTTTTACCTTACTCAATTTCCGGCGCACTTAACGATACTTCCGGTGTTATTTGCTGTGCCAATGTCGGTACTGCATCACGCAACCTTTCTGTTAGCTGTACAGTTGTGGCATCGTAAACCTGAGTCAAAATCTTGGGATACAAACCAATGCCAATAATTGGCACTAACAAACAGGCGATAATAAAGATTTCACGGGGTTCGGCATCAATAAGTTTTTGGTGAGACACCAATTCTTGGTTTTCTTGACCATAGAAAATTTCCCGCAGCATAGACAGCAGATAAATCGGCGTTAAAATCACGCCAACTGCCATCAAGAAGACTACGATAATTTTGAAAGTGGAACTATAGGCATCGCTAGTGGCAAAACCCACAAAGACCATCAATTCTGCCACAAAACCACTCATTCCTGGTAATGCCAAAGACGCCAAGGAACAAGTCGTCCACATAGCGAAAATCTTACCCATTTTCTTACCGACACCGCCCATCTCATCCAACATCAGAGTGTGTGTGCGGTCGTAAGTTGCTCCCACTAAAAAGAATAAACTCGCCCCAATCAACCCGTGGGACACCATTTGCAGCATTGCACCATTCAAACCCAAATCTGTGAAGGAAGCAATACCAATGGTGACAAAGCCCATGTGAGAAATTGAAGAGTAGGCAATTTTGCGCTTGAGATTACGCTGGGCAAAGGATGTCAAAGCAGCGTAGATAATATTAACTACCCCCAAAATTACCAATACAGGCGCAAAATAAGCATGGGCATCAGGAAGCATCTGGGCATTCATACGAATTAAGGCGTAACCACCCATTTTTAACAGAATGCCAGCCAGCAACATATGCACAGGGGCTGTAGCTTCACCGTGGGCATCTGGTAGCCAGGTATGGAGTGGAAAGATGGGTAACTTGACAGCATAAGCAATCAAGAAAGCAGCATACAGCCATAATTGTAAATTCAAAGCGAAGTTTTTCGCTGCGAGCGATCGCATATCAAAGGTGACTGTATCGCCGTAAAATGCCATTGCTAGGGCAGCTACCAAAATAAATAGTGAACCCCCCGCAGTGTACAAAATAAATTTGGTGGCTGCGTATTGACGTTTTTTACCTCCCCAAATCGCTAACAGCAAGTACACTGGAATCAATTCCAGTTCCCACACTAGGAAAAACAACAACATATCCTGGACAGCGAACACAGCAATCTGTCCGCCGTACATCGCCAGGATTAAAAAGTAAAATAGCCTCGGCTTCAGTGTCACAGGCCAAGCCGCTAAAGTCGCCAGTGTGGTAATGAATCCAGTCAAAATAATTAGGGGCATAGACAAACCATCCGCCCCTACTGACCAATTCAAATCCAGTTGTGGAACCCAAGGGTAACTCTCAAATAATTGCAAATTGGGATTAGAGAAGTCATACCCAAGGTAAAAAGCAGTAACAATTAGTGCAAAATCTATCAGCCCAACGATGAGGGCATACCAACGCACCGTTTTACCATCTTTATCCGGCAAGACGGGAATTAGCAGCGATGCTGCTATCGGTAACAGGATGATTGTAGTCAGCCAGGGAAAATTAGCTGTATTCATTGAAGTTGCTCTCAAGGTTCGGCTATCTGCTACTAGCTATTAACTAGCAGTTTTTTCATGATCTGGTTGTTATTTGTTAGGTTGATTTAACAAAAATCAAAAAATATGAAGGCAGGTGAACCGATTGCCCTGCCTTCATCTAAATTTCAGTTATCAGTTATCAGTTATTGGTTTGCATTGCAGGCAATGGTTGTGGATCTAATTTGCCAACATGAGGCTGTTTACTGATAACTGTTCACTGTTCACTGAATTTAAGTGACACCAAAGACAATCACCAAACCCAGTACGGCAGCAAACACAATCAAAGCGTAGAACTGGGCACGACCGTTTTCTAGGTATTTCAAACCTTCACCACTAACTAGGGTGAAAAAGCCTGTGAGGTTAACAGCACCATCAACGACGCGGAAGTCAACTTCCATGACTTGTCTAGCTAAGCGACGCAAGCCAAGAACAAACACTTGGTGGTAAATGTCATCAAAATACCACTTGTTGAGGGATAGCTCATAAAGTGGCTTAATTTTGGCAGCGATCGCCACCGGATTGATTTTACCCCACAAGTACATCAAGGAAGCAACAGTAATGCCCATAAGGGAAATTCCTACCGAACCACCCGCCATAATGTAAAATTCCTGCGGATTAAATTCAGCTGCTTTTACCAAAACTTCTTCGAGGGTTTCATTAGGAGAGTAAATAAACTCCTCAAAGTAGTTAGCAAAGGGTGTCCCCACCAAACCAATTAGCATCGAAGGAACTGCCAATAACACCAAAGGTAGCGTCATTGTCCAGGGTGACTCATGGGGATACTCACTGTGGCCGTGACTATGACTGTGGTCGTTGTGCTGTCCGGCGTGGGCTTCTAGTTCTCCTTTGGTCATTGCACCAGGGCCAAAAGCTGGAGTTCTTTCAAAGCCCGTCACAATGGCCATACCAATGGGAGACTTGAGTTTTTTCCACAACTGGGTTTTGTTGCCCCGGAAGTTACCTTCAAAGGTGGTGAAATACATCCGGAACATATAAAAGGCGGTAATTCCAGCTGTTAGCCAGCCAACACCCCACAGCAGGGGATTAGATGCAAACGCCGCACTGAGGATTTCGTCTTTTGACCAGAAACCAGCAAAGGGTGGGATACCGGAAATTGCTACACAACCAATGAAAAAGGTAATGGCTGTAATCGGCATATATTTCCGCAGTCCACCCATTAAGCGCATATCCTGTGCTAAGTCGGGGTCGTGACCGACAACTGCTTCCATGCCGTGAATTACCGAACCAGAACCTAAAAACAGCATCGCTTTAAAGTAGGCGTGGGTCATCAGGTGGAAAAGACCAGCACTGTATGCGCCCACTCCCATAGCCATCACCATGTAACCGAGTTGGGAAATGGTGGAATAAGCCAAGCCCTTTTTGATGTCGTTTTGGGTAATCGCAATGGTTGCCCCTAAAAAGGCAGTGAATGCCCCAGTATAGGCGATTGTATTCATTGCCGCCGGGACGTGTTCAAATACGGGGTACATCCGGGCAATTAGGAAAACGCCTGCTGCCACCATTGTTGCTGCATGGATTAAGGCAGAAATGGGTGTGGGGCCTTCCATCGCATCTGGTAGCCAGACATGCAGGGGAAACTGGGCGGATTTGGCTACGGGACCCAAGAAGACTAAAATTGCAAACAGGGCTGCCAGTATATTGCTGAGAGAACCCGTGTGGACGAGTTCACCAAGGCGATCGCCCATGATCTGAAAATCAAAGCTGCCTGTTGCCCAGAATAGCCCCAGAATTCCCAATAACAAACCAAAGTCACCAACACGATTAGTAACAAAGGCTTTTTGGGCTGCGTCTGCTGCGGATTTGCGATCGTACCAGAAGCCGACCAGCAAGTAGGAACACATTCCTACCAGCTCCCAGAAGATATAAATCTGCACCAAGTTCGGGCTGACTACCAGACCCAACATTGACGAGCCAAATAAGCTGAGATAGGCATAAAACCTGACATAGCCAGGGTCGTGAGCCATGTAGCCATCAGTGTAAACCATGACCAGGAAGGCTACCGTCGTCACAATCACTAGCATTAAAGCTGTCAAGTGATCAATTGTGTAGCCCATGCTCAAGTGAAAATTGCCAGCCGCTGCCCATTCTAGGGTGCGAGTGTAAGGTGCGTGTCCTTGCAGTTGGCTCCACAATATGGCAAACGACAGCCCCATAGCCGCTCCCATCAAGGAAATAATCAACGCGGCATTCAGCTGTCGTAGGCGGTTCGTTACCTGATTCAAAGAGATTAATCCCAGCCCTACCAGCGTTGCCCCGACGAGGGGCAATACCGGAATTAGCCAGGCATATTGATAGATTACTTCCATCACTGACGCCTACTTATAGAATTCTTCATGAGAAAGGATGAAGGCTAAAAGCTCAAGGATAAAGGATGAAAGAATGCACTAGTTGCAAATGGCTGTTGAGAGTGCCAACAAAGAGGAACTTTCACGCCTTATGTTATTATGGCTAAGTCTGGTCTTTTGGGAACAGTACAAGTCTCTACATAAGCAAGCAACCAAACATTTTTTCATACTTCAACCTATCCTGCGGAAAGCCGCCCTAATGGACGTCTACATAACTTCAACCTTTAGTTGACTAACTTGTCGGATCTGTTAATAATTGTGACACACACCCTTTAGGATAAAATACCCCACCTGATACTGATTAGGTGGGGTAATTTAAATATGGTTTTAGATTTTGTCATTTGTCATTGGTCATTTGTCCTTTGTCATTGGTCATTTTTCATTCGACCAATGACTATTGGTCAATTACTAATGAGCTTTTTTCTAATCACCCTTTCTCCAATGACTAATGACGAATGACCATTATGCTGAACGGCATCCTAAATCTGCCGTTGTGGGGGTATTGTAAGGATGAGAAGACTTGTCATAGCTGAGTTTGATTTCTTCTAATGCTTGCAGCAAATCTTCGCGACCGCGAAAACCTTCCAAACGTCGTCTGACAATACCGTTTTCGATCAAAAGTAAAGTTGGTAGTGACTTAAGCCGATATTTGGTTGACAATTTAAAATTGTCGTCGGCGTTTATATCAACTAATTTGATTTTCTCGTTGCATTGGGCTTTGAATTGCAACAGTAATGGGTGTATGATGCGGCACAAACCACACCAAGGAGCTTCAAAATTTACTAAAACAGGAATAGGGGATTCTAAAACTTCTTGAGTAAATGTCCGCTCACTAACCGACAACACCATGATGCCTCTAATACTATAGGGTTTTTATATCTAACTTGCTATCAGCACAAGGGTAGCGTAAGCTTAGTAACTGCCGATAGATGCCCTGGTAGGCATAACAGAAGGTATGCAATCTTTCCAGCCTTGATTTTGGTGAGTTTGCTACTGGCAAATAAGCTAATGTAGCATTCACAGTGGCATTTGAGGGTCTTGAACTCCAACGCGTCCTCTGCTGGGGAGGGAAAGTTAGTAGACCAAAAGCTACAACGCTTTGCTTTGGGATTCCCACGGTAGTGGGCTTGGGGAAGATAATAGTATACCATGAACAGTGCTAGTTTGGGGGTTCACCACTCCTGCTTCTCTTACACAGTAGGGCATTTCCGTAAGGATAAGAGTACGCGTAGGGGGTTTTCCCGCTTTTGCGACCTGTCCGTAGGGAAACCTCTAACGCACTGGCTCTGCTCGATATCACTTACTTTCAATGATGATTATTGACCAGCAACAACAAGGACAAAATCTCAAATTGATTTAACCCACCCCCTCCACTGAACAGCTATTTTCATTCATCCTACATTGATTTGGTAGTAACAGATGAGCCTAAATCCTCATCGGTTGTCTATCTTGTGCTGTTGTAAATAGGGTTTGAGTTCAGACTACCATCTTACCCTACTAGTCGCCACCAATAAAAGTGGATGCGACCACCACAATAGCAGCACAAATATAGCAACTCCAATATAAGCAGGACGAAGGAATTCCTGCCACCGTAGAGATTGACGTCCATCTAAAATGGCTGCAAAGGGAATAATGCTCGTGCGCTGTTTCACTGCCATAAAAGCCTCGCCATAGCGCCAACTAAGACGGCGATCGCCATGCCAGACCCCAAAGGCGTGATGTAAAATCAAACCCAAAGAAGTAACTAAAGTAAAAGTTGTACCCAACCACAGAGTATGAGCAATACACCAAATTATCTGTCCAACCATTTGCGGATGACGAGTAATACGAATAATTCCTGTTTCATAGAGGTGGACTTGGGGCTTTTGAATGGCAGCAACTTCTAGTAGATTGAAAGTAGCAGGATACAAAAATAAAAAAGAAATTGCTGACAGTACCCAAACAAATGGTTTTACCCAAGGTAAACTTTGGACTTGCCAAAGCTGTAAACCATCATAACGATGGTTAAAAAAGTAAATAATCAAAATTACTGCCAAAGGTAAACTAACTAAGGCAAAGATAATCCGGTAAACTCGTGGGCCAATATATTTTTCTGCCCAAGGTCGCAAGGCGGCTCCGCCGCTATGAGCAATTGCAAAACCAAATTGTAATCCCAACATTATAAAATGACTGGGGGTCAACCACGGTGGCAGCATCATATACACAGGTGAAGTAATTTAAAGAAAACTTAATTCAGTACAATCAATACCACAAAGTATTCAAAGGGGGACTTAAGTCAAGATGTTGTGTTAATGTCTTTTTCGGATAAAGCCTCCGATTTTAATATGCAACAAATTATGTCCAGCCAGAATACTATGATTCGCTGGTTTTTTACTAATGCTGCTCCTTTCTTGTCTGTGGGTTGAGCCTTATGTCTGACCTTCCATTCACACTAGATCAGTTACGGATTCTGAAAGCGATCGCACAAGAAGGGAGCTTCAAGCGCGCCGCTGATAGTCTCTATGTTTCCCAACCTGCCGTAAGTTTGCAAGTGCAAAACTTAGAACGGCAATTAGATGTTCCCTTATTTGACCGTGGAGGACGTCGTGCTCAATTAACCGAAGCAGGACATTTACTCCTCAATTACGGAGAAAAAATCCTCAGTCTGTGTCAGGAAACCTGTCGCGCTATTGAGGATTTACAAAATCTCCAAGGCGGTACATTAATTGTTGGTGCTTCTCAAACCACCGGCACTTATCTTTTGCCCCGGATGATTGGGTTATTCCGACAAAAATATCCTGATGTGGCAGTGCAATTACATGTCCACTCTACCCGCCGCACTGCTTGGAGTGTAGTGAACGGACAAGTTGATTTGGCAATTATTGGTGGTGAAATTCCTGCGGAATTGGCGGAATCTTTAGAAATTATTCCTTACTCAGAGGATGAATTGGCGCTGATTTTACCTGTGTTACATCCTTTTAGCAAACTGGAAACCATCCAAAAAGAAGACCTATATAAATTACAATTCATTGCCCTTGATTCTCAATCAACAATCCGTAAGGTCATAGACCAAGTGTTAGCACGTCATGATATTGATACACGGCGTTTAAAAGTAGAAATGGAACTCAATTCGATTGAAGCAATCAAAAATGCTGTGCAATCTGGTTTGGGAGCTGCTTTTGTTTCTACTTCCGCCATTGCCAAAGAATTGCAAATGGACGTGTTACATTGCGCCCCCATTGAGGGTGTTGTCGTCAAGCGGACACTGTGGCTGATTTTTAATCCTAATCGCTATAGATCCAAGGCTGCAGAAGCTTTCAGCCGGGAAATTCTACCCCAGTTTGCTGCGCCTGGATGGAATATCGATGTGTTAAAATCTTCACAAAATCATCGGAGCTTAGCTATCAATACCACATTGGAATTAGATACATCCCACTCAGATGAAAGTTAAGATTTAGTCATCTGTCATTAGTCATTTGTCCTTTGTCATTTGTCATTTGTGAAGAAGCTAATGACTGATGACCAGTGACCAATGACTATTGACCATTGACTATTGACAAAAATGGAAATTTATTGCACTCGTCCCGGTTGTCCTCGACCACGCAACTACTTTTCAGATTTAGATGACCATTCCATTTTAAGAACCGTGCAGCAAAAATACTGTACAGCTTGTGGAATGCCTCTAATTCTGGTTGGGCGCTACTTGCCGACAAAATTACTGGGACGAGGCGGTTTTGGAGCAGCGTTTTTAGCCTGCGATCGCTATACTCCAGGAATGCGCCAGTGTGTGGTTAAGCAATTCCAACCAGCAGGTAATCTCAGTGCAACTCAACTAAAATTAGCACAAGATTTATTTGAGAGAGAAGCCATTGTCTTAGAAGAAATAGGCTCTCAACATGACCAAATTCCTGATTTATTCGCTTATTTCCCAGTCATAGTTTCTAGCTTTTCTCAACCAGGACAACAAGAACAATTTTTTTATCTTGTTCAAGAACATATAGATGGACAGAACCTAGAAGAAGAATTAAATCACAAAGGTCAATTCTCTGAACAAGAAGTATTAAATTTGCTGCAAAATGTTCTCAAAATCTTGCAGTTTGTCCATAACAAAGGCATCATTCACAGAGATATTAAACCCTCTAACATTATGCGTCATCGTAACGGTAAGCTTTACCTATTAGATTTTGGCGCTGTTAAGCAGGTAGCAAACGCACCCCCTGGAGGAGTAAGTTCTTCAACTGGCATTTTTTCTCTGGGTTTTGCACCACCTGAACAAATGTCTGGTGGACCAGTCTTTCCATCCACAGACTTATATGCGTTGGCTGTGACAGCGGTGATGCTATTAACGGGTGAAAAGGATGTAACCAAGCTATTTGATGTTTATAGTAATCAATGGAAATGGCACAAGCGTGTTTCTGTCAGTCCTGTAGTGGCTAATACTCTCGATAGAATGCTTTTACCTGCTGCTAATCAACGCTTTCAGTCAGCACAAGAAGTCTTAGACGCTCTCAACTTAACTGTTCAGCCTATAATATCAACACAAATTAATCCCCGCCAACCTACCCAATTACCGTCGTCAATCAAGTCGCAACCACAGCCTATGCCCACTCAACCTGCACAGCAAAGGCGATTATCGTTAACATCACGTGTTGCACCATTGTCTACTTTAGAGTTATTGATGGCGGCTGGATTCAGTGGTTTTGAAGGCGGATTGATGGCGATCGCTGTGTATGGTGTGCTTCGTTCTCTAAATATTACTTTGCTTGCTTGTGCTGTGATCCTGGCAATATTAATTTTTGGGCAAAAGCAACGCTGGATTGAAAAAACCGAGATGTTAGTCCTAGCAGGAGTCACATGGGGAGTGATATTTTTTTTCCCTGTGTTACGGGCTGGTTTAAGTATTAAGCAAGTAATTATTTTATCTGTTGCTGCGGCTTTAGTCGCGATCGCTGTTACAGCTTTATTCCGTCTGATTTATAAATTATTAACTCTATTTTTTTCCAATTAACTATACATCAGAACTGATGCAAATTTTATTTACATAAATATTTATGGCTGTAATTTTTACCGATATAATTTTCTTGAAAATTATAAATTTTTAACTTTTAATTTTCTATGTCCCAAAAAAACGAAACTGCTGTTCTTTTCCTAGCTTTATTAATTACTGTGGGATTGGTAGGTGGTGGGGCATGGTTGCTAAAAGATAACATCTGGCCACAAAACTCTCAGGATGGTGGCAATTCACTACAACCTAATAACAAGCTAATTACAGATAGGATTAGCTTTGGTGAAAAAACATTATCTTCAATAGAAGCTTCTCCCACAAAAAAAGAAGGTATCACAGCACTAGCTTCTGGCAACTACAGCAAAGCAATTTCTAACTTAGAAGCAGCCCTGAAGTTTAATAAAAATGATCCAGAGACATTAATCTTTTTGAACAATGCTCGCATAGAATCTGCTAAAAATTATACGATTGTTGCCAGTGTACCACTGGGAACCGACCCCAATGGTTCTTTAGAAATTTTACGCGGTATTGCCCAAGCTCAAAATGAAATTAATGCTGCGGGAGGCATTAAGGGAGTACCACTAAAAGTAGGGATAGCAAACGACGATAATAATCCAGAAGTTGCCCAACAAATTGCTAACGTGTTGGTGAAAAATCAGGAAGTACTGGGTGTAGTTGGGCCTTATGCTAGTGACGTCACTTTAGCCGCAGGCACTGTTTATACCCCCGGACAACTTGTGGCTATTTCCCCAATTAGCACTTCTGTGAAAATATCCAACTTTAGCCGCTATATTTTTCGCACGGTTCCTAGCGATTTTATGGCAGCCAGGGCCTTAGCTAAGTATATGGTAGAAAACTTACAGAAAAAAAATGCGGCTGTTTTCTTCAATTCTCAAAGTAACTATAGTCAGTCTTTAAAGTCTGAATTTGTCTCGTCTGTTTCCCTAGAAGGTGGACAGGTGTCAAGCGAATTTGACTTATCTAAAGCCGATTTTAGTGCCGCTAAAAGTGTAGAACAAGCAATTAAACAAGGTGCAGAAGTTTTGATGTTAGCAGCTAGTACAGATGCTTTAGATAAAGCACTGCAAGTAGTGCAAGTAAACCAAAAACGGTTAAGTTTGCTTGGCGGAGATGATATCTACACGCCCAAAACTTTAGAAATTGGACAGCAACAAACAGTGGGAATGGTGCTGGCTGTTCCTTGGCATATTGATAGCAATCTCAGCACCGATTTTCCGCAAAAGTCACGGCAGTTATGGGGAGGTGATGTGAACTGGCGTACTGCTTTAGCATACGACGCTACCCGTGCTTTCATTGCAGCATTAGAACGTAATCCTAGCCGTATAGGTATCCAACAAACTCTTTCATCACCTAAATTTTCTACTACAGGCGCTTCTGGTACAATTCGGTTTTTATCATCAGGCGATCGCAACGCCCCTGTACAGTTGGTGCAAATCGTCAGCAAAAATCCTTCTCGTTCTGGTACTGGGTTTGATTTTGTACCAGTTTCTACATCACGTAATTAAATGGTAATAGGTAATTGGTTTATAGTCACTACTTATTACAAATGACAAATGACGAATGACAACCCTAACTAGTTAGCTTTATTTTTACCTATCTACTTAGTTAAATTTATTTGTATCATCCACTTAAAAATAAAACAATTAACCAATTCTTAACCCATACCGATTCATAAAAGTGAAAAATTGCTTTAAGAGCAATAACTAAAAAGTTATAAATTTATTATGTCTCAAAAAAATGAAACCACAGTTTTGCTTTTGACTCTAGTAATTACGCTAGGGCTAGTAGGTGGTGTTTTTTTATGGTTAGCTAATAGTTCTGGAATTAGATTCTTCAACGCTAAAAATAATTTATCTGAACCGATTCAACCGCCCACTGCTGAGACTTTTGCACGATTACCGAATGTTCCCTCTGGCTTGTTTAATTATGGTGGTAGCACTACTTGGGCGCCAATTCGTAAAAATGTTGATACAGCGATTCAAACTGTATTTCCGCAATTTCAACTACGCTACACAGATCCAACGATAGGGGCCCCAGGTTCTGGAAGTGGGATTAAGATGCTTTTAGACAATCAGCTAGCTTTTTCCCAGTCCTCACGTCCAATTAAAGACGAAGAATACCAAAAAGCACAGCAGCGCGGCTTTACTTTAAAAGAAATTCCAGTGGCGATTGATGGCATTGCAGTTGCAGTAAATCCCAATCTCAAAGTACCTGGTTTAACTGTTGCCCAACTTAAAGATATATACACTGGCAAGATCACCAACTGGCAACAAGTAGGAGGGCCAAATTTAGCGATTACACCTTACTCTCGCCGTTTGGAAGAAGGAGGTACGGTCGAATTTTTTGATGAAAACGTTTTAGAAGGAGAAAAATTTGGTGCGAATGTTCAATTCATTCCCACTACCACAGAAGCTTTAAAAGAAGTCGCAAAAAATCCAGGAGGTATGTATTACGCTTCTGCACCAGAAGTAGTCGGTCAATGTACTGTTAAACCCTTACCACTAGGAAAAACAGCAGATAAATTTATTCCATCTTACAAAGAACCATTTATTCCTCTGCAACAGTGTCCACAACAGCGTAACCAACTCAATGCATCTACTTTTTTGAGTGGTGAATATCCAATTACCAGGCGGTTGTTTGTGATTGTGAAACAAAATAATCAAAGCGATCAGCAAGCGGGAGAAACCTATGCCAATCTACTGCTTACAAACCAAGGTCAAGAATTAATTTCTAAAGCTGGATTTGTCAGGATTAGATAATTTATTATTTGTTGATTGTTGATTCTTGGTTGGTGTTGGGCTAAATTCACTCTTCTACTAATAAACAACTACTAACTATCAACAGCTAAACTTTTAATTTGTTGGTTGTTGGTTGTTGTTGGAAACAATCAATAACTAACTACTAACAATAGGTAAATTACTATGTCACAAAAAAATGAAACGCCAATTTTAATATTATCTTTATTAATAACTATTGGGTTAATTGGTGGAGGCTTTTGGTGGTTTGCCAGAAAAACTAGTTTTAACTTTAATCAAGTTACCAAACCTCAACCGATTAATTCCACTAGTCCTAATATTACTAAGCCAGAATCAAGTGGTAACAATTTTGCCTCTATTCAAAGTATCCCCACAGGATTATTTAACTACGGAGGCAGTACTTCTTGGGCACCAGTTCGACTCGCTGTTGATCCAGCAATTCAAGCAGCACGACCAGAGTTTCGTCTGCGTTATGTAGAACCAATCAGTGGTACTCCCGGTTCCAGTACAGGTATCCAAGCATTAATTGATGGTCAATTAGCATTTGCTCAGTCGTCTCGGCCAATTCTGGACGAAGAATTAAAGCGTGCCAAAGAGCGTGGCTTTACTCTGCAACAAATTGCTGTAGCAATTGATGGCTTAGCAGTAGCGGTAAATCCTAATATTAATATCCCAGGACTAACACTAGACCAATTACGGTCTATTTACACAGGTGAAATCACGAATTGGAATCAAGTGGGTGGTCCTAGTATCCCTATAAAGCCATACTCACGTCGCATCAGTGATGGTGGGACTGTAGAACTATTTGTTCAAGACATCTTGAGTGGTCAAGCTTTTAGCTCTAATGTGGAGTTTGTTTCCACAACCACCCAAGCCCTACAAAAAGTGGCTGGTAGTCTTGGTGGCATATACTACGCTTCTGCCCCAGAAGTTGTTCCCCAATGTTCAATTAAACCCTTGCCTTTGGGGCGAACGCAAGGGCAGTATATTGCTCCTTACCAAGATTCACTTGTCCTCCCTTCTGAGTGTCCTGGTAAACGAAACAAATTGAACATTGAGGCTTTCCAATCTGGAAAGTACCCAATTACCCGAAATCTGTTTGTGGTGGTCAAACAGAATAATCAAATTGAGCAGCAAGCAGGTGTCGCTTATGCCAACTTGCTGCTGAGTGAGCAGGGACAGGAATTGATTTCCCAAGCAGGGTTTGTCAAAATTCGCTGACTCTTGTCATAAGCAGACTAGAAGGTGGCGAGATTGCCAATAGACACCCCTAGAACCCTCTACAAACGTGCAAGAAATGATTGGGTGATATTCTCTTAACAGATTTACGCCTTCCCGTAAGGATAGCGGTGGTGGGCGCTATTCCTGATGGTAGGCGACTTCTCGTCAAGAACTTGGCTAATGTGCTTTAGCCGGCTCTGTTAATCGACTCTGCTGGCAAGCAAATCAAATTATCTCCCTGAGTGAGGATTAAGCCGCGCTGACGCAACTTACCCATCAAACGGGTGACGGTAACACGAGTCGAACCAATAGCACTGCCAATTTGGGCATGAGTGAGAGGGAAAGGTAGGCAATAGCCACGAATCACTTCAGGATCTGTTTCGCTCGTTGCCGGCTCTCCATATTCCTCAATCAACAATGTGAGGAATCCTAAGAGTCGGTCAATGGTGCGGCGTTGTCCTAAGGCACTCAGCCACAGCAGTTTGCGCTGATGCTGATATCTAAACAGATCCATGATTTCGCGGCGGAAGTGAGGCCAATTATCTAAATCGTGCCAATACATCCACAACACTGCTGTTTGGTCAACGTGAGCATAAGCCTGGAGTGTGAATGGTGACTGGGCAACAATTTCAAACGGGTTTCCCGCACCAACAAATCCTAAGAAGGCTTCTTCTGGGGTTCTGTTAATGCGTCGAGACGTTAGCTGATTTGCTGTTGCACTCACTTGGGCGGTTCCTACCATGCGGATAGCACCCCTTTGCACCAAATACAGCAATCCAGGACGGGCTGGAATGCGCTCATCTTTGCTAAAGGTGCGGCAGCGGTAGTGTTCTTGAGCCCAATCAAGAATTCGTTGCCAAGTTAAGAAAGGCCGTGATGCCTCAGAAAAGGAGGATGGAGATTGCATAGGTAACAAAGAGCGTTCGGCTGAAGACAAAGACGTCATAACAAGGTGCAAGGAGTGTCTTCTTGTTGGCAGGTTAGGCTTAACACCTAACAGTGCCAGCCATGCAAAGAGAGGAATTTGAGTTCCTACTCTTTTGTTATACTACCTACTGTACAATGATGGTAGTAAAATTTACTCAGTTTCAAAAAAAATTTGCATAATTCTAATTTTTCTTTGCTTAGATTAAAGTTCTGTCTTAAGACAGATGACATAAAATCAATAGTTTTAATAGAAGAGCCTTTCATCAGTAAAGCATGTGCATAAAATGCTACTAGTAAGTAAATACACAGCAATCAAACAGTTAGTACACAGTTATTTAATATCTACTTTAAGTATTTATACGCGCTACACCAAAATTGAAAGCCTAGCAAATAAAAAAATTCCTCTATCTAAAGGTAGAAATAGTAATCAAGTTTTTTACATCACAGGATTAGCATTACAGCTGTCAAAATATGAGAAAATTTCAGCGATGGAGATTGCTGAGGCGATCGCTTCTCATTTATCGGCAAACTCGGCTGGAGTTTTCAGTATTCAAATAGTTCCACCTGGTTGGATTCATTTAAAATTGGCTGACTCTGTTTTGGCTAGCTGGTTGCAGAGGCTGGTTGAAGGACGGGTGAAGACTGTAGCAAAAGGAGACGGGGACACAAGGGACAAGGGGGACGACTTGGAGGACAAGGAGTACAAGGGGGACAAGGAGGAATTGGTTACTATATTATTCTCCCCACACCCTTCACACTCCTCACACTCCCCATCTCCCCGATCCCCGATCCCTAACCACCTATTCCTAACTCAATATGCCCATGCACGCTGTTCCTCCCTTGTGCGGCTAGGTGAACAAGAGGGATTAATTTCTTCTGAGGGCGCTATACCTTGGCTTAACAAACAGCAAGAACTACGTTTTCATCACCCAAGTGAGCTGTATTTGTTAAGTGAGTTAGTACAAGTAGTTGATGAATTAGAGTGTTCTGACTCTAGTGATTCGGTGAAATGGGAAAAGCCAGCGCTTTGTTTAACTCAAATGTTTGACAACCTCTGGCGTGACTGTCAAATTTGGGGTGAGGTAAAAGTCAACTCACCAGAACTAGCTCAAGCCAGGCTGGGATTGATTATGGCTACTCAATCAGTTTTAAGAATACTGTTGGAAAAAAAGCTTGGTATTTTGGCTCTGTTGGAATTATGAGGAAATCTTTATTTAAAAAGGTAGAAATATGAGAGTTTAATGAAAGGTATCAAAACTTTTGTAACAAGTATTGACTGCTTTAATGACCCAAGATATATTAACAGGTGTGTGAGGAGCGAACCAGCAAGGGTGCCGAGACGAAACACGGCCAGTCGTCGGCACCCTTTCTGATTTTTTAGTATTTTATTAGTGGTTAGTGGTTGTTACAAATAACGAACAACAAACAACTACTACGATAGCAACAGCTTTTCTATGGCCACTGCTGCTCCATCTTGCTCAACACTGGGGGCTATCCAGTTAGCGATCGCTTGGACTTGTGATGGAGCATTGCCCATAGCAACACCAATCCCAGCATACTCCAGCATTTCTAAATCATTAAAGTTATCGCCAATAGTCATGACATTACTAGGTTGTAGCCCTAGCAGTTCTTCAGCAAGGTAACGTACTGCCACACCTTTATTAGCAAAAGGATTAGTCGCTTCAAAAAATGTGGCCACGGATTTTGTCAAATACAACTCAGCAGGTGTGTATTGACGGCTTAAAGAACCGAGTAAGTTATCAATAATGTCTGTGTCATCGCACAAAGCTAGTATTTTTGTGGGTTCATAAGTGTTTAAAACTTGACGTAAGTCACCGACTGCAATAGGGTTAATCCCAGAACGTTCTGCATAAAGTTGAGTTTCGGTTGTGATTTCACGGACGTAGAGTTGATCGTTGATGTAAAAATGAACAGATAAAAGCGATCGCAATTGTGGTTGTTCAAAATAGTCTAATAGCTGCTGAGCCATTTCTCTGGAAACAGGTAAATGTTGGTACATTTGTTCAGAGGTTGGGTCTTGTATCCAAGCTCCTTGATAAGCTATTAAGGGTAAAGTAGAGCCAATATCTTGATGGAAGCGCAAAGCAGAACGGAACATCCTACCAGTGGCGATCGCGACCTTAATTCCTTGTGCTTTTGCCACAGTGATTGCTTCTTTGACAGGTTTGCTGATATTGTTAGATTCGCCGGCGATAGTTCCATCTATATCTAGAACCAGCAGTTTAATTTCTTTTGTAGCCATACCCGCAACAGCAGCTGATTTTATTTGAGTAGCAGATGCTTTGTGCATAAATTTGGTTATCAATTTCATAAAGAAAGTCTCAGTTAAGAGATTATCAGGCTAGGGCAGAATATGGCAGTAGATCTTCTTGAAAGTAATCTAGCTGAATAATACAATTCATATTTAAATTCCATTATTACTCTACGTAAATTTGCGATAGTAATTACCTAATACGTAAATATATTTTAGATATTTAATTAATTTCTATTTGTTTTTTTCTCAATTGAGAAAAATCTTCAGTATTTTTTGCTATTGAGCTAGACATAGATCACAAAAAAGCCAAGATTTTCTTAGTTGGTTATCTCCTCAATCAAATTCCTATAAATAATTAGTAAAAACTAGTTTGAACTATAGACAGGTAGGAACATACTAAGTTATCAATTGATTAATCAAACATTCACTTCATTAGAAAGTGCATCTTAGGTTGATAGAAGAAAGCAAAGAGAAGTCACAGCTGAGGCTTTTTTTGCTCTCAACTTCAAAGAGGCAAAAGACAATTAGTGGGGGATCTCTGCACCAAGCAGATCGCATCTATAGATCAACAACTGACAACTACCAAATCTGTGATGGACATAGGATTTTAAACCTCTTTTGGGTAAAGCTATCCAGCATACTTAAAAACTTTATTCTGTATAGCTTCCCTCTGCTTTTTTCCTTTGCGCAGAACAGATAATTGCTCTTAAGTTATACAAAAACAGAAGGATTTCCATGATTAAAAAAGGTTTAACCGGAATAATTTTTGCTGCTGCTGCATTGACTGGATTATTTTCTCAAGTAGGCTCTGCATCTGCAACTGATTTTACTTGGGATGATTCATGGGTACAACCCGAAATACAAAGTAAAGAAACAACTGGTTTTGATGACACTATTTTCCAGCAATTTGTGCAAATAGAAAGAATGGCCATACCAAATAGCCAACAATTTCTATTAGATCCTAGTAAGTTATTTTTGAAATATAGCAATGATGTCAGTGTTTATTTCATCAACGAAGGAGCTGGTTATAGAAACCAGTTGGCTTATCAGGCAACTGGGGCTACAAATAAATCTGGTTTAGTATTCAATGATATTGCTTGTAGTGGTTCTGGGTGTGTTGGTGATTGGGGTGGTAATACACTCAAGCTAGGTGATGGAGTAAATCTTGGCAACTTTGCAGCAGGTACGCAATTAGATTTTTGGTTGAGAGCTGATGGTTTGAATCGTGGTAATTCTGCAAATATTTTTGGTACTCAAACTTCCTCAAATCAGGATGGCCTACAGCACGTTGTTGCCTATGCTGTTGGTGATTATATCTTATTAGGTTTTGAGGATTTGTATGGTGATTTGGGTGCTTCAGGAATAGATCCAAATACTGGGAAGTACAACGAAAGTTCAGATCGCGACTTTAATGATGTTGTGATGGTGCTGAAAATAGGTGAGAAAAATGTTAAAGCATTAACTTCAACTTCTGTTCCAGAACCAAGTGCAACTTTATCATTATTGGGTGTGGGAGCATTAGGTATGCTGAAACTACGTCGTCGTCAAAAGCAGGTAAAAGAATCTACTTAATTTAGAATCACCTGTAATCTAAACGGAAGCAACTGGCTACAATAAGGCTATGTCCCAAACAACACCTTTAAATCAGTTGGCTTCCGATTTTTCAAACACGACACGTCCTACATTTATCCTCATCGATGGACACTCCTTGGCATTTCGTTCTTACTTCGCCTTTGCTAGAGGAAGAGACGGGGGACTGCGAACCAAAACAGGAATTCCTACTAGTGTCTGTTTTGGCTTTTTAAAGTGTCTGCTAGAAGTTATGACACTGCAACAGCCACAAGCAATTGCAGTGGCTTTTGATTTAGGTTTGCCCACATTTCGCCACGAAGCAGATGATACTTATAAAGCTGATCGCCCAGGTACACCAGAGGATTTTGTTCCGGATTTGAAAAACTTACATGAGTTGCTAGACGCATTCAACCTCAAAATTCTCACTGCCCCTGGTTACGAAGCGGATGATGTACTGGGAACCTTAGCACAAAAGGCAACGGTGGCGGGGTATCAAGTCAAGATTCTCACAGGCGATCGCGATCTATATCAACTGATCGACCCTGAAAAAGAAATTAGCGTTTTGTATTTTAGTCCAGATGCGCTGAAACGTTCTACATCTACAAATGGGATCAGCGAATTTGGACAGGAAGAAGTAAAAGAAAAACTAGGGATTTTACCATCACAAGTGATTGATTTTAAAGCTCTTTGTGGTGATAAGTCAGATAATATTCCTGGTGTCAAGGGAATCGGTGAAAAAACGGCAGTCCAGTTGCTAAATACCTATGGTTCTCTCGAGCAAATTTATGCATCATTAAGTGAAATCAAAGGCGCGACTCAGAAAAAATTAGAAGCTGGCAAAGAAGACGCAGAAAAATCTCGATACTTAGCAGCGATCGTCCTTGATGTTCCCCTCGATATTGATTTAGAAGATTGCAAATTAAAAGGCTTTGATAGTAGCGTTCTAGTACCTATTTTAGAAAAATTAGAATTTAAATCTTTTTTAGGCAAAATTAACCAACTCCAGCAAAAGTTTGGTGGTACTGTAGCAGAAACTTCAGCTACAGACACAGAAGAAGTAGGGGCGAGTTATGCACCCCTACCTGGTAGGGAAGATGAAGATTTGTGGTTTTTCAGTGCTGCGGATACAGAACAACAACAGCAACAAAATACTTCTACAATTCAACCCCGCATTATTGATACAGAAGCCAAACTCACTGAGTTGGTGAAGTTTTTACAAGAATTTACTAACCCTAATTTCCCCGTAGCTTGGGATACTGAAACCAACGACTTAGAACCACGAGATGCTGAGTTAGTTGGAATTGGTTGTTGCTGGGGAGTAAACCCTGATGAAATAGCTTACATTCCCTTGAATCATCAAACTGGGGAAAATTTAAACAAAGAAATTGCACTAAAAACCTTACGCCCAATATTAGAAAGTGCTAGTTATCCTAAGACTTTTCAAAATGCTAAATTTGATCGCTTAGTTTTCAAGTGCCAAGGAATTAATTTAACAGGGGTAGTCTTTGACCCTATGTTAGCAAGTTATGTCCTCAATCCTGATAGTAGTCATAATTTGAGTGACTTAGCTCAAAAACATTTGGGGTTGATAATTCAAAATTATGTAGATTTAGTTCCTAAAGGGAAAACTATCGCTGATATTGGAATTCCTCAAGTAGCCGAGTACTGTGGTTTGCAAGTTTGGGCTACATTCCAATTAGTGACAAAATTGCGTACGGAACTGGAGAAAATACCAGCTTTATATCAGCTATTAGTGGAGGTGGAACAACCTCTAGAAGCTGTTTTAGCGGATATGGAATACAACGGTATTCACATCGATACAGCTTATTTGAAAGAACTTTCACAACAATTAGAAACAGATTTAGCAAAACTGGAACAGCAAGCCTACAAGATAGCTGGAGAAAAGTTTAGTTTAGGTTCTCCCAAACAATTAAGTCAAATCTTATTTGAAAAATTAGGGTTAAGTACTAAATATTCTCGCAAAATTCAAACAGGATATTCTACAGACGCAGCTACTTTAGAAAGATTACGAGAGGTAGACACAACAGGCATCATTGATACTATCATTGAATATCGGACATTAGCAAAATTAAAATCTACTTATGTAGATGCTTTACCAGCCTTGGTACGTGCAGATACAAAGCGAGTTCATACTGATTTTAATCAAACAGCGACATCAACAGGAAGGCTATCTTCTTCTAATCCAAATTTGCAAAATATTCCAATTCGCACTGCCTTTAGTAGGCAAATTCGTAAGGCGTTTTTACCAGAATGTGGTTGGTTAATGGTTGCAGCTGATTACTCTCAAATAGAGTTAAGAATTCTCACTCATTTAAGTCAAGAACCAGTACTAGTAGAAGCTTATCAAAACAACGAAGATATTCACACCGTGACCGCGAGACTGATGTTTGAAAAACAAGATATTACATCAGATGAAAGGCGGGTCGCGAAAACAATTAACTTTGGTGTGATTTATGGTATGGGTTCGCTGAAATTTTCCCGTTCAACGGGTGTAGATCGAAACCTGGCGAACGAATTTATTAAGCGATTTAACAAACGTTATCCGAAAATATTTGCATATTTAGAAGGATTGAAAAAACAAGCGATCGCTCAAGGTTATGTAGAAACAATTCTCGGTAGGCGTCGCTATTTTGAGTTTACCACCAATAGCCTACGTCAGTTAAAAGGCAGTAAGCCGGAAGATATTGATTTAGGTAAACTTAAGAATTTAGGTAACTACGATACTGGTTTATTACGTTCTGCTGCCAATGCCCCAATTCAAGGTTCTAGCGCTGATATTATCAAAATTGCGATGGTGAGGCTGCATGAAATTTTGCAAAATTATCAAGCACGATTATTACTACAAGTTCACGACGAATTAGTATTTGAAGTTCCTCCGCAAGAATGGGAAGAATTACAAATCCAAATTAAGTCGACAATGGAAAATGCAGTGCAGTTAAGTGTTCCCTTAGTAGTAGATGTACGTGCTGGTGAAAATTGGATGGAAACGAAGTGATGAGGGGCTGTCTAGAAAATAGGGAACTCTTAACGGGGAATGTACTCTACGGGAAACCCCCATTGATATAAAACTCTTGATTTTGCTGCATTATCCCGCCCAGCAATTTATTGCTGGCTAATACCTTAAGTACGTTGAAACGCACTTAAGTCAAAAAAGACATACCCTTAGATAGTTGTCTTATCAAAATAGTTCTTTCTTGGGGAGTTGAAATTATTACCTAGAAAACCAGAAAAATATGCTTTGCGAAGGTGGATATTAGTACCTAAAAACTATAAGGTAAATGTCATTGGTTAATAGGATTGACACATTTTATTAGCTGTGTTGCTTTGCGTTAAATGTAGCATTTTTAAACGCAAAGGAGCGCGAAGTAACCGCAGAGGGACGCAGAGTCTTTTTAGAAAGAATTTGCTAGGAATTAAAGAAATTTTGTACTTAGTGCTATTAACCTTTAATATACTTACCTTTAATAATTCATGAGTAGCTTTGAAAATAATAATTTTTGGTCTAAATTAAACAATTTTGTTTTAGTTAGATTTCTACTTTTGGTTGCTTCTGGCTGGGCAATTGTGCAGCTTTTAGCTTATTTTGAACCAGTGATTGTAATTTTTACTTTTGCTGCTATATTAGCTTTTTTGCTAAGTTATCCTGTCAAATGGCTCAAACGTTTTTTGCCCCATAGTTTAGCAGTAATTTTAATTTTTTTGCTGAGTATTGTGATTATTGGTAGTTTAACAATTACTGTTGGCTTAACTATTGTTTCCCAAGGACAACAATTAATTGATAGCCTTACAAGTTTTCTCAATTCATTAGTACCTTTATTAGAGCGCATAGAATCATTTTTTCGCTCACGCAATATTCAGCTAGATTTAACTGTTATTGAAGGTCAACTACGGAATCAAGCTATATCTAGACTTGTAGCTAGCTTGACTATTTTACAAACATTTTTAACTAATTTTGTGACTTTTATATTAATAGCAGTTATTGCTTTTTTTATGCTCCTAGATGGAGAGAAGCTTTGGTATTTAATTCTCAAAATAGTACCGAAGCAACGCCGTAGTAGATTTAATAATATAGTTAAACGCAATTTTTTAGGATTCTTTCAAGGTCAATTTATATTAACTTTATTTCTGACTAGCTCTACTTTTATTGTGTTCTTGTTATTAAAAGTTCCCTTTGCTTTAATATTGTCAGTAATAGTCGGTTTACTAGACATTATTCCTGGTATAGGTGCAACCTTGGGAGTTGGTACAATTACTTTAATTGTATTATCTCAAGGTGTTTGGTTAGCTCTCAAGGTATTGGTAGTTTGCATTATACTTCAGCAAATACAAGATAATCTTATTGCACCTCGGATTATGCAAGGTGCGCTAAATCTTAATCCTGTAGTGGTATTTTTTGCTTTACTAGTAGGCGCAAGAGTAGCCGGTTTATTGGGAATTTTTATTGCAATTCCTATTGCTGGAGTGATCGTTTCTATATTTGAAATTGATGAAATGAAATCCGAGATTTAGTTTGTAACGAGTAGTAACACATTTAGCTTTTAACATTTACATTGCTAAAACTTAGATGAGAAACTAATGTAAGATATATAATTTTGTGTAAGTTTTATCTAATATAGTAAAAAGATCCTTTTCCTTTAACTAATGACTAATGACTAATACAAATTTAAGAGCAGAACTAACAGAAAACTTAGATGAGGCGGAGTGGGAGTGGCTAATTCCCCACGCGCAAAGAGATGCAGTAATTGTGGTAGCAGTAGGATTAGATATATTGGATGTAGGTGTAGCTATTGCTAGTGATAATGTTTTAGAAGTCCAAAACTGGATTGATGAAGCATTAATTACTAAACCATCTTTAGATCAATTGGGTCAATGGAATAGTGATCGCGCTAAGCGGTTTCATACTTTAATAGTCCAACCATTTGTATTAGTGCAAGAAAAATTAGCTGCTTAAACAGTTATCAGTTAACAGTGAACAGTGATCAATAACTGATAACTGATCACTGTGAAAGTGGGTTTTTGCCCCGCGCCCGCAATTTATTTGAGGGCGGTATTTTAGGCTAACTGAAGATTTATCTAAGTTAATCAAACCCTTTCTCTAATTCTATGTCTTTACGTCCCTGTGCTGTTCTAGATTCAAGATTTACTAACGCTACAGTTTTATCTCCATTGGCGGTTGCTATTATTTTGCCATCTGGGCTATACGCAACGCAATAAATTGCACCTTCGCCAACTGCAACGTGATTAAGTTCTTCACCCGTATCTACTTGCCAGATTTTAAGATTGCCGTCGTAACTCCCACTAGCTAAATTTCTGCCATCGGGGCTAAAAGCGACAGCATAAACTTCATCATTATGTCCTATGATATTACTAATTTCTCTACCAGTTTCTACATCCCAGAATCTAATAATTTTATCTTGATGTCCACTAGCTAAAGTTGTACCATCAGGGCTAAAACAAATAGAATAAATTCTCCCTAGTGTACCAGATTTACCTTTGAGAGTCAGAAATTTATCTTGAGTTAGATGCCAAATTTTAATAGTTTGGTCACGTTCACCTCCACCACTAGCAACTAATCTATTATTAGGGCTAAAAGCAACACATAAAATTTCATCTATATGTCCTGTCAGTGTATATACTTCTTTTTGTTCATCTAAAGACCAAAGTTTAATAGTTTTATCTTGACTACCACTAGCAATAATTTTACCATTGGGACTGAAAGCAACAGCATAAACTTTCTCTTTATGCCCAATAAAATTATAAATTTCCCTTTCTGTATTTACATCCCATAATTTAACTGTTTTATCGTCATGACCACAAGCTAAAATTTTACCATCAGGGCTAAAAGCAATTGAATTAACTTTTCCAGAAACTGTAAGAGTACGGTTTTCCTGAGTATCTAATCGCCAGATTTTGATGGTTTTATCGTGACTACCACTGGCTAAAATCCTCTTTGTTGGATCAACAGAATTGGGATGAAAAGCAACAGAAACGACTCGTTCGGTATGTCCTTGCAAGCTAGGAAGAGATTTGCTCTTTTGTATTTGCGTTGTCGCTGGTGTTGGAGATGGTATCTCGACTGGCGGTAAAGCTTTTGTTGCTTCGGTTTTTTCTGCTTCTGATGATTGAAGATGTAAAATTCTGTTTTGTGGTTGAGGCTTTACTGATGTTGGAATTGTAATTTTTACTTGGGGTTGTTTAATTTTTGCTGCTACTTCTTGACTGAGACGTTGTTCTGTTTGAGTCAAAGACTCTGCTAAGTTCTGGATTTCAGTTTGCAGTAAAGCGATCGCGTATTTAAATTCTTCTAATTGTTTTTCGGTATTTTTATTAAAGCCTTGTGTATAAGCATTTAGTTGAGTGACATATTGCCTCAAGGGTTGAATTTGTTGTTGAGTATTTGTATTTATCTGTTTTGTCAAATTCTCAAGTTGTTCCACACGTTGATGAATAGCATCAAGTTTTGTTATTGGCTGTTGGAAATTTGTAGTGATTTTTTTTGTTTCAGCATCAATTTCTCCTACTTGTTGTCTTAAGAGTTCAAATTGCTTTTGAGTACTGGCATTTAGCTGTTGAGTAAAATTGTTGAGTTGGGTAAGATTTTGTTTAAGAGGTTCTATTTGTTGGACACTTGTATATAACTGTTGAGTGTAGGTGTTGAGTTGGGTAAGATGTTGTTTAAGAGGTTCTATTTGTAGCTCAGTCGCTTTCATCAACTGCTGCCTAAATGTATTAAATTGCGCTAAACGTTGTTGATTAGAGTCAGTATTTTGCTCCTTTTGATTTTGTCGTAATTCGTCTATTTGTTGTTGAGTTGTTTGACTTAATCTTTGTGTAAAGTCATCAAAGTTTTCTAAGCGCTGTCTAAAGGGATCAACCAATTGATCGAATTGGGCGATCGCATTTTGTCGATATTGTTCGTTTAAACGCTTCAATCGTTCCCGATTCGTGAGGTTTAAACCAAGGGCTACAGTTAAAGGAAATGCTGCGTAGACAACTTGTTGAGTAGCTGTAGCTGCCAAGGTTCCAATTGCGGAGGCATATAAGGAAACGTATTCAGTAATTTCTAGCCAGTGGAGTTTGGTCATATTTGGTGGACTGCTGTACTTGCGGCTGGGAGGTAAAACAGCTAGAACATGCAACGTAGTTTTAGGAGTTATCTTCATCTTCTGCTAAGAAACTTCTCCAATCTGTGCCCAGAAATCCTCATTACCCACGGGAGATAAATAAAGATGCTGCCTTAGGCAGAAGAATGGATTAGTTTGTAGGGGTGTAAGGGTGTAGCGGTGAAACTTGTTTGATGAAAACTGCCAAGAAGTAAATGCGATCGCCCATACTAAAGAAGGGTGTAAGGTTAATTTGAATGAGGTTTCCTGACACCCTTCTCCTTTTACACTCCTAAATCTCTGTCAACAGAAATCATGCTTGGTTTTCTTAGCAATCCTTTTGACACCACCCAAACTCCTCACAGTGGTTATCACTGGGATCATAGTAGCCGTCGCTTCTTTGAAGGTTGGTACTACCGCGTTACTTTGCCTGATGAAGATCAATCCTTCGCCTTTATGTACTCTATCGAAGACCCTATCGGTGGCAAACTCCATAGCGGCGGTGCAGCCCAAATTTTGGGACCGAATGATGAGTATTTATGTCGTACCTTCCCAGAAGTTAAGAATTTTTGGGCAAAGCCGGATGTGCTAGCTTTGGGTCATTGGGGTCAAACTAATCTAGAAGGCAGAGGGCAGAGGGCAGAGGGCAGAAGGGAAGAAAGTTTTTTTCACAAGCTTTTGAGCCAAACTGTGCTATCTACTCAACCTTGCTACTTAGAACCAGAAGAATTTGAACGCTACATTCAGCAAGGCTATCAAGCCACAGCGACCTTAAATCAGGGAATAATCAGTGATCCTGGTACTGGTCGATATTGTCGTTGGCAATATGAAATTCAACCCGTGTATGGCTGGGGAAATCAACGCAGCCTACAGCAATCAACCGCAGGCTGGTTATCATTTTTGCAGATTTTTGAACCTGGTTGGCAAATCTTAATGGCGCATGGGTTAGCTAGCGGTTGGATAGACTGGAATGGCAAACGCTACGAATTTACCAACGCCCCTGCTTACGGTGAAAAAAATTGGGGGGGTGCTTTTCCTCAAAAATGGTTTTGGGCAAACTGCAATAGTTTCTCAGGCACTCCTGACTTAGCCTTAACTGCTGGCGGTGGTAGACGAGGGGTGTTGTGGTGGATGGAATCTGTAGCGATGATTGGCATACACTACCAAGGCAAGTTTTACGAATTTGTGCCTTGGAACTCACAAGTTAACTGGAATATTCAGCCTTGGGGTAAATGGCAAATGCAAGCCCAAAATTCTCACTACGAAGTTGAATTAACAGGAACTACGGATTTGCTAGGAACTCCCTTACGTGCGCCGACAGAGAATGGTTTGATATTTTGTTGTCGTGACACTTTGCAAGGGCAATTGAATATAGAACTGCGAGAAAAAAAGAATAATCACCAAGAAATTATCCTGAAAGCACACAGTTCAGCTTGTGGATTAGAAATAGGCGGCGGGCCTTGGAATGATGCTTGGCAGTCTCATTAAAAGTGGTATCATGGAAAGTGATATCCATATATTTTGGGGCTGTAGCTCAGTTGGATAGAGCGAGCGCCTCCTGAACTATCGGGCACCATAGAGGAAACTCTATGAGTGAATGTGGTTAAATTCGGTGAACCCTAAAAAATGAGTAAACCGTTGTCAAACTCCTAGTGATGATTAGGGCAAAGAGCTACCAAATTGTCGATATCGTTAATCTGAGAAATAAGCGTATTGTGAGCGAAGTCTTTAATAGGCTTGATGTGGCACATTTTATAGTGCTTGTCATATCCGCACACAGCGCACTGTTTAGGTTTATCTGATTGACAGTATATGTTTCTGGCAATTTGACGCACTCTAGCTGAATGCTGGTACAACGCCTTAGCCTTAATGTCAGCAAGAGTAAGACTTGACCAATCCACGTAAAACGGGTTACAAAAATCACAAGTAGTTATTCTACCGATGATTTCAAGCCCATAGTGTTTGCAAAATCTCAGTTTCTTGTTTTTTTAGGATGTTTCTGCTTATTGTAAGAAGCGGCACAAGAGTGAGAGCAAAACATAGGATTGGTAGTTGCTAGACCACAGTTTTTACATTTCATGGGAATACCGAGCCAAGCCTGAGTATTAAAACTATACAGTATATAGCTGTAAGTTTTCTCAGGAAGGTGTAGAGACTAGATAGCCACCACCTAAAGACTTACAGTCTATGGTGAAGGTATAGTCCAGAGAGTGGGGAAACTCACACAAATCTGAAGCGCTAGGTCGCCGGTTCGAGTCTGGCCAGTCCCGTTGTCTAAAAACTTTTATATAAAGTTGCACGAACACTTTGCATCTGCCTCAATAGCGGCTAAAATCTAGCATCGAGTCAGCAACTATCTATTGTTGCTAGGCTTACTTGATTGCTTGCAAAACAAGGGAATTACCCAAAAAATACTCTTGGGAAAATTTCTCCTAACTTTGCGGTGTTAATTATTCTTTTTCAAGAAAAATTGTTGCAGCTGACGAACTGATAGAACCTTGAAAAAGCCACTATTCAAAAATCTTTCTTCTCGGTTGATGATTCTCACCCTACCACTAATAACGTTGTGGGGTTATAAGGAAATCCAAGGCCAATTTAGACAACCACAAGCGATTTTAGTCTTAGGTGGTTCTACAAAAGAATTAGAACGAGAAAAATTTACGGCAGATTTTGCCCGTAGGCATCCTAACCTACCTATTTGGATTTCTGGAGGTAGTCCACCAGCAGTGACAAGAAAAGTATTTACAAAAGCAGGAATTCATCATCAACGCTTACACTTAGATTATCGAGCCAATAATACAGTAGAGAACTTTACAACTCTAGTAGATGAATTAGAAAAAAATAATATTAAAAGTGTCTATTTAATTACTTCTGACTATCACATGAGACGCGCTAAAGTCATCGGTGAGATTGTTTTGGGTAGTCGAGGAATTACTTTTAAACCAGTGTCAGTTCCTTCTGGTAGTTCCCAACCAGAACCGATTGGCAAATCTATCCGCGATGGTGTGAGATCCTTAGTTTGGGTAGCAACTGGTTACACAGGTGGAGATGATTTGCCAGATAAAAATTAAAGTAGTTGAATTTCACAATTTATGCAGAAAATAAAGAGATGGGGAGATGGGGAGAGAATTTCCCCCTATCATCCCATTACATAATCCTCACCGTCCCTTCGTCCAAAGTACTAGGTTTGGCTTCTTAGTTTCTTGGTGACTTGGTGGTTCATTCTACTCTAGGAGAAGCCGCTACCAAAGGATACCCCGCTTCGCGTATACGTGTCTACATCCCTAATTTATGCAACGCCAAAAACTGTATTAATTCGCCAACAGTCAGTATCTTAGAATCGCCAGCAGATTTTGAGCTAATTGAGATTGCTGCAAAATAGAAGCTATTTATCTTGATGATGCTGAATAGCAATTAATAGTGACCGTCGAGAAGTTGTAAAATTTTTGTTAAATTGGCGAACATCTATATTAATTTGATAGTTTCTCCATAGGCTTAGTAAGGTACTTAGCATGACGGCAACTACTTCCAAGGCAACTTCAGCGCTTCCCAATTTTTACGAAGGAATTCAATATTTTGGTGAAGCGTTACCGGAATTTGAAACATATGGTGCAACTCCAGTCATAGAGTCAGGAAAAGAAGCGATCGCCAACCCAGAACAACCAGCAGCAGTATACCAAACCTTGCTAGCTGCCGATGCTTTGCGTTACCTGACACTACAAATTACCGGAAGTAAAGCCTCTGGACACCCTGGTGGTTTCGCTTCGCAAGCGGAAGCTTATGCTGCTTTGGTCATGCTCGGTTACAAAAATATTATTACGGAAGTGGGACACCATGCCCCTGGATTTTATAGTGCCATGTTCTTAGATCGCTCTTTAGAAGACATGGGCATTTATACAGTACAACAACTGCGCGATCGCTTTCGAGAAAAACATGGACTTTTGGGACACCTGTCTGGCTACATTCCCGGTATTCTCGCACCAGCAGGTCCCTTAGGACAAGGGCAACACTTCGCGATGGCTGCTGCTTTGTTAAATAAAGACAAGCTATTTCCCTTCACAGTTGGCGATGGAGGACTGGGTGAACCTTATGTCATGAGTTCGATAGCGCACTTCCACACCGCTTATCCTGGTGTGACAAACTTTTTACCAGTGTTGGTGTGGAATGGTTACAGCCAGGAACACCATAGTATGGTATCCATCAAAACCAACAAACAGATGATGACATACTGGCACGGTAATGGTTTTGAAGAAGTAGTGTTAGTGGATGCCAAAGATTTTGATGACAAAGACCAACCGGGAGATTACGTAGATAGTACCGCTTTTTCTTTTGCCCAACGCCTTGCTTTCACCCAAGCAGTGCTTTTAGGTATAGACGAAGCTGCGCGATCGGCTTTGAGTGGTAAGCTAACTGTATTCATCATTAAACAACTCAAAGGCGCAGGCGTTCATGCCCGGGGTGCAAAGTCTCATAACCTTTATCCCAAAGACACGCTGGATGCACCCCATATTGTAAACGCCTTGAAAGAACGCGCCTTACCTCTGGAAGCTTGGCAAATCGTACGGACAAACTGTGAACGTGCAGGTGGAGGCCCAGCAGCGAAAACAGTAGTTACCGAATTTGAGTATCCCTTACCAGACTTGGGTGAATTGCCTTTAGAAGAGTATGCTGTAAGCGGCGATCCGAAAGTTTCCACAACTGCAATGGGACGTTTAGTTGCAAAAGTTGGACAAATCGATGAAAACTTCCTTGTCACCAACGCTGACGGTAACGAAGCATCAGGTATTGGTAACATTAACCAAGCCTTAAAAATTATCCACCCCACCACTGACGACTTATACAACCAAGCACCAAGCGGACAAGTTTACGAACCTCTGAGTGAAGATGCTTGTGCTGGGTTAGCTGCGGGTTTGTCGTTGATGGGCGCTAGAAGTTTGTGGTGTTCCTACGAATCTTTTGCTATTAACGGTTTACCAATTTGGCAAACTGTCACCCAAGCAATGGCAGAATTGCGACGTCCCACTCCCTCGACAATTACATTATTCACCGCCGGCGCATTAGAACAAGGACGCAACGGTTGGACTCATCAACGTCCAGAAATTGAAGCTTACTTCGCTGCGATGATGCGAAATGGTAATGTCTTCCCATTGTTTCCCCCCGATGCTAACAGTATTCAAGTTTGTTATGACTGGGCATTGACGACCAAAAATAAGGGAATTGTCATTACTGCAAGTAAGTCGCCATTGCCAATTCGCACTACTTTTAATATGACTCGTCATGGGTTACAAGATGGTGCAGTCGTATTGCAAGAAGTTGCTGGAGATAAGCAAGTAGTGTTTGCTGTGATTGGCGACATGACATTAATTCCGGTGTTTGAAGCAGCAGCTTTCTTAGAAACAGAAGGTATCGGTGTGAAGATAGTTTCTGTTATTAACCCCCGCCGTTTGTATCGTCCTCATGACATAAGTTGGGATACCTGCACTGAACCTGATGGTGGTTTTATTGATGATGAAAAATTCGCCGAACTATTTGCAGGTGATGCACTAATTGGTGTAACTGGAGGTGCGGCGGCGATGTTAGAACCCGTCATGCTGCGGAGTACAAGCAAGCGTGATACCTTTGCGTGGCGACGTGGAGAAACAACAGCAAGTGCAGGTGAGTTGATGGCGTTTAATGGTTTGACTGCGGAGGCGTTGACGAAAAGGGCAATTGAATTAGTGCATTAAGACAAGAGATTTCTAAATATAAAATTCTCAAGTGTAACCGCAGTTTTACAAATAATAGCGCTGATATAGTCGCTGTTGGTTATGTATAACTGCGGCTTTTGTTTTAATTTTAATTGTGTTAAAGTTCCCATTCCGCTCCTTGGTTAGCAAAAAAGATAATATTTTTGCCCACCTGCGGAACGTGGGCTGTATGCTAGGAAAGCAAAATTTTTTTGTTACATGAGTTGAAACTGAACATATTGCAGTAATCTTAAAAACGCACAACATCTTTTCCTTAAATAAATTCGGGTCTGATAGCTGAAGTCTACTTCAGTAAACTTATCCTTTGTGTAGAGTAAGAAAAAATCTTAACCTAAATAGAAATATTGACATGGCACTGGAATCTGCTGTTGGTGAAGTCGCAATCGAACAAAATTTAAAGCAATTTCTCCTGGTACTCTCGGTTTCCCTAACTGTGGCGACTTTACCGCAAGTATTTAGCTGGTTTCGCCATATTCCCTACACATTACTTTTAGTGATTGCTGGGTTGGGGTTAGCCCTAGTAGATGTACGATTAGTTAATCTTTCTCCAGAGTTAATTTTGGCGATTTTTCTGCCACCTTTATTATTTGAAGCCGCCTGGAACTTAAAGTGGTCTAACTTGAAGCAAGATTTTATTCCTATCTGTCTGTATGCAGTCATAGGAGTATTAATTTCTATTGCGGGTGTAGCACTGGGTTTGAATCTTGTGGCAGGAATACCCGTAACAACAGCACTGTTAGTGGGAGCAAGTTTATCGGCTACTGATCCTGTTTCGGTTACAGCTTTATTTAGAGAACTAGGGGTAGATAAACGCTTGACAACATTGATGGAAGGCGAGAGTTTATTTAATGATGGTATGGCAGTTGTTGCCTTCAGTTTTTTAGTTGCATTGCCTTTGGGAACAGCACAACTGGGAATTCAACCTGTAGTGGTACAACTATTTACGGTTGTTGGCATTGGTTTAGCTGTAGGTGGTTTGATTGGGTTTGGTATTTCCTATCTCACCCAAAGATTTGATTTACCATTGGTGGAACAATCTTTGACTCTTGTTTCTGCTTACGGAACTTATATCATTGCCGAAGATTTGGGTGGGTCGGGTGTAATAGCAGTTGTGACTATTGGCTTGATTTTGGGTAACTTTGGTTCCCGAATTGGCATGAACCCACGAACACGGATAATAGTCAGTGAATTTTGGGAATTTTTAGCTTTTTTTGTGAATTCAATAGTGTTTTTGTTGATTGGTGATCAAGTTAAATTCGTTGACTTGGCAGAAAATCTGACAATTATTGCTGTGACTATTGCGGGAATGGTTTTAGCACGGGCGATCGCAATCTACGGTTTAGGGTTTCTTAGTAATCGCCTTGCTAATTCTAATATTCCCTTATCAGAACAAACTATACTCTGGTGGGGAGGTCTACGAGGATCTGTCTCTATTGCCCTAGCGTTAAGTGTACCGAGTATCTTAAGTGAACGAGAAGACCTGATCAACACAGTATTCGGTGTTGTTTTATTTACTTTATTAGTGCAGGGATTGACTACCAAGCCTTTGCTAGAAAAACTCAAACTTCTAGGTGATCAGCCTCTGCGACAGCAATATTTAGAATCTATTGCTCGTCAAACTGCGCTCAAACGTGTCTTAAAATATTTGGGACAAGTAGAAGAACGTCCAGGATTAGAGCCGGAGTTTTACCGCTATCAAGAAACTTTAATTAAAGGCGAACTTGAACGTTTAGAAGAACAAATTGATAAATTACACAATGAATATCCTAATCTGCGAGACTTCACTGCCGAACAGTTGCGAATGGAATTACTTTCGGTAGAAGCAGACACTTACGCAGAATTTGTGCGATCAGGTCGGTTAAATCAAGAACTTGCGCCTTTGCTTGAGGATGTTCTAGAAGAAGGACATTAGGAAAAATCGGTAAAGGATGGGGAAAGTATTTTTATACTTCCCGTGGTTGATGCAAAATTTACCTACCTTTATTTAAGGTAATTAAACTGTGGCTAACGCCAATAATTACACTTGCCCGCATCTACAGCCAAATGAATTAAATATGCCAGAATTTGCCGGAGAATTACCTATTAGTGAACCAGCGTGGAATGCGATCGCATCTGTTGAGCAGATCCAACGCCAAGATCGGAGTATAGATTTTAACTGTGGTGTTGCTCGCCTGTCTCTCTACATAGTTGCTCCCAACCTTATACGTGTACGCTTTTCACCTACGGGAAAATTTAGACCCAGGCGTTCCTGGGCTGTTACGCTGAAAGATGAGGAGTGGCCTGTTGTAGCTTTTGATATCCAAGAAACAGGAAACGAGGTAATCATAGAAACCGAAAAAATTCGGGTATGCGTTCAGCGTCATCCTTGTCGGGTTCAGTTTTTTGACAAAGCAGGTCGTCCTTTTGCCCAAGATACAGGTTTGGGGATAGGTTGGCGACCACTGGGAACAAATAAATCTCAAGTTGCTTGTTGGAAGCAAATCGAGACAGAAGAAAATTATTATGGCTTTGGAGAACGGGTAGGATTACTGAATCAAAAAGGTAAGCGTTTTACTAATTGGACAACGGATAGCTTAGATTACACTACGCTGACAGACGCAATGTATCAAGCCATTCCGTTTTTTATGGCGCTGCGTCAGGGAGTAAGCTATGGTTTATTTTTTAACACTACCTTTTGGAGCCGCTTTGATGTAGGGGTTGACCAACCAGATATTTTGCGATTGGAAACCGTTGGTGGAGAACTGGACTATTACATTATTTACAGTCCCGAACCCGCAGAAATAGTTCAGACTTACACCCAATTAACAGGGCGAATGTCGCTACCGCCAAAATGGGCTTTGGGTTATCATCAATGCCGTTGGAGTTACGACTCTGAATTAGAAGTCCGACAATTGGTACAGCAATTGCGTCAGCGCCGTATTCCCTGCGATGTCATTCATTTAGATATTGACTACATGTTTGGCTACCGAGTATTTACGTGGAATACCCGACGATTTCCAGATCCCCAGAAATTACTTACTGACTTAGCAGAGGATGGCATCAAAGTTGTTACTATCATCGATCCGGGAGTGAAATTTGAACCCCAAGCAGATTACGCCGTCTATGATCAAGGTTTAGAACAGGATTATTTTATCCGCAGGGCTGACGGTAAAGTTTTTCATGCCTATGTCTGGCCTGGTCGGGCTGTTTTCCCAGAATTTTTGCGCCCAGAGGTGCGTCAGTGGTGGGGAGATTTGCACCGTAATCTTACTGATGTTGGTGTGGCTGGGATTTGGAATGATATGAATGAGCCAGCCATGAACGATCGCCCCTTTGGAGATGAGGGGGGACAAAAAATATTTTTCCCAATGGATGCACCAAGTGGTTCTGAGGATGAGCGTACAACTTATGCCGAAACTCACAACCTCTACGGCTTTATGATGGCTCGTGCATGTCGCGAAGCAGTGGAAAAATTGCGAGAGCGATCGCGTACTTTTGTATTGACCCGTTCTGGTTACGCAGGTGTGCAGAAATGGTCGGCAGTATGGACAGGAGATAATCATTCTCTTTGGGAATATCTAGAAATGTCCCTACCGATGCTCTGTAATTTAGGTTTATCTGGTGTAGCATTTGTTGGGGCAGATATTGGGGGATTTGCGGGTGATGCCACGCCAGAATTATTCGCCCGTTGGATGCAGACAGGAATGTTGTATCCGTTTATGCGCGCCCACTCAATGATTAACACTAAGCGTCATGAACCTTGGGAATTTGGGCCGCAAGTAGAAGCAATCTGCCGTCAATATATTGAATTGCGCTACCGATTACTACCTTATATATACACTCTGTTCTGGGAAGCAGCGACCACAGGCGCACCAGTTTTGCGACCTCTGGTTTATCATTATCCAGATGATGCCAAAACCTACGAATTATACGACCAAGTACTTTTAGGCTCATCCCTCATGGCAGCACCCGTTTACCGACCAGGGGTAGAACAACGCCTGGTTTACCTACCAACAGGAATTTGGTACGACTGGTGGACGGGAGAATCTTACCAAGGTGCAACCTATATTCTTGCCGATGCACCGATAGAAAAGATGCCCATCTACATCCGTGCTGGCTCAATCATTCCCCTTGGCCCAGTAATACAGTATGTAGGCGAGTCACTCCTCAATCAACTACGGTTGCGAGTCACCCCAGGTAGAGGCGAATGGACACTGTATGAAGATGACGGAGATTCTTTTGCCTACCGTGATGGCGCTTGGTCAACCACAACCTATCGAGTGTATTTAGAAGATACACAGGTAGTAGTAGAAATCCAAGCGAGACAAGGACAGTGGACTCCCCACCCACGCAACATCATTGTTGAGGTAGTAGGTAAAGGAGAACAAGAATTTGTCGATGATGGTTCTGCACGTCGCCTAATTTTTTCTTGATTAACGTGAGTTCGACGAACTAAAAAACGGCATGCTTGCCAAGAAATAAATTTCTTGACTTAAAGCTGAAGTAAGCTTTAGCTTACTTAAGGTAATTTATTACTCCGTTTTAACTGAGTTTGGCTATTAGCCTGGAACTAAAGTTCCAGGTGTACTCAGGGAAGGGTTAAAATTTCCACACCATCTTCTGTGACAGCAATTGTATGCTCAAATTGTGCCGAGAGTTTGCGATCGCGTGTTAAAGCAGTCCAGCCATCACTTAAAACTTCAACTTCCCAAGTACCTTCATTAATCATCGGCTCAATAGTAAATACCATACCAGGTCTAAGGGCTCTACCTTTACCTCGTGTGCCGTAGTGGGGAATATCTGGTGCAGTATGAAAAATATTGCTAATTCCGTGTCCAACAAAGTCTCGCACTACAGAAAAACCCTGTGACTCAGCATATTCCTGAATCGCAGCACCAATGTCTCCAATGCGTGCGCCTGGTTTCACCTCAGCAATACCCCTTGTGCGACATTCCTCTGTCACCTCAACTAACTTTTTAGCAGTAGGTGAGGGTGTACCAACAAAGAATGTCTTGGATGTGTCACCGTGATAACCATCCACAATCAGTGTGACGTCAATATTGATAATGTCACCATCCTTAAGAATCTGCTTGGCATTAGGAATACCATGACAAACCACCTCATTGACACTGGTACAAATTGACTTAGGATAGCCTTTGTAACCAAGAGGCGCACTTTTAGCCCCATGTGCTTGTGTCCACCGTTCTGCTTCATCGTTGATTTCCAAAGTGCTAACTCCTGGTTTTACCATTGGTTCCAAATGGTGTAAAAGTTCGGCTGCTAAGCGACCAGCCTTACGCATTTTCTCTAGTTCTCTTTGGGATAGAATGACAATAGTTTGATTTTTCATATATTTTTAATTATCATTAATCATCAACAATTGCGGTTAGCCCCGTTTCAGCAGAACGCCTCGCAGCATCCGCAACCTTAAGAGTATACAAGCTTTCCTCTGGGGTAACATACAACGGAGTGCCATCAAAAAGATGGTCTAACACCATATTTGTATCTTTAGCAAATAATCCTCGGCGACTACCAACTTCTATAGGTGTGGTTTCGTCTGCTTTAACTAAAACTCCAGTATTACCATCGAAAATTAGTCCTCCTTTTTCACCATGAACCTCAAACCTGCGTTCTGGTTGCCACATAGTTTCGCCTTTAGCATAGATTACTTGTGCTAGCAGTCCACTGCTAAAGCTCAACTGAGCGACACAGAAACAACTTTGATAATATTCTGTTTCCCTTGCCCAAAAACGATTGTGACAATTGACTGTGAGAACTTGACCAAATAAATCAGTCAAGCGATGTAATCTTGAAAGCGCACCCATTAAGGGAAAACCAAAAAGTTCATGGCTATAAGTCCATTTTTGAGGTGCAGGATGTTCAGGTTTAATAGTGTTGTAGCGCACATAAAATACTTGCCCCACTTGTGGTAAATTTTGCTTTAGGGCTTGATGCACACCACCCAAAAGTTCGATGTGTTCTACATGTAAGAGTTTATTATGGATTTTTGCTAGGGCAATAAGTTCCTTGGCTTCTGTCAAATTTAAAGCTAGGGGATATTCAACAATTACGTGCTTTCCACTAGATAGTGCTGATGCTGCGATCGCACTATGTTCTCGATTCACAGTACAAACGATTACCAAGTCCACATCATCTCTAGCTACTAGTTCTACCCAAGAATTCATGGCTTGACACTGAAATTCTTCAGCAAAAGCTACTGTTTTTATGGGTCTGTTTCCAGCAACAGCAACAAGGTGCGATCGCTGATCACAACTTAATGTCTCTGCGCGTAGCTTTGCCGCATATCCAGTACCAACCAAACCAATACGCACTTTTGTTTTATCCATTGTTACTATTTTTGGGCAAAGCAAATTAATCAAGTCAGAAGGCAGAAGGCAAAAGGATTAAAATTAATACTTCATCCTTCTTGTGTTAGCCAAGTGGGTTTGCAGTTTAATTAGATATTAGTATCATGAGATGCTATCGGTAAATTAAACGATGTATTTACACATGCAAAATTTTTTTCCAGATTATAAATTTATCTAATAGTTTAGCTATTCGTTGTCTTATTTTATAAGTAAAACTTATTGTTATCAAGTAACTAAATTTCATTACTAATCGGCTTGAAATTCCGGTTACATCCCTTTCTTTTTCTCGTAGTATCAGAAGTGAAGCAAAATATAACAAACGGCTAATCCTATAGGAGTAGCCGGACTGTTTGCTTCAAGATAACTTATACTGCCGCTTGCAAAAGAGAGGATTACTGCATGGCAACTTACAAAGTTACACTCGTTAACGAAGCTGAAGGGCTAAATACAACTATTGATTGTGACGACGATACCTATATTCTAGACGCTGCTGAAGAAGCTGGTCTAGACTTACCCTATTCTTGTCGTGCTGGTGCTTGTTCCACCTGCGCTGGTAAACTTCTATCTGGACCTGCTCCAGACCAATCTGACCAATCATTCTTAGATGACGATCAAATGGAAGCTGGGTATATTCTGACTTGTGTAGCTTACCCAACCGGAGACTGCACCATCGAAACCCACAAAGAAGAAGACCTCTACTAAAAATTAGGCGCCTCACACCTAAATCTCTTGCAAGAGTTTATCAATGTCCTAAAAATAGGGAAACAAAAAAGCAGCACAAACAGAAAATAAGTTTTCTTCTGTTGTGTCTGCCCTGAAAACCTAATTTGGCAAAAATTCAAGTTGTATCTTAGCAAGACGGCAGGCAATGCATTTACGTGCGTTCCTGCCTTATTGATTTGGTAGTTAGTGCAGCTAGCAACATAGTAGACAAAAAGCTTGTATAGCAACAAGCTTTTTACCTAAATGATAACTGCCTTCTTTCACTAGTTTAACAAATCATGCGGGAAGTCCCCATGTGTAGCGTAGTGCAACTTGGGGACTTCTCCCACACAGGTGAAAGCAGGGGCAACTATGATCTCCTCAAATTTAGCGATCGCCTGCTGCACGACAGACAGTTGCGATAAAGCATATTTCCGGGAACAGTCTTGATCAACAACGGACACATTCAAGTGATCGCACATGAAAATGGGCAACACTATAACCAATATATTCTTCCTGGTTTTATTGATGCCCACGTTCATACCGAAAGTTCTATGCTCATATCAACTGTGCGATCGCTTCTAGTGTGGCTCATGATTCCTACAATATCTTTAGATGTGAGGAAGTACAGCTAGCTATTCTATTGCCCCTACAACGCGGTTCATTTGAAACTTGCTGTTTTATGTACAGAGTTTAAATTTGTTAATTTCATGGTGTTGTTAAGGACTTGAATTTGAGTACCAGGATAGTAAAACTCAAGTATTTTTGCTTTCGACCAGCCTCGTTTAGCTAAGCTTTGCGCACCTGTTTGACTCAAACCAACTCCGTGGCCTAGTCCACCGCCAACAAAAGCATATCCCCACAGCCCTGGTTGACCTTTATTAAGGGGTTGCAAGTAAAATAGTGTACTAACGGGGGCAGCAAAAGCACTGCGGACTTCATCTTTATATAAGTAAAACGTACCAATATCAGTATTAACTGCGAGTTTGAGAATACGTCCGCTTCTACTACGTTCTACTACTTGCATCCCCTTGATGGTTTTAAATTTAGCATAGGGACTATTTTTTACTTTCAGAAATTTCTGTAAACCTTTAGTAATGTCTTCTAGTTTGGTTTCTCTACGCCATCGGAAAAGATCCCACTCGCTTTCATTAAAACCTTTTTTCAGGCTGATAAATCTTTGAAAATTATTTTCATCCGCGAGATTCTGCCCAGGTAAGTTCCAAATATTACTGGGAGAATCGATAATGGGTTGCAGATAAGGACGATCATCTCCATTCCAAACGTCGCTAAAAGCGGCTGTTACACCGCCAGTAGTAGAAGAATAAAGAGCGTCTACCAACTCATCATTGTAAGTTAGTACCATACCCCGTGTAGTAGCGATCGCCTGATCTGTAACGGCAGTGGCTCCCTTCAATCCATAATAAACTTGACAGTGAGTGTCAGCACACAAGTGATACCCATCTGCTTCAAATCTACGTATATTTCGTAAAGCATAAGTACGAGCAATAATTGCTTGTGCTTCCATTGATGCTTTTGGAGCTTGCGTACCAATTTCATAGGGTACTACTCCACGTAGGTATGTTTCTAAAGGTACTTCATTTACTAAGGTGTAAGTACCGTAAGCATTTGACTGTAACTGTAGACTCCCGGTATAAAGTCGAGCATTCTGTGGTTTCTTGCCTTCGTTTACCTTAATTAAATTTTTATCGCTGTTAATTTCTACATAGTTACGACTGTAACGCTTGCCATCTATTACCCAGCTAACTTGTGGTACTTGTTGGAAGACTCTTGTAGAAATAAATACTTTTTTCTTGCCAGCAGCCTGCAAGCTTTCTAATAGTAGGCGACGTAGCAGAGGAGTGCTATAAACATCCCGTTTTGCCCATACTTGCCAACGTTCTGGCTGAGTTATTTCTACTTCTATACCCTTGGCACGCCAATTTCTCGCGCTATCTTCAGCTGTTTCATAAGTACGGTAGGTTCCCAGCACCACCCGTTCCTCAACTACTGGTTGTGCTAACCGTTGCATTGTCACTTCCAACTTAATCGGTTTGTTTGTAACCAGAGTTTGCTGCTGATTATTACCTTTTTGAAAATTTAGCCGCAAGCGATCGCCCTCTGTGGGTTCAAGTAGCAACTGCTCTTTCGGATCATCTCCAAATCGCTGTACAATCCCAATCCTCAGTTCTATGTCATTTGCCAATCCCTCAGGACGCGATGCAGCCGTCAAGCCCAATAAACAAAATGTTGTCAGTACAGTATACGAACAACGCCAAAGCGATATTTTCATATAAGTAGATCCGCAGCCAGTGTCATCTTAAATTTAGACGACGAATTTCTTTTGTAGTTTAGTAGCTTTATAAGGTTATTTAGCTATTAATGTTCGTTATATTTTAAACTCTTTTAACATTTTACTTGCAACTTAAACTCATAACGACTATGATTTATATAGATGACTGGGAAATAGCTATTATGGTAAGAGTCCAAGAAATACCTTTAAATCAGATTAGGCGACCCTTGCCGCGCCAGAATGATCCCAACAAAGTGCAAGCCTTAATGAAATCAATTGCTGAAATTGGACAGCAAGAACCGATAGACGTGATAGAAGTAGATGGACAATACTATGGCTTTTCTGGCTGCCATCGTTATGAAGCTTGTCAACGTCTAGGCAAAGAAACAATTTTAGCCCGAGTCCGTAAAGCACCTAAGAGTGTGCTAATGAAGCATTTGGCATAATAAGTCATTTGTCCTTAGTCATTAGTCATTGGCATCAACAAATGACCAATGACAAACAACCATTAACTATAACCAGGAGAAAACTATGCAATCTCTACCAGTAAACATTGGTATTGACGAAACTAACAGAGCAAAAATAGCTGAAGGGTTATCTCGTTTACTAGCTGATACGTACACTTTGTATCTGAAAACCCATAATTTTCATTGGAACGTTACTGGGCCCATGTTCCAAACATTACACTTAATGTTTGAACAGCAATATACAGAATTAGCTATGGCAGTTGATTTGATTGCTGAACGTATTAGAGCGCTTGGTTATCCAGCGCCAGGAACCTATAGTGAATTTGCTCAACTCAGTTCAATACCAGAAACATCTGGAGTACCTAAAGCTACGGATATGATTCGCTTACTAGTGGAAGGACAAGAAGCCGTGGTACGGACTGCACGATCTATTTTCCCCATAGTAGAAGAAGTAAACGACGAACCCACAGCCGACTTATTAACTCAACGGATGCAAGTGCATGAAAAAACTGCTTGGATGTTGAGAAGTTTACTGGAAGAATAGTTAATAGTTAGTAGTTAATTAATAGTGGTTAATAGCCAACTACTATCTACTAATGTACAGACGCGATGTTCCTCGCGTCTCTACTAACCACTAAACTAGTATGTAAGAATGCCCCAAACTGATTTAACCCAAACGTTACGAGATTTAATGCAACGAGTGGGCATTTTGAGTTATAAAACACTCAGTCGTACTGCTGGCGTTTCCGAACGACAAATTTTGCGGCTGCGGCGGCTTGGAGTTGAGCAGATGCGTGTAGATGTGCTGCTCAAGCTGTCGCAGGCACTGCAAATATCATTACAGGAATTAGTGGCAAATTTTTCTGGACAAGAATTATTACCAAATAAAGCCACACCACCTCAAGAATTATTGCAACAAATCACAGATTTAAAAACAGAGTACGACCGCCTACAATTACAACTACAGCAGCAGCGTTTGAGTTTGCAGCAAGAGTTCCAGCACTCAAGTTTACAACTGCTGGAATCTTTGTTATTGCAATTTCCCACAGCAGCCCATAAAGCGCGAGAAAATCCCCACTTAAGTGCTGTCAACATTATTCCCTTGGTAGAGAAACCCCTAGAAAGACTTTTGCAGGAGTGGGGAATAGAAGCGATCGCATCTGTAGGAGCAGAACTATCCTATGATCCCCTGTTGCATCAATTAATGGATGGCATTGCACAACCAGGAGATATTGTTAGGGTACGCTACACAGGTTATCGCCAAGGGGATAAGTTACTTTATCGAGCCAAAGTCAGTCCCTTATGAAGAGTTGTTTATTAAGAGTTAGTTCTTTGTTTATACTAACGAAGAAAAAATACCCACTGTTAAGATATGAAAATTTTTGGGAATACTAAAATAAATGTGAATCAGATGTTATGTATATGATGCAGCAAAGTAAACTACATTTAATTGGTGTTGCATATTTGCAGGATGATTTTATTTTCTCTTTTAATTGAAAAACTTAATTCTTGCCATTATTGGCATCTTGGCGATTCATTATTCATCCCCATTTTATACAATACCATTTAATTAAATACAAATTATAGTCTAAATATTTTGAATATGGCAGCAAATGGTATTAGCAATTATACTTGGAGATGTCATGCTAAATTTAGGATAATATTTCAATAGTAGGAAATGATGAATAATTCAGTCAAAGTTATTCAAATCGACGGAATTCTGGATTCTACTAAATCACAAGAGTTTCGCGATAAAATTACCGCAGAGCTAGAAAGCGGTGTCAAGACTGTCTTAGTTGACTTTCAAGAAGTAACATTTATGGATAGTTCTGGTCTGGGTGCTTTAGTCTTAGCATTTAAAGCTTTGCGAGCAGCTAATACCAGACTTGCCATATGTTCTATTAATGAACAAGTCAGAATCGTATTTCAATTAACAGGCATTGATAAGGTTATTGAGATTTTCACCAATCAAGATGAATTTCACAGATCTATTAATAACCAAGATGAGGTGAATCAATTTAGCAATGAGTTTTAGGAGAATAAAATTAAATTTTTATCTACTATTTTTATTTAATCTAATTGATAATGAAAATTAGTTAATATTTTTGAATTTAAAAATCTAATCAAATTTCATTTGTAGTATAGATAAATCATCATCGAAAACTTCTTGGGGATTGACAGCCATTAATTGCTTGACTATTTGGTTAAGTTGGCAATTGTGAGCATGCTGTAACCCAACCAACATTTTGATAAAAGCATCCAAACCCCAAAGTGTGCCATCGGATTTAGTGATTTCGTAAACCCCGTCACTAAAAATATAAAGAGTGCTATTTTCTTCAATACTGCAAAAACCATCAACATATTTGACTTGTGGAAACATTCCGACTGGCATACCAGGGGTTCTCAAAAGTTTAACATCAGCAGAATTCATTGATTTAGAAGATAATAAAATTGCAGGTGGATGACCAGCGCTGGAATAAATTAATTGACGCTGCACACGGTTATAAACACCGTACCAAATTGTAAAGTATTTATCATTTTGGTAGTTCATCTGAAAAGTATCATTTAATGCCTTTAATACCTCACTGGGTTGATAATAATTAAGACTTTTGAGAGCGCGCGATCGCAGTAAATTAAGTACAGAAATTGAAGGTAGAGTTGCTCTAAGCCCATGTCCGGCAGTATCTAATAAGTAAATTGCCAGATAATCAGGGTCAAGCCAGTAAAAATCCAAACAATCACCGCCTAGTTGCCGTGAGGGAATAAAGCAAAAATCAATACTAAACGGTTCGGTCATAGGAGGAGGTAACAGCGAACGCACATATTCGGCTGCTTCTGCCAATTCTGCTTCTAAAATCAGCTTTTGATTTTGCAAATCTCGACTTAACTGATGCAGACGCAATCCTGCTCTTACCCGTGCTTGTAATTCATTATGCTCGATCGGTTTGGTAATAAAATCATCAGCGCCAGCATCTAAACCTTTAACGCGATCCGCAACTGAATCGAGAGATGTTAAAAGAATGAAAAATGTAGTGGATAATTTTGGATCTGCTTTGATACGTTGGCAAACTTCTAGTCCACTCATTCCTGGCATAATCCAATCACAAATAATCAACGCTGGATTGCCAGTACATGCCTGTTTAATTCCTTCCTCACCGTTGCTCACAGCAACTACCTCATAACCCTGTCTTTCCAGCATTCTTTTCAGCAATATCCGTACTGCTGGATCATCGTCAATTACTAGAATTTGAAACATAGGCTCAAATAGAAGGCAGAAGGTGAGACAGCGCGATCTTGGGGGTTCCTCCCCCAACCCTAAAGGGAACCCCGAGTCCCCAATCCCCACTTTCCTGGGGTAGTGGCGACCCTGAGTCCCCCATGAACGACTGCGTAGACGTGCAAGCGGCTTCTCGCAGAGTAAGACAGAAGGCAGGGAATAGAGAATTAAAGTACAGCTTACAAGGAGCGCGAGTAACTATCTTATGACTCCTCAAACCTCTCCCACTCCTCACACCCCTCATACTTCTTCCACTTCTCCCACCCTTCACACTTCTCACCTCTCCCACTCCTCCTACTCCTCACACCCCTCCGACTCCCCTCTCCAGCATGTGTACGGGGTAGTTGGCAATTAGTAAACTTCAAATAGCTAATTATAGCGGTGACGACAGGGGATTAAGCCAAAAAAGTATGGTGCGTTTTAGCTGCTGTAGGTCACGATACACTTCTTGTTTGAACCATTGTCCGATCGCATCCAAGGGATTAAAATCTTTACCTGTTTGCCATTTCACATCTTGTCCTAAAGGCGTGAGGTGATTTCCTGGGAGTATTTGTGTTGTCACCATTTCTGGAAAGCGATTTTGCAACAGTTCAGCCAGAGGTGCTGATTGGTCAATCGTATCATTGTTAAATTTAATTAATAAGTTACGACGAACACTATACTGTTCCTGGATGAGTTGTTTGGTTTCCAAGGGCGAAGGGGTAAACTCAACAGCAAAGCTGGAATTAGACTGAAATGTAGAGTTAAACTGTTCTATCAAAGGAATTGCATCTCGTGCAGCATAATTGTTAAAAGAAATGAGGATATTACCTGCACGTTCTACCGGGAAAAGACTACCAATCAGTAGATGCAACTTGCATCCCATGCTGTGTCCGATTCCATAAATAGGAAGGTATTTTTTGCCTAACATTCCTCTGTCTTCTAAACGTAGTAAAGTACGTTCAAAATTGAGTAGGGTCTGTTGGGCGATCGCTGTATGGTCTAGAGTATTTATAAAAGGTGTGGCTACAATAACAAAACCTTTTTCTGCTATGTTTTCTAATAACAAACGGTATGTAATATGGGGTGCAGTGGCAACAAATGCACCACCGAGGAAATGAATTATACCTGTAGGCTTTCCAGGAATCAATACCCAGTTACCAGAGATTTCTTTCCATTCCATGCTGATAGGCGATCCCTAGTTAATTCTATATAAATTTAGTTAACACTTTTTTATTTTAAATCGTTGAGAAGATCCCATACGCTGGGTAAATAAAGTGTAGAGCTATATGTATGATTACTCGGTAGCATCGTCTAGACGATCATGCGATCGCTTTATACCGTTTCACTATAAGTCTGACACACTTGGCAACTGGAAGACAAAGAAGACAAGGGAAACAGATGTAATCCCTAGCTATTAAACAAAATTAGTACTTATATACTGATAATAGCTTTATTACAGCGCTTTGCATGTAGATGGAGATACACCCCTCCCTAGTTCTCCCTGAGATCGGTGAAGGTGCTAAGTTTCACACTTTTGAAAATCTGCTGGGTTTTTTGGTTAATAAAGATAAAAATTCCCGGAGATGATTCCGGGAATCCTGTAGTTTGACACTCTTGCACTTGATTTATGATTTCTCTACAATATCCGTTTTTAAATGTATATATCTGCCAAAATGCCAAAAATAACTTAGGATTTGTGTAATAAATTTCATTTGTTACTTAAATATTTTCTAACAAAAGCAAAAGAAGTTGATCAGATTTCAGGCATTAATCCAAGAATGTAATTCTTATTTCAATTGATTGCCAATAAAAGACCCCTGTGGCTAAGCAGGGGAGGAATTTTTGAGAATTCGCGCTAATTTTGTGCAAGAACGGATTGCTCACTTACTGTACTTTTTATCCAATCCGAATTGTTGCCAAAATGCCAAAATAAAATCCTGTTGCTTCCCAAAGATTAGCCTTTACCATCATGGATGCCTAGATGGAGTATGGTTTAGCTGGTTAGCAATCAAATCTACCACTGCCGCGATCGCCTTCATTATTTTTCATAGATGCTCCCTAACGATCCAAGGTTCTTCATTTCCATCTACAGAGAACAATAAAGCAAACAGGAAAATAGGAGAGTTAATTCCGAAAAAAATCTGGCGCAAAAGCATAAATTAGCTTTACTATCTTTCATAACAAGGATATTGCTTTTTCTCAGAAATAGATGGAAAAATTTAACACGAACCTCAGAAATTAGTCGGCAGTATATTTAACACTTAATACTTGGTTATGTAGCGTTAACTACGAAGCAATTTGTCTAGCTGTATCAAATTTAATGCTGGTTCTGTAAACGTCTCATTTCATGTTGAACATCCAAGGCAATCTGTAAAGCTTCATTTAATAATTTTCCATGCTCACTAGCTTGTTCTGGTACTTGCATTGCTGTTAACGTTGCTAAGTTATTCATAAATAGTTCCGAGTTACTAATAATAAATTTTCGATTTTCTCTCAGAATTCTCTCTGTCTTTAAAGCACGGATCAGATCAGCTTTTGTAAGCTGTAATGCTTCGATAACCTTACTTCTTTCTTTGATGGTTACTCCTAAATTACCAGCTGCTTCTATTTGATCATTGATATCTATTGCTTTAATGACAGCATTATATCTATCAACATCCATTAATAGCATTTCTAGAGAAGGTGTAATGTTAGTTTTGACTAGCTTATTTTTCTGTTTCCAAATTAGATACAATATTAACTGTGTAATAGCAGCAGCGACACCAAAAAATCCGATCAATAAAATCCAAGATGGAATAAATGTACTAACGATAATACTTTTAGCAAGTAGATCAAATGCAAGATAACTCACGAATAATATAGTAATTCCGAGAAAAATTGTAGTGGCTCCTTCTGGACCTCTTGCTTTTTTTATAAAACTTTGGAGTGTTTTCTTGATAGGATTAATAATAATAACTAGTTCATCATTAACAGGTAAATTCGTTAAATATTGTAGCTCACTTAGACTTATGTCTAAATCTTTTAAATCATTACGCACAGTTATTAAATCCTTGTTCAACATAGTTTTACTAAAATTATATGGCAATCAAACTTATGACATCTTTAGTAAATGGCAATTTGGCGAAAATGAAGTTTATCCTTCTTAGATATTCTAAGAAAGCTGAAAGCTACTAACATGTCTGATGCGATCGCATAATTTGAGTGTATTCCACTCAATAGTAAACTGCTATAGTAAATCTACAAAAACGTTATGTGATTGGAGAAGCGACCGCTCAAAAGCAATAAGTAACTGGAAAATCTTCTCAAGGCGGAACTTATAAAGGACTCGATTCCAACATGCAGCTACTAGCATAAGTATAGAAAGCGATCGCATAACCATAGTAATCACTCTCCAAAAAAATCACCCAGCAGTGCTGGGTTCATGGATTCCGAAGTAAAAACCGGAAAAATTCAGTTAAAAAAAATGAAGAGGCGTTGCTGAATAAAGGTATGTTTTAGGCAGGTAAGGGAACAGAACGATATTTGAGGTAGTGCAATAACAATCGAACAGAGTATCTCAGCATTTCCTCGGTTTTGGAATAACATAAAGTTTTACGATGAAGACGAGCCAAATAATGTCTAAGCCTTGTGTTTTCATTTTCGACTCGTGTCATGTAGGTCTTACTCACAATTTGGTCACCATCAGGAACAAAACAAGGGTAAACAGGGTATCCATCTGTGACGTAAAAATAACTCTGCCAACACTGGACAATGTTCCATAACTGTTGGAAAGTAGTCGAACTACGATCACCTAAAACCCAAGCAAGAATACCTTGAGTAAAGTGATTTACCGCCGTCCACAACCAGATTTTATTTTTTTTGAACCAATAAATGTTTCTAATTCATCTAGTTCTCCCACCTGCGGAATTTCCTTTGAATTTGGTGTATCCGCCAATTGTGTACCCACTCGTTTAACCCAATGAATAATGGTAGTATGATGAACGTTTTTCACCCTTTCAATTCCACGAAATCCCATACCATTGACGTACATTTTTAGGCATTCTTGTTTGATTTCATCCGAGTAGCCCCTGGGTGGTTTATAGACATCAATGAATTGACGACCACAATCACAGCAAATGTGATTCTGTTTACCTCTTTTCTTTCCATTCTTACGGTTATGACAAGATCCACAGCGTGGACATTCCATGATTAATTGACCTCAATTCATACCGCTATTATGCAACGCCAAAAAAATGAAGATATACAAAGATCATACTGATGATTGATTATATATCAATACCCTTTACTTAAGGCTCATAGTCAGGTCAATTAAACATTGTTCTCCAAGTTAAAAATAGTAATACTCAGTTACCAATTACCAATTACCGACACTAGCGAATAGTGTAAGTGTTCAAGCGAATATGAGATAAAATCTCCTCTTTCTCTATCTCACCAGTTAGATGCAGCCTATTGTGCGTAGTGCAAAACTATAAGCTTAAGTTCTAATAGTTTTTCGGAAGACACATTTGTGGACATCAGCAGGCGATATTTACTGAGGGTTGCTTCGACTTCAGGTTTGATTGCAATAGGGCTAGCAGAATCAGAAGGATACTTTAGAAAACTTTTAGCCCAAAGTCAACCAACTCCCACACAGATAAAAAAAGGCGAAATGATCTACAGACAACTAGGACGCACAGGAGAACAAGTATCTGTAATCGGTCTAGGAGGTCATCATATCGGCAGACCAAAAGACGAGCCAGAGGGAATTCGTCTTATCCGTACAGCTATTGATGGGGGTATTAATTTTATGGACAATAGCTGGGACTACCATAATGGAGGTAGTGAAATTAGGATGGGTAAAGCCCTGCGGGATGGTTATCGTCAAAAAGTCTTTCTAATGACCAAAATTGACGGTCGTACCAAACAAGCTGCTGCTCAACAAATTGACGAATCACTGAGACGTTTACAAACTGAGCACATAGATTTGTTACAGCATCATGAAGTGATTCGTATGGAAGATCCAGACCGCATTTTTGCTCCTGGTGGTGCAATGGAAGCAGTTGTAGAGGCACAAAAAGCAGGTAAAATTCGCTACATTGGCTTCACTGGTCATAAAGATCCTGTAGTTCACTTGAGAATGCTAGAAGTTGCTAATCAAAACAACTTTCGTTTTGATACCGTGCAAATGCCGTTAAATGTCATGGATGCCCATTTTCGGAGTTTTGAACGCCAAGTTCTACCGAAATTAGTTGACAATAACATTGGTGTGCTAGGAATGAAATCAATGGGCGACCAAAACATTCTCAAGAGTAACACTGTCAAACCCATCGAATGCCTGCATTACGCAATGAATTTGCCAACTTCAACAGTAATTACAGGTATTGAAAGTATGGAAATCTTGAATCAAGCCTTTGAAGCAGTACGCACATTTAAGCCAATGAGCCAGGAACAAGTCAAAGCACTACTCAAGCGCACTCGTGAGGCTGCTGCTAAGGGTCAGTATGAACTATTTAAAACTAGTAGTCAATTCGATAGTACGGCTAAGAATCCTGAGTGGTTGGGATAAAATACTATGTTGGATTTTGGATTATAAGTGATTTTCCAACAAAGATGCGATCGCTTCGGGATGCACTTTTTTAAATTCTTTTTGACCAAGTTGCAAAATACAGTTAGGTGCGCTATTGCAGCATTTTAAACAGCCTGTTTGCTCAATAGTCACTTTATCTTGCAATCCACGCTCACATAAAATCTTTTCTAATTCTGACAATAAACCTTTACCGCCCCTTTTGCGGCAACCAGATTTTTGACATACTAAAATTTTGGCTTTAGTTTGTTGGGGATTTTTTTGATTGGGACAAACTCCTAATGGTTTCACTCCATAAACTTTAAATTTGAGTTTACCAGTATGGGTGTTTAACTTGCTCAGACCAAATACGTGCAAAAGTTCGCCGGGTTGCAAGTTTACACCCAGGTATGCGCGCAGTTGTTTGGGAATTTTTAGCTGTACTTCCCCAGATGCGATCGCTAAACGCAAATATTTATATTCTCGTGATGAATCACTCAAAAAACCAAGGAATTGTCCTTCTAGATTAAATTCTGTTATTGTTAAATATTTGTCGCTCATTTTAAAATTTTGTTGGTGCTTAGAGGGTAGTAATTGAATGTTAGGAGTTGGTTGTTAGTAGATGATAGTTGGTTGTTTGTAGATGATAATTTATAGTTCCAAACAACAAACAACAAACAACTCTAAACAAAGTTTATGCGAGACGTTTTGCCTCAAAGGTTTGAGGTAATACTAATGGATCTGGTAAATTAGGAAAGGCTAATTCCCAACCATTCGCCAAAGTAAAAATTTTTCCTTCAGAACCTTCTGTTTCTTTTACAACTTCTTCTTCGAGGTCTTTTTTAGCAACGTAAACAACTAAATTACCAGCGTTATTTCTACGTAGCATCACTTTCATAATTCTACTTCCCTATTCTAAATCTTTTGATTTTTCTACTAGTTCCAGTTCTTTTTTGCGGCAACCAACAATAAAACCTGTCTGAAGAAAATGTACTGCATAAATATAGGATCTTTGTAAAAATGAGCCTATACTAACAACGTAACCAATATCTCCTTTTTTACCGAGAATAGTCCCGATTTCTTGACCAGGAAAAGTTCCATCATTTTTTATTTGTTTGCGGAGTCGGACTTTATCACCGATGTCAAAAGCAGGCGGATCGTATAATTCAACTTCATCATCTGATTGCATGGGAAACCCTCTGTTCGTAAACTAAATGCAAAACTTCTTGGGTGGTGAGACTGCGTTTTTTCTGAATAGACTGTTGTCTAACTGCATCTAATACAGATTGAGTTTCTTCTGTGTTGAGAATAATGCCGTATTGCTGTAGCACATTAGATAGTAAATGTCTGCCAGAATGCTTACCTACTACTAAACGCCGCTCCCAACCGACTTCTTCGGGTGCAAATGGTTCGTATGTAGTAGGATTTTGCAGTACCCCGTGAGCATGAATACCAGATTCATGAGCAAAGGTATTGTCACCAACAATTGCTTTCCAAGGCGGGACACTGCAACCCGATGCTGCTGCTACTAGTCGAGACAGTTCTAATAGACGTGGTGTTTCAATGCCAACATTGATACCATGAATACGTTTGAGAGCCATAACAACTTCTTCTAAAGCTGCGTTTCCGGCTCTTTCGCCTAATCCATTGACAGTGGTATTTACTGATAAAGCTCCAGCTTTGATACCTGCCAAGGCATTTGCAGTCGCTAAACCGAAATCATTGTGCGTATGGATTTCCACAGGAATCAGTAAAGCCGCAACTAACCGATTCACTTTTGTGTAGGTGCTGAAGGGGTCAAGAACTCCAACTGTATCGCAGAAACGAAATCGTGATGCGCCCCACTCTTGGGCATAATGGGCAACATCAAAGAGGAAGTTTTCATCAGCACGAGAAGAATCTTCTCCGCCAACAGCAACCCAAAGACCTTGATCGACAGCAAAGCTGATACTGTCTTTGAGTTGTTGCAAAGTTATGCGCCACTGGCCATGAAACTTAGCGGCTATTTGAATTCCAGAGACGGGAATGGAAATGTGCATTCTTGTCAAACCACAGGCCATAGACGCCTGAATGTCTGAAATCACAGCCCGATTCCAGCCTAGCAATTTAGCAGACAAACCTAAGTTAGAAATTGCTGCGATCGCTCGCATTTCTGACTCACCCATCGCCGGAATCCCGACTTCAATTTCGTGAACACCGATAGCATCAAGAAATTTGGCGATCGCTACTTTTTCTTGTAAATTAAAGGCAACGCCCGCCGCTTGTTCGCCGTCACGTAGAGTCGTGTCATTAATCAGAACTTTATTCATTGGAAAAATACCTCTAATGAAGTGTGAAGTATGAAGGATGAAGGATGAAGTGTGAAATATCAACTATAAAATCTAAATTATTATTTTCATCTTTCATCCTTTATTCTTCATCTTTGATTTTTCATCCTTTATTCTTCATTCTTGAGTTCTCATCCTTCATCTTCTATCATCATTCTTGCTCAACTATCATTTTGCATTCTGTATGACATCAAACCAGGAATTGGTATAAATTAAGGATTTTTTTCTTCAGGATGATTAGGGATTTCAGTAAATAGCATATAACTCATGTAAGTCTTTGCTATTCCTGATACAATTAACAAACTAAATCCAGCAATTAAAGTAGCAATCATGGTGTTATCCTCAGTAGTGAAAATTTCAAAACTAAAAATTGAAAGAAGTATTTACTTCTTTTGAATTTGTAATAATTAATCTGATTCTCTTAAGCTTGCTCTTCTAACCAATCAAAAATCCGCTCCAACTGCTCTATATCAACTAAACCATACTGCCAAAGCAGCATTGGTAACGGTCCATTTTCTAATTCACGTTTTCGCAGAGCTACATCAATATCTCCACTTGAAAGTTCAAGTTCATTCTGCAAAAAATTAATAAATTTTATATCACTTTGACAGTTAGCTATCATAGAAGCTTTAACAAAAACCGTGAAGTGTAAAATACTTGATAAAATCATTACAACTGCCAGCATCGTTCTAGCCAATCAATTAATTCTTGACGAGAAACCGAAAATTGCTTAACGATACTGTGAACAAGAATTACTGTGAGAAAATTATCTATCTGCACCCGTAAAGAACCATCAGGATGACACAAACAAGGAATCATTAACTCTTGCAAGCGGCGATAAACTTGCCAGCGATCGCTTAAAGGAATCTGCACAATATAATAGTGATCGCCTAAGGTAGGAGAAGTGTAAGGTGGTAGCATTGATTTGGTTGATTGTTAGTGGTTAGTGGTTAGTGGTTAGTGGTTAGTGGTTGGTTGTTGGTTGCAACAAACAACAGACAACAAACAACAATTGACTATTGACTATTGACCTTTGACTGTTGATTTTTCAAAATTTGCACTTGTTGTTCGAGCTGTTCTATGCGTTCAAGCAAAGAGCGAATCACAGTTGCTTCCACATCCGGAAGTTTGCCGTGTTCTAGAGGAGAGAGACGTTTATTCTGTTTGTGGGAAATATTGCGTCCAGGAATACCTACGACAGTGCAATCACTAGGGACATCTCGTAACACCACTGAACCTGCGCCAATGCGGGCCCCTGCGCCAATGGAAATATTGCCCAAAACTTTTGCACCTGCTCCCACGACAACGTTTTCACCCAAAGTAGGATGACGTTTACCCGTTTCTTTACCGGTTCCGCCGAGAGTAACACCTTGATAAATCAAGCTGTAGTTTCCGACAATAGCAGTCTCACCAATCACAACACCCATGCCATGATCGATAAATACTCCCTTACCAATTTCTGCACCTGGATGAATTTCAATTCCTGTCAAAAATCGTCCTACATGAGAAAGCAAGCGAGGAAAAAAAGCTATCTTGCGACGATATAACCAGTGGGCGAGGCGATGCAAACAGAGTGCATGGAATCCGGGATAGCAAAACAGCACCTCTAACCAATTGCGTGCTGCTGGATCACGCTCAAAGATAATGCGAAAATCACTCCACAAAGGTTCAAAAATGCCATTTGCACTATCCGGTGTTTTGGCAGTATTTGAATTCCGAATAGGATTTAGTGTCTGTTGCATCGGTAATGCTCTGATTAAAAGCAGTGTGCTATTTTTCTGCTTATACCAGACACTTGGTTAGGGGACAGTGGAGCCGATGACGATTGGATTTATTGGATTGATTAAGGTTGTACTCAAGCACGCTCATCCCCCATTTAATGGAAATTTAAAATTCTTCTGGGGGTAGGGGTGCTAGTATTTTTAGACTAGGGGTTCTAGTATTTTTGGGCTAGGGGCTAGGCATTTTGGTACTCAATCTCTAGCTCTTTGCTTGTAAGACTTTGCAAAGATTTAAGCAACATATTTTTGCATAACTTAACGTGTACTCACCCGCCCAAAAATCTGTGATCAATAATATTAAGAGTAGAATTTCTGTATATGGAAATACTATTAAAATTTTATTATTTTGTTGGTGAAAAAACAAGATAGCAATTACTACTGGATCACTAATCCTTAAATGCAGCAAATTGAACAGTGGCCTTTTCTAGCTGGATATAAGGATGTTATGTGAGGTTCCAATATTCAATGCCAAGAAGCTCACTTGTTTGACGAAAAAATTTGCTATGTCAATAATTTAGTAAAAAATATGCAGTTAATAGAAACATTTACTACTCATCGTCTACTGGCTGAGCGTTTACAATTTCAACACTTGAATGAACTTGACCGTATGCACCAAGACTCGCAAGTTATGGCAACTTTAGGCGGTATTCGTTCTGATGAAGAAACAAGGCTTTTTATTTTAAATAACTTGCATCATTGGCAGCAGTATGGATTCGGATTATGGGTATTTCGAGACAAAGTTAATAATCAGTTTGTCGGTCGTGCTGGTCTTCGCAATACTAATGTAGAAGGTATCAATGAAGTTGAGTTAGCATACGCTCTTATGGCTAAATTTTGGGGTAAAGGATTAGCAACAGAAATGGGTGAGAAAATCTTGAAAATTGGTTTTGAACTACTAAAGTTGCATGAGATAGTTTGCTTTACTCTCACGACTAACAAAGCTTCACAAAGGGTTATGGAAAAGTTAGGATTTAAATACGAACGTGAGATTATTCACGCAAGTTTACCCCATTTTTTATACCGCTTAACAGTTGAATGACAAAATCATAGAGTTGTTGATTAGTCCCCCTTGTCAAGGGGGAAGCAATATATTAACTCCCTCCCCTTAGTAAGGGGAGGGTTAGGGTGGAATTTTGAGGATTCATGCAAAAGGTCTATTCCAACTGCTGCGTTTTATCTGTAGCGATAAATTTTTGTATCCACACTATTACTTCTGCATCTTGAAATCAGAAAGGAAATCAGCATTCACTACGATTTCAGGGCGTTGGTTAGGTTCTATGAACTCTTGACTTCCAGAAAAAATATGAGAAGCTAATAGTTAGATTATCTAAATAAATTTACAAAAGAAGTGCATTCTACTCGTGACTAAACTGACGGGAAAAACTGATTGGTCAACGTCCGTAAACACTCCAAACTCGTCTATATTGTCAACTCGGGGACTCACGCGCCGCTTTGACAAGTTCACAGCAGTTGATAACTTAAATATTTCCGTAGCACCTGGAGAAGTATTTGGCTTGCTAGGACCCAATGGAGCCGGCAAAAGTACAGTAATTAAGATGTTGACAACCCTGTTACTACCAAGCGCTGGTCAGGCAACTCTAGCTGGCTATGATATGACTCATCAATCTGATGCAGTTAGAAGAGTCATCGGTTATGTACCCCAAGCTCTTTCTGCTGATGGCAGCCTTACAGGCTACGAGAATCTTTTAATTTTTGCCAAGTTGTATGATGTTTCATCGAAGCGACGCCAACAGCGCATCCATGATGTGCTGGAGTTCATGGGTTTGCACTCAGTAGCCCATCGTTTGGTCAGAACTTACTCTGGCGGCATGATTCGCAAGCTAGAAATAGCCCAATCTATCTTACATCGACCGCAGATTTTGTTTTTAGATGAGCCAACAGTAGGACTTGATCCAGTTGCTCGTACTCAGGTTTGGCAACTTGTGCAAGAACTCCATGCTAACTATGGCACAACTATATTTTTAACTACCCACTTTTTAGAAGAAGCTGATAGTTTGTGTAACCGCGTGACAATTATGAACCAGAGTAAGGAAGTTGTCACTGGCACACCTCAAGAATTAAAAGCTGCGATCGCTAAACCAAACGCAACCTTAGATGATGTGTTTATTTACTACACAGGGGATGAATTAGCATTGGGAGTTAGTTACCATGACACCGCAAGAACCAGACGTAATGCTCAACGGTTGGGTTGACAAAAGACCAGCTCATCAAAACAATATTATCTGTGCGATCGCTCAACTAATCAGGAAAACTCTTGTTGTCGCTGAACTAGAAGTACGTAAACTCCGCCACGATCCTTACGATTTACTAATACGAGGTGTACAGCCTGCATTATGGCTATTAGTCTTTGGACAAGTCTTCACCCGCACTCGTGCTATTGAGACAGGGAACTTATCTTATTTGGAGTTTATGGCTCCTGGTATTCTCGCTCAAAGTGTGCTGTTTATGGCAATTTTCACTGGTGGTATGACGCTGATTTGGGAGCGAGATTTGGGAATTGTGCATAAATTCCTCGCTAGTCCTACACCTCGTGCCGCGATGGTGTTGGGTAAAGCTCTAGGTTGTGGTGTACGATGCTTATCACAGATAGTAATCATTTATGGATTGGCACTGCTGTTAGGTGTCAAGTTAAATCTCAGTCCCTTAGCTTTACTTCAAGTATTAGTAATTGTGCTGTTAGGTGCTGGTTGTTTTTGCATTTTCTCGCTGATCATTGGCTGTCTAGTAAAAACCCGAGAACGATTTACCGGAATTGGGCAATTGTTGACTATGCCATTATTTTTCGCTAGCAATGCCATCTATCCCATATCACTCATGCCAAACTGGTTGCAGTTCATTTCCCATGTCAACCCCTTGACTTACCAAGTTGATGCTCTACGCGGTACGATGCTAGCAAATGGCTCTAGTCTATATGGGTTTGGTCTAGATTGTATAATTCTCTTGCTAACATTGATAGGCTTAACAATCATCTGTGGAAAACTTTATCCACGGGTGGCGATGTAATCAGGAGAATCACAGTCTCATGAAGCTCGGTAAAACTTCTCAAGAATGTGCCGCTAGAGTAATGGAAACAATTCCACTATTAATGCGGTTTATCCGAGCTGATATGCGGACTCACAGTGCTGACTCTTTGTCTATACCTCAGCTGCGATCGCTAGCATTTCTCAAGCGCAATCCTGGCGCTTCATTATCTGAGGTAGCAGAACATCTCGGCGTCACTTGTGCTACCGCATCAACAACAATAGAACGACTAGTACAACGCCATCTGGTACAACGCACCGATCATCCCCAAGAACGGCGACGAGTTGTTCTCAATTTAACTGAAGAAGGTAAGCAACTTCTTGAGCAATCTCAACAAAAAACTCGCGCTCATATTGCTGAAATTTTAAAAGATTTGACACCAGAACAAGTATCACAAATTGAAGAAGGTTTGGCTCTACTCAAAAATGTCTTCGAGCAAACAGAAGTTCCCAAAGCTCCTTAAAACAGAAGTTGCACAACAAGATCCCTTTGCAGCCCTAAGATATCGAGATTATCGACTATTTACAATTGGGCGTGTACTCCTGTTTACAGGTTCACAAATGCAGACTATAGCGATTGGTTGGGAACTGTATGAACGTACCAACTCAGCTATGGTGTTAGGTGGGGTGGGGCTGGCGCAAGTTCTGCCGATGATTGCTCTGACTTTGATTGCCGGACATGTCGCCGACAAGAGCGATCGCAAACACACCATGTTACTTTCCATCATGTTGCTAGTGCTTTGCTCGCTGGCTTTGGCTGTTATTTCCTACTATCAGGGTTCAGTTGTTCTGGTTTATACCTTCTTACTGTTAACAGGCATTGCTAGAGCGTTCTTGAAACCTGCCAGTGATGCTTTGATGTGGCAATTGATACCAAAAAGTATTTTTACTAATGCTGCCACTTGGAATAGTATAAGCTTTCAGCTAGCAACAGTAATTGGGCCGGCCTTAGGAGGATTTGCGATCGCTATTTTGGGAAGTGCCACAAGGGTATATGTGTTAGCGGCGATCGCATCATTTTTGTGTTTTGCTTTAACAGTAGCAATTAAAGACCAAAAAACTACTTTTACCAAAGAACCAATATCCCTAAAAGCTTTATCTGCTGGTGCAAAGTTTGTCTGGCAGAACCAGGTTATTTTAGCAGCAATCACCTTGGATCTGTTTGCTGTCTTGCTAGGGGGTGCAGTTGCACTATTACCCATTTTTGCTAAAGATATTTTGCAGGTAGGCCCAGTCGAGTTGGGATATCTACAAGCAGCTCCATCTATAGGTGCATTAATTATGGCAGTGGCTTTGGCACACTTACCACCGTTACGCAAACCTGGGCCAGCTTTACTGTGGTCGGTGGTTGGTTTTGGTATCGTCACGATAATCTTTGGGCTATCTCGTTGGTTTTGGCTATCACTGCTGATGCTGGCATTAAGTGGGGCTTTGGATAGTATCAGCGTTGTAATTCGCCATACTTTAGTGCAGATTCGCACACCTAATCATTTACGCGGTCGAGTTGCTGCCATTAACAGCGTATTTATCAGTGCCTCAAATGAGTTGGGAGGTTTTGAGTCAGGTTTAACTGCTGCATTATTCGGCCCAGTAATCTCTGTGGTTGGTGGGGGAATTGGTACAATTATCGTGGTAATTGCAACAGCTATGATTTGGCCAGAAATTCGGAAGTTAGGGGCGTTGCATGAGTATGAATAAAAAATGAGTTTGAAGACCTGGACAAAATTCTTACCACTGCCTCTAAGTATGGTATCGAGATCATCCCTCTCCCACCTGGGCAGCAATCATGCGATCGCAAAACAACATAATACTAGTTATTGGTAAAATATACGGTAAACTTATCGAGTTAAAGTTATTTCTATATTATATAGAGGAATAAACATAAACGTGACTCCAACAGGAAAGCAGAAAATTTCAGATAGAGCAAACCAGTTCACAGAGTCAGTCATTCGCGAAATGACTAGAATGGCATTGCAATACGATGCTGTGAATTTGGCACAGGGATTTCCTGATTTTCCTTGTCCACCCCAGTTAAAACAGGCAGCTTGCGAAGCAATTCAGGAAGACATTAATCAGTACGCAATTACCTGGGGCGATAAAGCCTTTCGTCATGCGATTGCAGAAAAACTCCATTGGTACTTGGGCTTAGATATTGATCCGGAACGACAAATTACCGTCACCTGTGGTTCAACAGAAGCAATGGCAGCTGTCATGCTGGCAACTCTAAATCCAGGTGACGAAGTGATTGTGTTTGAACCGTATTATGAAAACTACGGGCCTGATACGATTTTAGCCAGTGCAACTCCTCGTTACGTCTCGCTGCATCCACCCGACTGGACATTTGATCAAGCACAACTGCGTCGCGCATTTAATGAACGCACCAAAGCCATTATCATTAATACACCCCATAACCCAACCGGGAAAGTATTTTCTTGTGCAGAACTAACTTTAATCGCTGAACTTTGTCAGCAGTGGGATGTGTTGGTATTTACAGACGAAATCTATGAACACATTCTCTATGACGGAACGCAGCATATTGCAATGGCAACTTTGCCAGGCATGTCTGAGCGAACTGTTACTATTAATGGTCTTTCCAAGACTTACAGTGTGACTGGTTGGCGAGTTGGTTATATTCTGGCAAACCCAGAATTAACAGGAGCAATTCGTAAGGTTCATGACTTTCTCACCGTTGGCGCACCTGCACCTTTGCAAAGAGCAGGAGTAGCAGCCATGCAACTTCCTGTGAATTATTATGAAGAACTAGCAAAGCTTTATCAGCAAAAGCGAGACAATATCTTGCAAATTTTGGATGTGGTGGGAATTCCTTGTTTTGTACCCAAAGGAGCCTACTATGTGTTTGCGGATATCTCGCGTTTTGGTTACAACAATGCTATGGAATTTACTGAATATTTAATTAAAGAGATTGGTGTGGCTGTGGTTCCCGGTTCTAGCTTTTTCTCACAATCAGAGGCGGGTAGAAAGTTTATCAGGTTCTGTTTTAGTAAGAAGCCAGAAACTTTGGCAAAGGCAAAAGAGCGATTGTTGAAGTTGCACTCAGTTTTACAAGCTGCCAATTAAGTGGAAATCCCCACTTGCTTCGCTAAAGTTGGCGATAGTCGCAATTATGTTCTTAGCCAATCAAGCACTGATGAATAGCTAGGTATCCATCCAAGAACGTTTCTAGCTTTATCGGAACGAATACGGCTATTAGAACCAAAAGCAAAGTGAGCCGCTTGTTGTCCCCATTCTTGAACTGCTTCCTCGATTGTCCATGTTTGCACTGCACCGTCAAAGCCTAGTTCACGATGGATTGCCTCAGCAATATCTTTAAAGCTAGCTTCGCCGTTTTCTATCTTAATGGAGCATTCTTGACTCCCGTTACAGTCGCCGGACTTAACGGGAGATGAATTGCGACCAATATAAAATTGAGCGCAGCGAATCAATGTGCGTGGAAGTTCAAAGGTTCTCAACGTAATTTTTTAATTGTTCAACCGTGACACCTCCACAACTAGCTACAAAATACGCACCAGTCCAAAAGTAAGGCTTATTATAGAAGTATTTTTTAGCCAACCAAGGAAACTCTTTACGAATTAATCTACTGCTCACTGTTTTAATATTTCCAATCAGTGTTGAGAGTGGTTTGTCTGGTTTGTAGTCAATTAATAAATGTACATGGTCTGCTTCACCATTGAACTCTAACAACTCACAGTCCCATTTTTTTAGGGTATCTGTGATTATTTCTTTTAGTCTGTTTAGTATTTCTGCATTAATAGCTTTTCTGCGGTACTTTACAACTAAGACGATATGAGCGTTAAGTCTGTAAACAGACCTAAAACCATAATTGTAAATATATTGACGAGAGATAGCGGTAAGCAGTATCTTACCATAAGTTTCTCAAAATTATATTGATGTTAGACGTACTGAAGGTCAGAATTTATCCCAACAAAGAGCAAGAAATATCTTTAGCTAAAAGCTTTGGATGTTCTCGCTTTGTTTGGAATTTCTACCTCAATAAAACCAATACTCAATACGAAGAAACGGGTAAAGGTATGACTTACTGCCAGATGGCTAAAGACCTTACCCAATTGAAGAAACTAACTAATTATAAATGGCTACAAGAACCAACTGCTGCTGTTCTACAACAGTCACTCAAGAATTTGGAATCTGCGTTTAAAAACTTTTTCTCTAAAAGTACTGGATTTCCAAAATTCAAGAACAAGCACTCTAAGTAATCAATCCGATTTCCTGAAAGTTGTTCAATTAAAGATGGTGGATTAAAGCTACCTAAGCTTGGCATTGTTAAAGCTAGTCTTTCAAAAAATATTAATGGCAAGATTAAATCTGTAACTGTTTCTAAGACAAGCACAGATAAATATTTTGCTGCAATCTTATTTGAGACAAAAGATTTAACAACCAATAAACAAGGTAAGATATCGGGAATTGACCTTGGGTTGACCAGTTTGATAACTGTGTTTGATGGTGAAACCTGTTATAAGGTTGACCCAATCAAACCCACGAGAAAATATGCCAAACGACTACGAATTAGACAGAAATCTCTGTCTCGTAAAGTTAAAGGGTCTAACAATAGGCGTAAAGCAGTTAAAGTAGTTGCTAGGGTTCACGAAAAAATATCTAATACAAGATTTTCTCCATAAACTCTCACGAAACTTATGTGATGAAAACCAAGTCATAGTAGCTGAGAAGCTTTGTGTTAAGGGATTAGCTCGTACCAAATTCGCCAAATCAATACATGATGCTGGTTTTGGTATGCTGCTTAATTTCATCAGCTACAAACTAAACAGACAAGGGAGTAAATTTGTTCAACTTGACAGATTCTTTCCCTGTTCAAAGCTTTGTTCATGTTGCGGTCATAAAAATGATTTTCTGAATTTAAGTATCCGTGAGTGGATTTGTCCGAGTTGCCAAACACCCCATGACAGGGATGAAAATGCTTCACGAAACTTGAGGACACAACGGATAAGAATATTGTCAGCAAATACTGTGGGACACACAGAAGTTCAAGCTTGTGGAGAAGCAGTAAGACTCGTTGGCACTTGTGCCAAAAAGAGGCAGTGCGGTCTTGGGGTTTCCCCAAGTAGAGTAACTGCCGTGCGTGTTTCTGAGAAGCAAGAATCTCCCGCTACATTGCGAAGCAATTAGCGGGGGAGTGTCAAGAAAAAGAATGATCCAGCAGAAGCTTTTTCAAGTGCAAGCAAGTAGGCATTCACAAGATCGTCAATATGGACGGTTGACCAAACATTTTCTCCTTTACCAATGTATCTAGCTGCCCGATATTTCTTTGCAACTGCAATCATCCGAGGGACTTGAATGCTTTCGGTATGTAAACCTGTCCCATGACCATAGATTAAGCAGGGACATAAAACTACAGAATATACTTCCCGAGTAACACCTATAATCACATGAGTATCAATCGCCACTCGTCCAATTTTTTCAAAACGAATAGGACGTGGAATATCTTCATGAAAAATGCTGGAACTATATTCACCAGCCGCGCGATCGCTCAACACATCTTCAATAGCTGCTCGTAAATCACCTCCAGTTACAGGTATACCGTTATTAGGATGGCTGTCGTCTAGTTGTCCGCGATAGACCAGCTTTCGGCCAGCATCAAATAAAAAAAGTCTGGAGTACAAGCAGCAAAAAAGTTCTTTGCCGTTTTCTGCGTTTCGTCAAAAAGCAAAGGATAAGATAAATCCAACTCTTAAAAGCTTGAATAAGAGTGATTTGGAAAAAAATGGGATGAACTCAGCAGAGGCAATAATTGCCCAAGTTACGAATGGTAAAAATGCTATGCCTGCCTTCAAAGCTCGTTTAAAACCAGAGCAAATTGAAGATGTAGCAGCATATGTCCTCGGACAAGCCGATAAAAGCTGGAATTAAAGCCACAACAAGGCTGATTTTAATAGCTAGGTAGGGCATATACCTTACCTGCTGTATTTGTTCTGCGAGTAGTGCGAGATATATCTATGAATCGCTTGTTTCGATTGATTCTCGATTTTGGCATTGCCATTGCACTCGCCTGTTTTTTTATCTGTTCACCCGCACATTCTTTACTAATTCCCAGTCCTAAAATCACAACAAATGTTAATTCTAAACCTGTTAATGTACTTTGCTGATTAATCTCGATTTAGTGATAGAGACAACCTATTTTTATCCTGATACCTCTGCACTTTTATTTAATACAAAATAATGTCTCCTTTACCTGACTATCGTCCTCAGCGACTCTCCCTTTATTTCCAGACTGCTATTTAAACTAAACAATATAGTTTGCACTTAGTGACAGCTTTGCCAGCTCTTCCCCTGATTATATATTTTGGCTTCTTGATTTCACCCCTGACTGCACTCGCCACAAATTAGCATAAATCCCATTTCGGTCTAACAATTCCTCATGGGTTCCCGACTCAACCAATTCTCCATGTTCCATCACATAAATGCGATCGGCATTACGAATCGTAGAAAGACGATGGGCTATAGCTATCGTCGTCCTGTTGGCAGTAATTCTTTCCAAGGAACGCTGAATTGCCGCTTCAGTTTCATTGTCCACCGCCGATGTAGCTTCATCTAAAACTAATATTGGCGGATTTTTTAAAACAGCCCTGGCGATCGCAATTCTTTGCCGTTGTCCACCCGATAATTTTTGACCCCGTTCTCCGACTATCGTTTCATAACCTTGGGGTAACTGCATAATAAATTCATGAGCTTCGGCGATTTTGGCAGCTTTAATTATTTGTTCGTCATTAGCATCACAAGTCCCGTAAGCGATATTTTCAGCAACAGTACCATGAAATAAAAATAAATCCTGACTGACTAACCCGATACTGCGACGCAAATCATATAAATTTAATTTTTGGATATCAATACCATCAATAGTAATCGTTCCAGAAGAAATATCATAAAATCGCAATAATAGTTTCACTAAAGTGCTTTTCCCGGAACCTGTAGAACCAATGATCGCAATAGTTTTACCTGAAGGAATATGTAAGGATAGTTTTTTAATTACTGGTTTTCGATTGTAATAGGTGAAGGTAACTTGCTTGAAGTCAATTTCACCACGTACTTGAGCAATATGTAAAGATATATCTCCCCTAGTAATGTTAATAGGAGCATCTAACAAATTCATCACACGATTGACAGAAGCCATTGACCTTTGATATTTATCAAATATTTCTCCCAAGTTTACTAAAGGCCACAATAATCTCTGTACTAAAACGAGTAAAACGCTGTAATTGCCAATAGATATCTTACCTGCATATGTTACCATACCTCCCCAAAATAATAAGGCTGTGAACCCTACTAAAACTAGCATTCTGATTAAGGGAATAAAAGCAGCCGACAGTTTAATTGCTTTAGAGTTACTTTTTCTATATGCTTCACTTTCGCCTGCCAATCTCGCACTTTCATATTCTTCAGCAGTAAAACTTTTAATTGTATTAATTCCACTGAGATTATTTGCTAGTCGTGCGTTCAGAAAACTTACCTTTTCCCGCACATCAGCATAACGAGTTTCTAGACGTTTTTGATAAGCAAAAGACCCCCAAACAATAAATGGCATTGGCAATAATACAGCTACAGTAATGGAGGTAGGTAAAATCCAGAAAGCACCAACTGTTAAAATGATGATTGAGGTGCTAATCTGAATGAGTACATTTGCTCCAAAATTCAAAAAATATTCTAACTGGTTAATATCATCATTGAGAATTGACATCAAGCCACCAGTGCTACTTTCTTCAAAGTAAGCTGAATCTAATTCTTGGACATGATTGTATGTATCCAAACGAAGATCATGTTGAATATTCTGGGCTAAATTACGCCATATTCGATCATAGGCATACTGAGAAAGCGATTCAAATATCCAGATAATCACCGTAAGAAATGAGAGCAGCAAAAATTGCGAAACTATATTTTTAATTCCCAACTTGCCAATTATGGAATCTTGCTGCTTGACGAGAATATCTACCGCAGTACCAATCAACCACGGTGGTGCTAAGTCTAAAATTGTATTAATGATTGAAAAGGATGTTGCTTGCCAAATTTGTTGGTGATACCGTCTTGCATAATTGAGCAAGCGTTGTAAAGGATAAGTTGAATTTTTAGGCTTGTTAGCTAATCTCAGAAATTTTGTTGTTATTGTCATGATTGTTTGTTATGTATTGTGAGGTAATTGATGCAATATTTAGAACGAGAGTACCGCACCAAAGCCTTTGGACGGTGTGTTATGCCTCTGGCTAACGCACCCTACGTATATTTCAAAAATCAAATATGAGTCCTATATTTGCAATAAATAAGGCATTTTATTAGCCTAGTTTAAAGACTATGGCTGTTATAAAAAACGACTTTAAACTCTTGGTTGCCTTGTGAAGTTAAAGACTTTGGAAATCATTAAAACGCTAATTATCGCGATCGCCAAACTGATCGCAAAGACTCCCCGATAACCAGTTGCTTGGGCAAGAACACCACTGAGCGCAGCTCCAGCAATACTACCAAAGACACCGACTGATGTTTGGATAGTATAATCAGTACCGGGCGATTCTGAGGTGGCTTTATCCATCATCATGGTGAATGTAGTTGTGCCAATCATTCCACCAGTAAACTCTGTGCAGATTACCACAAGATAAAGAGCAAATAAACTAGTCATGCCAAATGCAGGAAGTAGATAAGCAGCCATACTCATTGCCCACAGTAAACTAAATATAGTTAGCGATCGCTTTCGTCCCCAAGGGGCAATCAAAAAACCTGCGGTAATCCCGCCAAGTATCGCAGCAACAGTATTTACAATTCCCATCAGCCAACCAATATCTGCTAGGGAAAGTCCAATATCTACTAGCAGAGGACGAAACATAGTAGCTGCCATACTGCTGCTTGCTGAATACAACAGTAACAGTAGCAACCAGTTTCCTATACCTGGGCTAGTGCAAAAGTTGATGAATGTCTTCAAGTAAGAAATAGGGAGTAGAAAGTTGGTACCACGGTTGGTAATAGACTTTGTAGCAGATGTAGATGAAGTAGATACCAGATCTATGAGATTCGTGTATCGCTCATTTGTGACACTATCTAATGCAACCTGTTTGTTCTTTACCTGCTCTTGATGCCAAAAAAGTGGTATCAGTGCGACAAACATCATCACTGCCAAAATTTGTAGACTGGCAGTCCACCCCCAATAATTCAACAAAATTAGCATTCCTCCTCCACCGATAGCTGCACCAAGAGATCCACCTGCACTTTGCACTGCATTCCCCAAACCTCGTTCCTGAGGCTCTAGTAACCCCACAGCAAGGGCATCGGTAGCAATATCTTGACTGGCACTAGATAGACATATGATTGTCATACAGACCAGCAATGCATTAAAGTTGCGTTCAACATCCAGCCAAGCACTAACGGCTGTGATACAAGCAATCAGCAGTTGAAAACAAATAATCCAGAAGCGATAGTGTCCCCAGCGCGTAAATCCATAGCGGTCAATCAAGGGCGACCAAAGAAATTTCAACGTGATGGGAAGAGAAAGCAATGGCAGTAAACTAATCGCTTCCAGAGAAAGCCCCTTTTGACGCATGAACACAGGTAGAGCCTGGTACAAAAACCAAAATGGCATGAACTGTGATAGATACAAACTACCGAGCAACACAAGTTTGTTTAGACTTTTAATGCTAATCACAACAGACAAAGTCCTGTAATGTTGAGTGCAACTTTTTGTTGGGGGAAAGTTCTGGCTAAAACTGCACTGAAATTGAACCAATCACAGTAAAAGGCTCCCCTGGATAAATACCGCTGATTTTGCTGAAAGGCACACCAGTGATGTGATTGACATCAAAAATATTCTTCAAGTTGAGAGCAAACCGCCAATTGTCTCGACGGTAAAAGATAGCTGCATTGGTGAGAAAGTAACTGTCTAGGTTAAAAGTGTTTTGCAAATCTCCTTTACGTTCGCCGACAAAATTAAATCCCACCCCAAAGCCTAAACCTTGCAAACTACCACTTTGTAACTCATAGGTCGTCCACAAACTAGCGCTATTTCTGGGAACACCTGTAAGTGTATTGCCAACAATAGATTGATCGGTGTCATCTGTAACTTCAGCATCTGTGTATGCATAGGAGGCAATAATATTCCATCCTGGTAAAATTTGCCCGCTAATATCGAATTCAAATCCTCTACTTCGCTGTTCGCCTGTTGCCACTGAAAAACCTAACCCAGGAAAATTCGGGTCTTCTGTAGCAACATTCGTTTTGGTAATGTCAAAATATGCCAAGCTGGCAAAAATTCTACCTTCTAGTAATTCAGTTTTAATTCCGATTTCATAACCTCTACCTCGTTCCGGTTCGAGTAGCCCCCCATCAACACTGAAATTATCAACGTTAGGATTAAATGATTGGGAATAGCTAGCGTAAAGGGAAACTTCTTTAATCGGTTGATAAACAATTCCAATGCGCGGAGTCAAAGCATCATTGAATTGACTGGTGTCATCACCAGAATTAAAAAATGCTGGCTCATTTTGTACTTTTTGATTTACGGTTTCATAGCGCAAACCCGCTAGTAATTTGAAATTGTCGAAAAAGGCAATCTCATCTTGGAAATAAATGCCAAACCTATTTGTTGTAGATTTACTATCGAAGAGTAAATCGTTTAGATCGGGTCTTGGAGAACTGTCGTAAACCGGATCGAAGACATTAATTGACACTGGGTTAGAGAAATTCGCTCTCGCATAACTAGTAGAGTTGTTTCGGTTTAAATCAACACCAAACAACAGAGTATGCTTCACCGAACCTGTAGTAAATTTACCAACTACATTTGTTTGTAGGGAATAGTCATCCGAATTAAAATCATCATAAGCGTAGACACGAGTGAGATCGCCAGTAGCCTCATCAAAGGCAATTGGAATCGTCAATCTCTCGCTAAAAACACTACTTGTTGCATATCGAAATGCATTGCGTATTGTCCAGTTATCGTTAAAACGATGTTCTAAACTATATCCGGTATTGACGAAATTACGTTCAATATAATCGTCTGGTTCATTGAGAACGCGATCGCGAGGCAGATCGATTACTTCGTCGCCAACGGCAACTAAACCAGTATCTTGTGGTCGTCTGCGGTATGAATACTGCAAATCAACGGTTAGATTTGTGCGATCGCTGAACTTCCAAGTTAAAGCAGGTGCAAGAAAGAATTGCTCGAAATTCTGGTCAAAATCTCGAAAACCATCACTATTTAGATACGCCAGATTCAGCCGATAAAACTCTTTTCCATTTGGACTCAACGGCCCAGAAATATCAATCCGGGGTCGAATCAAATTATAGTTGCCAAACTGTAACTCAGCCTCATAAAAAGGTTCTGACAACGGCTTTTTGGTAACAACATTGATTATCCCACCCGGCTGAATTTCTCCATACAGAACTGAAGCCGGGCCTTTGAGAACTTCAATACGCTCTATATTTGCTGTTTCTGGAACCTCTTGATAATTGTATTGCCTGAAGCCATCAATCAAGACAGGAGCATTATCAAAACCCCGGATAGTGTATCTTGCTTCCGAGCCAGTATCAAAACCGCCAGAAATAACATTGCTGACGTTGTTTAATGCCTCATCTCAACGAATCACTTGTTGATCCTCAATCACCTTTTTAGGCACAACTTGAACTGATTGAGGAATATCGAAGATGCGAGTATCGGTTCTAGTACCAGTGGTAGCGTTGGGTGCGTTATATCCATCTTCCTCGCCCGTCACCACTAGTTCAATTGGCTGATCTGTCTCAGCGGCTGGTTGTTCTGGTTGAGTTTCACCCTCTAGCGGTGGTGTTTCACCTTCTGATGGTTCTTGAGACGGAGGCGTTTGTGCTGTTTCTGGCTCTTGTTGTGGCTGTGCTTCAGGTGTTTGTGCTGTTCCTGGTTCCTGTGGAGAAGCAGTAGAAGCTGGTGCTGTTACAAAGCCAAAAATTAAACCCTCGTCACTGTCAAATAATTCGACTTGTGGCAAACCCACCTCACCTATTACCACCACCCGGATAGTATTCGCATCTTGGTTACTAACCGTGATTTCAGTAATTCCTGCAACTGGATTTTCCTGACGGAATGCATCACCCTTAGCTAACCTTAGTTGAGCATTGGGAATGTCAGCAATATATGTATTACCTTCGCTTTTCGGCGATACTTGTAACTTATCTCCTGAAGAAGTTTCTAAAGTTATCTCTACACCTTTATCAGTAGGATTAACCCGGACACCAGTTATTTGTATAACTTCTGATGAACCTGCTTGACTAAGTGTAGACGGCTGCACCAACATTTGGGCATTGGTCAGAGGTTGGATTATCTCACTCAGTTGCCGAATTTTTCTAATCGGTTCTACAGCCTGGTTTTTAGAAAGTAGCGGTAATGCTTGATTGGAACTCTCACCAGTTTCAGTATGTGAAAAAGAGGATTTTACATCTTTATCTTTATCTGTTATCTGCTCTCCTTGGGCAGGAGTTGCAATTAACATGACAACTGAGACTGTGAACAAAAAGCTGTGAACGAATTGCTCTGGTTTCATTTCTTTCCTCATACTCCATCGCATCATTCGCGTTTGGTTAATGACACGACTTCAAATAATTGAAATTTATTAGCGTTAACTTTGCAAGTTAAATAATTTTATTGCAAATAAGTTTTATAAACAAGCCAGATTTATTGAGAATACTTATTTATTTTCTGTCATAAGTTCATTGACAAGTAAGTATTTCAGTATTAATGTCTACAAAATAAGTTATTTTTAATACTTAAATAAATTAAAGTTAGTAAAAGATCCTTTAAATCAGTACTTTAAGAGTTTTGTACTTAAATTTTTTGAACACTTTGCTTTTCTATTATGTCAGTCAAAGCAAATATTATAAAACGGTTATATTTTAGACACCAAATTTTATACTATAAGTAAAAAAATACACTAGAAATAATCTTATATTGATTTTTTATAAATACTCTATTGCTAAATACAACTATTTCCTATTAAAGTTAGGTGAAGGTTAATTGAAAATAACTTGCAATATAAGTGTATAAATTTGTCTTTCTAAGCTTGTAATTGCTTGGTATCAGGCAATACTAAGACTTCTTTCAATTGAGGCATTAACAAATCATTGATACCTTATGAAGAGTCGAATGTATCACAGGCAGCCGCTATCGAAAGTTTATAGAGTGTCTTCCCAGAGTGTATCTTAAAGCTTGAGCCGTAATATGTGTCAACAAACAGAGAGCGCTCATAAAAAATCCCATAACTGTTCTTCTATCAAAACGCCAGTTGGGAATCAAGATGAAGCTAGAAACTCATCAGGATATATTGCTGATTCAAATCTGCAATGCAGTCAAGTTGACGATCGCCTATTAGATCGTAGAGTTTTGAGCGATCACAGCCACATCAAAATCAGAGAGTGCAACTATGTTATGTAAGTATAGAACTGCGAGGAAGAAGCTGGATTTGTTGAACGATGCGATCGCCAGAGCCTAAACTTGTAGTTCGCTTCTAGCTTTCGGTATTTGCATAGTCAGCATTGGCTGAAAATAAATATTGGAACTATAGCCGTAGTCACATAGGTTAGGACATTTTGAAAGCGTGAATGTTAGGAATAGTAATACTTTTACCTCCTGCCTCCTGCCTCCTGCTATAACTTCAGCAACTGGGTGAAGAATTCACTAATTTAAATAAATCGAAAGCGTGAAGAAAGCATTTTCACTGACAAGCAGTTGAAAGCAGCATTTCTCAAGCGTCTTTTGATTCTAAAGCTATAAAATGATGTTTGAGAAAAGTGTACAATTCATTCAAGGTTGGTTAGTTTCGCAGCTGGCATCTCTACTGGAAACTACTCCCCAAAATATCGACCTTGAGAGTCGCTTTAGTGACTATGGACTTGATTCAGTTAGAGCAACTAATCTGATTGAAAACTTAGCTACTAAGTTAGGGTGTCAGTTATCTCCTACTCTCATCTGGGAGTACCCCAATATTAGAACCTTGGCTAATTATCTTGCAGGAACTCCAAATCGCCAGCTAGTTAGCAATAACAATACCCGCAAATCTCAGAAATTAGCCACTGAACCAATTGCAATTATTGGTATTGCCTGCCGCTTTCCCCGCGTTCAAAACACCGCCGCCTTTTGGCAATTGCTCAAAGATGAAGTAGATACCATCAGCAAGGTGCCTGCCGACCGTTGGCGCAAAGATGGTTTCTCCAATGACGAGAGTACCCGTTGGGGTGGCTTTCTAGACGAAATCGACAAATTCGATCCCGATTTCTTTGGCATTTCTCCAAGAGAAGCTATTCAGATCGATCCTCAACAGCGTTTGATGTTGAAACTATCTTGGGAAGCATTAGCAGATGCGGGCCTGCCAGTTGAAACCCACAGAGGAAGTCGTACCAGTGTTTTTGTAGGAGCAATGTGGGCTGACTATGCAAATCTCATCAGACAAACAGGGTTAATTGCTCAACATACAACCACTGGTCAAGATTTAGGTATCATTGCCAATCGCATTTCTTATATTTTTGGTTTCCAAGGAGCAAGTCTAACGGTAAATACAGCTTGTTCATCCTCCTTAGTAGCTGTTCACTTAGCTTGTCAAAGTCTACGCTCAGGAGAATCTACCCTTGCACTGGGTGGGGGTGTCAACTTAACGATTGACCCTGATAGTACCGCAGTCATGTCCAAGTTTGGGGGTTTATCTGCTAAAGGTCGCTGTCAAACTTTTGACGCTAATGCCGATGGTTACGTTAGAGGTGAAGGTGCAGGGATAGTTGTCTTAAAACCTCTTTCCTTGGCATTAACTGCGGGCGATCGCATTTATTGTGTGATTAGGGGTAGTGCAGTCAACAACGATGGTTTCAGTAATGGTTTGACTGCTCCCAATCCCAAAGCTCAAGAAGCTTTATTGCAAGATGCATACGAGCAAGCTGGTATTAACCCCAATCAGGTACATTATATTGAAGCCCACGGTACTGGGACAAAACTAGGAGATCCCATAGAAGCTAAAGCGCTGGGCGCAGTTTTGAGCAGCGATCGCCCCACAGATCGCCCGTTAAGTCTGGGTTCCGTCAAAACCAACATTGGACACCTCGAAGCCGCCGCCGGTATAGCTGGACTCATCAAAGTTGTTCTAGCCATTAAACACCGCCAAATTCCATCTAACCTTCATTTTCACCAACCCAATCCAGAAATTCCTTTTGACGAACTACATCTACAAGTACAAACCTCTTTAACTAGCTGGCCTTATCCTGAGGAGCCAGCTTTGGCAGGAGTAAGTTCCTTTGGTTTTGGCGGAACTAACTGCCATGTTGTAGTTCAAGAATTGCTCAATGTCTCATCGCCACATTCTCGTTTTCCCTTACTAGTTCCTCTAGCGGCAAATAGTGAAGAAAGACTTCAGTCTCTGTGCCAGGAATTAAAAGTTAAATTACAAACTTCTGAATTGGGATTAAAGGAACTCATAGCTGGTCATCTACTTAATGAAAGTCACAAACTAGCTATGGTTGTTGATTCCCACATCACAGCCGCAGAATATCTAGAGAATTTTCTTCAAGGAAGAAATTGTACGGGATTGTACAAAAGTACTGAAATTCACGATCGCCCGATTGTGTTTGTGTTTTCGGGACAAGGATCTCAATGGTTCGGCATGGGCAAGCAGTTACTAGAGAGCGAACCTGTATTTCGGGCGACTCTAGAACAGTGCGATCGCCTAATGCAGCAATATGTAGATTGGTCTTTGCTAGAAGAACTCACCGTCTGGTTTGAGGAAAAATCTCGGCTCAATGAAATTGATGTGATGTGGCCGATTCTGTTTGCCATTGAAGTTGCTTTAGCATCTTTATGGAAACACTGGGGTATTGAACCTGATGTTGTTGTCGGTCATAGTATAGGAGAAGTTGCAGCCGCTCATGTGGCTGGTATTCTCAACTTGTCTGATGCAGTGCAGATTGTTTATCATCTCAGCCACAACGCCACCACTCAGAGCGGTTCTGGAGCAATGGCGCTTGTAGGACTTCCTTGGGAAAAAGCGAAAGCAGCCACCTTGGCTTACGAAGGCAGTGTTTACCCAGCTATTTACAACAGTCCTATTTCAACTGTAGTTTCAGGCAACCAAGCAGCACTAGAAACATTATTAGCTCAACTGCGACGCGATAATATTTTTGGTCAGCTAGTCAAGACTAATATTGCCGTTCATACTCCACAAATGGAATCTCTGGAAGTTCCATTGTTGGAAGTTCTTCAGGATATCAAACCTCAGCCAGCTGCTATTTTAATGATTTCAACATTGACTGGTGCGCCATTGGATGGACAGCAATTTGATGCATCTTACTGGTCAGGTTTGCTAAAAAAACCAGTACTGTTTTCTCAAGCCATAGCTTATTTGTTAGCAAAAGGCTTTAATACTTTTTTAGAGGTAACTCCGCATCCGATTCTAGCGCCAGCAATTAAACAAACCTTGCAACATTACAGTCAAGAAGGCACGGTGCTGGAGTCTTTACGCAGGTCAAAAGACGACCGACACGTAATATTACAGTCTCTAGGCCAGTTATATACTCTAGGAAAATCTATTCGTTGGCATAATGTTTACAATCAACATTTTGAGACACAGATAAGAGGTTTTCACAATTCTGTACTCACAAGCCAGCCTCAAGTTCAACTTTTTCCCCTCTCAGCTCAAACTCCAGCAGCACTTAAAGAATTAAGTAAAAAGCTATATATTCAATTAACTGAACATCAGATATCTCTTAACGACCTTTGTTACAGTACCAGCCGCCGTTGGAGCCATCTTAACTACAGATTAGCTATAGGCATTGAGTCAATCGAGGAGTTAAAACGGCGTTGCTGAATAAAGGTATGTTTTAGGCAGGTAAGGGAACAGAACGATATTTGAGGTAGTGCAATAACAATCGAACAGAGTATCTCAGCATTTCCTCAGTTTTGGAATAACATAAAGTTTTACGATGAAGACGAGCCAAATAATGTCTAAGCCTTGTGTTTTCATTTTCGACTCGTGTCATGTAGGTCTTACTCACAATTTGGTCACCATCAGGAACAAAACAAGGGTAAACAGGGTATCCATCTGTGACGTAAAAATAACTCTGCCAACACTGGACAATGTTCCATAACTGTTGGAAAGTAGTCGAACTACGATCACCTAAAACCCAAGCAAGAATACCTTGAGTAAAGTGATTTACCGCCGTCCACAACCAGATTTTATTTTTTTTGAACCAATAAATGTTTCTAATTCATCTAGTTCTCCCACCTGCGGAATTTCCTTTGAATTTGGTGTATCCGCCAATTGTGTACCCACTCGTTTAACCCAATGAATAATGGTAGTATGATGAACGTTTTTCACCCTTTCAATTCCACGAAATCCCATACCATTGACGTACATTTTTAGGCATTCTTGTTTGATTTCATCCGAGTAGCCCCTGGGTGGTTTATAGACATCAATGAATTGACGACCACAATCACAGCAAATGTGATTCTGTTTACCTCTTTTCTTTCCATTCTTACGGTTATGACAAGATCCACAGCGTGGACATTCCATGATTAATTGACCTCAATTCATACCGCTATTATGCAACGCCGTTAAAACAATACCTGAATTTGTTTGCACAAGAAAATTTAGATGAGACTAGTGACTTTATTTGGGAAAATCATCGGCGGCAAGATGCATCTGTAGTTTTTGTGTTTTCCGGTCAAGGTTCTCAATGGCCGACTATGGGACGGGAGTTGCTTGCTGAAAGTGTGTTCCAAGCTGCCTGTCAAGAATGCGATCGCGAGTTCCGTCGCTATTTCAATTGGTCTGTATTGGAGGAGATACAAAAACCAGAGGCTGAGTCTCGTTTAGGCGAAACGGCATATGCACAACCAGCAATTTTTACCATTCAAGTGGCTTTAGCCGCCCTATGGCGTTCTTGGGGAATTATTCCCAAAGCAGTCGTAGGTTATAGTTTGGGAGAAGTAGCCGCAGCTTATGTCGCTGATATTCTTTCTCTTGCAGATGCCGTGCAGATAGTTTTTCATCGCAGCCAACTGATGCAAGAAGCAATAGTTCGGGGGAAAACAGCCCCTCAAGAGGAACTAATCTTTGTTCTCCAAGGAATTAAACCACAAGAGCCATCAATTCCCATCTTTTCAACAGTAACAGGAAGTGCATACAAGATTGGCGACTTTGATGCCAGCTACTGGAGTATGAATATCAAAGAGCCAGTGCTTTTTGCACAAGCAATCGGCGCGATCACCAACGAGGGTTATGACATCTTTGTTGAGATTGCACCTCATCCAGTTCTTTCTCAATCTATTATTCAGTGCGTCCCAGAGAAAAAAGCGATCGCGCTTCCCTCCCTGCGTTCTAACCGAAGCGATCGCAAAGTAATGCTGAAATCTCTCGGACAACTTTACACACTAGGACTACCAGTTAACTGGTTCCAACTCTATCCAACTCCAGGACGGTATATTCGTCCACCCTCATACCCTTGGCAAGAACAACGATACTGGTTTGAGGAAACACATCCTCTGCCCACAGTACAAGAAATCGTTCCCCAACAGCAACAAAATTCTGAACTACAACAATTGCAGCTAATTTCAAAAAGCGATCGCTTGAATTTTTTAATTGCCCATATTCAAACAGAAGTCGCTAAAATTTTGGGTTTAAGTTCTGGACAGCTACCAGATACAAAAATCGGCTTTTTTGCAATGGGTATGGATTCTTTAATGGTTGTGCAATTAAGAGATCAATTAAAAACCAGCTTTGGACATTCTCTTTCTGCCACTGTGACTTTTAATTATCCAAATATTGAGGCTCTGGCTGGTTATTTAGCCAAAGAAATATTTTCTGTTTCAGAAGAAGCTGATAACTTTTTAATTCTCAACAATAATAATTTAGACGTAACTGCGACCATGCTAGAAAACTTTTCCGAAGCCGAAATGGAAGCATTATTACTTCAAAAATTGCAGTCTATTTAAAAGTAGAAAATTTTATGAATCAAGATATTTCTCTAAAGATTAAAAAACCCAGAACAGATGATAAGCAACTTTGGGATATTTATAGTGGAAAATTTGCATATAAAACATTACTCGTTGCCCATAACCTCAAACTTTTTACTCTTTTAGCTAAAAAAGCTCTAACGCTAGCTGAAGTTTCTCAATTACTTCAAATTAACTCCCGTGGTGCTGAAACTCTCTTAATGATGCTAGTGTGTGTGAGGCTTTTACAAGTTGAAGATGGGTTTTATTCACTGACTTCAATCGCTGAAGATTATCTGCTCAAAAGCAGCCCAACTTATTTTGGCGGTTTCTTAGATGTAGCGATCGCAGCTGAACAAGAGTTCTCGCTTCAGAATCTCAAAAAAGCTTTACTTACCAAACCTTCATCGGTATACGCTGGCGAAAAAATGTTTCAGTCCCATGCATTGCACCCTACCCTTGCACGTGCTTTTACCCATGCAATGCATGGTCATAGCATGGCAGCCGCAATGGTTTGGCCAGAACTCATTGACTTATCAAGAAATAAACTCTTGCTTGACATTGGTGGCGGATCGGGCGCTCACGCTATTAGTGCAACATTAAAATGGTCAAACTTACAGGCACTTGTGATCGATTTAGCAAGTGTATGTGACATAGCACGAGAGTATATTGCTCAGTACGGTTTGCAGAATCGAATCGAGACAGACGCGAGAAATATGTTTAGCGAACCTTTACCACTTGCGGATATCCACTTTTACAGCAATATTTATCATGATTGGCCACCACAGACAGGCCGTTTCCTAACTCAAAAAAGCTTTGAAAGTTTAGAGCCGGGAGGGCGGATCGTTATCCATGAAATGCTCTACAACGACCAAAAAACGGGACCTGTAGGTGTCGCAGCCAACAACATGGTTATGTACTATTGGCAAGAGGGTCAGCAGTCTTCTGGTCATGAGTTGTCAACGATGCTGATCTCGACTGGTTTTACCGATGTTGAGGTGAAACCAACCGTTGGTTACTGGAGTATTGTCACTGGTCTTAAGCCTTCAGAAACTAATTGATTAGTAGTGAAAAATACTCCAGTGGCAATTGGTATTAATGAAGAATTCTCCAAGTCAGAATCAATTAGTGGGGGATTCAAACCACAGAAACAATTGTGGACCGCTAAATAGAAAATAAGCGCGGCGGTCTTAAACCCTTGCTTTGTGTGGTTGCAGCAGAGAACTCCAGAGCAGTATTCCTTCTGCCTCCTGCCTCTGCCTTTCTGGATAATTAATTAGAAGCAAACTTAAGATGAATCAGATTTCAGAACGCTTCCCAAATTTATCTCCACTCAAACAAGCATTTCTCAAATTAGAAGAAATGCAATCTAAGCTTGAGGCGATGGAGCAAAAGCAAACTGAGCCAATTGCCATCATCGGCATGGCGTGCCGATTTCCTGGAGGAGCTAATTTAGAATCTTTCTGGCAACTATGCAAAGAAGGAGTAGATGCTGTTAAAGAAGTACCATCAAACAGGTGGGATTTAAATATCCATTACGATCCAAATCCTGAAACTGCGGGTAAGATTTATACCCGTCGAGGTGGATTTTTGGAACAGGTAGATGAGTTCGATGCTTCCTTTTTTGGAATTGCCCCCCGTGAAGTTGTCAGTTTAGATCCTCAGCAACGGCTGTTACTAGAGGTGAGTTGGGAAGCTCTGGAGAATGCAGCTCAAGCACCAGACAAACTACATAACAGCAGTAGTGGTGTGTTTGTAGGGATAAATAGCGATGACTACAAACAACTTCAGCTGATGTCTGGCGATGCTATGAACTTGAACGCTTATACTTTTACAGGCAACACTGCCAGCGTCGCAGCGGGTCGCTTATCTTACTTTCTGGGTTTGCAGGGGCCTACCTTGGCTATAGATACAGCTTGTTCGTCATCCTTAGTAGCAGTCCACCTAGCCTGTCAAAGCTTGCGTACAGGAGAGTGCCGCCTTGCCTTAGCTGGTGGGGTAAACCTGATACTATCAGAGCATTTAAATATTGTTCTATGTAGAATGCAAGCTTTGTCCCCTGATGGTTACTGTAAAACTTTTGATGCTGAAGCCAATGGTTATGGACGGGGAGAAGGTTGTGGGGTAGTAGTCCTTAAACGTCTTACCGATGCCATAGCAGATAATGACAAAATCCTAGCTGTAATTCGCGGAACGGCAATTAACCATGATGGCAAGAGTAGCGGACTGACAGTTCCCAATGGATTAGCTCAGCAAAAACTGATTAACGCTGCCCTTGCTAATGGTCGGGTAGAACCTGCACAAGTCAGTTATGTAGAAGTCCACGGCACAGGCACAGCATTGGGAGATCCCATAGAAGTTGAAGCTTTAGCAAATGTCTTAGGCAAAAAGCGATCGCCAAATCACCCCCTAATATTAGGTTCTGTAAAGACTAACATTGGTCATTTAGAAGCAGCAGCCGGGGTAGCCGGTCTAATCAAAGTCGTACTAGCAATGCAACATCAGGAAATCCCCCCTCATTTGCATTTGAAAAAGCTGAATCCTGCCATCGCCTGGGAAGAACTTCCCATTGTGATTCCAACCGAGTTAACCCCCTGGTCTTCAGTAGATGGACAACGGCGCTTTGCGGGAGTGAGTTCATTCGGGATGAGTGGAACCAACGCCCATGTGGTGTTAGAAGAAGCAGGAGAACTGGAGAATCAGCATCGTATGGCGACTGAGCCTTTTGAGCGTCCGTTGCATATTCTTACCTTGTCTGCTAAGAATGAAATCGCTTTGCAGGAATTAGCTAAACGCTACTTCCATCACTTAACAGCTAATCCCTCAGAGTTAGTAGCAGATATCTGTTTTACAGCAAATACAGGGCGATCGCATTTTGACCATCGTTTAGCCTTTGTGAGTGATTCGCTGTCATCTTTACGCCAACACTTAGAAGTGTCAACTGTTGATCAATCCTCAATAAACAGCGATAATCCACGCAACACAAAAATAGCTTTTCTATTCACAGGACAAGGTTCCCAGTACACCAACATGGGACGGGAACTGTATGAGACTCAACCAACATTCCGCGCTTGTATAGATAAGTGCGACCAAATTCTGTGCCCTTACTTAGAAACATCATTATTAGAAGTTCTTTACCCCAAATCGGAAACTGCAAATTCCCAATTAGATCAGACAGCTTACACTCAGCCTGCATTGTTTGCTTTAGAGTATGCCCTGGCTAGGTTGTGGCAATCTTGGGGAATACAGCCAACAATAGTCATGGGTCATAGTGTCGGAGAGTATGTTGCTGCTTGTATTGCTGGAGTATTTAGTTTAGAAGATGGGCTAAAGCTGATTGCCGAACGCGGACGGTTGATGCCAGCCTTGCCGTCGGGGGGTGAAATGGTGGCTGTGTTTGCCAGTGAAGAGCAAGTAACAGCAGCAGTAGCACCTTATGGTACAAAAATCTCCATCGCTGCGATTAATGGCCCGGAGAACATTGTAATTTCGGGTAGGTGTGAGGTAGTCCAAGCAGTACTGTCTGAACTAAAAGCAAAAGGAATCGAAACCCGACGGTTAAAAGTATCGCACGCTTTTCACTCTCCCTTGATGGAGCCAATACTAAATACTTTTGAGCAAATTGCAGCCCAAGTTAAATATTCGTCTCCAAAGATTGCTCTGATTTCCAACCTCACCGGCAAGCTGATGACCAAAGAGATGGCTGAACCTGAATATTGGAGTCGGCATATCCGAGAGACGGTGAAATTTTCAGCCAGTATCCAGACTTTGTACGAGCAAGGCTATGAGATATTTGTCGAAATTGGCCCCAGTCCCATACTGCTGGGTATGGGTCGCCAGTGTTTATCAGAGAATAACAGAGTTTGGCTACCTTCGTTACGCAAAGGACATTCCGATTGGCAGACTGTACTCAGTAGTGTGAGAGCCTTGTATTTGCATGGCGTTGAACTGGACTGGTGGGGATTTGATAAAGACTATCGCCGCCATCGCCTGCAATTACCAACCTATCCATTCCAGCGATCGCGCTATTGGATTGAATCGGCTAAGTCTGCACGGACAGCAACACTTGCTCCCTATAAAGATTGGCTGTACGAAGTACAGTGGCAGGCAAAAACTCGCGTGGCATTAGGGTCAGCTTGGCAGAGAATTCAGCCAGAACAACCAGGCAGTTGGCTAATTTTCGCCGACCGGGGTGGTGTAGGTTTCGCTCTAGCATCTTTGTTGGAGAAGCAAGGGGAAACCTGTTTCATTGTCTTTGCTAGCGAAGCCGATAAAACTTCCCAGCCAGGACACAGGCAGATTGAACCAAGGCAGCCGGATGATTTTCAGCGGTTGTTGCAGGAAGTACTAGCAAGCGATCGCCCATCCTGCCGGGGAGTAGTGCATCTGTGGAGCCTAGATAGTACAGCAACCGAAGCAACGACAATAGATTCCTTAGAGACAGACCAAGACCGCAACTGTGGCAGCATTCTTCATCTAGTGCAAGCTCTTTCCTCAGTGAAGGTTCCCCAGTTGCCTCGTCTATGGTTAGTAACTCAAAATACTCAACCTATAGAGATAGACTCATTAGCAGTAGCGCAAGCGCCAATTTGGGGACTCGGTAGAGTTATAGCCTTAGAACATCCCGAAATGTTCGCAGGGCTAGTAGATTTAGGAAATAGTTCTTCCCTAGAAGCAGCTCAGATGCTATTCGAGGAACTGGTGAACCCAGAGGTCGAGATACAAGTAGCACTCCGCAATACACAGCGGTTTGTGGCTCGTCTAGTCCCCAGCCAAGGTAAGAAAGTGCAAACAAAGCCTTTAAGCATCGAGAGCGATCGCACTTACTTAATTACTGGTGGTCTTGGCGGATTAGGGTTGAAAGTAGCTCAGTGGTTGGTAGACCAAGGCGCTCGTTACTTGGTATTAGTAGGACGTAGTGCTGCTTCTGCCAACATCCAAACGCAGTTGCACTCACTCCAAAAGCTTGGAGCTCAAGTCCTAGTAGCTCAAGCAGATATCTCTAAAAAGGTTGAGGTAGAAAGAGTTTTTGCAGACATTAGCAAATTACCCTCTCTAGCAGGCATTATTCACATGGCAGGGGTTCTTGACGATGGCGTACTGCTAAAGCAAGATTGGAACCGTTTTATGAAAGTCATGGCTCCAAAGGTAGCAGGAGCGTGGAACCTGCATACCCAAACCCAAGATATGCCTTTAGACTTTTTGATTAATTTTTCTTCAGCAGCTTCATTACACGGTTCGCTGGGTCAAGGTTCTTACGCCGCAGCTAACGCTTTTTTAGATACTCTGGCTCACTACCGACAATTACAAGGATTACCAGCCTTAAGCATCAACTGGAGTTCCTGGGATGAAGTCGGAATGGCAGCAACGATGGCTAGTCGCGACCAACAGCGATGGACAGCAGCAGGTGTGAGTTTTATTGCCGTACAGCAAGGTTTGCAAGCGCTAGGACAACTAGTTAGACAAAAACTTCCTCAAATTGGCGTACTGGCGGTAGATTGGTCGAAATACTTAAAGCTATTTCCTAGTAATTTTGAATCTTCATTCCTGTCTGAGATAGCTGGCGAAACTCAATTAACAACACACTCTCAACAGCCAGAAATTTTACAAAGCTTACACAAGACTCCTCCAAACCAACAGAAAAATGTTTTAATTTCTTATATTCAAAATAAAGTTGCTGCTGTTTTAGGACTTGAGTCTGTCCAGTTAATTAAGCCGCATATTGGATTTTTTGAAATGGGTATGGATTCTTTGATGTCCATTGATTTAAAGAATATTCTGCAAAAGAATTTAGGGCAAAATTTAGGATCGACCTTGACTTTTGAATACCCAAATATTGAGGCTTTAGCTGACTATTTACTCAAAGAAATTATTTTGGTTGAATCGCTTCCTGATTCTCAGCAAAAATCTGATAAAGACACCGAAGAACAGGCAAAAATCTTGGCACAAATCCAAGAATTATCTGAAGAAGAATTAGCAGCATTAGTTGATAAAGAATTAGAAACATTAGTTATAGGAAATTAACGTGAGCAGTACTTCAGAAAGTATTAACCAACTATCTCCACTGCAACGTGCGGCTTTCGCTCTCAAGGAAATGCGCTCTAAACTTGATGCCATCGAACAATCGCAGAGTGAGCTGATCGCAATTGTGGGTATGAGTTGCCGATTCCCTGGTGCTAATGACTTAGAGTCGTTTTGGCAACTGTTACGCGATGGAGTAGATGCCACAACAGAAGTGCCGTCCTCAAGGTGGGATGCAGATGCTTACTACGACCCAAATCGTGAAACTCCAGGCAAGATGTATGTACGACGGGGCGGCTTTGTTGATCGCGTGGAAGAGTTCGATGCTCAGTTTTTCGGCATCTCCCCTAGAGAAGCAATGAGCCTAGATCCCCAGCAACGATTACTGCTAGAAGTCAGTTGGGAAGCACTCGAAAACGCGGCTCAAGCACCAGAAAAGCTCAACGGTAGCTCGACTGGGGTCTTTGTGGGGATGTGTAATAATGATTACCTGCAACTAGATGCCCTCTACGACCCGAATAACATTGATGTTTACACCGCCACAGGCAGCATTGTTCTTAGTATTGGGGCGGGGCGCTTGTCGTATATTCTAGGGTTACACGGGCCAACCTTAACTATCGATACATCTTGCTCGTCATCCCTTGTGACTGTTCATTTAGCCTGTCAAAGTCTGCGTTCGGGAGAGTGTCATTTAGCTTTGGCTGGGGGAGTGAACTTGATGCTGTCACCTATAGCCACCATTGCCATGTCTAAGGTCAATGCTTTAGCTGTCGATGGTCGTTGCAAGACTTTTGATGCCGCCGCCGACGGTTACGGGCGAGGAGAGGGATGTGGGATGATAGTTCTCAAACGCCTTAGCGATGCAGTCGCAGATGGCGATCGCATCCTTGCCCTGATTCCAGGAACCGCTATCAACCATGATGGCAAAAGCAGTGGATTGACGGTTCCCAATGGACTCTCTCAGCAAAAAGTCATTCGTGCCGCTCTCAAAAACGCAAAAATAGAGCCGACTGAAATTAGCTATCTAGAAGTCCACGGTACAGGCACAGCTTTGGGCGATCCGATTGAGATTCAGACGTTAAAAGCTGTGTTTGGTAAGGGACGCACAGAAGCACAACCTCTGATGATCGGTTCGGTAAAGACGAACATTGGTCATCTAGAACCAGCAGCCGGGATAGCTGGTTTAATTAAAGTTGTGTTGGCAATGCAGCATCAAGAAATTCCAGCACATCTGCATTTCAAAAAGCTGAATCCTCACATTTCTCTAGAAGGGACTTGTTTAAAAATTCCTACCAAACAAACTCCTTGGTCTGTAGCAGCAGGACAACGTCGCCTAGCTGGGGTGAGTGCCTTTGGCATGAGTGGAACTAATGCCCATGTAATAGTTGAGGAAGCACCAGTAAGACAGTTAGAACGATCGCTAGTTGAACGACCAATCCATCTATTAGCGCTATCAGCTAAGAGTGAAACAGCATTAAAAGAACTAACAACTCGCATAACAAATTACTTAACAGCCAATCCCTCAGAGTCAGTAGCAGATATCTGTTTTACAGCAAATACAGGGCGATCGCATTTTGACCATCGTTTAGCTATAGTTGCTGATTCTCTATTGTCTTTACGCCAACACTTAGAAGTATCAACTGTTGATCAATCCTCAATAAACAGCGATAATCCACGCAACACAAAAATAGCTTTTCTCTTCACAGGACAAGGTTCCCAGTACACCAACATGGGACGGGAACTGTATGAGACTCAACCAACATTCCGCGCTTGTATAGATAAGTGCGACCAAATTCTGTGCCCTTACTTAGAAACATCATTACTTGAAGTTCTTTATTCCAGTGAAACTACAAATTCTAAACTTGATGAAACAGCTTACACTCAGCCTGCATTGTTTGCTTTAGAGTATGCCCTGGCTAGGTTGTGGCAATCTTGGGGAATACAGCCAACAATAGTCATGGGTCATAGTGTCGGAGAGTATGTTGCTGCTTGTATTGCTGGAGTATTTAGTTTAGAAGATGGGCTAAAGCTGATTGCCGAACGCGGACGGTTGATGCAAGCCTTGCCGTCGGGGGGTGAAATGGTGGCTGTGTTTGCCAGTGAAGAGCAAGTAACAGCAGCAGTAGAACCCGGCCAACAGATTGCCATTGCTGCTGTTAACGCTCCTGGGAATGTAGTAATTTCAGGGGAGAGTGCAGCTGTTCGAGCCGTAGTCTCTAAACTCGAAGCTTCAGGGGTTGAGACTCGTCAGTTAAAGGTATCTCACGCTTTTCACTCTTGTTTAATGGAGCCGATGCTGGATGATTTTGAACGGATAGCAGCTGAGATTACATACTCACACCCAAAGATTGGTTTAATTTCCAATGTCACTGGACAACTAGCTGAAGGAGAAATTGTTGCTGGCGCTGACTACTGGTGTCGTCATATCCGCCAATCTGTTAAGTTTTCAGCCAGTGTGCAGACTCTACACGAACAGGACTGCGAAATATTTGTAGAGATTGGGCCAAACCCCACACTAATCGGTATGGGTAAGCAGTGTCTACCCCAAGGTGTCGGCATTTGGTTGCCTTCTTTAAAGAAAGGACAACAAGACTGGCAAGTGTTATTGCAAAGCTTAGGGACGCTGTACGCCCAAGGTCAAGAGGTTGACTGGGTGGGATTTGATCGCGACTATCAACGTTATCGGCTGTCGCTCCCTACCTATCCCTTTGAGCGACAACGATACTGGACTAAAGCTGTTAAACGCCAGCCTCAAGAATTGATCGCATTTTTTCCAGAAATAGCTCATCCTTTTTTGGGCAAACGCTTGCACTCTCCACTCCAGCAAATTCAGTTTGAGTCTCAGTTCAGTATTAATTCGCTGCCTCTTGTACGCGATCATCAAGTCTATGGGATACCACTGGTTAATTTTGCAATTTATCTGGAGATGGTTTTTGCTGGGGTAATGGAAGCCTTTGGTACGACTGGCGTTTTGGAAGATATATTTATTTTTCAGGCTCTGCTGTTACCTGAAAAACAAGCTCGTACCGTACAGTTGATTTTATCCGAAGATTCTGGCATTTCCTTCCAAATTTTTAGCCTCGCGCCTAGTGAAGCAAACGAACAGACAGCCTGGACACTACACGCTGCCGGAAAAGTTGCGATCGCTAAAACAGAGATTGCCACCTCTGGTCGAACTCACGTTTCTTTAGAAAAAGTTCAGGCTCAATACGAAAGAGAAATTCCTACAGCCGAGTTCTATCAAATGATGGCACAACAGGGAGTCTTTTTAGGCCCCAGTTGCCAAACCTTGGAGCGAATCTGGGTGGGGAATGGACGGGCGCTGGCTCAAATACAACTTCCCGAAACAGCACGATTGAATAACTTGTACGAGCTGCCGCTAGCAAGTATTGATGCCTTATTTCAGATTGTCGCTCCTTGCTTTTTGACTGCCGACTCTCATAATTACCTGCTTTCAGGCTGTGAAGGCTTCCAATTCTATGGTTATTCTGGAAGTCGATTGTGGTGTGAAGCTATTGTTCGGCTTGGCGATCGCCAAACAGATTATAACGAAACAGTTGCCGCAGACCTTTACCTATTTGATGAAACTGGACAGCTAGTTGCAGAAGTTGTGAATGCACAATTAAAGCCTGTGAGTCATCAAACCCTACAACGTGCTGCTGAACTAGGTAAAGGCACACCTCGCCAAATGAAAAAGGGCAGTCTTTCTAGAGAAAAACTCCTTGCTGCTGAACTAGAGAAACGCCAACAGATGCTGGAGATGTATCTTCTAGAAGGGCTGGCCAGTTCGCTACAACTGCCGTTAGCTAAACTCAATCCGCAACAGCCACTCGCCTCACTGGTTGATTCTCTAATAATTTTTGAACTTAAAAGGCGAATCGAGTCCGATTTACAGGTGCGAGTGCCAATAGAAAAGTTCTTTGGAGAAAACACGATCGCTCATCTAGCTGGATTATTACTTGAGCAAATAACACTGGCGAACCTCATCCTATCAAACCCCTCATCCACCGATAGCAGTGCCAATATGGAGGAAATCTCACTATGACTTTATATAAACTTTTATCCGAACTCTCTGAGCGAGGGGTGAATTTGTGGGCTGAGGGCGACCAACTACGCATTCGCGCTCCTCAGCAAGCACTGACACCAGAACTGCGTAACTCACTGGCTGAGTCTAAAGCTGAACTTCTATTGTTATTGCAACAGACCAATATAGTAGCTGATAATACCGATTTACCAGTAGTTGTACCATGTCTAGAACAGCGCCACGAACCTTTTCCTCTCACCGATATGCAATATGCCTTTTGGGTGGGTCGTAGCGGCATCTTAGAGTTAGGCAATGTCGCCAATCATGGTTATTACGAAATTGAATGTGTTGATTTAGACTTGGAACGATTGAATCAAGCTTTGCAAGCATTAATTGAGCGTCACGATATGTTGCGGGCCATAGTGTTACCCAGCGGCCAGCAAGTGATTCTCGAACAAGTGCCTTTTTATCAAATTGAAGTTTTAGACTTGAGAGAACAAGACGATGAAGTTGTCACCTCTGTAATTGAGAATATTCGTCAGCGCATGTCTCATCAGGTGCTGAGTGCTGACCAATGGCCAGTATTTGAGTTTCGAGCCACACGTTTAGATGGGCAGCGCATCCGTCTGCATTTCAGCTACGATTTGCAGACATTTGATGCCTGGAGTATGTTTCGTTTTTTTGACGAGTGGTATCAAATTTACCAAAATCCTCATGTGGTATTGCCACCTTTAGAACTTTCATTTCGGGATTATGTCTTAGCAGAGCAAAAACTGCAAGATACAGAATTATACAAGCGATCGCAAGAGTATTGGTTCAATCGTTTAGACGAATTACCTCCAGCCCCAGACTTACCTCTGGCTAAAAACCCGAAAGAAATCAAAGAACACCAAAATCAGCGTTATGAAGGACGATTAGAGCTAGCTGATTGGCAACAATTAAAGCAGCGAGCTGCTAATGCTGGTTTAACTCCCTCTGGAGTTTTGCTGGCTGCTTTTGCCGAAATCTTGACTGTTTGGAGTAGTCCGCGATTTACGATTAATCTTGCCTTGTTTAATCGTCTGCCATTGCACCCCCAGGTTAACGATATTCTAGGAGACTTTACCTCCGTAACCTTATTAGCTGTAGACAATTGTACTCCAGAGTCATTTAGCGATCGCTCTCGCCGCCTGCAACAACAACTGTGGCAAGATTTAGAACATCGTTATATCAGTGGAGTGCGCGTCACGCGGGAGTTGGCTCGCAGGCGGGGTAAAGCTCCCAGCGCCATGCCAGTTGTATTCACTAGCACTCTGGGCTTTAGCTCTCTTGGACAAGAAACGTTGACCTTCAGTCGTTTTGGCGAGTTAGTCTATGGTATCAGTCAAGCTTCCCAAGCTTGGATGGATATTCAGGTTTGGGAAGATAAAGGAGCGTTGACGTTCAATTGGGATGTGGTTGAAGAACTTTTCCCGGAAGGATTGATTGTCGATATGTTTGAGGCTTATTGTCGTTTCCTCAAACAACTAGCCACTTCTGAATTAGCTTGGACTGAGAAGAATCGACGATTAATTCCTCCTGCCCAATTAGCGCAACGGCAAGTTATTAATGCAACTACCGCACCAACTCCCGACGAACTGCTGCATACTTTGTTTGCAACACAAGTCCAAAAGCAAGGAGGAGAACCCGCCGTTATTTCATCCGAGCGTACCCTGACTTATCAAGAGCTATACACACTTGCAAATCAAGTCGGTCATAGATTGCGGCAACTAGGGGTTGTTCCTAACCAACTAATAGCCGTGGTTATGGAGAAAGGATGGGAGCAAATTGTGGCTGTCATGGGAATTTTGGCTGCTGGTGCTGCTTATGTTCCCATCGATCCCGGATTGCCACAACAACGCAGGGAATATCTTCTAGAAAATAGTCAGGTCAAAATTGTTCTAACTCAATCATGTTTGCATAAAAAGTTGCAATGGCCGTTGGGGATACAGCTTTTGTGCATAGATACAGAAACATTCGCTAACGAAAACAGCGAACCACTCCAACCAGTACAAACGCATGATGATTTAGCTTATGTAATTTACACCTCTGGTTCCACTGGTTTACCCAAAGGAGTGATGATTACTCATCGCAACGTCGTTAACGTGGTTGTCCACACGAACCAGCGGTTTAATATTACTTCTCAAGACCGCATCTTGGCTGTAACGGCTCTCAATCATGATTTGTCTGTTTATGACATATTCGGTTTGCTGAGTGCTGGTGGTGCGATTGTGATACCCGATGCTTGTGCTGTCAAAGATCCAGCTTCCTGGGCTGAGTTGATGGTGCGGGAAAAAGTGACGCTGTGGAACTCAGTACCCGCAATGATGAAGATGTTGGTGGAATACGCAGAAAACCAATCTGTAACATTACCAACAAGCTTGCGTTTGGCAATTCTAGGCGGAGATTGGCTTCCGGTTTCCTTACCTACCCGTCTCCAAACTTTAATACCAGGTGTAGAAATACTCAGTATTGGCGGCCCAACAGAAACAACTATTTGGAATATTGGTTATTTGATTACAGAGGTTAACCCAGATTGGAAGAGTATTCCTTATGGAAAACCGATGGCAAATACAAAATATTATATTTTGAATGAAGCCTTGGAAGATTGCCCTGTTTGGGTTCCCGGTCAAATGTACTGTGCTGGTGTCCAAGTTGCTAAGGGTTATTGGCAGGATGAAGAAAAAACTGCTGCTAATTTCATTATTCATCCCCGCACAAAAGAACGCATTTACCGTACAGGCGACCTCGGTCGTTATTTACCCGATGGCAATATTGAATTTTTGGGACGTGTAGATTTTCAAATCAAACTCCGGGGATATCGCATTGAAACAGGAGAAATTGAGGCAGCTTTAAAACAGCACCCAGATATCAAAGATGCAATAGTCACTGCTGTAGGTGAGTCACAGCAAAATCAGCATTTGGTAGCTTATGTGGTTCCCAAGCAAGATAAAGCATTAAGCTTCTTGGAAACGGAAAGTGCAGACTCTTACATATCTCAGCTAATTTGGCGATCGCTGGTACAAGCAGGACTGCAACAAGCCCAAAATAGTTTTTGGGATGCAGATGTTCCCACTTTCGCTGAAATATGGGAACACCAAAATTATCTATACACTATTTCAGTGTGTCGGGCACTAAGAAAGCTTGGTGTTTATAACTCACCAAAAGAGAAGTATGACATAGATACTTTAATCTCTCGATGTCAAATTGCTCCCCGCTACAAAAAATGGTTAAATCGAGCGTTGCAAGTGCTGGTTAAAGAAGGCTGGTTGCAGCAGCAGGGAGAAGTTTTTACCAGTGTTGTTGAATTACCAATTGTTGTATCTCAAAAGCTTTCAAAATATATTCAGATAAATCATAGGTTTACTAAAACCTGGATGGATTTGATTCCTGATGCTCCTTTTGAGGACTTAGCAGACATTATTACCGAAAGAATCCATTCAGCAGAAATTTATGTCTCCGAAAAAACTCAGGAGATATATAAAATTATGTTTGCTGATTGCAATGCGATCGCAAGCGTAATCATTGCCACAATAGTACAAAATCTAGAGCCAGGAAAACAACTGCGAATTCTAGAAGTCGGAGGTGGTTATGGTTCGACTACAGAACATTTGCTGCCACTATTACTATCACAAACTACCTACGTTTTTACCGATATTTCTCAATTCTTTCTTCAGCAAGTTCAAGAAAAATTTGCCAACTATCCTTTTGTGAATTATGATATTTTAGACCTGGAGAAAAATCCTGTCGAGCAAGGTTTTGAGCTACATTCCTTCGATTTAGTTATTGCTGCAACTGTTATTCATAACACTCAATATGTAGAACAAACACTGAAAAATATTCGCTCCTTGTTAGCTCCAAATGGTTTACTTTTGGGAATTGAAAAAACTCAATTTCATCCCTAGTTTGATTTGAACATGGTTCTACAGCAAGGGTTTGAACGCTTTGAGGATCGAGAACTCCGATCAGAACATCCAGTGCTATCAAAAGAACAATGGCGGAAAATATTAGCTTCTTTGGAATTTACAGACAGCGTTTTTATGAATCAGCCTGGTTCGGTTGCCGATTTAATTGGGTTTGATGTTTTCGTTGCTCAAGCACCAGCAACCGTGCAACGTTTTAAACCTAAACAGTTACGCGATTTCCTTGGGGAAAAACTGCCTGAGTATATGCTGCCTGCTGAATTTGTCCTTTTAGATGCTTTACCACTAACAGCTAATGGCAAAGTAGATCGTCGTGCTTTACCTGGGTTACAAGGTTTGCGATGTCTGACGACAAGCCGCTATGCGTCTACGCAAGTGAAAGCAGCTTATGTAATGCCTCAAACAGAAACAGAAAAAATCATTGCTAATATTTGGCAAGAAGTTTTGCAAATAGAGAAAGTCGGTATTAACGATAATTTTTTTGAACTGGGGGGAGATTCTCTACAAGTTACCCAAGTTGTCTCGCGGGTACATGAAAAATTCCAACTCAACGTACCCATGCAAAGTTTGCTGCAAACACCAACTCTCGCTAGTTTGGCAAAGTCCATTGACGAGATTAATATAACAGCTCAAATCCAAGCTCCCATCGACAAAGCATTAACTAATCGAGTGGAAATTGAGTTATGAAATCTATTCAAGAGTTTTTATCTTATATTAGTAATCTAGACATCAGACTTTGGTTAGATGGCGATCGCTTGCGGTGTAACGCCCCTCAAGAAGTACTGACACCCGTCCTGCAAGCACAAATAGCCGAACGCAAAGCTGAAATTATCCAGTTTCTCAAGCAAGTTAATTCTGCTGCTAGTTCAACTGTAGAAGCGATTCAAACAGTTCCACGGGACACAAATCTACCCTTGTCTTTTGGGCAACAAGGACTCTGGTTTATCGACCAATTGGAAGGCGGTAGTGCTGCTTACAATCAAATATTTGCTATACAAATTAAAGGATTGCTGAATGTAACTGTTTTGGAGCAAGCCCTAAACGAAATAGTACAGCGTCACGAAATTCTCCGCACTAGATTTAATAGTGTAGATGGGCAAGCCTTCTGTGCGATCGCTCCTCAACTGAATTTACAACTATCAGTAGTAGATTGGCAGCACTTGACTAAAACCAAGCAATGGCAAGAAGCCCAGGAGTTATCTGTAGCCGAATCTCAGCAGCCTTTCAACTTAGCACAGGGAATATTACTGCGAGTCACGTTGCTTAAATTCGCTTTAGAAGATAACTTATTGCTATTTACAATCCATCACGCGATCGCAGATGCTTGGTCGAGTGCGATCGTTATGCGAGAACTTGCCGCACTCTACGAAGCCTTTTGTGCAGGTCGGCCGTCGCCTTTGCCAGAGTTACCTATTTAGTATGCTGACTTCGCTAATTGGCAGCAACAAAAGTTGCACAAGTCAGGTTTTCAAACACAACTGAACTATTGGCAGCAAAAACTAAGTGGTACTCTCCCCATCTTACAATTACCAAGCGATCGCCCACGCCCAACCGTTCAATCTTTTCGAGGAGCCACTACTACCATCAAAATTGGGGTAGATGTCACTCAAAAGTTGAAAAAGCTCAGTCAGCAGGAAAAAGCCACTTTATTCATGACCCTGCTAGCGGCTTTTAAAACACTTCTTTACCGCTACACTAACCAAGAAGACATTTGTGTTGGTACTACCATTGCCAATCGCCATAACCGCGATTTGGAATCACTTATTGGTTGTTTTCTCAACACTCTTGTCATGCGTACCGACTTATCGGGTAATCCGTCTTTTCGAGAGTTGTTAGGACGAGTGCGAGATGTCGCTTGGGAAGCATTTAATCATCAAGATTTGCCTTTTGAACTTTTAGTAGCACAATTACAGCCAAAGCGGGATTTATGTCATACACCTCTGTTCCAGTCGATGTTTGTATTAGAAAATGCACCAGCAGAAGAAGTAAAAATTCCAGGAATAACTCTTAGCTTTTTAGAAATGCCAACAGCAACAGCTAAGTTTGATTTAACCTTATCAATGAGAGAAACTGAGCAAGGATTGTTGGCAAAATTTGAATACAATACTGATTTATTTGATGCTGCTACTATTAGTCGTATGGCAGCACATTTTGAGAATTTGCTGTTTGCGATCGCCACAAATCAAGAGCAACGTTTGGGAGAATTACCCCTGCTAAGTGCGGCTGAACGGCATCAATTATTGGTGGAATGGAATAACACAGAAGTAGAGTACCCAAAAAGCTGCATTCATCAGTTATTTTCAGCCCAGGTAGAACGCACACCCGATGCAGTAGCTGTGGTGTTTGCAGACCAAAAGTTGACCTATGCACAGTTGAATCAGCGTGCCAATCAACTAGCCCACTACTTGCAAAAACAAGGAGTCAAACCACAAACACTAATAGGCATCTGTGCAGAACGCTCGCTTTTAATGATAGTTGGAATATTGGGCATCCTCAAAGCCGGATGCGCTTACGTACCACTCGACCCAGACTACCCCCAACAACGACTGGCTTTGATGATAGAGGAAATCGATTCCCCAATCTTGTTAACACAACAGCATCTAGTCGAAAAACTCAGCCAACATCAAACACAAATCATTTGCCTAGACAGCGACTCCCAGCAAATAAAACTAGAAAGCCCACAAAACCCCAACATCAACGTTACCCCAGATGATTTAGTTTATGTCATTTACACCTCCGGCTCCACAGGCAAACCCAAAGGAGCAATCAACACTCATCAAGCCGTATGCAATCGCTTGTTGTGGATGCAAGATGCTTTGCAACTGACATCAAAAGACCGAGTTTTGCAAAAAACACCCTTTAGCTTTGATGTCTCAGTTTGGGAATTTTTCTGGCCGTTACTGACAGGAGCAAGTTTAGTTTTCGCCAAACCCAACGGTCATCGCGATAGTGCCTACTTGGTAGAACTGATAGCTGCTGAGCAAATTACCACAGTTCACTTTGTACCTTCAATGCTGCAAGTGTTTTTGAGCGAACCGAAATTAGAAAACTGTCACAGCCTCAAGCGAGTGATTTGTAGTGGTGAAGCTTTATCGTTTGAACTTCAGCAAAGATTTTTTGCTCGTGTTGATGCACAGTTATACAATCTTTACGGACCGACGGAAGCAGCGATTGATGTGACTTGGTGGCATTGTCAGCCAAATAGTAAGCAACGGATTGTGCCGATTGGTAGAGCGATCGCCAATACGCAAATCCATATCTTAGATAAAGATCTCCAACCAGTGCCAATTGGCGTGCCGGGTGAGTTGCACATTGGTGGAGTGGGACTGGCAAAGGGTTATTTGCATCGAGAAGATTTGACTGCCGAGAAGTTTATTGTTAATCCTTTTAAAGATGAGATTGCAACTAGTAGCGATCGCCTTTACAAAACTGGGGATAGAGCGCGCTATGCTGCTGATGGGACGATTGAGTATTTGGGGCGAATTGATTTTCAGGTGAAGATTCGGGGTTTGCGTATTGAGTTGGGAGAAGTTGAGGCGGTTTTAGCTCAATATCCACATGTGCGGGAAGTTGTAGTTGTCGCCAGTGAGGATGAGGTTGGTTGGTCGCGTTTGGTTGCTTATGTTGTTCCACACAAAAATAAGACACCAACAATTGCTCAACTGCGCCAGTTCTTAGAGTCGAAGCTACCTAACTACATGGTGCCAGCAGTTTTTGTGATGCTGGAGGCGTTGCCGTTGATGCCTAACGGTAAGCTGAACAGGCAAGCTTTGCCAGCACCGAATTTGGAACAATCCAAATTAGAAGGAACTTTTGTAGCACCTCAGACTGCGGCAGAGGAAGTGATTGCACGAATTTGGGGACAGGTTCTTGGTTTAAATGAGATAGGTATCCACGATAACTTCTTTGAGTTAAGTGGGCATTCGCTGATGGTAACTCAAGTAACTTCGCGATTGCGTCAAGTCTTCCAAGTAGAGTTACCTATACGTAACTTATTTGAATCACCTACAGTAGCAGGTTTGATTGATGCGATCGCAAAAATTTGGGGCGATCGTCAAGTTGTTGAAGAAATTGCACAAACTTGGCAGGAAGTGGAAAAAATCTCTATGGAGGAGGTAGAAACAATACTTTCAACACAAATCAACTAAGTATAAAAACTGAACTCACCTCAATCTAAGAACTGTCAGTAACTTTCAAAAATGAGTATGTCTACAGATGCAGGTAATTTTTCATCCGAGAAACAAGAGTTTTTTAAACTGCTACTCAATAAAAAGGGTATAAACTCTCAAAAAACCCAAGTAATTCCTAGAAAAAAAGTAGATACCTGTCAACTCTCTTTTGCCCAACATCGGCTATGGTTCATAGCTCAGTTAGAACCAGGCAATCCCTTCTACAACATACCTGCCGCAATTCGTTTGCAGGGTGAACTTAACCACCAGGCACTACACGAAAGCCTCAACGAAATACTGCGTCGTCACGAAGTCTTGCGAACAAATTTTAAGACAGTTGCAGGACAACCAATACAAGTCATCTCATCAGTCACAACTGTATCATTTCCGGTCGTTGACCTGAGTCAATTAGCTGGCGAACAACAACAAGCTCAAGTTAGACAACTAGCACAAACAGAAGCCCAACAGCCATTTAATCTGGAAACTGAGTTGATGATTCGGGCAAAGTTACTACGCCTGAACCAACACCAACATGTACTGTTGATCACATTCCACCACATAGCCTGTGATGGTTGGTCAATCGGTGTATTTGTATCTGAATTGTCTGCACTTTATCAAGCCTTTTGCAATCGGCAAGTTTCACCTTTGGCTGAACTACCAATTCAGTATGCAGACTTTGCAGCTTGGCAAAGACAGTGGCTGACAGCAGATGTACTCAATTCTCAGCTTGCTTACTGGCAAAAACAGCTAGCTGGAGCACCAGCAGTCCTAGAGTTAGCCACCGACTACCCAAGACTGGCAGTCCAAACTTTCCGGGGTGCTAACTATAGTTTCCAGATATCTCCACAACTGAGTGTTGCACTGCAAAACTTCAGTCAGCAACGAGACTGCACCTTGTTCATGACTTTGCTTGCAGCTTTTAAAACCCTGCTTCATCGCTACAGTGGCAGTGAAGATATTGTTGTTGGTTCGCCAATTGCTAACCGCAACCATGCACAAATAGAAGAGTTAATTGGCTTTTTTGTCAATACCTTAGTACTGCGAACCAAGCTCGAAAGCAATTTGACTTTTGAGGAGTTCTTAACTCAAGTACGTGAGGTTGCTTTAGAAGCATACGCACACCAAGATTTACCTTTTGAGTTGCTGGTGGAAAAATTGCAGCTAGAGCGCTCTTTAAGTCACACACCTCTATTTCAGGTGATGTTTGTGCTGCAAAATGCACCACACTCACAGCTAGAATTACCAGGTTTGAACTGGAGCGTTCTAGAAAGCGACAGCAGTACAGCTAAGTTTGATTTGACTTTGTTTGTCGAAGAGGTAAATTGTGGACTCAAAGCGACTTTTGAGTACAACACTGACTTGTTTGAGGTGGATACTATTGAGCGGATGGCAGGGCATTTGCAGACACTGTTGTCTGGAATAGTTGCTAATCCCCAGCAGCAGCTTTGGCAGTTACCACTGCTCACTGAGGCTGAGAAGGTGCAGTTCTTGGAATGGAATAACACAGAAGTAGAGTATCCAAACAGTTGCATTCATCAGTTATTTTCAGCCCAGGTAGAACGCACACCCGATGCAGTAGCTGTGGTGTTTGCAGACCAAAAGTTGACCTATGCACAGTTGAATCAGCGTGCCAATCAACTGGCGCATTATTTGCAAAAGCTGGATGTGAAGCCAGAAATGCCTATAGGTATCTATGTGGAGCCTTTCTTTGAGATGATAGTGGGGCTGTTAGGAATTCTCAAGGCTGGTGCTGCATATTTGCCACTTGACCCTGCTTATCCACAGCAACGGTTAGCTTTCATGTTATCTGATGCAGCTGTTCCAGTGGTATTAACTCGGCAGCAGTTAATCAAAAGACTTCCCGAACATCAAGCACGGGTAGTTTGCCTAGATACTGACTGGGATACTATTGCCCAAGAAAGCATAGAGAATCCCTTTAGTAATATAACAGCCGACAATCTCGCTTATGTCATCTACACCTCTGGTTCTACTGGCAAACCTAAAGGAGTTCTCGGACTTCATCGAGGCGCTGTCAATCGTTTTTATTGGATGTGGCAGACTTATCCGTTTACACAGGAAGAAGTTTGTTGTCAGAAAACATCCTTAAACTTTGTGGACTCAGTTTGGGAAATTTTTGGCCCTCTACTGCAAGGAGTGCAAACGGTAATTGTATCCGATGATGTTGTTAAGAATCCACAACAGTTTGTGGAAGCACTTGCCAGTAATCATGTTACAAGGTTGGTACTTGTTCCTTCATTGCTGCGCGTACTGTTAGATATTGACAGCGACTTGCAAAAGCGACTACCCAAATTGAAGTTTTGGGTAACTAGTGGAGAAGCTCTTTCTTTAGAACTTTCGCAGAAGTTTCGGCAGATTATGCCTAACAGTATCCTGTTAAATCTTTATGGTTCTTCAGAAGTATCTGCTGACGTTACTTGCTATGAGATGGGTACTGAAGATGAGACTTTGCGTGTTGCGATCGGTCGTCCTATTAACAATATGCAAGTCTACGTAATGGATAGAAACCTACAGCTTGTTCCTGTTGGCGTACTTGGCGATCTGTATGTTAGCGGTGCAGGATTGGCAAGAGGCTATCTCAATCAACCTGATTTGACAGCACAGCGATTTATCTCAAGTCTGTTTGAGAAGGCAGAAGGCAGGAGGCAGGAGGCAGAAGGATCGGGGGAAGCAGGGGGAGAATTATTAACTTCTAACTCCTTAGTCAGCACTCTTCCAATTCTGGAGGATAAAATAAAGCGTTTGTACAAAACAGGAGACTTAGTACGCTATCGAGCTGATGGTAACTTAGAATTCTTGGGGCGAGTTGACCATCAAGTTAAGCTACGTGGGTTCCGCATTGAATTGGGAGAGATTGAAGCGGTGTTAAGTCAACACCAAGGAGTGCAGGAAACTGTAGTCGTGGCTAAAACAGATGAACACAGTCAACAACAATTAGTGGCTTATGTTGTTCCTCAAGCAGAGCAGATAATAACTATTACTGAATTGCATCGCCTGCTAAAAGAGAAGCTTCCCGAATACATGATGCCAACAGCTTTTGTAATGTTAAAAGCTTTGCCATTACTGCCTAACGGCAAGGTAAACTATCATGCACTTCCCATACTAGAGGGTGTACGTCCCGAACTAGACCAAGAATTACAGCTTCCTCAAACTGAGATAGAACAAGCCATTGCTGAGATTTGGCGTGAGGTGCTTCATATTCAAGAAATAGGTATACATGATAATTTCTTTGAACTTGGTGGTCACTCACTACTATTGATTCAAGTTCATCACAAGTTACAACAAAGATTTCAACAAGATTTTTCTTTAGTTGAAATGTTTCGATATCCAACTATTAGTCACTTAAGAAAAGTTTTCAATCCAGAAGCAAACCCACAAATATCTTTGGGACAAAATCTTCGCCAATTTGAAACCAGAACTGTATCAATGCAGCGCCGTAAAGAAGTTAGACAAAAGCACAGAACAGCTAAACAAAAAGGGGAGAGTATTTAATATAGAAATTTTATTTAATAACTAAAAGTGAATTTTTAAGACCACAGAAGAAAGCAAAAATATTTTGGATGAAAATAACATGACATTAAGCCAACAAGAAATTTCCCAGCCAAATTACTTTGTTGAGAGCGAGCAAATATTGCATTATGGTATTGAGCAAAAGATAATGCAATTATTTAATACACCTAGTCAATCAACATCTGTAGAAAAAAATATGAATGAGTTGGTTGATAATTTATGTGATTATTTTTTAAGTGAAAATAATGCTAATACTGATATTGATTTAAACTCATTAAAAAATCAGTTTTATGATAGTGAAATACCTGAAAAACCAGCTGATTTTGAAAAATATCTTGAATATTTAAGTAATAATGTTATCGATCATTCAATACATACATCTTCGCCAAGATTTATTGGTCACATGACCTCGGCGCTCCCCTATTTTGTTAGACCTATTGCCAAACTTATGACGGCGATGAATCAAAACGCCGTTAAAATCGAGACTGCTAAAGCTCTCAGCTTTTATGAACGTCAGGCTCTAGCGATGATGCATCGTCAAATTTACAATTTTTCCGATCGCTTTTACGAGCAACATATTCAAAACAGTCAAAGTACGCTGGGAATATTGGTATCTGGTGGTACTACAGCAAATATTGCAGTGCTTTGGTGCGCTCGCAATGCAGCTTTGGGAGCTAAGGATGGTTTTTCTGGTGTAGAAAAGGAAGGTTTAACAGCAGCGCTCAATTTTTACGGCTACAAAGGAGCCGTAATCATTGGCTCAGAATTGATGCATTACTCTTTTGATAAAGCCGCAGACTTATTAGGTATAGGTCTTCGTAGTTTAATTAAAGTTCCGACTGACAGTAACAATCGAGTCAATTTGCGATCGCTACGTCAGGCTGTTGCAGAGTGTCAAGACCAGAATTTGTGTATTATTGCGATCGCTGGCATTGCTGGCACCACAGATTCTGGTGGGGTAGATTCGCTCTTAGATATTGCAGAAATAGCACATGAAGCTAATGTTCATTTTCATGTAGATGCTGCTTGGGGTGGGCCGTTGGTTTTTTCCAAACAACATCGCCATAAGCTTGCAGGTATCGAACTGGCTGATTCAGTCACCATTGACGGACACAAACAACTTTATCTGCCAATGGGTATTGGTATGGTTTTTATGCGCGAACCGCATACAGCAAAGGCAATTGAAAAACAAGCTAGCTATACCATGCGTAAGGGATCGTTCGATTTGGGCAAACGTGCTTTGGAAGGTTCTCGGCCAGGTATGGCTTTATTCTTACATGCGGGACTAAATCTAATAGGAACTAAGGGATATGAATTTTTGATTGATGAAGGAATTAGAAAAACTCAGTATCTGGCTAATCGTATTTGTGCAATGCCTGAGTTTGAATTGCTAGCAGAACCTGATACTAACCTAGTTATATATCGCTATATACCGGAGCAATTTCGAGAAATCGTTTCTCAAAAAAAGTTGACAGAAATTGATAATTTATTGATTAGTGAATTTAACCAAACTCTGCAAAAATTACAGCGTCAAGCTGGTCGTACTTTTATTTCCCGAACAACAAAAACAACCAACTGCATGAGTAAAGAAATTCCGATTATTGCTTTGCGTGCAGTTCTCGCTAACCCGTTGACAACTGAAAATGATATTGATGCAGTTTTGAACGACCAAATACAGATTGCATCAGAAATTTCTATATCTTGAAGAAGGCAGGAGGCAGGAGGCAGAGGGCACAAGTTATTGTTTTTAACTCTCTTAGCCTTTCCTGATTGAAGACTACCCTTACAGGTGGGAACTTATATCAATTGGTAATTCGTAATCGTAATTCGTAATTAAGAAAGTTTCGGCGTTTGACAGATAAAATACTTTCTTTCCTTCTGCCCTCTGCCCTCTGCCTCCTGCCTTCTAATAAATTTGCAAGTTAAGGTATAGGTTTATGAATTTGCATGACTTAAATAGCTCGTCTGGACAGGATGAAATAGCTGTCATTGGCATGGCCTGCCATTTTCCTGGTGCAAAAGATGTTGATAGTTTTTGGCACAATCTGCAAAATGGGGTAGAGTCAATTTCTTTTTTTACTGATGAAGAATTGGTGGCAGCAGGAATAAATCCGACTGTATTAAACGACCCTAGTTATGTTAAATCTGGCGGTGTATTGAAAGATATAGAATTATTTGATGCTGCTTTTTTTGGTTTTACTCCTCAAGAAGCGGAAATCACAGATCCCCAGCATCGCCTTTTTCTAGAGTGCGTTTGGGAAGCCTTAGAAAATGCCGGGTATAATTCCGAGATTTATCCCGGTCAAATAGGTCTTTTTGCTGGTGTTGCTCTTAGTTCTTACTTACTGACAAATATATTTTCTAATTTCTATGCTCATCGGGATTTATTGAAACCAGCAGAAACATTCAAAATTTTTATTGGCAATGATAAAGACCACTTGCCAACTCAAATTTCTTATAAATTAAACTTGAGAGGGCCAAGTGTTAATGTCCAAACAACTTGTTCTACATCTTTAGTTGCTGTTCATTTTGCATGTCAGAGTTTACTGAGTGGCGAAAGTGATATTGCTTTGGCAGGTGGTGTTTCAATTACAGTGCCACAAATAACTGGTTATTACTATGAACAAGGGGGAATTGTTTCACCAGATGGGCACTGTCGAGCCTTTGATGCAAACGCTGGGGGAACTGTTTTCGGCAATGGTTTGGGTGTGGTAGTACTGAAGCGATTAGAGGATGCTATCAGCGATCGCGATTATATTCATGCAGTTATTAAAGGTTCGGCAATTAATAATGATGGCTCTTTGAAAGTTGGTTATACAGCTCCAAGTATAGATGGACAAACAGCAGTGATTTCGGAAGCAATGGCTTTAGCTGGTGTCGATCCCGAAACTATTTCTTATGTCGAAACTCATGGTACTGGCACTTCCTTAGGAGATCCAATTGAAATTGCGGCTCTGACACAAGCTTTTGGTTCCAGCACCGATAAAAAGAATTTCTGTGCAATTGGTTCTGTAAAAACTAATGTTGGTCACTTAAATACAGCAGCAGGTGTGACTGGCTTAATCAAAACTGTTCAAGCTCTGAAATAGGCGTTGCTGAATAAAGGTATGTTTTAGGCAGGTAAGGGAACAGAACGATATTTGAGGTAGTGCAATAACAATCGAACAGAGTATCTCAGCATTTCCTCGGTTTTGGAATAACATAAAGTTTTACGATGAAGACGAGCCAAATAATGTCTAAGCCTTGTGTTTTCATTTTCGACTCGTGTCATGTAGGTCTTACTCACAATTTGGTCACCATCAGGAACAAAACAAGGGTAAACAGGGTATCCATCTGTGACGTAAAAATAACTCTGCCAACACTGGACAATGTTCCATAACTGTTGGAAAGTAGTCGAACTACGATCACCTAAAACCCAAGCAAGAATACCTTGAGTAAAGTGATTTACCGCCGTCCACAACCAGATTTTATTTTTTTTGAACCAATAAATGTTTCTAATTCATCTAGTTCTCCCACCTGCGGAATTTCCTTTGAATTTGGTGTATCCGCCAATTGTGTACCCACTCGTTTAACCCAATGAATAATGGTAGTATGATGAACGTTTTTCACCCTTTCAATTCCACGAAATCCCATACCATTGACGTACATTTTTAGGCATTCTTGTTTGATTTCATCCGAGTAGCCCCTGGGTGGTTTATAGACATCAATGAATTGACGACCACAATCACAGCAAATGTGATTCTGTTTACCTCTTTTCTTTCCATTCTTACGGTTATGACAAGATCCACAGCGTGGACATTCCATGATTAATTGACCTCAATTCATACCGCTATTATGCAACGCCCTGAAATACAAACAAATACCCCCCAGCTTAAACTTTGATCGCCCCAATGCCCAAATAGATTTTGCCAACAGTCCGTTTTACGTGAATACCACGCTATCAGAATGGAAGACTCACGGTATCCCTCGCCGCGCAGGAGTCAGTTCCTTTGGTATAGGAGGAACTAACGCCCATGTGATTCTGCAAGAAGCACCATTTGTAAGAGAGCAGAGGATCGTGGGTGCAGAGGTACAGGAGAGAGGATATCAGTTGTTGTGTATATCGGCTAAGACTGAGAATGCTCTTGAGCAGGTAACAGCTAATCTTGTAAACCATTTAAAAGAGCATCGCGAACTTAACTTGGCTGATGTTGCGTATACGCTCAATGTTGGTCGTCGGACTTTTGAGTATCGCCGGATGGTGGTTTGCCGTGACGTTGATGATGCGTTAAAGGCTTTGATTAGCTTAGATCCGCAACGAGTTTTTAATTACTACCAAAAATCTAGCAAGCGTCCAGTTATCTTTATGTTTTCTGGACAAGGCGCGCAATATGTAAATATGGCGCGGGAAATCTATGAGGTTGAACCAATATTTCGCCAACAGGTGGATATATGTGCAGATATTCTTAAACCTCACTTGGGGCTTGATTTACGTCAGCTAATTTATCCTAGCGAACAACAAATAGCAACAGCTTCAATGCAACTGCAACAAACAGCGATCGCTCAACCTGCACTATTTGTTATTGAGTATGCGATCGCCAAGTTATGCATGCAATGGGGAGTACGCCCCACTGCCATGATCGGTCACAGCATTGGTGAATATGTAGCTGCAACTTTAGCGGGCGTTTTCTCTTTGGAAGATGCTTTAGCTTTAGTCACAGCCAGGGGTGAAATGATGCAATTACTGCCCCTTGGAAGTATGCTTGCCGTGCCACTACCTGAAAAAGATGTACAACCCTTTTTGGACAAGGAACTCTCCGTTGCTGCAATTAACAGTCCATCCACCTGCGTAGTGTCGGGAAGAACAGAGGCTATAGAAGCGTTACAAACCTACTTAGGCTCTAAAGGTATAGATTCTCGCCTTTTGCATACATCTCATGCCTTTCATTCTCAGATGATGGAACCTGTCTTAGCATCGTTCCAAGAGCAAGTCAAAAAAGTTCGCTTAAAATCGCCTCAAATTCCTTTTATCTCTAACCTTACTGGCACTTGGATTAGAAATGATGAAGCTACAAATCCAAATTATTGGAGTCAGCATCTACGTTCTTGTGTCAGATTTTCCGATGGGATATTTGAGTTATTGAAACAGCCACAAGGAATTTTTTTAGAAATTGGGCCGGGACGAACATTAAGTACATTAACTAAACAACATTTAGCGCCGGATACAAACCAATTAGTACTCACTTCCTTACGCCATCCTCAAGAACAACAATCAGATATTACTTTTTTGTTAAATACATTAGGTCGCCTTTGGCTCGCAGGCATAGAAATAGATTGGTCTGAATTTTATAGCGATGAACAGTGTTACCGTGTTCCTTTGCCTACTTATCCTTTTGAACGTCAGCGTTATTGGATTGAAGCTAAATCGCTATTATTATCAGATGAAATAAATCCAATTTTTGATTCCAAAGAAATAGAGATAAAAGACTTATACTCACAGTACTCCAGACCAATTCTCGGTAATTCTTATATTGCTGCAACTGACGAATTGGAACAGCAAATTGCTCAGATTTGGCAAGAAGTTTTAGGAATTGAGCAAGTCGGTATTTATGACAATTTCTTTGACTTAGGAGGAGATTCTCTGATTGCTACTCAATTAGCTTCTCGCTTACAAGTAAATTTTCCTGTGGAATTACCACTGCGCGATCTTTTACTACAAGCTTTGACTGTTGCCAAGCAAGCAGAAATGATTGAAGCATTTATGATTGAGAAAATTGCTGAGTTATCTGAGGAAGAAGTGGAAGCGTTTTTGAATACTGTTCACGGTTAATTGTTTTTAAACGCAAAGGTTCGCGGAGGTTGGCGCAAAGGTACGCAGAGTTTTTTTGAGGATAATTGGAGTTTCAAAACAAAAAAATATTGTTTGATACCTAAATTCTGACTCTTGATTTACTTACTAATACATTTTTAATTATGGACACGCAATATTCTAATTTATCACCTATGAAAAAAGCCCTTTTAGAAAAATTGAAGGGAGGAAAATTTAAAGCTGAGTCTATTCCTCAATGCCAAAACTCAGAACCTGTACCTTTGTCTTTTTCTCAGCAAAGACTTTGGTTTATTGACCAACTTTATCATGGTAGTTCTTTTTACAATATTTCTAGCGCTTTACATTTAAAAGGATTTTTAAATGTCACAGCACTTCAGCAAAGTTTCAACGAAATTATTCGCCGTCACGAAGCTTGGCGAACAAACTTTATCGCAGTAGATGAACAACCACTACAGGTAATATCGTCACTAGGTCATGGCAATTTAAATATTCTTAATATTGAACATTTATTTGGAACAGATTGGGAAGTAGAAGTTACAAAAATAGCGAATGAGGAAGCTAAAAAAACCTTTGATTTAGCTAAAGATTCGTTAGTAGGAGCAACTTTGCTACGCTTGAACGAAGAAGAACACGTCTTGCTTTTGACCATACATCACATTGTTTGTGATGGTTGGTCTATGGGTGTATTTGCACAAGAGTTGGCAAAGTTGTACGCTGCTTTCTATGCGGGTAAACCTTCCCCTCTATCCGAACTTCCCATCCAGTATGCAGACTTTGCTATTTGGCAGCGCGATCGCCTGCAAGGAAAACTACTCGAAACTCAACTTAATTACTGGAAGCAACAATTAGCAGGTAAGCTACCAGTATTACAGTTGCCTACGGATCGTCCGCGTCCTGCTGTTGCCACTTTTAAAGGTGCAAAACAATATTTTACGTTCTCCAAACAATTGACTCAAGCACTTAATGAGTTCAGCCAGCAAGAAGGATGCACCTTATTTATGACTCTGCTGGCAGCGTTTAATACATTACTTTACCGCTACACAGACCAAGAAGATATCCTGGTAGGTTCTTCAATTGCAAATCGTAATCGAGCTGAATTAGAAGGGTTACTTGGTTTGTTCGTCAATAATTTGGTACTGCGTAACAATCTTAGTGGTAATCCCAGCTTTCGAGAACTTTTAAGTCGAGTACGGGAGGTAACTCTTGATGCTTATGCACATCAAGATTTGCCCTTCGAGAAGTTAGTAGAAGCATTGCAACCGGAACGCGACTTAAGCCGTAATCCCTTGTTTCAGGTAATGTTTATTCTACAAAATGCACCAACGCCTGTTAAAGAAGTTTCCGGTTTAAACTTACGTGCCTTAGAAATGGATCATGGTACATCTGAGTTTGACATTTCTGTGTCGATTTCCGAAGTTCAACAGGAATTAACTGGATTTTGGGAATACAATACAGATTTGTTTGATTCATTAACAATTAAAAGATTTATTGATAACTTCCAGACTTTACTAGAAAGCATTGTTAATAATCCCAATCAAAGTATTTCTGAATTACCACTACTAACCGCTCAAGAGCAAAAACAATTATTAAAAAAGTGGAATCATACCCGTGCGGCTTATCCTGATGATGCATCTTTGCACCAGTTATTTGAGCAGCAAGTCGAGCGATCGCCCAATGCTTTGGCATTAATTGATCAGTCAGAACAGCTAACTTATCAACAACTCAATCAAAAGGTAAATCAGCTTGCCCATTATTTAATAAATTTAGGAATTACGACTGAAATTGTCGGTATTTGTCTAGAACGCTCGATTGAGATGGTAGTGGCGATTCTAGCTATTTTCAAAGCTGGCGGTGCTTACCTACCTCTCGATCCTAATTATCCGTTTGAACGTCTTCAGTTCATGCTTGCTGATTCCCAAGTTTCATTGGTAATCAGTAATACATCATTAATTAATCGTTTAGAACAATTGAAGAAGGCAGAAGGCAGAGGGCAGAGGGCAGAAGAAACAAGTCAGAATGGGATTCAGACCCCTCCTGAATTGGAGCCACTGAACAAGAGTTCAGTGAGGGTCTTAAACCCAAGTTCGCTACGGTCATGGGCAGAGGAAAGGAACCAGAATTCCCTTCTGCCTTCTGCCTCCTGCCCTCTGCCTTTCCCGATAACAGTGATCGCCCTTGATACTGAGTGGGATACTATTCACAAAGAGAGTCAAGAAAATCCCGTCAGCAAATCTTGTGGGAACGATATTGCTTATGTCATTTACACCTCTGGTTCCACCGGAACTCCTAAAGGTGTTCTCGGTACGCATCGAGGTACAGTTAATGGCTTACATTGGTTGTGGAAAACCTATCCTTTTGCAAGCGACGAAATTTGTTGTCAAAAAACTGCTATTAGTTTTATAGACTCGGTATGGGAAATTTTTGCCCCTTTATTACAGGGGATTCCTACCTTTATTATTCCTGATGCGATCGCTAAAGATCCTCAACTTTTCTTAGAAACTCTCTATCGTCACAAAGTTTCGCGCTTGGTACTTGTTCCCTCGTTGCTGCGGATACTCTTAGATTCTTATAGTCATCTCACTCAAAATTTGTCCCATCTCCGACTTTGGATTTCCAGTGGAGAAGCCCTTGCTGTTAATTTAGTGCAAAATTTTCAAAAGTTGCTACCAAATGCAAAACTAATTAACCTTTACGGTTCCTCTGAAGTTTCTGCTAACGTAACTTTTTACGATACAAATTTATTAACTGAACAATCTACAACCGTTCCCATTGGTTATCCCATAGATAATACACAAGTATATGTCTTAGATCGTTATTGGCAACTTGTTTCCATTGGCGTAGTTGGAGAATTGTATATTGGTGGAGATGGATTGGCAAAGGGTTATTTGCATCGTCCAGAACTAACTAGCAAACGGTTTATTGATAACCCTTTTGTTCCAGGAACTAAGCTTTACAAAACTGGCGACTTAGTGCGCTATCTCAATAATGGTCAGTTAGAATATTTAGGTCGCTACGATGACCAAATTAAAATTCGTGGTTTTCGAGTAGAGTTGGGAGAAATTACACTGGCGATTACTCAACACCCATCTGTGCAAGATGCTGTTGTCATATCTCGTAAAGATGCTCAAGACGAGCAATATTTGGTTGCTTATATAGTCACTAAGCAAGAAAATGTAATTCCACAAATACTGCAAAACTTGCAACAAAAGTTGCCGATTTTTATGATTCCGTCTGCTTTTATGGTAATAGATGCAATACAGCTAACACCGAATGGAAAAGTAGACAAAAACTCGCTACCAACTGATGATATCATTCGTTCCAATTCTACTAAGTCCTTCATTGCTCCTCGGAATTTCACAGAATTAGCCTTGGAGAAAATTTGGACAAATCTCCTCAATATTAGTCCCATAGGAGTAACCGATAACTTTTTTGATTTAGGCGGTCATTCTTTTTTAGCTGTGCGCTTAATGGCTAAAATTTATGAGCGTTTTGGACACAACCTACCCTTATCTACTCTTTTTGAAAATACAACAATTGAAAAATTAGCCAAGATTGTTAGTCAGCCAGTTAGTTTTGGTTCGGGTTCCCCTTTAGTAGCAATTCAGTCTTCTGGCTTTTTACGTCCTTTCTTCTGCGTCCATGCAGCCGGAGGAGATGTCAATAATTACCCCATATTGGCAAAAAAACTGGGTAAAGAACAACCATTTTATGCTTTAGAACAGACTCCCGAACAACTGGATTTTGCAGTTATTTCAGTAGAAGCTACAGCAACTAACTACCTCAAAGAAATTCGTAATGTTCAGCCAGAAGGTCCGTATCTTTTAGGAGGTTGGTGTTACGGTGGTGTAATTGCCTTTGAAATAGCACAACAACTACAAAAGCAAGGTGAAACTGTTGATTTGCTTGTGGTCATTGACGCTATATTACCAGAAATAGTTATTCAACCGACAAAAGACGATGATGCTAAATTCTTACTTCGTCTTGCTGAGTCTGTGAAAAGCTGGTTTAATGTTGATTTTTCTGTTTCTTACGAAGAATTGAGAAATTTGCCAGTAGATGAGCAATTTCATCTGTTATTTAAAAAAGCAAATCTCGAATTGAGTGATACAGAAATGGAACAATATTTGCGTGGCTTTAAACTTTTTAAAGCTCACATTCAAGCTATGCGAAACTATATTCCGCAAGTTTATCCTCACGAGATTACTTTATTTAGAGCTAGCGAAATAATCACTCACGATTTTGAAAGTTCAGAATTTTCTACTAATGACCCACTATTAGGTTGGGGTAAATGTTCTAGCCAACCCATCAAAATAATTGAAGTTCCAGGCAATCATTTCTCTATGTTTGTCGATCCCCATGTCCAAGAGCTAGCAAATAAATTAAAGATTTGTCTTGCTCATGCTCAAAAAGTTTTAATGTAAATAAATTCTTAATTAGGTTAGTACAAATAATGAAAATACCTGAACTCAAGAAAATTCCTCTTTGGTCTGACTATAAAATCACAAAAGATCCTCTTAATTATCTTGATAAAATAGCTAAAAACTATGGGGACATTTTTACCATATTTTTTGGTTCTACACCTATTGTCTTCGTTAGCAACCCACAGGGAATTAAGCAGATTTTTAGCAATACAAAAGATATTACAGCTCCTGGCGAACTGAACCAAGATATGGCTTTGATCACCGGAAAGCAAGGATTACTTCAACTTGATGGAGCGCGCCACAAACATCGACGCAAGCTGATCGTGCCAGCTTTTCACGGTGCTAGGATGCAAGCATACGGACAGCAGATTTGTGAGATGACTGAGAAAGTCATGAATCAGCTTGCTATTGGTCAACCCTTCTTATACCAATTCAAAAAATGTTTGCGACAGATAAGGCATTGAGGATGAAGTCATAACCAGTCAAAGAAGCAGCAATTTGAGGAGTGAGGAGAGCTAGGAGTTGAGCAACCTTGGTTTGCAGATGCTCCAGGTGATCAAATAGCTCCCATTTCAAGTCTTGCTTGAGATATTCCCAAACGCGCTCTATGGGATTCAGTTCAGGAGAATGAGCAGGCTGGAACAAAAGAACAATATTCTCTGGAATTTGTAAACGTTTAGCTTTATGAAATAAGCCGTTATCAACTTGGAGAATGTTAAGTGATTTGGGATAACAGGCAGCGAACTCGTTCAAAAATTGTTGGTAGCATTCGGTATCAACATGAGAAAACTGCCAAAATAAACTTTCCCCAGTAAGTGGTTCAACTGCTCCATATAGCCAGAACGCTTTAAATTGCCACTGCCAATCACCAATAGGCTTAACTCCGGGAAGAGTAATTTTACGTCCTTCAATGGTTTTGAGTCCAAATCGACTCTCATCTTGTACAAAATAACGAATATTTTCGTACTGGGGCAAGATAATGGCACTGTATTGAGCAATTAATTGCAAGTCATCACCGAGTTTTTTTTAAAAGACTCTAGTTTTTCTTCGTCCTGTTTTCGGTTACGCGGACGTGGGACTTTCAGCTTGGCTTTGAGCCTGTAACGTGCCAGATGATGTACAGTTGCGTACTCAGCTTGCACACCCAAGGTTTTTTCTAACCAATGTTGTATTTGTGTGTACCGTTGAAACCCACCTTCTGGTTGTTCGAGTTGTTTTTTCAAACTCGATACAGCCCAATCTGGTATTGCTCTTTTTCGACCTGAACTCGTTCCAAATTCAACAACCGCCTCAATTCCTCCTTCTCGATAATCTGCCAACCATCGATGTACTGTAGCTCGATGTTTTCCCAAGATTTTAGCAATCTCACTTACACTCATTTCTTGCCCTTTAATCAGATATAGGGCTTGTATACGTTCTTTGCTCCGAGACTGTTTTTGATGTCTGAGCAACTTCTCTAGTTCCTCGACACTATCAACTATCTCGATCTGTGTTACCCCTACCATCACATACCCTGAATGCTACTTCTGTCTATTTTTACCATCTGTCGCATTCTTTTTTCAAATTGGTATTAGCTTATCCAACGATCGAAGCTATTACATTGCAGATAAGCATAGAAGTTGTGTTGGGTTTACGCGAGGGAGAGCGTTACGAACGACTCAAGCAATTACTTCCTGCCATATTTCAGCATATGCGATCGCCAATGATGCAAGTTGGCTTTGCTGTTCCGTTTGTGTTACGAGACTTAGGGCTTTGGAGTCCGTGGGGATACCTTCTACAGCTAAAACAGGAAATTTACCAACTGCTTTACGCCGAAGTTCAAGAACGCCGCGAACAAGCAGACTCTTCTCGCACTGATATTCTATCCGAACTCATATTTGCCCGCGATGAAACAGGCGAACTCATGGCAGATGAAGAAGTGCGCGATTTGTTGCTTTCCCCACTGTTAGCTGCTCAGGATGCTTCAGCTGTGGCGATCGCTTGGTTGTTGTACTGGACTCATAGTTTACCAGAAGTCTGCGAACAATTGCTAAGAGAACTTGACAGTCTTGGTGAGTCCCCCAATCCGACGAACGTAGTTCAACTCCCCTACCTCAATGCTGTTTGTAATGAAGCTTTGCGGATTTATCCAACTCAATTATTCACATTTCCCCGGAGAGTAGAATCATCAACTGAGGTAATGGGCTATGAGTTGAGTCCGGGGACAATACTCATGGGCTGTATTTATCTACTCCACCAAAACAAGGATTTATACGTACAACCACAGCAATTTAAACCAGAGCGTTTTCTGGAGCGGCAATACTCTGCCTATGAATTTATGCCCTTTGGTGGTGGCACTCGTAGCTGTATCGGAGCGGCGTTGGCTGTATTTGAAATGAAACTAGTATTGACAACTATTCTTTCACGCTATCAGTTAGCGCTAGTCAACAGACGATCAGAGCAAGCAAATTTTGACGGTCTAATGTGCTACCCAGCCAGTAGCATCAAGATGGTGATGCGTGAAATAAATCAACGCCAAAGTCAGCCGCAACATTTTGTTTCTGGCTCTGTTTAGGAAAATCATACAACGGCTCTCAAATCAAAAATTAGTATAAAGAACTACTCAATATAAATACGATGAAACTACCCCAAAGCCCAAAGATTCCTAGCTGGTTGCTGAGAATGCAATTTGCAGCCGATCCCCTTGGTTGTATGGATAATTTTCACAAGCGCTATGGTGACATTTTCACGATTATGGCGGATTCTACACTGATAGTATATGTTAGCAGTCCGCAGGGAATGAAGCAGATTTTTACCAGTACAACGGAGATTATAGCCTCTGGAGAATTGAACCAAGATGCGGCTCCATTGGTGGGAAACAACGGATTACTTCTGTTGGATGGTTTACGCCACAGACATCGGCGCAAACTACTGATGCCTGCTTTTCACGGTACTCAGATACGAACCTACGGAGAGCGAATTTGTGAGCTAACAGAAAAAGTCATGGGGCAGTTGCCAGTTGGCAAACCTTTCTTGGCTTACCCAACTATGCAAAAGATTACTCTAGAGGTAATCTTAGACACTTTATTTGGCTTACGTGAGGGAGAGCGTTACGAAAAACTCAGACAAGTACTTTCTACTTTAATGAATTATGCCAGGTCTGCTTTTGTTGGCATATCCTTATCTTTTCCATTTTTGCAAAAAGATTTAGGTAGATGGAGTCCGTGGGGTTACTTTCTTTACCTCTGGCAACAATTTGACGAGCTGCTTTACGCCGAAATTAGCGATCGCCGCCAACAACCAAATTCGTCTGGTATCGATGTTCTCTCCGAGTTAATATTTGCCCGTAATGAAACAGGCGAGTTGATGACAAATGAAGAAATACGAGATTTGTTTCCTTCATTATTATTTGGTGGTAGAGATGCTTCAGCTACTGCAATTACTTGGTCATTGTATTGGATTCATCGTCTTCCAGCAGTTCGCGATCACTTGCTAGAAGAAATCGCCAGCCTTGGTGGCTCAACAAATCCAATGAGGATTGTCGAACTCCCTTACCTCAATGCTCTTTGTAATGAAGTTTTACGGATTTATCCAACTCAAGTGGTAACCTTTCCCAGGATGGTAGAATCACCCGTAGAGGTGATGGGCTATGAATTAAGTCCAGGAACAATCATCATTGGCTGTATTTATTTAGCGCATCAGCATAAAGATTTATATCCGCAACCACAGCAATTTTTGCCAGAGCGTTTTTTGAAACGACAATACTCTCCCTATGAATTTCTACCCTTTGGTGGTGGTGCTCGTCGTTGCCCTGGCGAAGCTTTAGCTCTATTTGAAATGAAACTAGTATTGACAACTATCCTTTCACGATATCAGTTAGCACTTAGCAAGAAACAACCAGAGCGGCCTCAGGCGCGAGGTGCTAATTTTCCTCCCGCTAGTGGTTTGAAGATGATGATGATGGGGACTATTCAACATCAGGGACAGCAACAACAAACAGTTAATTGCTAACTCAATTGAACGTGGTTTCGACGTTTTTGTGCTTTGATTTCAAAATTTTCTTATTTTAAAGATGTAAGCCGATAGGGAATGTGAAGAATAAAGGCGATCGCTCATCTATTGGCAATTCATGTATTTATACCAGCTTAATGAGCAATCAGAAACTTCTAATCAAACAGCTTTCTCAAAAATCTGGCACAACAATCTCTCTACTTTGTCCTGCATAGTGTCGATAAATAACTTCCGACGAATTACCCACTAACTTAGCTACGTCTTTCACATCCATCTTATTGTCCAACGCCAGCGTAATAAAGGTATGTCGCGTTTGATAAAGCTTGCAATATTCAATCCCATTAAGCTTTGCTAGAATCGATTTCCAACCTCGGTTAGTCAAATTGTGAATATCAATCCATCCTCCTTCGGGTGAAGGAAATATCTTTGCATCAACACAGACAGTATTGGCTTTGATCGATTTTAGTAGTGTAGCCAGACGAATATTGATGGGAAAGGTTCGTTTCTTCTGAGTTTTCAAGCCTTTCTTGCAGGTTAGTCCAGATTCAGAAATCACTACAGCTTGTTCAAACCGGATAGAACTGAAGTCTTTAGAAATGTGTTTCCATTGCAAACCAACAGCTTCAGATGGTCTACAGCCTGTCATGAAAAGAAATTCAATGAATGGGGCATAGTGTCTGTAGTAGCGGTTATTTTTGAATGCTTCAATTATTCTGTCACGTTCATCCTGGCTGAAGGGATTTATATCACTGTCTTCCTTATCTCCCTTGGGAATTTTTATGTCAGTTGCCATATTCTCATATGGATTTTCTTTAATTAACTGAGATTTACCGCCCAATCACAACAAGCTGAAAGTTGTGTCAGAATTCGTTTGGCTGTATTCGGGGTTTTATTTGCAATTAACCAGTCTCGAATTGCTACTGCACTATCCAAGGTTTTGATTGGCAGATGAAAATTGATGCAGCGAAAGACTTTTGTAAAATCTTTCGCTAGAGTACTGGGCGATAAACCAGGGCGCTTAAAGTCGGTGTACTTCTCCCACAACTCCACCAGAGATGGTTCGGCTTCAACAACTGGTGTAATTTTTGGGGTAAAAGTTGGGGTAACGGTACTCAGCAACAACTCTGGTTTATACTTGGCTAGAGTTGTGTCAAAATTACCAGAGAGAATATCCAACTCAATTTGCCTAGCCTTCATTTCCGCCAACTTGCGATTAGCTGGCGTATCTGTAAAACCTGTCGAAAGATAATGACGTTTTCCGGTATAGCTAAAAACGAGTTGCAGGCGTTCGTTCGAGTTTTTAATCTGAACAGTACCTTTAGAAGATTTACCTCCAGAGGGTTGAGAGTTCATAGGCAACTCCTGAAATTAGGTCAATCAGCGCGCCTTGATTTACCCCCAATTTACCCCCAAAATTTAACTAACCCCGTCCAAAAATGTCCAGCGTGGCATAAAATTAGACCAGATTTATACCACCAAAAACGGCTGAAATGGGGTTTCTTATAAACTTTAAACCCCCGTAAACGCTTGGTTTACAGGGGTTTTATTTTAAATGCCAGGAACCGGACTTGAACCGGTGACACGAGGATTTTCAGTCCTCTGCTCTACCGACTGAGCTATCCCGGCGAAACCTTTGTTTTCAACGATTAACCAATGTAGCAAACTTTTTATGAAATTGCAATAGGTCAATCAAAAAAACTATGCGCCTTTGCTCATAAACTTGACCCAGCCGAAAACAGCCACAAACACCAAGAATTGTACAAGTACAATACTTGGGCCAGAAGCAAGATTAAAAAGACCTGATACGATGATGCCAGCTATGCTGGTGGTAGAACCAACTATCACTGACAGCAGCAAAAAACGGCTAAAGTGATGGCTGATCAATTTAGCTGTGGAGGCGGGAATAACAAGAAAAGCATTCACCAGTAAAACGCCGACAGCCTTAATTGCGACAGCAACAGCTAATGACAGCAAAACTACAAATCCATATCGATAAATTTGTACCGGAATCCCTTGGACTTTTGCCACACTAAGATTAAGGGTTAACAAAATTTGCTGGCGCAGGGTTGATAATAGAAATATGCTCCCACCCACAAGCACCAGCATGGTTAAAATCAGGTCTGTAAGATTGATCGCCAGAATATCGCCAAACAGGACTCCCATCAAGTTGCCGCGATATCCTTGGATGAGGCTACTTAAAATTATGCCAATCGCTAATGCTCCTGATAAGACTATACTAAGTACGCTATCGCTAGCTAAATCGGTTTTGTCGATAAAGTAAATTACCACTACTCCAAATACTAATGTGAAAGGTAGCAACATCCAAGTAGGATTTAACTGTAGCAATACGCCCAATGCTACGCCTACTAATGCCGCATGACCGACAGCATGGCTGAAAAAAGATAACTGGCGCAGGGTGACAAAACAGCCAAGTAAACCACCAAGTATTCCCATTAAGACAGCACCAACCATAGCTCGCTGCATAAAGGGAAACTGTAACAAAGTTAATAGATCACTAACTGTGATGATCGCTAACAAATTGAAATGATTATCATTTAAAAAATTCATGCAACATTAATTTACACAAAATCCATTGAATGTCTTAAGTATATAAGTTCAGTTTTCATTCACTAATTAAATACCAGAAAAGCGAGATGTTTACAAAAGAGTTGCAACCCCTATCAATTCAAGTTCTTAGCAGTGAAAAAGCCCAAAGAATGGCAGAATTTTTTAGTTTCTTAGGGGATGCTAATCGTCTGCGAATTCTATCTCTTTTAGCTGAAAAAGAATTTTGTGTAAGTGATTTAGCAGCGACATTAGACATGAGTGAATCTGCTGTATCTCATCAGTTACGAAATTTACGAGTCGTGCGCTTAGTTAATTATCGTAAGCAAGGTCGTCGCGTATTTTATCGCCTCCACGATAACCATGTTTTGCATCTTTATCAGGCTGTTGCCGAACACCTAGATGAAAAAGATGAAGGATGAAGGCAGAAGGCAGAAGGCAGAAGGCAGAAGGAGTAATAGTAAAATTTATACTTCACCCTTAACACTTCATCCTTCATCCTTTACCCTTTTTAATGTTGGTGTTGGTAGTGGCTGAATCCTGGACCGTAGGTTGCTAACAGATTTTGTGGTGAAAGTGCAATTTCTGGTACTCCGGTGCAAACGATGGTTTGATTGAGACAAATCACGCGATCGCAATAACGACTAACCATATCAATATCGTGGGAAACTTGTAAAACTGTCCAACCTTCTTCTCGTTTCAGTTCATTTAGCAAGATATAAAAATCTGCCGCACCTTGCATATCCACCCCCGCAAAAGCTTCATCTAGTACTAATAATCTTCTAGGCATTACCAAGCAATAAGCAAGTAATACTCGCTTTAGTTGACCACCACTGAGAGTACCAATTGCTTGGTTTCGCAGATGATAAGCATCTGTTCGCCGTAAAGCCGAAGTTACAGCTGCTGCTTTTTCCTGGTTTCCTTGCCATAGGGTTTGAAAAAGCGAATTTTCCCTTTTCCCTTCCTTAACCCATCCCAAGCTTACCAACTCACTTACAGAAATTGGAAAACTGCGGTCAAAAATAAAATGCTGTGGCACATACCCCAACTGATGACACAAATATCCTAATCTTGTTACTGGATGACCAAATATTTCTATCTTGCCAGCAGTGCGAGGAATTAAATCTAAAACTGCTTGTACTAAAGTACTTTTACCTGCACCATTAGGGCCAAATATAGCAGTATTTGTCCCGGGTAACAAATCAAAAGAAACGTCCCGAATAGCTAAATAATTACCCTTATTTACACTTAATCTTTCTACTTTCAGGATAGGAATTTCAATCGTCATTGGTCATTGGTCATGGGTTATTAGTCATTAGTCATGGGTCATCTGTTATTGGCACTTATACAAATGACAAGAAACAAATGACAAATGATATTTATTTACAAGCTGTTTCTAAAGTTTTTAAATTATTTTTCATTGCTTGAAAATAATGTTGTGAGTCTGTTGGGCCTGTTTCCAAAGAATCGAGTTCATATAAAGTTAAATTCAAGTCTTTAGAAAGACTTGTCAATAATTTGTTATCTATTCCTGGTTCACCAAATAAAGCCTTGACTTTGTACTGTTTCACTGCATTGACTGCTTTTTGTACATCAGTTGGTGTTAATTGATCTTCAGGAATTTCTACTACTGCTACTTGCTTGAGGTTGTAACGTTTTGCTAGGTATGGATAGGCATCATGGAATGTGATAAATGTGCAGTTAGGATTCTTTTGTAGAGTCTGCTGATATTGATTATTTAAATCTTCTAATTGTTTTATATAAGCTGTTGCATTTGCTTCGTATGTGGCTTTATTTGTAGGATCAGCCGCAATTAATCCATTCCGGATATTGATAACTTGTTGTTTTGCCAAAACAGGATCTAACCATACATGCGGATTTCCTCCAGCATGTTCATGATCGTGTTCTTCTTTATTTCCTGCTTCTACAACGGGTGATATTTTTTCTATGGGTTGAATGTCTTTACTGGCATCTATTTGTGTTAACTTCGGATTTTGAGCATTTTTGACTGTTGCTTCTAAAAATTCTTCTAAACCCAAGCCATTTTTTACTAATAGATTTGCTGTAGCGATCGCTTTCACATTTTCTGGTGTAGCTTGATACTCATGTACTTCTGTTCCTGGAGGTACTAAAATTGCTACGTCTGCTGCATCTCCTGTTACTGCTTGAGTAAACCAATACATTGGTAAAAAGGTCGCCACTACTTTAATTTTTTTGGATTCTGCTGTTGGTGTGGATGCTGCTTCCTGTGCTTGGGGAGATTTTTCTGCATTGATTGATCGTTTTGTATCTGCTTGATTACAAGCAGTTGTCAGTAGAAACAAGGTTATAAAAAATACGATATTATTTAGAAATTTCTTTGTTTTACTTACTCTGTCAGTCACTTTCTTGTCACTTCCCCAAAGATTAAGTCTTGACAATGAGTCTTATTCTACCTCTAATCTCAAGAAAAATAATTTTCATTCTCATGAGAATTTGTTTAAAAATGTAAACTTAACGATAGGTTTTGCCAACAATCTCTATCGTTAATCTGTTGCCAAAATAGCCATATAGTTATGATTCCTAAACTTTTTGTGAAAAAATTTGCTAACAACTGATAAATTATTTGAGAATACTTTTTAATAAATCTGCTGTCAGCAAGCGGATATGTAACCTGTCAAAAAAATACCAATGGTTTGTAATTAGCGCTTTAGCGCTGATGAGTATTCTGGCTAGGGTGCTAGTAGTTTCTTTTCTGCATGGCTTTTTAAGTTTAGTGTGAGGAAAAATGCAAAAATTCTGGAAATCTTTGCTGGTTAGTCCAGCGATTCTCGGTGCAATCCTACTTGTTGATGCGACTGCATTAGCTGGAGAAACGATCAATACTTCAGAAAACACCCAACCACAGTTGGTAGTCACTCCTAAGCAAAAAGTTGAAAACAACAATATTCAATCTCAAGTAACTTCGGTTTCTCAATTGTCCGATGTACAACCAACAGACTGGGCATTTCAAGCTTTACAATCACTAGTAGAACGCTACGGTTGTATAGCTGGATATCCAAACGGTACTTATCGCGGTAATCGGCCGATGACGCGTTATGAATTTGCCGCAGGTTTAAATGCATGTTTAGACCGCGTCAACGAAATCATCGCTACCGCCACATCAGAGTTGGTAACAAAAGAAGATTTAGCCACATTACAAAGATTGCAAGAAGAATTTTCCGCAGAGTTGGCGACTTTGCGGGGTCGTGTAGATACACTAGAAGCACACACCGCAGAATTGGAAGCAAATCAATTTTCTACCACCACCAAATTAACTGGACAAGTGGTAATGGCAATTACCGATGTTCTGGGAGGAGATAATGTCAATGGTGTGGATGCTAAAGATAACAATACAACCCTTGGGGCGCGGGCGCGTGTAGAATTTAATACTAGCTTTACAGGGTCAGATACTCTATTTGCCAGAATTCAAGCAAATAACATTCTCAACCCAGATATTGGCACATCAGAAGGTAGTCTGTTTTTTGCTGGTGAGGATGGGACAACTGATGCTTTTATAGATGCATTGTTTTACAAATTTTCACTAAGTGATAGTACTGAGGTAATTGCTATTGCCAATGCAGGTGCAGCCGACGACGTCACAAATACAGTTAACCTGTTTGATGGAGACGGTGCTTTTGGTGCTTTATCAACCTTTGGTACACGTAACCCAATTTATTACCAAATGGATGGTGCGGGTTTGGGTATTACTCAAAACTTCGGTGATGCATTAGCACTCAGCTTAGCGTATTTGGGGAGTTCGCCCAATGATCCGTCTGCTGGTAACGGTATATTCAACGGACCTTACGGCGCACTAGCACAGCTAACCTTTCAGCCGAGCGATCGCCTTACTGTTGGCTTAACCTACATCAATGCCTATAATCAGGAACTAGGTGCTGGTAGCACACGTGCCAATCCTATCTCTTTCCTTGAATCTCAGCTGACTCCTCCCCCTGATGTTCCTGGAGAACCAGAACCGGTGAGTGTACCTTTTTCCAGTAACTCCTACGGTCTACAAGCATCCTATAAACTTAGTGATAATTTTGTTTTGGGTGGTTGGGTTGGTTACACCAACGCTCGAAACTTATCTACAGAAGGAGGAACAATTGATCGTGGTAAGCTCGATATTTGGAACTGGGCAGTAACTCTAGGATTTCCTGACCTTGGTAGCCAAGGCAGCTTAGCGGGTATCATTGTCGGCATGGAACCGAAAGTTACAAGTTCTAGCATCAATCAAATCGACGAGGACGAAGATACCTCATATCACTTCGAGGCTTTCTACCAATATCAGGTGAGCGAAAATATTAGCATAACCCCAGGTGTGATTTGGCTAACTGCGCCGGACCATAATAGTGACAATGATGATGTGATCATTGGCGCACTCAGAACTACCTTTAGTTTCTAACTTTTTTAGACAGGTAAAATATCTAGATAATCGTTCTAAGGCGGTTGCTTTAGAGCGATTTTTATGATTTTTCGGCAATTGTAATACCAATTCAAATAATGTTTGCGAGAGATAACCCCACCCGCCTAACGGCACTCTCCCCTTGCTAAGGGGAGGGTTGGGGTGGGGTCTTATATAATCCATGTGTTGTATTCTTTTTTCAAATTGGTATAATTAAAAAATTAAAACTCAATATTTATACTGAGTTTTAATTTCCTAAAGATTTATATGAAATTTTTTCAAGTGTTTCAAGATATCAGTATTAAGCTATCTTAGATTTCCGTCTCACCAATGACCCTACACTCACAGCACCAACTGCTACTAAACCAAGTGTAGAACCTGATTCAGGTACAGCTGCAGCTGCAATAGGCGCATATTTAGTTCTAAAAATTGTGTAATGCTGACTACCAGGATTGGAAACGTTCAAGAAACTGGCATTAGAAGAAATTCCAGCAATTGTTCCCCAAGGACCACTACCATTTAGCCCTACTGCTTGAGCGCCTATCCACTGAGCATTAGCTATTTCTGTATTTAGTTCTGAGTTAGATGGAACATCACCCCAATCACCTGGGTTACTACCATGAGCAACAATATATTCCCAACTGCTGGGGTCGGAAAGCAATTTTGTTCCATCTGGTAGCGTAAATTCACCAATCCAAGATTCTGCAACAGCTGCATCATCCCAAATGACAGTGTAAATATACTCCCCAGGATTAATATCAAATGTCCAAGTTTCAGCTTGCGACCAGTTGTATGTCCCAGGACTACCACCTGGACCCTTTTCATTGCGACCAACAAAATTTAATACACTACCATCTCCATTACCAGTAAAGAGTCCGTAATGGTTGTCTGCTGTGAGAGTTGCTGACATTGTAGTAGCAGAAGATTGAACTACAGCAGCCGAAGCTTGAACTGCATCGGCTATTGCCAATCCAACTGTGAGTAATGTTCCTGCTAAAAAGCTTTTAATAAATTTAGACATAGATTTCTCCTTCTGTTGTTTTTCATCATCCATACCCTGGCATATAGACACAAAGAATGCGTAGCTTTTTTAGCTAAGTTTTTTGAAAAAATATATTTTCAGAATCTTCTTTAAAGAGCCAATAAAACTATCTATTTCAAAGGATTTTATGAAACTAAATTCATTGTTTTTTAAGAAAAAATACTTAAATAAATTTATAAACATTGTATGATTTAATAAAAGCTTTAGAGAAAATATACTTAAAAACCAAAATTTTAAAGCCTTGTCACAACTAATAGTAAGAAAATATATAGTGAATATAACGGAGTGGTCAGAAAGTGAATGTAGGAGTTACTGAAAAACTTTTGACTCGTCATTTTCATTAAATTAAGTTTGTCAAGCTTAACAGCTGCATATAAAAAAACCAGCCGTATGAGGCTGGTCTGTTAACAAGGCTATCCTTTATTTTCTCTTCTCATGTAGAGCAAAACCCAAACATCGCGTTTCCAAAATGCAACGGGCAAACTTTGATAACAAGATTGTAACAGTCAGTACAGATTTTTAGTTAATTTTTGTCAAAAAAAGAATTTAGATAAATTGTATAGGGATCGGGGATGGGGAGGTGAGGAGTGTGTAGACGAGGCAGTGCGGTGGACTTTTCTCCCGGCATAAAGAAAGAGGCGTCATCTGCCGTGCGCTTTGCGCGGCTTAAGGCAGGGTGGAGTGTGGGGAGTGTGTAGACGCGCAAGCGGCTTAAGGTAAGGGTGGGGTAGTAAGCCATTAACTATTAACTACTAACCACTAACTACTAACCACTAACTAATTGTGGTTGTCCCCAAATAACTTGTTCTTGCTTGTAAATAGCAATTCCCGGTTTCGCTCCTTTGGGTTTATAGACATACTTTGGTTGAGTGTAAACTACTGGTACTTGGTCACTTTGACGAGCGCGACTGTAATAAGCACTCAGATTAGCAGTAAATTGTAAATCTGCTTCGTCTGGAACAGCACCGGGTTCTAGTCTTAGTAATACATGGCTACCTGGAATTTCTTGAGTGTGGAACCACAGGTCATAATCGTTAGCGATACGGAAAGTTAATTGGTCATTCTGCCGATTATTACGACCAATCAAGACTTCAAAACCGCTAGGGGTACGGTAATGATGAAAATTATCAGTAGTCTCGCTATGACTACGACTGCGGTATTCTTGATCTTCTAAATACTGCTGTTGAATTAACTCTTCACGAATTTCTTCCAAGGCTTGCAAATCTGTTGTTGTGTAATTCTCTATTTGAGCGATCGCTGCTTCGACTTGTTCTAAATATTCGATTTCAGCATTTACTTCTGCCAATAGTGGTTCTACAGCAGCGCGAGCGCGTTTGAGTTTTTGGTGCTGTTTATAGAGATATTGAGCGTTTTGTACAGCAGTTTTATCTGGTTCTAAGGCAATTTTTACTGGTTTACCAGTTTCAAAGTCAGGAAGGGTAATTTCCTTCATACCCGGTTTCCACTTTTGCAGGTATGTCATCAACAAATCAGCCTGAGTGCGGTATTCATCGGCTTGATCAGATTGGTGCAAGCGTTGCTCAAAAGTTTGTGCCTTCAACCACAATTTTTCTAAAAGATTACTGACTTTCTGAGTCAGTTGATGCCGTAATTGAGAGAAAGTTTGTTGATTGAGTTGATCTGTGTAGTAGCGGTTGAGTAGTTCTTGAATATCTGTTGTTGGTTCAATTCCACCCCAGCCAAGAACTGTGTATCCTTCAGTTGTCCAAGCTGGTTGAAATTTTTCCTCTGCTAAAGCTTGCAACCATTCTTGCCAACGTGCAAAAAGTCTCTGCCAATCTTGGGGTGTTAGGGTATCAGTGTTTGTTTCTGGATCTATATTTGCTGCCAAAAGCATTGACTGTACTAATGCTGGAGAAACACCACGATAGTTTTTTAACAACTGCCGCTTGATTGCTGTTGGTATCAAACTAATTCGTTCTTGCCAGCGTTGTTGAGATTCGCTCAAACTAGGTGTAGCATTAGTTAGACTGGGTGGTGTTTCATAAGGCTGTCCAGTGAGGATAGGACGAACGCTTGATTTTTGTTGGTTAACTTGGTGAGCCGCAGTGATGATCATGTTATTCGCATCAGTGAGAATAACGTTACTGTATTTACCCATAATTTCTACATACAGGTGATACAAAGGTTCTTCTCCTGGACGACGAGCAAATTGCAAATCAATAACGCGTTCCCAGGGTGCGATCGCCTCAACTGCCACTAATGCTAAATTACCCAACTGATGAACTAGTTGCTGACTAAAGGTAAATGTATCTGGTAAGCGCGGTGGTGGATCACCTATGTGCAGACGCGCTGCTTGAGGATGCCAGGAAATCTCTAGCCAACCGCGCTGTTTGAGAGTACGTAGCGCTATAGAAATAGTATAGCGATCGCGCTGATAAACTTGTTCCAAGCGCGATGGCAACCAGTGAGCACGGATGTCGCTACAAACAGCAGTGAGAGTGGTAAAGTCGAATGTTTGCACAACAATTTTTCGCTCAAGTAACTTCGATGGTTTACATAGCTCTTGAAAACAAGAGATGCACACCGAATAAATATATCTCTATCGGTATGCATCTTTTATGTTAACGGCAATTGAGTTTTAGGAAAACGTTAATTTAACATCATAATCCTCTTAATACCATTTCACAAAATGCTGGATATCAATCTTCCCCCTTGTCTTTCTTGTCTGCTGGTTGTCGAATGTATCAGCTTAAAGTAAAACGGTATTAAACCTGTTGAGTCTGTTTGTTTCTTTTACTGCACCCCACACCTGCAATCCCAGCTAAGAAAATAGCACCAACTGTGGCAGGTTCTGGTACCCTCTTGGGAGAAGTGCCAACTTTGATTTGATATGCCAAATTAGAACGACTAGGTGCTGCACCAGTCCAACTCATTGAGACTTTACCAGTGAGTCGGAAAGGAGTAGATATATTGCTGAGTTGCAAATAGTCTATATCACTACTACCTTGACCAATAGAAGATAAACTCCCAATATTAAATATATTTCCTAGCAGATTTCCATTCTGATCTAAGCTTTGGATGGCGAAGTTGCTTAGGGTCATAGTGCTGTTATTAGCAGCACGAGTACGGAAGAAAATATCTGTTACAGAACCACTAAAAGCTGTGCTAGTGAGAGTTTTACCTCCAACAATGTAATTAACACGAGAACCTGTATACTCCAGAACTAAATCGTACAGCGTACCATTTCCCCAGACAAACTGATCTTGAGCCACAGGTTTACCAGCTAAATTAGGGTCAGGATCTCTTACATCTCTATTAATACCTAATTCACGCTCTGCGGTGTTTGTACTGTTGTTACCAATTCGTCCTTCAGCAACAAAAAGTTCTTTAAACTGGTTGCTGTCAAGCATGGCATTAAAATCGTAATCATCAAAATCTGTATCTGCATCTTGAGATACCAAAGAAGTAAGTGTAAAAGCTTTGGCTGGGTTAGCTGCAACCAGTAAGCCCAAGGTTGCTATTCCCAAAACGAATACAGATTTGCTGTGATTTATATATTTATTTAAATAGCGCATACTATCTCCTGAAATTTACGATTTTTCTCTAGCTGTATATAGGTAGATTTACACTCTGATGTTGTTTATTGATATAGCTTATGCCTAATCAAACAAGCAAAGAAAATTTTGTCTCAACACACACAAAAACAAGTAATGCAGATTTTTGTAGATTTCTGCATCTTTTGCTTTATGCAAAATATTCTTTGTAGTTATTACAACTTATAATCTAGTTTTCTTAAATGTCGAGGAAAAGTATTTCAGTTTACAGAAACTTTGGAAATTAATAAAATCTTTTCGATAGTTGGTGAAAATACTGAAAATCTTCAAACTTTTAGATATTTCTCTTGCAATTATTTTTTTAGCTTTTATGTAAAAATACTTGATTTTACTTGATTACGATAGATTTAGTTAGCGCAGTATCCCACTTTTACAGTTATCAGTTATTGTTCACTGTTTGCTGATTGACTTGCGAGCGATTCAATTTTATACTTCTGCACTCTGCTGTATTCTCTGTAATTCGTTAACTATAATTGAAGCAAACCGTAGTTTTCTCTAGCTTTCAATATTTAACAATATATCTTTCATCCCAATATTTTGCATCGGGATGAAAGACAGCACAAGTTTATACTAATAGGTAAATAGAAAGAACAAAAAGTACTTCTTTGCCATTACTAATTACCCATTATTAATGACTAAAAAATTATGAACTCAGCAATACTGGTTCTTCTTCTTCAACTTTTGCTTGCAGTAACTGGGTGTATAATTCGCTAAGTTGAGTCGCCACACCTTTCCAACTAAACTTGTTTTCAACTCTCTTTCTGGCAGCTTTACCTAAGTGATCTCGCCATTCGCTATTGGCAAGAATTCGGTCAATTGCCACAGCAAAAGCATCTTCATCTTGTGGTGGTGCTAGCAAACCAGTTTCTTCAGATACGACAGTAAACTGAAGTCCACCAACATCACTGGCTACTACTGGTGTATTGCTAGCCATTGCTTCTATTGCTACTAGTCCAAATGGTTCATAGTGACTGGGGACAACGCAAACATCAGCAGCAGCATAGTAAGAAGGTAGAATTTCCTGACTCAGACGTCCAGTAAAAATGGTAAAGTTGCTCATTCCCAATTCGTGAACAATACCTTCAATTCGTTCACGTTCCATTCCATCGCTTTGCCCTGGACGACTTCCACCGCCAATGATGAGCTTGAGATGCTTATCACCACGGAATTGAGACTTTCCAACAGCACGCACTAAGGTTTCTATACCTTTACGGGGGTCAAAACGCCCCACATACATAACAACTTTGTCTTCGGGGTTAAGCCCTAACTGAACTCTTGCTGCTTGCCGACTAATACAACCAAACTGCTCAATATCAGTACCGCAGGGAATGATATCAATGTTACCTTTTGTGGAAACAAGCGATCGCATATGTTCTTTCTCCTGTGGACTTGTTGCCACAATCCGTTCTGCTGTTTCCAATACCTCTTTTTCCACTGCTAACCTTGTACTGGCAATTAGAGGAACAGTCTTGACAGTGTTGTACTTGACTGCTCCTAATGAGTGGTATGTATGAACCTGCTTACTGCCTTGAATTTTCTTTAACTGCATTCCTACCCAGCTAGAGAGCCAGTAGTTTGTGTGAATTAATGGATATGTAATTCCATTTTCTCTTTGGAATTTGAGAAAATTATCCACAAATTCTGGCAAATTTCCAAATAAATTGTCTCTAGGGACAAATTCCACAGCACCCGCTTCTAATCGTATTGTTCGACAATTATGACGATGTTGAACAATAGTGTCTTGCTCTGTGCTTATTTTGCGAGTAAACATATCAACTTGCCACCCTAGCTGGGCTAGTGCTTCACCCACCTGGCGCACATAAACATTTTGCCCTCCAGCTTCTTCTTTGCCTATTTCAATTGCTGGGTCGCCATGTACTGAAATTAAGGCAATGCGTTGTTCAGTTCTAGAGTTCATAGTTTGTTGGTTTTTGAATTGAACGAGGTGTGAGGCAAGTTTGAGATTTCGCCTGCCTTTGTACCTCAATCATGTGGAAAGTTTAAGTAATCTTTATTTTAATTTAATATGACTAAGATTTTTATACATCTTCTGCCAGAAGTAATCTGCTAAATTACATATTTTCATTCATTTTGTTTATACGTAATTGGTAATATTTTTATTTGATGGTATCTATAAGCAAAGTTAAGTTTTTTACTGAGCGTTGCTAAGATTGCATTGCATTTGTAGAAGATAATTAAGATAATTTTTAGTCTTTTTTATAAGAAATTAGAATAATCGTTATTTAAAATATTAATAACTTAAGTATTTTTACTTAAGTTATATAATGCCAAAATATATACAAAACCCACCTCAGTGCGCTAAAAATCTTGACTTTGGTTTCTTACATAGCGGCAGACTTAGTTGAAATAGCCCCTATTTCAAACCATTAGGGCTAAACGCAAGAACTGAATTATGAAAATTGAGTAAATGATAAAAATTATTTATCTGCCCTTCGGGCAAGGCAGAAGGCAGGAGGCTCAGTTGGGAAGAAAAGTTTGAAGGTATGCCTTTTACCTTGACCAAATTGGGTTTAAGACCCCCACCAAATCTGCGATTTGGTGGTCTACAATTACTGGGGGTCAGAATCCCCCAAGAACATTGAACCTTCTGCCAACTGAGCCTCCTGCCTTCTTCAAATATTACGCAATCATTAATATACCTAATATATCTACCTGTAACTATAGATTCTTCCTATGCTCAATCAGAGAAATAAGTAGTCAGACACAATTAATTACACATATTATTTTTCTATTACCTATTGTCATAGTCAATACTAACGAATAGTTGCTGTAGCAAAATTAAAAAGTAATCGTAAAAGATACAGACTACCCGTCTAGTAAATTAACCTTATGGAATTAGAATTTATTCCCGTTGAAGAGTTTTACTTTGCTCTGACTCTAGCAGTTCGCACATTGGAAGAAATAGATAAACCTGGTTTGGTGGAACAAGTGCGATCGCGACTTTTGGCAGAATGTGGCCAACCCTCGACTGTTGCTCCTGGTAAACAAAACACATTTAATTACGTGTTCAGAGTTCAAGGCGCAGATAACACTCCTGCACCTAGTCTGATTGTCTCTATTTCGGATTGGCAGGATAAACTACGCTTGAGTAGCGATTATGGCTGGATGTTAGATCAACAACGCAAGCCAATTCGCACAGAAAAACACGAACAACGTTCACAATTCACCCAAAATTTGCGATCATACTTACAACGATGGCTGCATATTCCTCTTGAATAAGTAAATGTCTCAAACAGCAACCAGCCCCTAGCTCCTATTTTTCAGATAGCTTAGGGGTAGATGATTAAAAATTAAAAATTCAAAGCAAATTTGAATTTTTAATTTTTAATGACTTCTACTGGTAGATTAAGTTGTAGTTTGTGCAGCCAACATTTGTTTGAGTTTTTCCAACTCAGAAGCCCAACGCGGATCTGGACGAATAGCTTCTGTATCGCCACCAGTTGGGGCGCTTTCTTTGGAACTACCACCACGGCGAGGCTTTTTAGATTTTTTGTTTTCTCTCGGTGTGCTAGCACTAGCGTTACCACCAGCTTGATTAGCAGCTTTGGGAACTGATTGTTCTTCATTATCCTCTCCCTTAGTACGAGGTAATGCCTTTTCTAATTTAATGGGAGAGTCTTTGAACAATTGACCATTATATTTTTCAATAATCTGGTCTGCTTGTTCGTCATTATTTACCGTGAGAAAACCAAAGCCACGACATTTGCCTGTTTTGCGGTCTTTAATTAGTTTAGTAGTGACAGCATCACCTTCTTCTGCAAAAACTGCTTGCAGTTCTTGACGATCTATTTCTTCTTTAGGCAAATTGCCTATATATAGGCGAACGGACATGGACTAACCTCCAGAGTTAATTGAAAAACTACTAGGCAAAAAACAGTAATTTGGTTTCGGCTTTTGATAGATGCTATTGAATAACAATGCCACAAACCTACTTTCTTACTCCAAACTATTAACCTATTACAATACTGTTTTTTCCCAAAATTAAGCCTATTGAATACAAAAGCGTACACTGCGCTAACAATACCTTTATTCTAAGAATTTATGAATCTTACAACTTACTGCTGACGACAGGAAATGACTTCAACGCCCTTGTTCCAAAGAATTAAACACCATTTCTTACATTATCACGGTATTTTCTACGTAGCTAGCTTAGGACGGACATTTCCGACTATTGCATGAGAGCATCGTAGCATAAAATACATTTTTTTTTAAGTTTGACTTTTTGGAAACAAAAACCAGCCATAGGCTGGTTAATTTGCTGCTGTGTTAGAAGGAGAAAAGGGGATGGATTAGGGTTCGCAGGCAAGTTTCATTACCAGGCTTGCTAATAAAACTTGGCTGCTCTAGTTTATGTAAATAAATGTAACAGAATCGGATTTTTTTTGCAATGTTTGTTTACATTTCTGGTTATTAGTTGTTGGTTGTTGGTGGTTAGTGGTTGATTATTTCCAATGTCCGATTACTCATTACCGATTACCAGTTACCCATTACCTACCAACTACTAACTACTAACCTCTTAAAAGAATATATGCCCCCCAAACCTCTGCCGCCACTGCCAAGACAATAGACCAGATGGGGTGAGGACTATTGACGACTTTTCCGCTTTGAGTTTGTAGAGTTTGAACATCAATCCAAGGTATTGCCCCTCGTCGAAACCAGCCAGTGACAGTAATTTGACGACCGATCAATTCCTGTGGGTTGACATGCTGCCCCAACCAAGAAATATGATGTAGTCTCACTAAACCTGTGCGAGATTGCAAGACTAGATCTTGTGCCAAACAGTTGTTAGTACCCCGACGGCCTAATAACTTACCGACGACACGTACACCGATGCTATCAATAGGAAGAGCAGCTGGGTTAGTTAACAACTCAGGCAGTTGGTCATCCGTTTGGACAGTGGCAAGCTTAATATTAGGAAAGAAAGAATTTATTCGTAACAAGATGCCGATACTAAAGCCAATAAGCATACAGCCCTTGATGAAATTCCAGTTGTCGTAAATCCATTTCAAATTTAAAAGTTTAAGCGCGAATAGAGTTTGCCAAATTAACCAGATTAGACCCCCAAAGGCAATACCTAAGGGAATTCCCAACCAAGGGGCAATTTGTAATAAAAAAGATTGACGTTTAATTCTTAAAGGCTGTGGGCTTTCAAGATATAATTCTGGTTCTACATGCCAAAGACGAGCGAATTTACACAAGCGTTTGACGCGATCGCCAATCAAAGGATGAGTACTATTAATTACAAACCACCAACGGTAAGGATTGAGACAATCCCACATCAAAAAAGATTCAAAAGTAGTGTGACCTGCAATACTGCCCAAACACAGACTTTGTTTATAGCCTACAGGTATAACTATATTTAAGCTTTCTAACTGCCAACTGGTATGTTCCTGTTTTTGGACATCACCAGCAATACCAATAGCGATTTTGAGTAAAGCACGAACAAGCCCATTGGGATTACCAGTCACTTCCGCCGCCACGCGATCGCAAAAATATTGTCGCAGCTGGGACAACCATAAACCAGTTCCTGTCAGCAAGCACCACAAACCGTAAACCAGACTTGTTAGCACAGCAAAAATCCCACGCCACACAGGTTGTGTTTTTGCATCTCCCCACTGCCCTAATAACTGATATAGCTGGTAAATCGGAATTGTTAGTAGTAGTAACAAAGACATAATTGCACAATTCCAGTGAGCAATATGTCCCAATTGACTAGCATAGATTGTGGCGATTTCATCATCTGTTAGTTGCTCTAATAACCCTTGACTGACTACAATTCTGGCTGTACGAGGTAAATTCCCATAGCAGAAAGCAATCGGTGCTGTGATTGGTAGGAGAAATAGTTTTGGTGTCTGCCAGTCCTGTTGTTTGCAATGGCGTTGTAAAACCCGTACTGTCTCTTTACTGTGCCGTTGCAAAATATCTTTTTCTAATTGTCGTTGACCGTAAAACTTTGTCAGTAATCGATCCAACAACCAAGGAGATAAACAAAACAGGACAAAAATCACAACCAGCAACACAGGTGTAGGATCTCTATATAAAAGCTGGAGTGGCTCTAAAAAAGGCAGTTTCACAAAAGCATCGTTGATAAATCTCATTACCAACACCAGCAGCGTTTTGATGACCCAAAACAGCGCTATACACGTTCCAACTTCGAGTAAACATAATAGCTTTAAGCCTCGCTTTGACAAGGGCTGCCACACTTTTGCGCGTTTAGCTTGTCGCCAGTATATTGTGGGTGGTTTGACTTTTTCCTGGTTAACAGCAGTGTGGGAGTTGGGCGGTGGAGGAACTGGCAAAGACGAAGTTTTTGGTACAGAGGTACGGGGTGTGGAAGATGCTGAAGCCAGCCAACCACGTGTCTGATTTCCGTGAATTGTAGGTACTCGCAGGCTACGGGCTGGTGTTTGGGAAAGAGATGTTTCTTCATTTTCATCTTCCCTACTCACCAACTTTTGAGACTCCATCTGGGATCTTGTTACTGTTGAATTTTCCTCCAAGGGGATAAATCCAGTGGCATCAGTTGTAGAAGTATCCTCGGTTTGATAACGTTTTCTAATTTGTTTTAAAGAACGTTCTGCCCATTCTTTAACTTGCGGACGTTCGCTTTGAACTAAAGTCTCGCATAATGCAATCGCTGCTGCAACTTCACCAATACGCGCATAAACCACAACCAAGCCGATTTCAGCTTGAACAACTGCCGTGCGGTCGCTTTCGCTACCTGCTATAGCTTCTAATATAGCTTTTGCTATTTGGTAATCTCCTTGTTTAAGGGCGGTTAAACCAGCCTTCAAAGATGGTTCAGAATGTGAAGGCATAGTCTGCACTCCAATAACTAAATATTGTTAGTAGTTAGTAGTTAGTAGTTAGTAGTTAGTAGGTAATTGGTAATGGGTAATTGGTAATTGTTATTAACCATCAACCACTATCCACTAACCACTATCCACTAATCACTAACTGTTAACTAGTGGTTGTTGACTAGAAAACACCGGGGCGATCGCACTTAATTTCAAATCCGGATGATCTTCTTGTAATTGGTGGCAATTCCACTCATTACGAAATAGTAAAACAGGGCGACCCATACTGTCTTTGACTGTGGTTGTATTGAACAAGCGTCCGATCTTGGTCAATGCTTCCCAACCACCTTCTACCCAACGGGCAACGCTGTAGGGCAACAAATCTAGTATGGTTTCTACTCCATATTCATTTATTAAGCGGAATTGCACCACCTCGAATTGCAACTGACCTACCGCAGCTAAAATCGGATCGCGTTTGGCTTCATCCACGGAGTACATAATTTGTACAGCCCCTTCTTCACGCAACTCTGAAACACCTTTTTGGAATTGCTTAAATTTGGATGGGTTGGGGTTGCGCAGAGTGGCAAACAACTCTGGAGAGAAGTAAGGAATGCCCTCATACTCTAACTTTTGTCCAGTGTAAATTGTATCCCCGATTGCAAAAACACCAGGATTATTCAAACCGATCACATCACCTGGATAGGCGACATCAATAGATTCTCGTTCCTGGGCAAAGAGTTTTTGCGGACGAGATAAACGGACAACTTTGCCTGTACGGGCGTGATTGACCGTCATATCTTTTTCAAACTTGCCTGTACACACACGCACAAATGCGACGCGATCGCGATGTTTAGGGTCCATATTGGCTTGGAGTTTGAACACAAACCCAGAAAATTCTGGATAGTCGGGGTAAACTTCACCCACACTACTGTGATGTGGACCTGGTTTGAGGGCGTATTCTAGAAAATACTTGAGGAATAATTCAACCCCAAAGTTAGTCATGGCACTACCAAAGAAAACAGGCGTCATTTTGCCTTGGTGTACCAAATCTAAATCTAGGTCTGGTCCTACCCCTTCTAACAGTTCTAAGTCGTTTTTGAGCTGATAGTAAAGGTCTTGTTCTAAAAGTTCTTCAATTTGGGCATTACCCAAATCAACAACTGTATCTACCGCTTCTTTACTACCGTGGGCGCTGCGTTCAAACAGGTGAATTTGTTGTTTGTGGCGGTCGAAGACACCTTTAAAGCGATCGCCCATACCGATGGGCCAGTTGACTGCATAGGTCTGCAATCCCAATTCTTGCTCAATTTCATCTAGCAGTTCTAGGGGTTCCCGTCCCGGACGGTCAAGCTTGTTCACAAAAGTAAAAATGGGAATACCCCGCATTTTACAGACTTCAAACAGTTTGCGTGTTTGGGGTTCTAAACCCTTGGCAGCATCAATCAGCATCACTGCGTTATCTGCTGCCGCCAGAGTCCGATACGTATCTTCACTGAAGTCCTGGTGACCAGGAGTATCCAATAAATTGATCTGGCAGTTCTGATATGTAAATTGCAACACAGTCGAAGTAATTGAAATACCCCGTTGTTGTTCCATTGCCATCCAGTCAGAAGTAGCCTTACGCTGTGCCCGTCGTGCTTTGACTGCACCAGCTTCGTGAATAGCACCTCCGTATAAAAGTAGTTTTTCTGTCAGTGTAGTTTTACCGGCATCAGGGTGAGAAATAATCGCAAAATTGCGACGAAGTTCAACTGCATTATGAAGTTCTAACTCAAGGTCAGTTGACATAACTGTATCTACTTGTAAATTAAATTTAACTTAGCTTTTTCCAACTTTAGCGAGTCTTTTCATCTTAGAACAACGATGCTCATGATAGGGTCTTTATGTAGGAAAGGCAGAAGGCTGAAGGATGAAAGATCAAGGCTGATATTTCAAAATAGTCATTTATACTTCATAGTTCATCCTTCACACTTCCCACTTCATACTTCATAGTTCATCCTTCACACTTCCCACTTCATCCTTCATACTTTATTAGAGTCAAAGGAACAGAGAAATGTACGACACAGAGAAGCGCAAGCTTTTATCAGCAATTTCTCATGCAGCTATCTTTTTGAGTACAACATTAGTCTCGATTGGTATACCAATTTTCATCCTCTTTGCAACTAACGATCCTGTAGTGAAAGAAAATGCCAAAGAAGCCATTAATTTTCACTTTAATGTCTGGTTTTATGGAGCTATTATTGGCGTGTTGATTTGGGTAACTTTAGGTTTGCTGATACCTCTGGCAGGTCTATGGTTTTTAGTTCACTGGGGATTAACAATTTGGGCACTTTTTCATGTTTTAAGTGATACTGAAAAACCTTTTCGTTATCCCTTCATTTTCCGAATTTTTTAGCAGAAATATTGATTTTTATCCGGTTGCATCGAAGTCAGCAATGAATATCTAAAATAAATAGGTGGCTTGGCTTGCCAATACCTAGTCATCACTGACCGATAATGGGTTATAGGCTGTGTTTTGATGACCAAAATTTACTAGATGGTACAAGCTTCCAAATCCCCTAATTGGGATCAATTCTAAATCTAAAATCCAAAATTGTCTGACCAATTACCATTGCGCCTCACACCTATCTCATCACTAATTTTCCATCAGGTTCATCTATAAATATTTTGATGACGACTTTCGTATACTTTCTTGTCTTTTTTAGAAGATAAATGACAAGCAAGTTGTAAAATACAAAATTGCCCTACTGCCGATAAGGCTGTGGGGCAGAGGACAGTTAAGCGCTGTTTGTAGTGTGTCCTTCTGAAACGGGATTTAGCCCTAAGTTTGTGACGCTTTGTTTTTTGTCCATTTGTATTTTTTCTTCATAAAAATTTATGTTTCCAACTCATCGACCCCGCCGTCTACGTACCCATCCCCAACTCCGCCGGATGGTACGTGAAACTGTTCTTACCACCAGCGATTTGATTTATCCTCTATTTGCTGTTCCAGGTGAAGCGATCGCCAACGAAGTCAAATCCATGCCTGGCGTCTATCAGCTTTCGATAGACAAAATTGTCGAAGAGGCAAAAGAAGTTTACGACTTAGGAATTCCCGCAATTATTCTGTTTGGTATTCCAGCCGATAAAGATGTCGATGCCACAGGTGCATGGCATGATTGCGGTATTGTCCAGAAAGCTGCAACTGCGGTGAAACAAGCAGTACCAGATTTGATCATCATTGCTGACACTTGTTTGTGTGAGTATACCAGTCATGGTCACTGCGGCTATCTGCAAGTTGGTGACTTGACCGGACGGGTTTTAAATGACCCCACCCTGGAACTACTCAAGAAAACCGCCGTTTCCCAAGCCAAAGCAGGCGCTGATATCATTGCGCCTTCGGGGATGATGGATGGATTTGTGCAAGCAATTCGCGCTGGTTTGGATGAAGCTGGTTTCCAAGACACACCAATTTTATCCTATGCAGCCAAGTATGCTTCCGCTTACTACGGCCCATTCCGGGATGCAGCAGATTCAGCACCCCAGTTTGGCGATCGCCACACTTATCAAATGGACCCCGGTAATTCCCGCGAAGCCATCAAAGAAATTGAGTTGGATATCGCCGAAGGCGCTGACATGCTGATGGTAAAGCCAGCTTTAGCTTACATGGATATCATTTGGCAGGTGAAACAAGCAAGTAACTTACCTGTGGCTGCTTACAACGTTTCCGGTGAATATTCTATGGTCAAAGCCGCAGCCCTTAACGGTTGGATTGACGAACAGCGCGTAGTTATGGAAACTTTAACCGGCTTTAAGCGGGCTGGTGCAGATTTAATTTTAACCTACCACGCTAAAGACGCAGCGCGTTGGCTGGGGTAAGCGGTGGTTTGGCCATCGGGCGACAAAATTTCATCTGGTTAATTGGCTTTTAATCTCACGCAGAGGCGCAAAGGTGCAGAGTAAATCTTATGTATCTTGGTGTCTGGGCGTGAGATTATTGTCAGTGTGATCGCCCTCCTCATCCTCAACTAGAGACTTTTTTGATTAGCTACAGTGGATTGAATCAGCGATGCGATCGCCGCCTCAACTCGCTTCCAACCTGTAGGTGAACTGAAATCCAAGCCCATAAATGTTTTGCTAACTTTAGTACGTAGCGCTAGATAGACGATTCCTGCTACCAAAACAGCACTGATTGCAGGAATATCTTGATCTTGAGGGAACGAACACTTGTGTTTGAGAAAATTAAGACTATCTAAGGCCATAGAATCGCGCACATTGGCTAGTTCACGAGTTAATTCATTGCCTTCTAGTAATTCCCAACGCATTATCTCTTGTGTAATTGGTCGTTCTTTTAAGTCATCTAGCAATCTTAGTAACAAGTAGATCATCCAATCTGCTAGAGACTCCGCATCAGCAGTTGTTTCATCGCCAATCAGTGCTTCAGCAGTGATCCAATAGTCTCCCTCTTGGCCAAACTTTTGCAGTAGAGATGGCAAATTATCAAAATATCGGTAAATTAATACTTTATCAACACCAGCCTCACGAGCGATCGCATTCACGCCCAATTGCTGAAATCCCGATTCTGCCAACAGTTTACCCACCGCCGCTAAAATTCGAGCTTTAGTTTCCTCTTTATCACGCATTATGAATTGTTCTGATCTACTTGTCAGTTATTGGTGACTATGATAACTTGTCACTGATAAGTGACTTTTACCCTACTTAGTGCTTCCTTATGAAAAGTAGACATGCAGAAAATTGCTTTTGACTTGGATGTTTATTCTTATCAAATTGATTTCATTGGACACGTAAACAATGCTGTTTATATCCAGTGGATGGAAATAGGACGAACTAAGCTATTAGAAACTGTGGGAATGGCGACCCATGAAATTTTTCAGCAGGGTTTTGTACCAGTTTTAGTTCATACCAGTATTACCTATAAATCGCCATTGTATCTAGGGGATCGCGTGAAAATAGAACTCTGGCTGTCTGAACTGCGAAATGCTTCTGCTATCATGCAGTTTCGTTTCCATAACAGTCAACAAGTGCTGGCGGCTGAGGGGCTACAAAAAGGATTGTTCGTTGATAAGCAAACTATGCGTCCAAGGCGACTTTACCCAGAGGAACGCGCTTTATTTGTTCCATACTTAGATGCAAGCACTGAAACTGAAGCTTAATCTATTAATTTAATTTATTCATAATGAGAGAGTTTAAGAACCCATGAATCCTGAAATAAAACATCAACTTTTGCTGAAAATTCTGCTTATTGCCTGTATGGTTTCCACAGCTATTCATTTTACAGATAATTATTTCTACATTGAGCAATATCCCCAGCCTGATTGGATCACTCCACCCTCAATTTATATTGCATGGATAGTTTGGACAGTAATTGGTATTACTGGTTATTGGTTATACAAAAGTAGAAGATTTTGGTTTGCATACCTGTGTTTAGTTATCTACTCATTTTCTGGTCTAGATAGCTTAGGGCATTACTTTTATGGAAGTATGTCTGAATTCTCAATCAAGATGCATTTATTGTGATGGACGGGTTAATAGGTTTAGCAATTTTGGGATTCACACTTTGGTCAGGATTAATTCTTAGAGAACAGTTAAAAGAATCTCAGACTATTGTTTGATAAAAGTGATCGCAATAGTTAAACAAACGCCCTGATCCGAATTAGGCGATCGCTCAGCTCAAGTGTGAGATATTATTTATTGCCTTTCAGGAGTTTTGTAAACGCCACATGCTCTTGGGGATTGGCGACTACCAGTAGGCGATCGCCTGATGCAAGGGTGAATTCACCTGTGGGATAGCGGTAGAGTTTTTTGTTGCGTTCAATTGCCATCACAGTGGCTCCAGTTAAACGGCGCGCGTTAGTTTGAGCCAGGCTCAGCCCCACTAAAGGAGAATCTGAATGTAGGGTATACCAGTGGCGTTGTAGTCCTGCGATCGCCACATCCAGATCAGCTGCACCCCAGTACTCTGAACGTTCTGGCAAAATGTCCCGATACCGTCCACGACGATAACGATTCACAACTTGCTGCACTGCATAGGTAGAATCGCCCAACTTCAAAAGCATATGTGCGCCCATTTCCAGAGAAGCTTCAAACTCTGGTTGCACCACCTCTTGAGCGCCCAACTGGTAAAGCGAATCAATTTCTTCATTCACATGGGCACGGACGATAATATCCAGATCTGGTGCTAAACTCAAGGCACGCTTTAAAGTTAATCGAGTTGCCATCGGATCTGGTAGAGCGATCGCCATTGCTTTGGCTTGAGTAAGATTGGCTTTTTCCAACACCAACGTACTGGAAGCATCGCCAAAAAGATAGGGAATCCTTCGCTCCCGCAAGGTTTGAAGAGCTGCTTCATTATTATCAATAACAAGAATTTTATGTCCCTGAAAATATAGCATCCTCACGAGAGTTTGCCCCACCCGACCATATCCCACTACCACCACATGGTTGGCAAGTTCTTCCTCCAACCCAACTAAGCGAGGGGAATGGTTTAACTGCAAAAATGGACTCAGGGCGGGAAGCCGTTCCAACCACTGAAGCAGATACGGCGTTGCCTTTAGCATAAAAGGCGCGAGCAATAATGTGATAGCTGTTGTTCCTACAGTCAATCCATAAAGTCTGGAGGAAAAAAGTCCTTGGGTTTGAGCAACACCTGCTAACACAAAGGAGAATTCCCCAATTTGGTTAATACCAATACCAACCGTAAGTGCCGTTTTTAAGGAATAGCCGAACCCCCTGACAATCAATGCAACGATCGCTGCTTTACCGATCATAGTGATCGCTATTAACCCGATTAATATCCAGCCGTTTGCCAGCAGGAAACCAGGATCAATCAATATTCCAATTGAAACAAAAAACAGAGTCGCAAACACATCTCGCATCGGCAGAACCCGATCAAGGGCATGATCAGCATACTCCACGTTGGAAATCATTAGCCCTGCCACAAATGCACCCATAGCGATACCCAAACCGATGGCGTAGGTAAATAGAGCAATTCCCAAGCAAAGCACTAAAATTCCGAGCAGAAATAACTCTTGAGATCCACTTTGAGCAATTAATCTAATTAGGAACGGAATAACCCATCTTCCGACTAAAATTGCTCCACTGAGAAAAAGTAGTACTTTGAGCAGTGCAGTCAATAAGGCAATACCAATAATATTGGTCGGTTGAGTTAACGCAGGCAAGACTGCTAACATCAATCCCAAGCCAAGGTCTTGGACAATCAGAATTGCCAGCATAACCTGCCCATGCACGGTTTGGACTTCATTCCGCTCAATTAAACTTTTGAGTACGACTGCTGTTGAGGACAGGGAAAGAACTGCACCCAGGAAAATCGCCTTTGGAACTGTCTCGACCCAACCTGTCAGATAGGCGAGTCCTCCTGCAAGTAGAATCGTGAGTATGATTTGCAGCGATCCACCACCAAGGGCAATTACCCTTAAGCGCAATAAGTCTTTGAGAGAAAACTCAACACCCAAAGCAAACAATAATAAGGCTACCCCAACTTCGGATAGCACTTGAATATCCCCCTCAAGTGTAACAAGCTTTAACCCCGCAGGCCCGACAACTATACCTCCCAGCAAATATCCAAGTAACACGGGCTGATGCAAACGACTTACCAGATACCCTCCGCTCACCGCAACCCCCAACACTGTTACCATTTCGACAATCAGTGTTAACTCTCCAGCCATTTACTCTCTTCCCTTCAATATTTTCTACAGGGTATCGTTTTTAAATCATGGCTAGCGAAGGTCAGACTATTTTGGATTTTAGATTTTGGATTTATCCGTGGGATCAATCTGCTTTCTTGTACCCTGGGAAGAATGATTGCTCACTGGCGATCGCTAATCATAATGGCTGTATAAGTTCGTAGTAAGGACTTTAGTCCTAAACCCCAAAGTACTTGAATCGCTCGCTACGAACTCCTCAAAACTAAGGCGATGAACCACTAAGTTTTATTGTTTTAGCGTCAGTATTACTTCTATTAAGTTGGTTTGTCTGCTTGTCAGCAGGTACAGCGATTACCTATAAAATAATATAGTTAATAATATAGTTCTTAGTTGGCTTTTTTACGTCAATTGATTTAATAAATGTATTCATATAGTTATCAAAGGGAGCATTTAGGTATGGATATGCAAGTCCTGAGAGAACGCGCGGGGCTTAGCCGTGCAGAGGTTGCCTTCAGGCTTGCAATCAGTGAAACTAGCGTTCGCAACTGGGAAGCAGGGCGTACAGAACCCACAATGACGCCTAAAAAATACTTAGAAGCGTTGCGACTATTCAAATGCACACCAGAAGAATTAGCAGCAGCAAGCGAAAAATCTATCAACCAGCGACATAAACGCAAACCAGGAAGACCAAGGAGATTTCCTAACAATCAATTAAATCAGGTAACTCCTATGCCTGATGCACCTGCTGCTGAAATACGGTTATAGCTTACGATGATCATAGATATTAATATCTCAAGATTTATGGGAAAATAATGTAATTAACTGATAAAATTTATACTCCATAGTTATATCTAGTTCGGCTAATTACTTACGATATTATGCTTCGTTTTTGGGCATTGGGCACTGGGCATGGGAAAATCATCAGTATCTTAATTACCGATTATCCTTACGGGTACTCTTCCTTGAACTTGAAGCCGAGAAAGCGGGCGTCTACGCCAGTCGCTCATGGGGGACTCACCGGTTCCCTGGTGGGGATTGGGGAGGAACCTCCTGCGTAAGAGTCGCTGGCTCACCAATTACCCCAATTATCCATTACTAATTACTAGCCCACGCGACATTACAAGTATTCAAGCGGACAGGATATAACAGGGTGTTGTAGACGTCTTTTGTCAGGTTGTCCCAGAATTAAATCATTTATCAGAGATCAGTAAACAGTTATCCAGCTTGTTTACTGATAACTGATAACTGTTAAAGCTGGTACACAAAACTTTGTGTTGAGCTAAGTATTAGCAATAGACTTACAATATCGCTGTGGCAGCAATTTACCATGTTGCATAGCAATTTGTATGTCACTCCAAGAGCATTAGTTTGAGATATACCTGAAGTTAGCCAAGAAATTGATGTGTTTACACATATTTGAGAACAGCAGCATCGCTGACCGTATTTACAGCAGAAGCACGATAAGATTCTAGAACAATAATGCATAAGAGGTCGAATGGCAGAAACACTACTCTTCAACGCCTTACGGGAAGCTATTGATGAAGAAATGGCGCGTGACTCCACGGTATTTGTACTTGGTGAAGACGTAGGACATTACGGTGGTTCCTACAAAGTGACAAAGGATTTGTATCAAAAATACGGTGAACTGCGAGTTTTAGATACCCCGATCGCCGAAAACAGCTTCACCGGCTTAGCAGTAGGATCAGCAATGACCGGGTTAAGACCGATTATCGAAGGCATGAATATGGGTTTTTTGCTCCTTGCCTTTAACCAAATCGCCAACAATGCCGGAATGCTACGCTATACCTCCGGCGGAAACTTTAAAATTCCGATGGTAATTCGTGGCCCTGGGGGTGTAGGGCGTCAACTTGGTGCTGAACATTCTCAACGTTTAGAAGCTTACTTTCAGGCTGTACCTGGCTTAAAGATTGTTGCCTGTTCCACACCTTACAATGCCAAAGGGTTGCTGAAATCTGCTATTCGCGATGACAACCCAGTCCTATTTTTTGAACACGTCCTGCTTTACAACTTAAAAGAAAACCTACCAGAAGAAGAATACCTATTACCCCTAGATAAAGCAGAAATTGTGCGTCGTGGTCAAGACGTGACAATCCTCACTTATTCACGGATGCGTCATCATGTCACACAAGCTTTGAAAAGTTTGGAAAAAAAAGGTTATGACCCAGAAGTCATTGATTTAATATCTCTTAAACCCTTAGACATGGAAACGATTGGGGCGTCCATACGCAAAACTCATCGAGTCATTATCGTCGAAGAATGTATGAGAACAGGAGGTATTGCCGCAGAATTAATTGCCTCAATTAACGAGCGCTTTTTTGATGAATTAGATGCACCTGTACTACGGCTTTCTTCCCAAGATATTCCTACACCTTACAACGGAATGTTGGAGAGATTGACAATTGTTCAACCGGAACAAATTGTCGAAGCTGTAGAAAAAATGATGGCTTTGCGAGTCTAGAACAACTTGTTGGTTGTTGGTAGTTCATAGTTGTTGGGAACAATCAACAACCAACATTTAAAAACTTAACTCTTCACTCATAACTGATCAAAGAGCGCTATTATAGCGTTTGTCGAAGCGAGTGATGGTATGCAAAGACAGCGATCGCTATTAGCCCTAATTTTAGTGATGGTAATTGCCGCCATTGCGGTAATTGCCACAATTTCTATACCGCTAGGACTGGACTTGCGGGGAGGTTCACAACTGACAATTCAGGTGAAGCCAACGCCAGAAATTCCACGAATTACTGAACGAGAATTAGAAGCTGTCAAAAGTGTCGTGGAAGGCCGTGTAAATGGTCTTGGTGTCTCTGAACCTGTAATTCAAACAGTTGGAGAAGACAAGATTTTAGTGCAGCTACCCGGAGTGAACGATCCAGAGGAAGCAGAAAGAGTACTAGGCGGTACAGCACAGTTAGAATTTCGCCAACAAAAACCAAATACAGAAACTCAGTTGTTTGCTTTACGAACTTCCCAACAAGAACTTAAACTACAACAGCAACAATTAAAAAACTCTAACGATACCGCAGCGATCGCCAAAAATAGAGAAGCGCTGCAAAATAATAGCAAAGCGATCGCTGAACTATTTGAAAGTACCAACCCGCCACTCACTGGTCAATACCTCAAAGATGCCCGTGGCGAACCAACCTCAGGTAATAATTGGGAAGTTGCCATTCGCTTTGATCAAAAAGGTGGCGAACTTTTTGCCCAACTTACCAAAAATCTCGCTGGTACAGGTCGCAGTATTGGGATTTTTCTGGATAATGAACTGATTAGTTCTCCCGTAGTCGGACCGGAATTTGCAGCCACAGGTATTACTGGCGGTGGTGCTGTTATTACTGGTAACTTTACACCCCAACAAGCAAACGAATTAGGTGTACAACTCAAGGGTGGTTCTTTACCAGTACCAGTAGAAATTGGTGAGATTCGTACAGTAGGCGCAACTCTAGGTAAAGATAGTATCCAAAGCAGCATCTGGGCAGGTGTTGGTGGTCTGATCTTAGTTCTCATATTTATGGTGATTTACTACAGACTACCAGGAGTAATTGCTGACATAGCACTAGTAATTTACGCACTCTTGACTTGGGCTAGTTTTGCTTTGTTAGGGGTTACACTCACCCTACCGGGAATTGCAGGTTTTATCCTCAGTATTGGTATGGCAGTTGATGCCAACGTACTTATATTTGAGCGTACACGGGAAGAATTGCGAGCAGGCAAAACTTTATATCGTTCAGTAGAATCAGGCTTTTACCGCGCCTTTTCTAGTATTTTGGACAGTAACGTCACTACCTGGATTGCATGTGCTGCCCTATTTTGGTTGGGATCTGGTTTAGTTAAAGGGTTTGCCCTCACCCTTGCTTTAGGTGTAGCGGTAAGTATGTTCACAGCCATTACCTGTAGTCGGACGTTCATGTTCTTGGCAATTTCTATTCCTTCCTTAAAGAAACCAGAACTATACTGTCCTGGTGTGTCAGCCTCAAACAAGACGGAGGTGGCGCGATGAAACTGAGTATTAACAAATCGCGATCGCTATGGTGGGGTATATCCTCGATCATTATTCTTGCTGGAATCATCTCAATGGTGATTTCCTGGCAACAAATAGGCGCACCTCTGCGCCCTAGTCTAGATTTTGTTGGTGGTACACGTTTGCAGTTTGAACGGGATTGTACAAACCCAGATAACTGTAATAAAGCCATTGATATCAACGAAGTTCGGGAAGTAGCTAACGCCCAAGGACTTGGTGACAGCAGTATCCAGATTATCGCCGACAAGGATACAGGCAAAGACAACGGTGTATTAATCCGCACAAAAACCCTGGATGTAGAGCAACGTACCAAGTTACAAAACGCCCTCAGTGAAAAAATTGGCACTTTTGACCCGCAAAAAACCCAAATAGATACTGTTGGACCGACAATTGGACGAGAACTATTTAGGACTGGTGTAATTGCGCTTGTAGTCTCTTTTATTGGTATTATTGTTTACTTAAGTTTTCGGTTTCAGTTGGACTACGCTGTCTTCGCGATCATTGCTCTATTCCACGATATCTTGATAACAGCAGGGATTTTCTCGATTCTTGGCTTAGTAGCAGGTATAGAGGTAGATAGTCTATTTATTGTCGCCTTATTGACAATTACAGGCTTCTCTGTAAATGACACCGTGGTAATTTATGACCGGATTCGGGAGACACTGAAAATCAACCCTAATCATCCGATCGCTGAGATTGTCGATGATGCAGTCAACCAAACTCTCACACGTTCCATCAACACAACCTTAACAACCCTACTAACATTATTTGCGATCTTCCTATTTGGTGGAGCAACCCTGAAGAACTTTTCCCTCGCCTTAATTATTGGTTTTACGATGGGTGCTTATTCCAGTATTTTTATAGCTAGTACTCTGTTAGCTTTATGGCGAGAACGCAAAGGCCAACCTGTTGTTTCCTCAACTTCAGAATCCATGAATAGTTAGTTGTTGGTTGTTGGTTGTTAGTAGTTAGTGGTTAGTAGTTACTTGTTCTTTAAACTACTTATTCCCCATCTCCCCACACTCCCCACCTCCCTCGCCTATGGATGAACCGGAAACTTTATATCCCAGTGATAATCCTGATATGAAATTTGTAAAACAAGTACAAAAGTTACATCGACTCACAGTATATGGAAGATGGCTATTTGTTGGTTTTCTCTGGCTGACTATTGCGCCTTGGTGCTTGTGGGGTCTACGTGAAGAGATTGCTTTGTGGAGACAATATTTTACTTGGGTAGCTGTCAGATACGGGCTTTATTTCCATCCATTTGCTACCCTTGGTTTAGCTTTCTGCATTGGCATGACGGTTGCTGTTTTGGTTTGGCAAAGTCGCAATATCCTATTTGGACTACCGCAGCAAGACAAGGAACGTCTCGAAAAACAGGTATTTCGGATACGTCAACAAGGGCCAAGCCATCCCCTGTGGAAGTGGATTTGTCAGTAAATCTTGAATTATTTATTAAAAAAATAGTTGCGATCAAACCATAAAGGCTGTATCTTTTGCACAGCGAAACTCAGCAAAGGTACTGCCTAAATTGGTGCGATGATGAATTATTCTCAAATTCAATTTAGCGATCGCAAATCAAAAATAGACCTTTACCAACTCCAGCAACTGTTAAATATTTCAGCTTTCTGGGCAAAAGGACGGAGTATCGAAGATTTAGGAGTAGCCATTGCCAACAGTGACCCTGTGGTTAGCATTTGGAATGGGCAACAACTAATTGGTTTTGCTAGGGCAACTTCCGACTGTATTTATCGTGCCACAATTTGGGACGTTGTTATTCATCCAGACTATCGTGGTAACGGACTGGGTAGTAAATTAGTGGAAACAGTTCTGAGTCATCCTCGCCTTCAACGGGTAGAACGTGTCTACTTGATGACTACTAGCCAGCAGCAGTTCTATGAAAAAATTGGCTTTCAAAAAAATTCCACCACTACAATGGTGCTTTACAGTGATCAGTTATCAGTGATCACTGAGCAGAATTGTTTGATCACTGATTACTGATCGCTATTAACTGATAGATTGAGGGATAGTGACTTGCAACCGAGTCATGTCTTCAGTCTGCTGTGTTGTTAGAGGAACAATTTCTAATTTGCCCCCCATCACTTCTAGTAGAGTTTGATTAAACAAGAACTTCATTCCTGGGTCAAAAGTAATATTATCTTCCTCAGTTTCAGCAAGTTTATTGGTAGATGAAATTAAATCTATTGGTTCGGACTGTAAAACATTTTGTTTAGGCACATCCAGCCAAACATAAACGAATTTATCTTTAGGTGAGGCTTGGGTAGATATATAAATACCGCCTTCCTCCATCTGAGCGATCGCAGTTTCGATTAAACTGATTAATACTTGTTTTAACCAACGAGAATCTACTACCACTTTCAATTCTGATTCTGGCAGTAAGACTTTGAAGGGGAAATTGCGATTTTCTGCCAGCATATAAGTTAAATCATAAACTTCCTGCAACAAATCTTTGAGTGATCGCGGTTGCAAGTCTAGTTTATTTGTACCATGTTCTAATCTAGCAACAGCAAGAATTTCATCAATTAATTTCAGTAGCTTGAGTGTCCGGTCATGAGCTTGTTTGATAAATTCTCGTTCTTCTTCTGGGTTTTCACACAAATTTGCCAAAATTAGCTGTTGTAAACCAATTAAACCATTAATTGGCGATCGCAATACGTGAGTAGTTCGTGCCAAATACCCAGCTTTAAACTGGCTCATTTCGCGTGCCATTTCATATGCCAATTGTGTTTGTTTGATCTGTTGCTGGAGTTTCACCACATCCTGTTGTTCTGTTGGTAGTACTGGGGATGAACTAGATGGCCTATTTTTATGTGCCAATAATCCACTAAAACCCAATCCTAATAATAGTCCTGCTCCTAGATATACCCAGTTACTCCAATCCATACATTTGGCAAATATAAATATTATCAGTGAACAGTTATCAGTTATTAGTAAACAAGCTTGATAACTGTTCACTGACAACTGATAACTGATTTAATTTAGCTTAACTCCTCCTTGCCGTAAAATCTGCCAATTCATCCCAGTCCATTTGGCAACGGTAGAGGGTATTCCATTTGTCGGTATTTTACTTTCGTACTCTGTGCTAGCCAATACCAGAACTTCGGGGAACTGAGCTGTTATTTCTGCCATTGTTTGTAAAGGTGGTTGACCTGACAAATTGGCACTAGTGGTAGCAAGGGGCCCTGTTTGCGCTAATATCTTTTGAGCGATCGCACAATCAGGAACACGGATACCAATGGTCGTTGGATCTATAGGATTCATCGCTATTGGCACTCGTGCAGAAGCTGGTAAAACTAAAGTCAACGCCCCTGGCCAATATTTCTGAGCAACTTCTTGCCAAATTTGATACTCTTGTTTACTACCCTTAACAAAAGCCCAGAGTGCTTCTGGATTAGCTGCCATTAAAATTAATGGTTTATCTTGAGTGCGTTGTTTAGCTTGAAAAATCAAGGTTGCCTGCTCTGGTAAACTTGCCAAAGCTGGAACAGTGTCTGTGGGAAAACTGATTAATTTACCTGCCCGTGCGCCAGCTACGAGCGTATCAAAGGATACTTGTGCCATTTTAAAATTATGAATTATAAATGCAATTGCCCAATTAATTTTGATTGACGAACACAGATGCACACCGATGAACACAGATAAATTATCGGTGTGCATCTGTGTTTGATGTTAAAAACATGATTTTGCCATAGTTTTAATTCACATTAGGCGTGAATTATCTCGCTGCGCGAGGAAGGCAGAGGGCAGGAGGCATCTATGTTGAGTTGTCGGTTGAGCAGCCCTATTGCCGTCCGAGCTTTTGGGTTTAAGACCCCCGCTAAAACGAAGTTTAGCGGGTACGAATTGCTGGTGGGTAGAATCCCCTAGGAACATCGCTCCTTGTGCCCTCTGCCTCCTGCATAGCTGCCTTCTTCAATGAAAGTTTATAGTTCACCATCTTTGGGCAAGGGCAAAGCGTTCTATACCAGCTAAATCAGTATAAATTTTAATATTGCAGTAGCTACCTTGATTCTGTAACATCTCCCGCACTACATCCGCCTGTCCTGCCATCATCTCTACAAGCCATACCCCACCTGGTTTTAAATAGGTCGGGGAAGTTTCGATCAAATAACGGATACAGTCTAGACCATCGTTACCACCATCAAGTGCCAAATGTGGCTCATGGTTGGCAACTTCTGGTTGCAGTCTTTGCACGGTACTGGTAGGGATATAGGGTGGGTTTGACACCATACCACTGAATTGTCCCTTGAAAGACTCTAGGGGTTCCCACCAATAGCCTTGATAAAATTTGATGCGATCGCTCAGCTTGGCATTTTGGGCATTAATTTGAGCGATCGCAACTGCTGCGTTTGAATAATCAACCGCGTGAATTATTGCCTCTGGTAGGGCATCTGCCAGTCCAATAGCAATTGCTCCGCTACCAGTTCCTAAATCTGCCCAGTGTCCTTGTTGTAGGCGCTGTTCCTCCCTACTGTTGGCAACTGCTACTACAATATCAATCAACAACTCAGTTTCTGGTCTAGGAATTAAAACCGCAGGAGAAACTGTGATTTTAAACTGTCGCCAAGGTGTAACTCCGGCAATGTACTGTACTGGCAAGCGTTCCTTTAATCGTTTTTGCCATAGCAAATCTAATTCTTCTAAAGGCAGCTGCAACTGGATTTGTGGCCAGTCTTTAAACGATTCCAAACGTAGCGCCAAACGATCTAAGCCAGCTATTTCTTGTAATAGCCAGTCTATCTCAGCCGATGATACATCAGCAGCGATCGCTGCATGGATCGCTGCTTGACGCCATTGCCAGAGTTGCAAACCAGAAATTTCTTTGGGCTGTTGATCCGCCATGATTAATAGTTATCAGTTAGCAGTTATCAGTTATCAGTTAATTTCAATGACTAAATCGTTGAAGAGTAAACAAGGAATCCCACACATGAAATGTGTGGGGAGATATCAGTCTGATAACTGTTCACTGTTTACTGATAACTGATAGCGTCTAGTTATTTTTTCGGTTTAGTGGGTGGTGTGACAGCATTATTGGGCTTGAGATTTGGTGTCGCAGCTGTGTTAGGTGCATTAGTCCTTGGCTGTTTGCTGATATATTCTAAGCTTTCTGAAGAAGGTACTAAGGTAACTTGCTTTAACCACTCATCATTTTTTTTCTGCAAGGTTTGGATGACGCCTTCAATATCAACTACCTGAATTTCCGCTTTCGGAATATCTTTCTTGACCTGGTTTAACAAACCTTGGGCGTCCTTTTGACTCAAAAACAAAGGCACAATTTCCTGATTGTTAGACTTCCGTTTGACTGAAACGTAGCCCTTGTCTGCCGATTGAACAATAAACACGGGTACAATTAAGCCTTTGACCTCTTGACCTTTTTGGCGTAGTAGTGTGACTGCTCCTTGGAGATCTTGCTGTCCGGGTTGAAGGGCAAACAAGACACGATCTGGTTTATTTCTATCTTCTCTGAGCTTTTTATAAACGACTCCCATTGGCACAGGTTTTACTTGCAGGGTTTTCACCATTTCTACAAGTTTCGGGTCTTTTTGTTTCCGTAGTTCTTCCAAAAAGGCCTGGGCTTCTTGTCCATTCATAAAAACATCTGCCACCGTAGTACTTTTTTGCCCGTTTTGGGCAGGAGGCAGAGTACGAGTTAGGGGTACACCTTGGGGGTTAGTGATGAGAAAAACAGGTACTTCATTCAGTTTTTCTGCTATTTGTTGTTCGGGTAATGCTAGTACTGGGGCATTTCCGCTAAAAACTGTTGCCAGCAGAGTACTCCCCACTAAACCTAATGTTGTACCCCAGCGAACCAATGATTTCATGACTTCTCCTAGCATCAAAAATTTTTATCAAGTCAAACGAATTGTTATATTCGCACAGAACTGACTAGTTTCTGTGATGTTATTTGTTTCGCTAGTGGACTGTGCTGTTGTTTGTTCGTCAATTTCGCCTAGAAATTGACAGCAAAGTAATGTAGATAGATGCCTGCTATTATGTTGCTTTCAGACGGTGAAAACTCTCCCGCTTGTGAAGGCGACAAATGCCATTTTATTGCCTTTACTATGCCATAGTTGACGCCATATGCCAGTCATTCGTTCCATCTACCCCATAATAAGATTGCCTTAATCTACACATATCCTTCAATAAATTGAATCTGTCTTTTATACCTCAAATCTAAGCTGGCAGCAAAATTGCAAAGTTTTATTTTTCCGCAATAATCAGTAATTAAAGTGCAAATATAATTACCAAAATTTTTTGGAAAATATCTAAGATTAAAATATAGTCAATTTTTATTTATTTATGAGAAAATAAAAAGCCCTACATAATTTGGTTTAAAGTTGAAGCAATAATTATTTAACCAACTGAAGTTAAGGGTGATAGATGACAGATAGATTGTGAATTGCGATCGCACTGTCCAGTTGGTATAAATATCAAATTGAATCAATAATTACTATAAGTTTGCGTATATTTCTCTTATGCATAATAGTGAACAGTTGCATTCTTATTGAATTTCTGTTTAGAGGTTGTGTCCTCATCAGCTAACTGCTATCTGATTATTGACGAGTTGCCTGTTAAAAGTTCCCTTTTAATTACTCCCTTTTCACCCAGAAATATTTATGTAACGTAGACACGAAGCAGCTTGCTGCGGGCTACTACAAAGGACACAAAGAACACAAAGAGTTGAAAAAGTTGGTAGGAATTCAAATATTTATTGGGTTGTATAAAACTACACTTGCCAGTCTGGAGTGGGGGAGGGGTTTTTTATTTTTGCAAGAGGTTTAGCACTGGAGTGTATGGCCTGTGACTGGAAGTTCGAGAATAAAAAACCCTAGATAATTTCATTATCTAGGGTTACATAACTGAATTTTCTAAGTCGGGATGACAGGATTTGAACCTGCGGCATCCTGCTCCCAAAGCAGGCGCGCTACCAAGCTGCGCTACATCCCGTTAACTTTAATATCTTATCACAGATGAGAGCATTTACATAAAACGATAAATAAGATTTTAGATTTTTTCTTTTACAGCTTACAACTATGGGTATTGACGTTTATGCAAACAAAGACCACTTTACAAGGAAGCCGTTTATATGTCAAGAAATAGGGGTATAGGGAAAGAAAGCAGCTAGGTTAAAAATTAAACTGTTTTGATCGCCTATACTACTATAACCATATCTTCTAGTAAGAATATATGTTTATTAATTGAGCTAATTTAAATACATTTGCTGATTATTGAGGATACCAGAACATACCTTTAATGCCTTCTGGATCGGACATAAAACCCAAGCTTTGGTAGAAGTCTACAACATGGGGATCAGCGAAAAGAGTCACATTACTGATTTCTTCACTTCTCAGTTTCTTGAGAACGTATTTCATCAGTGCTTTACCCAGCCCTTTACCTTGAAAGTCTGGATGGACTACCACATCCCAAATTGTGGCATTAAAAGCATGATCTGAGGTAGCACGGGCAAAACCAATGAGTCGCCTTTTATTACCTCGCACTTGCCACATTGAAGCAACGAGAAAACTATGCTCAATAGCTTTTTTGACTTTTCTTAAAGGGCGACGCGACCAACCAACCGCATCACATAGTTCTTCAAGTTCATATAAATCAATATCTCTTTCTGTACTAAAAACAATGCGAACCTCCTGGGTAGAAGCTTCGCTAACACCACTGGAATTACCAGCGCTGTCCACTGTATGCTCTTCAAAGGAAGTAGTTTTAGTTGTTGCGATCGGTTCAGAAGCACTAAACCAAGTTTTCCAAAAACCCATGCCAGCGTGGTTCGGGTAGTATAACTGAATTGGTTTCTAATGAAAGAGTGTTTATTAACGCTTATCTGAGCCAGTTATGTCTAGGTATCTCTCACATCCGTATTTTTTGACGTTGTCGAGAGTTCCAATGACACTTCTCAGTAATCGTTTACTTCACATCAATCATTTTCAACTTTAGCATTTTGTAGTAAGGCTAGGAAAAATTGACCAAAAGGACGACAACTAAAAACTAAATAGCACACAAAAAATATGAAAGCTTTAGATGTGATCACAGCAAGCAAGGCTTACCTCCAACAATGGCTTCTGGTTTAAAATCTTCAACACTGGAACTCCTAAAGCGCTTTAATCGCGCATTTCCTCAGTTTTATGAGCAATTTGTTAGCAGTGAAATTCAACTGCAAAATTTACGCTTGGCCTACCGCCTCTATAAAAGTAGGCGCGCAGTTATTGAGCTCAAGCCAGAAGGTAGCAAAAGTGCTTTGCATTTTGCTTACCGCAACCAATCTTTTCTGCTCAGCGATATATTTGGTGTACTAGCGGCTTACGGGTTAACGATTCACGGTTTAAGTTTATACGGTCAGATTCGACCACCAATGCTGGTATTTATCAAACTACTGGTTTACCGTGGTAGTAAAGCTTTGAGCGAGAAAACTTCTGAAAATGTCTGTCGCGCTATTCGCGAAGCTTTAGCAGGACGGTTTGAAGTAGAAGAAATGCTGGCAGTAGAATTCAATCTTGATGCTGGTCTAGAGCAGGTACAAACTGAATTTTACGTCGATCCAGTCTTTCATCTTCCTGCTTTAGTCGTAGAGGCTGATAACCAACCGGGATTATTTTATAAAGTGATGTATGCCATTTGGCAAGAAGACCTTTTGGTAGTAAATGCCAACTTGCTAGTATGGCGTGGACGTACACGCTTGATTCTCTATTTGCTAGGGCCAAATGAAAGTATAATTCCAGAATATTTAGGTCACAAAATTGCTGAAGGGGTGCGACAGAGGTTGTTGGGCAAATGAAATGAAGGATGAAGGGTGTAGACGAGGCAGTGCGGTGGACTCCTTTCCCGGCATAAAGGAGCCACTGCGGTGGACTCTTCTCCCGGCATAAAGCACGTGGCGTCATCTGCCGTGCGCTCATAGGCTTCTCGTAGAGTAGGGTGAAGGGTGAAGTATTTGTATTTATACTTGTGTCTTCTGAGTTTGTCTTCATCCTTTATTCTTGTGCTGTCGTACCCACTGTTCGCAGTACGATAGAAGTATGGCTACCATCGAAATCTTGGGCGTTCCACACGCATACGAACTTACAGCTCCCACATCCTATCCCCATACTTTGGTATTTATTCACGGTTGGCTCAATAGTCGTGGCTATTGGCAACCTGTGATTTCTCGCTTGTCTGGTGATTTTCAATGTCTGTCTTATGATTTAAGGGGTTTTGGCCAATCCCAGTCCAATAAATATACTGATTTTATTCATCAGGGAGTTTCTTTTGACCTAAGTTCTATCCACCGCAGTGATTTTGCCAATCCATTTGAGTCTCTTTACACACCCGCTGCCTACGCAAAGGATTTAATTGCTCTGTTGGAACAGCTAAATATTACTAGTGCCTGGCTTGTTGGTCATTCCTTAGGAGGTACGATCGCTCTGTGGGGAACTGCTCAGAAGCCTGAGCGCATTCGGGGAGTGATCTGTATCAACTCTGGTGGCGGTATTTATCTCAAAGAAGCCTTTGAGCAGTTTCGCCTGGCAGGTCAACGATTTTTACAAATTCGTCCTCGATGGCTTAGTCAAGTACCTTTAATTGATTTGCTATTTAGTAGAGCGAGTGTGGTGCGTCCCCTAGAACGCTACTGGGCACGTCAGCGGATCATTGATTTCATTAGCGCCGATCCAGAAGCAGCTTTAGGAACATTGCTAGATTCTACTACCGAGGATGAAATTAACCGCTTACCACAGTTAGTAGCGCAACTGAAACAGCCAATTTATTTCATTGCAGGCGCTCAAGATAAGGTCATGGAACCTAAGTATGTGCGTCATTTAGCAAGTTTTCATCCGTTGTTCCAATACAGTGGAAACAATGTGATCGAAATTCCTGGCTGTGGGCATCTATCTATGTTAGAGCAACCAGAGGCAGTCGCTGATCATATCCGCTCAATTGTTTTTAAACACTCGGAAATCAAGGTTAGGGACTAAGGGCATGGGATTGGGGATCAGGGATAGGGGGACAAGGGAAACAAGGGGGACACGGGGGACACGAGGGACACGGGATAAAATAAACACCAATGCCCAATTCCCAATCCCGATCCCCGATCCCTTATCCCCTATACAACTCCATCACCTGCGTCAATCCCAGGCGAGAGTGAACGCCGAGAGTTAAAGGTGAGGTATGACCCCGACTCAAATGATCAGAGGCAGCACAACCAATCATCGCGGCGTTGTCAGTGCAATATTTGAGGGGAGGAAATAAAACTCTGAGGTTATACTCTATGGCTGCGGCTTGTAATTGCTTTCTCAAGCCACTGTTAGCTGCGACACCACCACCCACGGCAATTGTATGTAGACCATAGTCGCTCGCACAAGCTATTGCCCTTTTAGTGAGCGATCGCGCGACGGTATCCTGAAAACTAGCTGCAACATCTGTCACTGGTACTGGTTGCTTTTGTTTCTGAAATTGCTGCACCAGACGTAGCACGGCTGTTTTTAAGCCACTAAAACTCGCATCGTAGGGATGATAGCCACCATTCGGTAAAGAAACTCTTCCTTCTGGTAGACTAAAGGCTTGGGAATTTCCTTGTTGCGCTAACTTATCTATAATTGGCCCACCAGGATAACCTAACTGTAAAAGACGGGCGACTTTATCAAAGGCTTCACCAGCAGCATCATCACGAGTTTCGCCCAGAGTTTCGTATACACCACAATCTTTGACGTAGATTAAGCTTGTATGTCCGCCGGAAACTAGTAAGCTTAAAAAAGGAGGCTGGAGGCTAGGTTCGCTGAGGTAATTAGCGTAAATGTGACCTTCTAGGTGATGAACACCCAAAAAAGGTTTGTTGTGTACCATCGCCAGGGTTTTGGCAGCAGTTAACCCAACTAGCAGTGCTCCTACTAGCCCAGGCGCACAGGAGGCGGCGATCCCATCTATCCCTTGCCAATCTAGCTGGGCTTGTTCTAGAGCTTGAGCGATCGCTATATTAATGACTTCTAAGTGCTGTCTTGATGCCACTTCTGGCACTACGCCGCCGTATTGGCTGTGGACAGGAATTTGCGAGGTCACAATATTACTTATTACTTGACGATTGTTAACAATTGCTACAGCAGTTTCATCACAGCTGGTTTCTATCGCTAAAACGCTTGCCATCACTGGGTTATGCTTAATAAAGACTAGTTTGAGAAACTTTAACTTTTATTTACTTCAACTTTACTCGGTTCACAGGCAAGAGTATGATTGCCATAGACTCAAAACCCACTAAAATAACAGGAAAAATCAGAAATTTTGTCAGATTAATATCTGTCAAAAGTTTTGTTTATCCTGGCTTTGATTGTGGATTTCAACTCCACAATTTCACACAAGACCAAATAAGAAATATTAAATTTCTGCTGGTCATCAAAAGTGAACATGCTTCTACATAAAGTAGTCGAAAATGGATCATATCCTTTTTCGACAAAGGCTGTTTTAGTTCAGCCATTGGGTGTTATTCCCAAAAACATAAAATAAAGGTAATTTCATTATTCACCTTTATTCTATGAAACTATATTGACGTAATATGTTGTGCAAATCAAAATTGTACAAGCCGCTTCGTTTTGTACAATATTAAGATTTTGTTTCGTAATGAAAGGAAACAATTCCATGCGACGCTTGTTTGCTTTGATTTTAGCGATTTGTCTTTGGTTTAACTTTGCTCCTGCCGCTAATGCGCTGGGAGCAGATCTTGTACCTTGTAGTGAATCTTCTGCCTTTGCTCAGCGTGCACAAGTTGCTCGCAACACCACTGCTGATCCCCAGTCTGGGCAAAAGCGATTTGAGCGTTATTCTCAGGCATACTGTGGTCCTGAGGGTTTACCTCACTTAATTGTGGATGGTCGTTTAGACCGCGCTGGTGACTTTTTAATTCCCAGCATCCTCTTTTTGTATATTGCTGGTTGGATTGGCTGGGTTGGTCGTGCTTACCTGCAAACAATCAAAAAGCAAGGAGGCGACGTAGAACAGAAGGAAATTCAAATCGATGTTCCTTTGGCACTGCCAATCATGCTATCCGGCTTTGCTTGGCCAGCAGCAGCAATCAAAGAATTGCTTTCTGGTGAATTAACAGCCAAGGATGAAGAAATTCCCATTTCACCACGCTAGTATTGCTTGATTCATTGACTACTTCGGAGATTAATTCATGGATAATCAAAGCCCTTTGTTTAAGTTTCTTACTACAGCACCTGTAATCACTACGATATGGCTGTTCATTACAGCAGGCATTTTGATTGAATTTAACCGCTTTTTCCCCGATTTACTTTTCCACCCGTTGCCATAAGAAATAACGGGTTTTAGTTTTTGAAGGGTTTGGTTAGCAGGGGCGAAGCATTTGTATTATTTATATTTCTCGCTAAAGCGAAAATTTTATTGTACAGATGCTTCGCCCATATAGTGGTTAACTTGAGTAAATAATAAATAACTAGTAACTACTCGCTGCTAAATATTAAAAAGAGTATTTTAACTTTTTATGTTGTTACCAACATGATTTTTTGTGTTCTCAAAAATTAAAAATACCTGTTAACTTTTTTGTGTCCTTTGCGTCCTTTGTGGTTGATAAATATAAATCTTCAAAAGCAAGCTCAAAGTTCAACAAAGGAGTATATTTAGAAGGTAAGGAAGGAAATTAATTTTTCTAAACTTTAGTTTTCAAAAATGACATCGAAAGACAATTATTATTAATATAAAATATTGCCACCTTACTGTTGAGAGGCGAAATTAAAATATGGCGCAAGCAGTAGATGCATCCAAAAATCTTCCTAGCGATCCTAGAAATCGGGAAGTAGTTTTTCCAGCAAAACGTGATCCGCAAATTGGCAACCTAGAAACACCAATTAATTCTTCTGCCTTAACCAAGTGGTTCATTAACAATTTGCCTGCATATCGTCCAGGTATTACTCCTTTTAGAAGAGGACTGGAAGTTGGCATGGCTCATGGTTACTGGATTTTTGGCCCCTTTGCCAAATTAGGTCCCCTGCGGAATGCTGTGAATGCTGACTTAGCTGGTTTGTTATCAGCTATTGGCTTAATTGTGATTTTGACTATTGCCCTATCTTTGTACGCAAATAGTAATCCTCCCGAACCAGTTGCGAGTGTAACTGCACCTCATCCTTCTGATGCTTTCCATACTAAAGAAGGTTGGAGCAACTTCGGCAGTGCTTTCTTGATTGGTGGTATTGGTGGTGCTGTAACAGCCTACTTCTTAACTGTCAATATCGGATTGATTCAAGGTTTCTTTGGTTAAGATAGACGTTTGTTAGTGGTTAGTGGTTAGTGGTTAGTGGTTAGTGGTTGATAGCTAATAACAATTACCTATTACCTACTAACTACTATCTACTAACTATTAACTACTAACAAAATACAAAGGACACAGGCAAAGGGCTTAGTAAGTCTTGCTTTGTGTCCTTTGTCGCTTTTTTGGGCAAAGAATAGGGTTTTTTAAGGGTGGTGAACTATCCAAACAAAGTTGCTTCTATAGATTTGAGAGTTGTTTCAAAATCGTCATTAACGATTTGAATATCAAATTCATCAGCAGCATTAATCTCATCTTGGGCGCGGCGTAGACGACGAGCGATCGCTTCTTCCGAGTCTTGTCCGCGAGTACGTATCCGTTTCTCTAACTCGCTGAATGAAGGCGGCAAGATAAAAATACTGAGTGCTTCAGGAAAGGAACGGCGGATTTGTCTAGCTCCTTCTAACTCTATTTCCAGTACTACCAATTTGCCAGAACAAATTTGGTTGATGACTGGTTCACGGGGAGTACCGTAATAGTTGCCAGCAAATTCTGCCCACTCTAAGAATTCACCTGCTGCCATCAATTGTTCAAATTTACTACGGCTAATAAAGTAATAATCTTTGCCGTCGATTTCTCCTGGACGAGGAGAACGAGTAGTTGCAGATACAGAATAGTAAAGCTCTGGATGACGCGCCAGAAGCGATCGCATTAAAGTGCCTTTGCCGACACCACTAGGTCCGGTTAAGACAATTAGCTTGCCAGAAGATGGACAATCTTTGGTAGTAGCACCACTCTGGATGGATAAGACTTGCATCATCCGCTCAACCTGTGAATCAATTAATAGACATTATTTATTGGTAGTTGGTAATTGGTAATTGGTAAGAACACCTATTACCCATCCCCCTTGCCGCCAACTTTCTGTGACTAACAGAATTTTGTAGTATGAGTGACAGAAAATTTGTCTATTTCACATGTTACTGCTGATATGGCGCAAATAGGAGTAAGAATTTTCATCAACTCCTGATTTAGTTATCTACCGCCTGATGTTCACGGGAAACCACAAAACGATTTGCAACCGTTTCCGGTTGAATCGCCGAGAGGATAACATGGCTGGAATCTGTAATAATTACAGCCCTGGTACGACGACCATAGGTTGCATCAATAAGTTGACCTCGATCGCGTGCATCCGTAATGATTCGCTTAATAGGGGCAGACTCTGGACTGACAATGGCAACTACTCGGTTGGCGGACACAATATTGCCGAAACCGATGTTGATTAACTGAATGTCCATAAAAACTAACACCAAATGTGGTGTGAGAAGCCTAATTAGAACTATTTCCCATGTTATCCCCAAAAAATAGCAGTTACAACGCTTTATTTCACCCCAAGCGGTGTTTTTTAATAAGAAATGCTTTTTTAGTAATTTTTTATATCAAATAACTAAATATCTGCCTCAAGATATAGGCACAATTATCAAAATACAGGTAGTAGCTGTATCTGTATCTAGGAATTAAAAACAAGATGTTAATAGCGCTACACAAAATTAAAAACTCAAACTCAAAAAAGCCTGTCTTTTGGTTTTTTTAGCTGATTTTAGATAGTATCTTTGTTTTCGCGATCCTCTACTCAATACTAAGGAATGAAAAAGATAAATTTGCCTGTTTGATACAAGACTATCATAAATGCGGTCACTAACAACAATTAATCAAAGCAGAGTTTTATAAACATTTATCCATCAGATTTGATCTCGTAAATTAAGCGTGAAAACTTCTCTTCCTTATCCTGCGACCATTCTAGTCTCTTAACCCTATTTTTGGATAAGATAGCACGTTATTAAAATTTGTAATCAATATGAATCAGCTATTGTAATTTCATGCAATTTACTGTTAAAGACAAGTGAATCTGAATTGTTTTATACTGCATATTTTTGGTAATATAATTACGCTTGTTGTTGCAACTAAAAGTTGCAAACTATATCCATACACAAGCCAAAAATAAATATGCAGAAATCGCCTCAATCTAAGGTTTCATCTCAGCAAATCTCAGCGCTTAGCTTCATTGCCAGATTCAATACTGTAACCGTGAGAATGACTATTCCATTTGTGCTGGCAGCTGCTTTGATGGCTAAGTACGTGACTACACAGTCTGCAAGAACATCTGCTGCACAACCATTAAATTCACTGAATGCTGCTGCATCAGGCGGTATTTTGCTTGCTGCTAAATCATCTACTCAAAAAACATTAAAATTACGTACAAATGTACCAGACTCTGTACTACTTCCTGCGACATCATCTACTCAAAAAAAATTAAAATTACATACTACTCCACTACCACGTCCTAGTTGGGCGATCGCTAAAGGAATGCCTATTCCTTCTCGTCTTCCAGGAAAAGAAAATACAGAAGTTGCCTATAATCTCGATACACCTCCAGATTTTAAATACAGCCAACAGTTGCAAAAAATTGTTAATGAAGTTGTGAAGCTAACTGCTGCTAAAGGTCTGCCGAAAAAACCTTTATCAATTACATTGATAGATGCGAAAACAGGCGAGACAGCAGGATACCAGCAAGACGTACCTAGATATCCTGCTAGTGTAGTAAAGACCTTCTGGCTGACGGTTTTATATTCCCAAATCGAGAGTGGGATTTGGAAAAATGAAGAAGATTTTACTCCTTACATCGCCAAGATGATTAAGGAGTCTGATAATGAAGCTGCTAGCTACATTGTTGATCAAATTACTGCTACACGTTCTCAACCCAAACTCAAGAGCGAAAAATTTAAGAGTTGGAAAAATAGACGTGAACAAGTAAATAGGTTTTTCCGCGAAGCTGGCTATAAACGGATTAATGTGAGCCAAAAAACTTTTCCGCTTTATTACCTCAATCTTCCAGAACCCAAAGGTAGTGAATCACAAATGTTAAGTAGACCTGCTTGGAATCCGAATCGGATTACAACCAGACAAGCAGCCAGACTGATGTACGAGATTTGTTACCTGAAAACAGCTGTTTCTCAAGCAGCTAGTCAAAAAATGTGTGACTGGCTAGAAAGGGATTTAAATCCGAAAGCTTGGCAAGCTCCGGATTTGTATGCTTTCAATCCTGTGCGAGGTTTTTTAGGTCAGTCTTTATCTAAGACTAACGTTAGTTTTCATTCTAAGGCTGGTTGGACTTCTCGCTCCCGTGCAGAAATGGCAATGGTTTCCACAGGAGATGAAAAAGCAACCTATGTTTTAGCCATTTTTGGACACAGTCCTGCATACTCCAATAGCGTAGATATTTTTCCGCAAATTTCTCGTCTTGTCTACAAGCGTATGACTGCTCGTGATACTAAACCAGAATCTAAGCCTGTAGCACTTTCCAATACACATGGTGTGAACTAAAGTCTTGAGCGAACAAAGGCGCAGAACAGTTCGATGAAAAGATTTCACCACCAAGCATGAAAAACCTCACAAGAACAGCCCCTTCACCCCTAATCCCCACTCCCTTAGGGGAGTGGGGCCCCCGAGTTCCCCAGAGGGGGCCCCCCATCCCCTCTGTTGCGAGTTCACCAGAGGGGTGTCCGACAGGACGGGGTGAGGTGACTTTCAAGCCAAAGGGCAGAAGGTTTAAATTAAAATAACGGCGTTGCTGAATAAAGGTATGTTTTAGGCAGGTAAGGGAACAGAACGATATTTGAGGTAGTGCAATAACAATCGAACAGAGTATCTCAGCATTTCCTCGGTTTTGGAATAACATAAAGTTTTACGATGAAGACGAGCCAAATAATGTCTAAGCCTTGTGTTTTCATTTTCGACTCGTGTCATGTAGGTCTTACTCACAATTTGGTCACCATCAGGAACAAAACAAGGGTAAACAGGGTATCCATCTGTGACGTAAAAATAACTCTGCCAACACTGGACAATGTTCCATAACTGTTGGAAAGTAGTCGAACTACGATCACCTAAAACCCAAGCAAGAATACCTTGAGTAAAGTGATTTACCGCCGTCCACAACCAGATTTTATTTTTTTTGAACCAATAAATGTTTCTAATTCATCTAGTTCTCCCACCTGCGGAATTTCCTTTGAATTTGGTGTATCCGCCAATTGTGTACCCACTCGTTTAACCCAATGAATAATGGTAGTATGATGAACGTTTTTCACCCTTTCAATTCCACGAAATCCCATACCATTGACGTACATTTTTAGGCATTCTTGTTTGATTTCATCCGAGTAGCCCCTGGGTGGTTTATAGACATCAATGAATTGACGACCACAATCACAGCAAATGTGATTCTGTTTACCTCTTTTCTTTCCATTCTTACGGTTATGACAAGATCCACAGCGTGGACATTCCATGATTAATTGACCTCAATTCATACCGCTATTATGCAACGCCAAAATAACCTCCCTCATATAGAGGAGGTTATTTGCTGTGATGATTTGTGTCTAAATCTCAGAACTTACTGATCGCCAAACACATAACAGCCAAAATAGCACTGATGATGTAGAAAACGGCTACTACTTGTAATTCTGACCAACCTGAAAGTTCAAGGTGATGGTGTAGTGGAGCCATTTTCAACAAACGTTTGCCTTTGCCATCAGGGCCTTTTGTAGCTTTGTAGTAGCTAACTTGTGCCATTACAGATAGGGTCTCTACAAAGAAAATCCCGCTTAAGATGAATAGTGTTACTAGAGTGTTAGTAAGCAATCCTACAGCCGCTAATGCTCCTCCCAGGGCGAGAGAACCAGTATCTCCCATGAAAACGCAGGCTGGGTTGCGGTTGTGTGCCAAAAAGCCTAAGCAAGCACCACTCAAAGCAGCGCAGAAAATCATCAGTTCCGGTGAAGTGGAACCAATCAGCGCACCTAAGGCTAGTAATGCGATCGCTACTGTTCCTGCTGCCAATCCATCAATACCATCTGTTAAGTTAGTAGCATTACTTTCTGCTACTAATACAAAGCCTGCCAAAGGCCAGAACAGCAAGCCTAAAGGTAAAGAGAAGCCGAAAGGTAAAGCTAAATTTGTGATATTAGCAGGTTGATTAAAAAGCAGCCACAAACAGAAAAGAACTGCAAAACCGATCTGTAGGGCAAGCTTCATTCGAGGGGAAATACCCTTGTTGGATTTACGGCGCAAAATTTGCCAATCGTCGAGCCAGCCAATCAATCCGTAACCTAGCGTCAATCCTGAAACTGCCAATACATTTGTATTAAAATTGGCTAATATACAAGCAGCTATTACTCCAGCAGGAACAAAAAAGATACCACCCATTGTCGGCGTACCTGCTTTTTTCAAGTGGGCTTGGGGGCCGTCTTCGCGAATAATTTGCCCTGTTTTGAGTGCTTGCAGCATTGGCACAACAAAAAAGCCCACGGCTGCTGAAATGACAGCGCATAATAGAAATGGCAAGGTGAGGGAAGTGTTAGCCCACGGCAATCTATTTGCCATGCCATCCAAAACTAGCGCTGCGACACTTAACCCTACACCTAAAACAGAAACTAAACCTATGCCAGAAATATTCAACCCCTGGTCAGGAGATAATTTAGCGTCCACGGTTGTTTCCCCTCACTCCACACTTGTACGACAGATGAACAATAGGGACTCGTTAAAATGTTGACTCTTTAGTCTTTACTGACTACTCTTCGTCTGGAACGATATCATCATCGTCATCAAAGTCATAATCGGCTATACCGTCATCACCACCCAAAAATTCCGAAATTTCTTCTTCGTTATCTTCACTAAAATCAGGCTCTTGGGTATCACGCGCTATGAGACGACCACTAGTTTGCAACCAATCCAGAATGGAGGACTCTTGCTTTAATGGTATTACAGCAGCACGTTGATTGCGAGGTTCTTCGCGTAATGGGGAATTTAGCATATCAGACTTAGGATACAAGGAGTGCCATTATAGCTTGACATTAAGAGTCTATCACTTGATACGGAAGATTTTAGTTGATTATTCAACGAGTTACTTCCAAAATCAGACAAAATTTTTTGTTTTTACTATCAATCTAAGTAAATAGTGATAGTAACTTTGTGATTGGGCATCTTGCAAAAGTAACAATTACAATAAGTAATTTTGGGTAAAAGTTAAAGAGAAAGGGTAAAGAAAAAATTAATACCTTTAATTGTTTCGCTTTTCTCTTTTCCTGACTTCTGCAAAAAGCTTATTGATACAACGCAATACACAAAGGTCTTAACTTCTTGTTGTTCTTGATTGAGACTAATACTGTTTTAGGTAGTAGGTGATGTTCCCAAAAGCGACTTTATTAGAAACAATTGCTGGTAAAAATCGTGGTCTTTTAGCAAGCGAACAGGATAAGCAAGCTATTTTAGTTGCGATTGCTAACTTAGAAGACCTTAACCCTACACCACGTCCGGTGGAAGCAGGCGATTTACTTGATGGCAATTGGCGACTTCTTTATACCACCAGCAAGGCTCTTTTGAATCTTGATCGCTTGCCTTTATGTAAACTTGGAGAAATTTATCAGTGTATTCGCGTTAACACTAATAGCGTTTACAACATAGCCGAAATTTATGGTTTACCGTTACTTGAAGGTTTAGTCAGCGTCGCTGCTAAGTTTGAACCAATTTCAGGCCGCCGTGTCCAAGTTAAATTTGAGCGATCAATACTCGGCTTCCAACGTTTAATTGACTACAAGTCTCCTGACAAATATATCCAACAAATAGAAGCTGGTCAGAAATTGACTGCGATTGATTTTTCTCTCAACAGCAACGAACAACAAGGCTGGTTGGATATTACTTATCTAGATAACAACTTACGAATTGGCAGGGGTAACGAGGGTAGTGTATTTGTTTTAGCCAAAGCATAGGATGACAAAAAATTTTTGTTTGCGACTGAAGGATATTCCATGATTTGGGTATTGTCAAGGAGGGTGTGACACCCTATTTGTTACGAGATAGGGAAATGGGGAGATGGGGGGAGTGTGAGGGGTATGTAGACGCGTAGCGGCTTAAGGTAAGGGTGGAGTGTGGGAATAACCACTAAACCTTTGGGTTCGTCAGTCGCTCATGGGGGAGACCCCCTGCGTTCCCGTCGCTGACTCACCACTAACTACTAATGTAGAGACGCGAGGAACATCGCGTCTCTACCCACCAACAATTGACCATTGACTATTGACCATTGACAAATAACTTAACAAAGCTTCTGCCGGAGGCGCTGTGATTGTACAGTGAAATCAATTAGCCTTAATACGTTGGCAATTGATAATAAAAAGGGAACAAACTCATGGTTCAACGTGGTTCTAAAGTACGCATTCTCCGTCCAGAATCCTACTGGTTTCAGGATGTAGGAACTGTTGCATCTATCGAGCAAGGTGGTACTAGCAGATACCCAGTGATTGTCCGCTTTGAGAAAGTGAATTATGCTGGCGTGAACACAAATAACTTTGCTCAAGACGAGTTAGTAGAGGTTGAAGCACCAAAGGCAAAAGCTAAAAAAGCCTAAGGGTTAGAAACCTCCAAAAAAACTTAATGGGGTGATTTTCGGGAGTAAGCAGCAGAGGGTAGAGAGTCAAAGCTTTGATTCAATACTCATTGTTGACTACTCCCAATTTTAATGTCTGCCAAAAAGCCACAGTACTTGGCACAATAAGCTTGTTGTCAATAATTAGCTTAGATGCCTGAGTTGCCTGAAGTTGAAACAGTCCGGCAGGGTCTAAATCAATTGACCCTCAACCAAGAAATCACGGGTGGGGACGTACTGCTGCATCGGACGATCGCTTATCCGTTTTCAGCAGATGATTTTGTTACTGGTATCAAGGGAAGTGCGATCACTACTTGGCATCGACGCGGCAAATATCTTCTCGCCGAACTTACTCTTCCTTTAATAGATAAGGGACAGGGAGGACAAGGAGGACAAGGGGGAGAAATTGCTTCCTTGTCTTCCCCCACTCCACCCTGCGGGAAGTCGCTTGCGCGTCTACACACTCCCCTGACTCCTCACACTCCCCTCACGAGTTACTTGGGCGTTCACCTACGTATGACCGGTCAACTACTGTGGTTACGACGAGAAGAACCATTACACAAGCACACGCGAGTCAGATTATTCTTTCAAGATGGGTGGGAATTGCGCTTTGTTGATCAGCGTACCTTTGGTCAAATGTGGTGGGTGTCAGCAAATCAAGCACCAGAAAACATTATCACTGGTTTAGCAAAACTAGCAGTAGACCCCTTTTCACGAGAATTTACAGTTGATTATCTAGCCGAGAAACTCAAAAACAAACGTCGTCCAATCAAAACAGCCTTATTAGATCAATCTGTGGTGGCAGGATTAGGCAATATATATGCCGATGAAGCGTTGTTCATGAGTGGCATACTACCAGAAACAATGTGTATAGATTTGCAGCGAGAGCAAATCGAAAAGTTGCGATCGCAGATAATTAAAGTATTAGAAACCAGTATCGAAGCTGGTGGAACGACTTTTAGTAATTTCCTCAACGTCAAGGGCATTAACGGTAACTACGGTGGTGTAGCATGGGTTTACAACCGTACTGGCGAACCCTGTCGTGTTTGCGGGACTGAGATTCAACAGACAAGATTAGCTGGTAGATCTAGTCATTTTTGTTTGCAGTGTCAACGGTAATTGTTAGTGGTTAGTGGTTAGTGGTTGATGATTCCAAACAACTAACAACTAACAACTAACACCACTTGCCAAGATAGAATTCTGTATAGCAATCGATACACTCAAGAGGGGAATCTATGCCTGTAAAACGTGGAGATATGGTTCGCGTGATTCGCGAGAAATTAGAAAACAGTGTAGAAGCAAAAGCCAGCGATACTCGCTTTCCTGATTATATATTTGACAGTAAAGGCGAAATTGTAGATATCAAAGGTGATTATGCCTTTGTCAAGTTTGGCAAAGTACCTACGCCTAATATTTGGTTGCGTTTAGATCAACTTGAAGAGTTTAAGTAGAATTATCAGTAAAAATTTATGTATACTTCCCCTTCCTCCCCGATTCTGTGTTATTCACCCCGTGTCACCATTATTGGTGCTGGTAGAGTTGGCAGTACCCTTGCCCAACGCATTGCTGAAAAAAATCTTGCAGATGTCGTGTTACTGGATATTCTTCAGGGAATGCCCCAAGGATTAGCACTGGATTTGATGGAGGCGAGGGGAATTGAAATGCATAACCGTCAGATTATCGGTACTAATGACTATGCCGATACTACTGGTTCGGAGATTGTGGTGATTACGGCAGGTTTTCCCCGCAAACCAGGTATGAGTCGCGATGATCTCTTACGGACAAATGCCAAGATTGTTGTGGAAGCAGCCAAGCAAGCGATCGCTCACTCTCCTGATGCCATATTTATTGTTGTCACCAATCCTTTAGACGTAATGACATATTTAGCATGGCAAGCAACAGGATTATCACGCGATCGCATTATGGGTATGGCGGGTGTGTTAGACTCAGCCAGGTTTGAAACTTTCATTGCGATGGAACTAGGAGTATTGCCGGGTGATGTCAAGACGATGGTATTGGGTAGCCACGGCGATTTGATGGTTCCCTTGCCACGTTTTGCTACTGTCAACGGCATTCCGCTTACAGAATTGCTAGATCAAGCTACAATTGAACGTTTGGTAGAACGCACCCGTCACGGCGGTGCAGAAATTGTGGAATTAATGCAGACAGGTGGTGCCTTTTTTGCTCCTGCTTCTGCTGCTTGCATGATGGTGGAATCGATTTTATTAAATCAGTCGCGTTTGTTACCTGTAACAGTGGCTCTTACGGGAGAATACGGTTTAGAAGATGTGGCGATCGGTGTTCCCTGTCGGTTGGGATGCGGTGGAATTGTCAATGTATTGGAATTGGATCTCAGCGACGAGGAGATGGCAGCACTGTATGTTTCGGCAGAGTCGGTGCAGCAGAATATTACTCGGGCGCAGGAAATTTTAATGGTTTCAACAGGCAATACAGAATAGAAAGTCAGGAACCGAAATAGATAAGTTCCTGACTCTAGCCCTTTAGTGGTGTAATGCATTTTTCTTTGTGGCTTAGTGTCTTTGTGGTGAAAAAATGGAGTTTTGAACCACCAAGGCTCTAAGACACATAAGACACAAACGTGAAAAGACCAAAATTCGGCAAAATGTTTGAGGATTGTTACCCACCTTGGAAAAGGTTGGTTTTTGACTCCTGAATTCTTGTTGTGGTTGCAAATTGAACACAGATGGATTAGCTAGCGGTAATCTTCATCTGCTGGATCACCGTAGGGGTCTTCACTAGCAGGACGGACATTGCCGTAATAGCCTTGGTCGGCAGGGTCGCCGTAAGGATCTTGGCTAGCGGGAATGGTGTTATTGTAATAGCCTTGGTCAGCAGGATCGCCGTAGGGGTCTTCGCTTGCAGGACGGACATTGCCGTAATAGCCTTGGTCGGCAGGGTCGCCGTAGGGGTCTTGGCTAGCGGGAATGGTGTTATTGTAATAGCCTTGGTCGGCAGGGTCACCGTAGGGGTCTTCACTAGCAGGTCTGACTTGGCGATCGCCATATTCCCTATCTTGCTCATATTGGTCGTTATTAGACCCTGTGAAAAAATCTCTTGCCTTTCGCAAAAAATCATCAACCATAATTTATTACCAAATTTATAATGCTGGAGCTGGTTGGGCAGTAATGTCAGTTAAATCACGCCCTGTGGGACGTCTGTTGTAACCTTGGAAATCTCGATATTGTTGTGCTTCCGACTCTGGTACTCGAATTCCTTCTGGTGGTGGTGTCACCCAATGAGCGCGGCCTTGTTCGTCGCGGTAGTAAACACGTCCATTCTTGGAAAGGTAGTACTTGCCTTGTGGCCCTGTACCTTGGGCATTTTTTCGCTGATTATAGATGTAGTAAAGTGCGGCAGCGCCTACCAAAATTGCCACCTTCTGCCCTGTACTCAATCCTTTCTTCGCTTGGGGTTGATTTGCGGGAGTAGGATAATTCACATTTCTACCAGTTGTATCGTCAACAGGAGGCGGCGGCGCACTAGTTTGGGAACCTCCACTACAGCTAGTAAGTATTGGAACTATTAGCAATGCTGAAAGAAAAACCCCTAGCAGACGCGAAACAATTTTACGTTCTTGAAATATTGTGTTCATCCTCAATTCCTCATCACCCTGCGTTTGTTAAATGCCCTTTTTTACAAGCCATATTACAAAACTGCACTATCTCAGTGCAGTGCAAGATTATTAATGCAATGGTGATGGAAGCTTTGAATTCTTCCCTCTAGCCTTTGAATGAATCTGCATTCAGACCAAGGGAATATGCGGTTAAATAAGTTACCAGCCTTTATTAAATATATCTACGAAGCGGTATTACTTAGAAGATGTGGCGATCGCTGTTCCGTGTCATTTGGGATGCGGAGCGATCGCTTTTATTTCCTGTGCGATTCACTCCCTAAAAACCTTGGGAACTTCAGTATTTGTGGCTTGAAAAAATTCCTGCTTCTCAAACCCAAAAGTATTAGCTATCAGCGAATTAGGAAAACTCTGAACTTTTTGATTATATGCTTGCACCGCTTGGTTGTAGCGCATTCGTTCTACAGCAAGGCGATTTTCAGTACCTGTTAACTCGTACTGAAGATTGGTAAACAATTGGCTAGATTGCAATTGGGGATTGGTGGCTGCATAATCACGGAAACGGTCGATCGCTTGATTAATTTGTACCGTAGCGGCGGCTTTTTGATTGGGAGTAGTTGCTTGTAAATAAGCCTGGCGCGATCGCACTAATAAAGAGACTAATTCTTTTTCCTGTTTGGCATAGGCTTGTGTCACATTTACAAGGTTGGGAATCAAATCAGCGCGTCTTTGGAGTTGATTTTCTACTTGTGCCCAAGCCGCTTCAACTCTAGTGCTACTGCTTTGCAGAGAGTTGTAAGTCCAGCCACACCATACGGTGAATGCAGCTACTATACCTGCACCAACTAGCAGTAGTCTTTGGCGCAGATGCACTAACCGCTTTTGTTCTTCTTGCTGTTGCTTGTGCTTTGCTTGCACATCTTGGATAGCTTGCTGAATAAACTCGGCAGGAATATCAGCTTCCTTTCCAGCTGCTACCAACTCAGAAGCAGAGTAACTCTGGGTGTGATTGGCATAATAGCGCGAGGCTAACTCTAACACCTCTGGGGCAATCTCTTCGGGAATTCTCTTTTCTGTATTGTTCATAGCATTTATAACTTACCAAATTTCAAGCCATTAAGCAGGTGGGCGTAATTAAACATAAAATGCTTATGCCCTCTGCCCTCTGCCTTCTACTTACCAACTACCACCAGCACCACCACCACCGCTACTGCCACCGCCAAAGCTGCCGCCACCGCCACTGTAACCGCCACCACTGAAACCGCCACCGTGGGAAGTAGGAGGAGGGGGAGGAGGAGGGGGAGGTAAGCGAGGAATTATTTCCTTTTTCTGGTGATGATAAGCACAACTATGGCAGTCATCAGTAATTATTCGTATGCCAGAATTGAATTGTGTAGCTGGCCGAACAATCTTGTTAGTACGGGTGATAGTCAATTCTTGACAGTGAGGACATTCATGAAATCGAGATGAATGGGATTCTTGGGCAACAATGTGGAAGCCATTACCACTAAGCTTGTGGCTGCAATTGGGACATCTCCAACCCTCAAATTTGACACTACCCAAATTTTGTGCTGTTTTTTCTGGTTTACTTAGATATGAATTAACTGTAGTTTCATCAACTTTTTCCATTGGCTGTTGACAATCAGCACACAAAAAAATGTAATTACCTTTACTTTTACGCGTATGTCCTTCTGGTGCAATCACAACTTTACGAGGACGACGTATCAAAAAAACAGCACTCACCCCCGCCAATACAGCTGTTCCGCCTCCGATCAGCACTCCCCAAGGAACAGTATCATCCGAAGTAGTTTCCTGATTGGGAATTGGTTGTTGGTTAGGAGTTATCACCTTTTGCCCAGAAGATGACTTATCACCCTCTAGGACGATTACTAACGCTTTCGTTCCCGCTAGCGTCCCACCTTCAAAATCTCCTTTTTTAAATCGTGGGATGATTTGGGTGTCAATAATATTGCCGACTTTGGCATCAGGTAAAATTTCCTCCACACCGTAACCTGTCTCAATTTCCACGCGGCGATCGCCTACTGAAATCAAAAACAAGACGCCGTTGTCTTGTCCTTTCTTACCAATTCCCCAATTATTAAACAGTTCCGTGGCAAATTTTTTGGGAGAACCAGCAGGCGAAGTTTCTGGCACAGTTACCACCGCCATTTCTGTACCATTTTTTGCCTCTAACTGAGAAATTATCTGATTAATTTGAGCTTCTGTCTTATTGCTTAGAATTCCTGCCGTATCACTCACCCAACTACCATTTTGCTGTCGGGGATTAGGGACTTCTTGGACAGTCACAGCCAAACTAGAAACAGGCGAAAGAAGTATGGCAGAGGAAAATAAACTCAGCCAAAAAACATGCTTATATTTTCGTAAATTTAATTTCATTGCTTTCGTCTTCAGCAAACAACTTTCTGGAGTGTATTTGAGTACAATCAACGCCTGTTGTGTGTTTGTTCTCTTACAGCTTTTTTATATACTGAATAATTCATTAGTATCTGAATCAGAAATCAAAGAGGTTGTCTCAATACACCTCTACTTCTATTTTCCAATTTGGAATGATAAATGGTAAGCAAAAATAACTAATGTATAAAAAATTAAGCAAAGAAAAAGTACGAGAGACTAATTTGACAGCATTCAAAATAGGCAAGAACAAGGAGAGATAAATATTTACTTTTGGGTATAATTTTTTGCAATCGGTCAATGCGATCGCCTTACTCCAAGTATAATACCAATTTCAAAAATGATTGTAACAAATGTATTCACGTAAACCAGATACAGAAGGCAATTTCCAATCCAAAATTTAAAATCCAAAATGGTATAAGCTAATTGTCTAATAAGTTTAGGCTTAATTTAAGCGGGGTAAAACATGGCAGCCCATTATGACACCATAGCCCAGCAGTATAAAAAATCCAAAGAATTCCCGTTTCGCTTACATATTGAGGCATATACATATTTTAATTTGCTTGGTGATTTAACTGGAAAGTCCCTCCTAGACTTGGCTTGCAAAGAAGGATTCTACACTAGACAATTCAAACAAAAGGGTGCTGCACGGGTAGTTGGGGTGGAAATTTCTGAAAAAATGATTGAACTAGCAACACAGCAAGAAGCCAGAGAACCACAAGACATTGAATATATCCTTGGTGATGTACTTGAACTTGGTAAGATTGGTAGCTTTGATTTAGTAGTAGCTTCCTATCTGCTGAATTATTGCCAAACAAAAGAACAACTGCTCAAAGTTTGCCAAAATATATTCGCTAACCTGAAGCCGGGAGGTCGTTTTATAACTATCAATAATCATAGTGAACAACCCCCTGCATCCTATCTCTCAACTGAAAAGTATGGATTTATCAAAAACATAGACGAACCGCTTCAGGAAGGCACGCCCATAAAATACACAGTTTATGCTGATGAGGAGAAATTCAGCTTTGATAACTATTACCTCAGTACAGCCACCCATGAATGGGCATTCCGAAGTGTAGGTTTCAAAGAGGTTCGCTGGCAAAAACTAATCGTTTCCCCTGAAGGAGTAGAGGAATTTGGTGAAGATTTTTGGCAGGACTTTGTTGAATCTATGCCTATCGTTGCTATTGAATGTCTATAATTTTCTACCACAAAAATTTTAACAAGAAGAACTGGTGAAGTGGTGTAGAGACGCAATATCTCGCATCTCTACTCACACAACAGTAGTCAGGAGTCAGAATATTTTAAATTCTCAATTCTGCATTACGTGTTTTTTGAACCATTCGGCAATTACGGGCAATTTGCGTTATACAAATAATAATGAGGACTCTTCGTAAAAAACGTAACGCCCTACGCCAATCACTGGCGGTATTTCGCTATAGTGGACGAGCGATCGCTTTAGTATGGAATACTAGCCGTTCTCTCACAATTATTCTGGCGACTTTAACTCTGGTGGCTGGTCTTTTACCAGCAGCTATAGCTTACATCGGTAAGTTAATCGTCGATGCGGTAGTTTTTGCATTTCAAAATACACAAACTAACAATATTGTCAATAGCTATCATCCTCTAATGTATGTAGGAATTGAAGCTATTGCTGTAGCCTTACTTGCTTTTAGCCAGAGGGGGTTGACGATTTGTCAGTCGTTGTTGCGGGTATTACTCGGTCAACGGGTGAATGAACTAATCTTAGAAAAAGCCCTGACTCTAGAATTGACACAATTTGAAGACTCAGAATTTTATGACAAACTCACTAACGCACGGCGAGAAGCTTCTATTCGTCCCCTTTCACTTGTGAACCGCACCTTTGGCTTGGTACAAAGCGCCCTTTCACTGTTAACCTATGGGGCTTTGTTAATCAACTTCTCAATTTGGGCAGCGGTTGTACTGATCCTAGCAGCAATGCCTGCATTCATTGCCGAAACTAAGTTTGCGGGGGAAGCCTTTCGCTTGTTTCGTTGGCGTGCGCCGGAAACTCGTCAGCAGCATTATTTAGAAACCTTGGCAGCTAGAGAAGATTTCGCCAAGGAAGTCAAACTCTACCAATTGGGAGAGATGTTGCTGGAACGTTACCGCAATATCTTCTATCAACTCTACGATGAAGACCGAAAGTTAACCATCCGGCGATCGCTATGGGGATATTTGCTGAGTTTGTTAAGTACCATTGCTTTTTATGTCGCATACGCTTGGATAGTTTTAGAAACTGTCGCAGGCAGAATTTCTTTAGGCGATATGACGATGTATCTCACCGTATTTCGCCAAGGACAGACAACTTTTTCTGGTGCGTTGACTTCTATCGGGGGAATGTATGAAGACAATTTATACCTTTCCAATCTCTACGAATTCCTAGAGGAGGAAGTACCACAACAAAAAGGTAAAGCTACTAAAGGTATCAAACCTGGGGATGGTATTCGGTTTGAAAACGTCACCTTTACCTATCCAGAAAGTATCCAACCTGCGTTGAAAAATATTTCTTTTCACGTCAAACCAGGAGAAAAATTAGCTATTGTTGGTGAAAACGGTTCTGGCAAGACTACTTTAATTAAACTACTGACTCGACTCTACAACCCTAGCTCTGGCAGGATTTTACTAGATGGCTTGGATTTGCAAGAGTGGGATGTGGATGTGTTGCGACGACGCATAGGTGTAATTTTCCAAAACTTTGTCCGTTACCAATTTACGGTAGGGGAAAATATTGGTGTCGGTGACGTGGCACGGATGGAAGATAGAGAACTGTGGGAAATTGCTGCCGAAAAGGGGATGGCGCTACCTTTTATTGAGAAATTGCCCGCCACATTTAGCACTCAATTAGGTAAATGGTTTAGTGGAGGACAAGAACTTTCTGGAGGACAATGGCAGAAAATTGCCCTTGCCCGTGCTTTTATGCGAACTAACGCAGATATAGTAGTGTTGGATGAACCAACATCAGCAATGGATGCCCAAGCTGAGTACGATATTTTCAATCATTTTCGCGCCCTCACCAAAAATCAAATGGTGTTTTTAATCTCTCACCGTTTTTCGACAGTGCGGATGGCTGACAAAATTCTGGTGATTGAAGCAGGAGAAGTGGTAGAAGAGGGAAATCACGAGGAATTGTTGCAGGTTGGAGGCAGGTACGCTAGGCTCTTTTATTTGCAAGCGGCGGGGTATCAGTAGGGATGGGGAGATGGGGAGAAAACAATTCAAAATTCACGCATTTGGAAGAGGGTGTGAGGAGTGTGTAGAAGTGATAATTAGGGTAGATTTAATTTCTTCTATCAGCTTGTTTGCACTAGATTTGTATCACAAATTGAGATAATCGATACCTATGAATCCCTGCTAACTGTAACATCGATGCGATCGCCCACCAAGTCCCTAGTACCTCAATACTTTTCACCCAATACGGTTCAGATAATCAAATAGTAGTCTATACATTGACGTAGTTGATCATTTGCTGTTACTGCTCACAATGAACATAACTTTAACTGAGTTGCTGGTAGATTGTACTAAACGTTTGTCAAGATAATCATTAATTACTACTTAAGAAGTATAAGAAGACTAGTTGTATTTGCTATTTTTTTCTCAAAACAGAAATCATTATACCCAATGAAGCAGCTAAATAAATTTAGAATTGCTTCTTAAGAAAGATGCCTTTTCGAGTATAAAATGAGCAAGCTTAAGTCATAACAGTAACTTCAATATTGTTAATGTTTTAGTGCCGCCTAATAAAGTAAAGCTCTAATTTTTTAACTGCTATGACTAGTAATATGTCATCCAACAATGTCTGTGAATCTACTAGAAACCTTCCAACTGTAGAAATTTCTCTGTTACTCGCAAACCTCAAAAATAATATTTGGTTTTGGGGTATTTTTTCTTGGATGTTTGGAGTCACCGATAGAGGTGTTGCTGCGTTTGCTGATGGTTATTTATCTCCGATAGAGATTCTACAAATATGTGCAATCTCTTTCTTATTCTTGAGTTGGTTGTTTTTGAAGCCAGATGAAAGCTTGAATGATGATGAGGGCGTTTCTTCAAGTCAGCAAACTGACTCAAGTCATTATCGTTATGAAGCATTATCTACAGTTAGAGATAGAATGCTTCAGTTGCAAAAGCAACATATGATCAGTCAGGCGTATACTCTACCTTTTCCTTATGTATGTCAAATCTATCATCTGTTAAACTTAAAACATTTGGAAACAGTTCACAGCTTCAGCTTGAATAATTTAAAGGTTATTGATGTTAATTATGTTCAAGCTACAAACAATGGTGGTGTGCTAAAGTTTCAAACCGTCTTAGCTGTGTCAGGTATCAATATTTTAAGAATTTGGAGACAACCAATAGTCGAAGTAGATTTAATATTGCACACTCCTTTTACTGTGGAATTGAGCATTCCAGTTTATAATAATAAAAGAATAATTGTTATATTCAACGCTCTTCCTTTAAGCAGTAAGGCCCATAAATTCTTTGTAGATATTTATAGTGATCTAGAGTGGCCTAAGCCAGTAATGCAAATTATCTTACATTTTGCCTCTTGTCTAACACTGTACGAAGATTTACCCTATCTACGCACACTTGCGAAAAGAAATATAGACCGTTTAATCAGCTTAAATAAGATTTCCAATCACCAAACCATGTGGCTGTTTAGAAGATTCGTTGAACTATATGGTTCGAGTATAGAACCTGCTGATAATTTAAAACTATTGAGTAGCCAAGAAGATAAATAATTGTGCGATCGCCCTCTGGGTTAAAGAGATGGGAGTGTAATTCAGTTATCAGTTATCAAATTCTATCATTCACTGTTAACTGTTAACTGTAGCCTGCGGCAAGCCGCTACGCGTCTACACTGATTATAGATACAATCGGAATGCAAGCAGAATTAAGAAAGTTCTGCATTCTGGGAGCGATCGTCAATGAAATTTATTTCCGAACCGTCGATACCTGTAAAAATTCAAAAGATGAAAGAACGGGTGCGCTGGGGTAATGCAAGTATTGTCCAGCGCGGAATTGACCAAACTTGCATGGTGATCGACGATCGCAACTTGGATAATCCACAATTTTCGTTTATGGTTATTGGCGATAGTGGAACTAAATCATATTACAAACACCATCCCCAGCGTCAAGTAGCTGAACTGATGCTGTCGCACCAAGAGGAATCTAGTTTTATCTTGCATACAGGTGATGTAATTTACATTGTTGGTTCGCATGAGTATTATCCCCGAAATTTTATCGAACCTTACCGCGAGTTCATTAAGGGTGGAGAAAACTACAAGCGTATTCCCTATGATCGCATGGTTTTTAAAACCCCGATTCTGCCAGTCTTGGGTAATCACGATTACTATGATGTACCGTTGATGTATCGACTGTTGGCAGGAAGCACACTACCACTACGCCGCCTGTTCCGCTACAAAGATATCGAAATTGGTTGGCATGGTTCCTATCAAGGAGATGCCTACGCACGGGCATTTTTGGATTATCTCAAGGCTTTCCATTCTAAGGAACAGTTAGAATTTCATCTCGACGAATACTACACCGCTAAAACAGATACCGGACGTTGTTTGCGTTACGAACCTGGACGTTTCACCCATCTACCCAACCGTTATTACACGTTTCGTTACGGCGGGATTGACTTTTTTGCCCTCGACTCGAATACTTTTAACGCCCCATCACCGCTACCCGCAACTAAAGAAGGAGAAAGCAGTCGCCGTCAATTAGAGAAGCGCCGCCACGAGATTGCAGACGAAGAAATGCAAATTTTAGAAGCGTGCGATCGCCTCAACCCAGATAATCCTGAAGAAGCGGAAAGACTCGACGCCCTCAAAGCCAAGTTATACCAAATTGATGAAGTCAAAATAGATATTGAAAAACAACTCACATCCCACCACGAACCAGCCATCGATTTTGAACAATTGGAATGGTTTAAGCAAAGGCTAATTGCATCTTGGCACAGCCAAGAGGTACGGGGGCGAGTAGTGTATTTCCACCATCCCCCCTATGTTACCGAAGCGAGTAAATGGCATCAAGCCCAAACTATAGCAGTACGTCGGCGTTTACGATGGGTATTTGATAGCGTGGCACAAACTCTTGGTTCCGCAACTCAGGGACGTCCGATTGTTGATTTAATTTTAAATGGTCATGCTCACTGCTTAGAATATCTCCGCACCACCAACACTGGCTATGCCGACTCTCACCTTAATTGTATAGTTTGCGGTGGTAGTGGTCGTCGTCCCCGTCGTCAGCGAGAGGAAGGGACAGAGTTAATGGAGACTTTTGAGTATTTAGAAGGAAGTCCTACTCGTAAAATTGCGGATTCACTATTGTTTATTGGTCGCAATGGGTACGATATTTTTAAGCGGTTGCCATACTCATGTGTGCGAATTGACGTTAGAGGTGGCACTCCACCCAAGTTTATTGTTAAACCACTGGTTGCCGAACGGTTTCAAGGGCAGTGGTTTAACAAAGAAATGGAAGCGTTTGAGATTTGAATTACTTTCTACACCTGATATTAGCGTAAGTTTGGAAAAACGAACACCGATAAACACAGATGCACACCGATAATTCATCTGTGTGCATCTGTGTGCATCTGTGTTCGTTATTATTATTGAATTTGCACACAGTGCTGTTTCTGTCTGGAGGAAAATCTAAAACTGTAAAGATTGCTATTTTCACTCTTTTGCTTAAGTAGCTGGAGTATATGCTGTTCCCCAGACGCTAGCAGTATATGTTGGTTCCGATGTTGGAGTAGATGCTGTTTCCCAGATACTAGCAGTATATGTTTCTTCCGGTGCAGGAGTATAGGCTGCTTCCGGTGCAGGAGTGTAGGCTGCTTCTGGTGCAGGAGTGTAGGCTGCTTCCGGTGCAGGAGTATAGGCTGCTTCCGGTGCAGGAGTGTAGGCTGCTTCTGGTGCAGGAGTGTAGGCTGCTTCCGGTGCAGGAGTGTAGGCTGCTTCTGGTGCAGGAGTGTAGGCTGCTTCTGGTGCAGGGGTGTAGGCTGCTTCTAGAGATCGTGTATGTACTGAGGTAATTGCTGGTTCTGTTGTGGGAACAAATCCATAGGCAACCCAGCCGATAACTTTAGACACATAAGATCCATCAGATAAATTATTTTGAGTATTAATGAGTTCGTCTATAAGGATTTCAAATCCAAAACGAGTCACGTTGCGGATCTTTATATTGCATGTCTCATAACCGTTGTAGTTTTGGATGGTTGGTACAACCACCACTTTCTTGTCCTCAGTAAAAGGCACATTAAAATTCACCTGATGCCAAGTGTTGCTCTGGAAATGTGCGGCTGAAGTATCAATAATTCCAACACGTTGCTCGAAGTTTTGATAACTCTGTAAATCCATAATTTCCTTTGCTTTATGCAAGATATCTTAGTTTTGGAAATGTCTTTGAATACGATTAAACCTATGCTGCAAAGACTTGTAGCTAAATTTCCAGGATGATGTTGCCTGTCGCTAATGTCTAGACTTAACAAATGTGGAGGAGTAAACATTTAGCGAACATGGCATTTCATCATCCTACTGTTAATGCCTTATTAAGGGCTTAACTACACAGGCTCAAATTTCCATTTGGAGTTGTCACTATTTGATTTTGTATACTGAATGACATTAGTTCCGTCGGTAGTGCCAGCACCATAGACATTTAAAACTTTGCCACTATGTTTGGCAACCAGGTAGAAATAGCCATCACCTGCATCTTCCAACCGCCATTTGAAGTGATCGAGTCCTTGGTTTTGCCATTGTAAAACATTGGCTCCATCATCCTTGCTAGCACCTGTGACAGCTAAAGCTTTGCCGCTATGTTTGGCGATCAGGTAGTAATAGCCATCACCTGCATCTTGTAATTGCCATTTAAAGTGATCGACTTTTTGGTTTTGCCATTGTAAGACATTACCTCCATCAGCAGTGTTAGCACCTGTGACAGCTAAAGCTTTGTTGCTGTGTTTGGCAATGAGATAGTAGTATTGCCCTACAATAGGAACTTTAGGCGATTGAGTTGTGCTACCTTCAATAATGGCATCCTTGCGATCGCGTTCTGGCTGGAACACACCTAAGCATGTGCCTTGTGCATCTGTAACTACCCAAGGATGAGTGACATAGGTCGATTTGTTGACGGATTGTCCTGGTTGTAGATCTTGGATGAATTGGCGCTGACCTTGATAGTTAATCCAGAAAATTTTTACAACAGAGTTGGTTTTGTTGACGAAATTGATCTGAGTGGCAACGTCGGCATTTATTGAACGAAGTTGGCTTTCATTCTGACAACCGACATTTGGTAATGAATTTGTTGTAGTACCCGTGGAAGATGTTTGAGTGTTGGTTAATTGTCCTTCTTCTAACCAAGGCTCAATAGCAATCCAATTGATATGCCATTTATAACCATTGGCTTCTGCTGGGGTAATGGCTGTGTTCTTATAGTCTTGCTCCCAACGGATATATACGCGAAAGCCTTTTTCTGTGGCTTGGTAAACAGAACTAGCTCCAGTGGTTCCCCAATGATTACCATCGCCAGCAATTGAGGTAACGTAGATCGGTGTTTTGCTAAATCCAGCAGCACTAGTGTCAACGTCTACAAAAACACCATTAGCGTTTACCTGCCAATTTGTTGCACCTGGTTTGGTTCTACCTGATGCGATTTTGGCAACTGTGGTAACAACGGTTGTGACTTGTGTGCTGTTACTGGTTGTTGGACTTGGTAAGGGTGTAGTTACCATGCTTTGATTCCTTGATATTACTAAGATTTGAAAATGAGTAGGTCGTATTTGTTCTTTGTCAAGGTACAAAAACCCCAGTACAATATCTGACTGCAAGACTTGAGTTCGAGACAGAATATTGTAAACACAGCATGTTTATTCGCTGGGTTATGATGTTAGATTTGACAAATTTCTGTGTTGCAATTGCTCTATATCTGTATAAACATACTCTTGTTATTGCAAGGAAAATTCAAGGAAAAATAAGAGAGTTAACTAGACAGTTAACTGCACAATTAATATACAAATAAGAAAAATAATTTCTAAGTAATATTTATGTCAAAAAATTACTAAAATTTACTTAATCAAGAATAGCCAGCCTATATCAATCAGATTATAACTACAGTATATGCTAGAGGTAATAATAATTAATTGAAGTTAAAGGTAGCTAGAGAAAAATAGTATAAATTTATATAGTCATTCTGATTAAACAAACTTCTGCTCCAGCAAATTTACGCTTGAGAATATTAAATTTAAAGGAATTTAAGCAGCAAATAGACAGCTAAGACAGTTATAATAAAATGCATGTGATTTTTTATTCTCTAAATAAAAGAAAATGATAAAAATCTTAAAATGTCAGCAAAATCATCTATCTATAGTGCGATCGCACAACACATGGGCTGGGCATTTCTGTCGTACAATAGCAAAGTAAATTAGCGTTGTTGTGAGTGTAGTCACACACATTAGACTTGTATAGGCGAGTTTAGATCAAGTTCGATTAATCACTTAAAATAAAAACCTCACCCCGCCTTCGGCACCCCTCTCCTTACTAAGGAGAGGGGGAGGGGGGTTTCCTCTGGGGATAAGGGGCAGGGGGTGAGATTAAACGAGAATTGTAAGTAATCATGCGAGCTTGATATCATACAATAGTCTGTATACTTAGACTTTGTACCATTAAAAATTTTCTTTTTTATTTAAATTCCCTGTTTTGACATCAAGACTTAAAAACAAAGGCTAGAGATTATTTTTGCTCCAAATTAATAATCACAGGGTAGTCTAGTTAGCGTATGGAAAAATCTAGAGCCAAACGCAGACGGGGTGTTGTGCTGACCTCCGCTGGAATGAAGCGGCTGCAAGCAGCGATCTTAGCTGTGGAAATTACTCAGAACAATGGTAATCGTTTTAGCTTAGAAGAATTAAGCGATCGCATTCAAGTTTCTACCAAAACATTGACTCGATTGTGGTCATTGGACGCAAGTGTAGATCGTAAAACGCTAAAACTCTGCTTTAGTGCCTTTAACTTAGAATTACGTCCATCAGATTACACTATATTGAGTGAACCGGATCACACTGAAACTTTTCCAGCACCCTTGCCAAATTTAGAGAACAAAGACATATATGCGTTAGAATTCCCATCTATAAAAGAACTACATCACGAGTCTGAACATATTTGTTCCTATCCGGATGGCCCAGTTCCCCTAGATTCTCCCTTCTATATTGAACGTCCACCAATTGAAAAAATAGCTTATCAGGAAATAACTCAACCAGGGTGTGTAATCAGGATTAGATCTCCCAGAGATATGGGTAAAAGCTCTCTAGTGCTGCGGCTGTTAGCCTTTGCCCAAAAGCAAGAATATCATACAGTCAAAATAGATTGCCAGGAAATTGATTCGCTGTGTTTGAGTGACTTAAACCATTTTTTCCGTTGTTTTTGCTGGCGAGTAGCAAAAGAATTAGATATTGAGCCGAATCTAGATACTTGCTGGGATGAAGAAATGGGCAGAAAATTGAGTTGTAGTTTTTACTTTAAGAACTACTTACTCAAACAAATCAAACGTCCTGTAGTTCTTGTTTTAGAGCAAGCAGATCACTTTTTTGAACATCCACAACTTGCCCAAGAGTTTTTTCCTTTGTTGCGTTCGTGGTACGAGGAAGCACGAAGAGATAGCATTTGGCAGAAATTGAGACTAGTCGTAGTTTACTCAACAGAAGTGTATGTCTCTTTAAATATCAACCGCTCTCCATTTAATATTGGATTACCTTTGCGTTTACCAGAGTTTACTGAGCAACAGGTAAAAGATTTAGCCAAAAGACATGGTTTAAATTGGGAATTTGGTGACGAGGCTGCTCGAGTGATGTCCCTCGTGGGGGGACATCCAGCCTTAATTCGGCTGACTCTATATTATCTTTGCTGTCAAGAAATTAGTTTAGAACAGCTAATTAAAGAAGCGATCGCTAACGGTGGTATTTACCGCTATCATTTATGGCGGCACTGGGCAAGTCTACAAGAAAAACCTGGTCTAATAGAAACATATTCTAAAGTTTTGGCAGGCAAACAAAGTATTTTTCTTAATCCCATAGAGACTTACAAACTCGACAGTTTAGGAGTGATCAGCTATGAACGCGATCACATCAAACCGCGATGCCAACTTTATCGTAGTTACTTTGAAAAACAGCTATCTACAACTCGAGTTTAAGCAATTAATTCATAGGATATTACATGAGATACCAGGTTGGTGGTAGTCTCCGAGGTGATGATCCCACCTACGTGATTCGTCAAGCAGACGAACAACTTTATACAGAACTAAAAACAGGTGATTTTTGTTATGTCTTAAATTCCCGACAAATGGGCAAGTCATCTCTACTACAGCGAACTAGCCATCGTCTGGAACAAGAAGGCTATGTGTGTGTTTATCTGGATGTTTCCCGATTGGGTAGTGAAGAAACAACACCTGGGCAATGGTACAAAGGCATCATTGTTAGCTTGCTTCACAGCTTCGATTTGGCACAGCAGATTAACTTTGAAGATTGGTGGCAACAACAAGCAGAACTTTCCCTGATACAACGACTGCATCAATTTGTGGAAGAGGTGTTGCTGCCAAAGGTGCAACAGCAGCGTATTTTCATTTTTATCGATGAGATTGATAGCCTACTGAGTTTGAGTTTCCCTGTCAATGACTTTTTTGTTTGGATTCGTCATTGCTATAATTTGCGATCGCACAACTGGCAATTTCAGCGCCTGGGATTTGCGATATTTGGTGTAGCTACTCCATCGGATCTGATTTCAGACAAACAGCGAACGCCCTTTAATATTGGTAAGGCAATTGAGTTATACGGCTTTCAATTGTATGAAGCCAAGCCATTAGTAAAAGGGTTAGAAGCAGTAATCAATCAACCAGAAATAGTACTGCGGGAGATTATCTACTGGACACAAGGACAACCATTTTTGACCCAAAAACTTTGTCGTTTAGTCGTCCAAATTGCCTTAGAAAGTTCTACTAAAATGATTACCCTACCTCCGAGAACTGAAGCGTTGTGGGTAGAACAATTAGTGCGATCGCGCCTAATTGAACATTGGGAATCTCAAGACGAACCCGAACACCTGCGCACAATTCGCGATCGCTTATTATTTAAAGAAGAACAAGCAGGACGGTTGCTAGGACTTTATCAACGGGTATTGCAAGCCGAAGAGAACCAAGCACCACCTATACTAACAGATGACAGTCGCGAACAAACAGAACTGTTGTTATCAGGATTAGTTGAGAAGCGTGACGGTTATTTAAAAATCAAAAATCCGATCTACCGGAGTGTCTTCAATGCTCAATGGGTGACACAGCAGTTAGATACTCTGCGTCCCTACTCCCAAGCATTGAATGCGTGGGTAATGTCGAACTACGAAGATCAATCGCGTTTGTTGCGGGGACGAGCTTTGCAGGATGCTCAAAAATGGGCGCAAGGCAAAAGTCTGGGCGATGTCGACTATCAGTTTTTAGCTGCTAGTCAGCAAGAAGAACGACGAGAAGTACAAATGGCATTAGAAGCCGCACGAGCTAAAGAAGTAGAAGCACGACTAGCACAAGAGAAAAAAACAGCTAGATTGCAGAGGTTTTTATTAGTAACAGTTGCGATCGCGTTACTCGTTTCTACCGGATTGGGGATCGGAACTTTCATTATGTACCGCCAAGCAGTCAACAGCGAATACCAAGCAAGGCTAAGTGAAGTTGCGGCGCTGGTGTCTTCTTCTGAGGGGTTATTTGCTTCAAATCAAAAATTGGATGCATTAGTAGAAGCAATCAAAGCGACACAAAGACTCCAAAAGCTGAAGCAGCCTAACACCAATGTTGAGCCTCAGGTGAAAAATGTCTTACGACAAGCAGTTTATGGATCAGATGAATACAATCGTTTTTCAGGACATACAGCAGCTGTGATGACAGTAGCTGTTAGTCCTGATAGTTCCTTAATTGCCTCAGCAGGTATGGATAAAACGATTAGGCTGTGGCGACGTGATGGCACAGCAGTAGCGATATTCACAGATCATCAAGCAGCAGTAAGGATATTAGAGTTTAGCTTTGACGGTCAAATCTTTGTCTCAGCCAGTGACGATGGAGTCATTAAAGTATGGCAGCGAAATCAAAGCGGCACATATCGCATTTCTAGTAGTTTTACAGCTCACACTGCGGCTATCTGGGGACTTGCCTTGAGTCCTGATGGTGAAACTATTGCTTCGGCAAGTCTTGACAAAAAAGTGAAATTGTGGAAGCGTGATGGCTCCTTGCTCAACACTTTTGCAGGTGATAATGCTGCTTTTTCGGGAGTAGCATTTAGTCCTGATGGTCGAGTTTTAGCTGCTGCGACTCTATACAAGGCTGTCAAATTGTGGAAACAAGATGGCACGAGTTGGGATAAAGCCAACTTACTCCAAACTCTCTCAGATCACACAGGTTGGGTTGCCGCAGTTGCTTTTAGTCCGGATGGCCAAACTATTGCTTCTTCCAGCGAAGACACAACCGTCAAACTGTGGCGAAAAGATAACACAAATGGCAACTATCGTTTCTGGAAAACTCTTAAAGGACATAGTGCAGGAATTTGGCAAGTTGTCTTTAGTCCAGATGGTCAAGCTATTGCTTCCGCCAGCCTCGACAAAACAATTAAACTTTGGAACATTGATGGCACAGAACTGAGGACGCTAAGAGGACATAGTGCGTCGGTATGGAGTGTGAAGTTTAGCCGTGACGCCAGTTTTATTGCTTCGGCGGGTGCAGAAAATGTTGTCAGATTATGGCAGACTGAGAATGCATTCCAGAAAAGTATTATTGCCCATAGTGCCGGAATTTGGTCAATTGCTATCAGTCCTAAAACTGGGGCGATCGCAACCGCAGGTCATGAAAACATAGCTAAACTTTGGAGTAACCAAGGCAAATTGCTTAAAATTTTTTCTAATGGCAGTCCGGTCTTCGGAGTTTCATTCAGTCGTGATGGCAAGTTAATTGCTCTAGCTTCGGAAGATGATACAGTGAAACTTTGGCAAGCGGACGGCACTTTGGTTGCTACCTATAAATATCCTACTAGTAGTGAGCTGTTTACAGGTGCAATGAGTCCCAACGCTCAAACAATAGCGATGGTAAATGTAGATAAAACTATTAGGCTTTGGTGGCGCGATCGCCAAGCACCTGTGCAAGATTTTCGCCTTTCATCAAAGATCCTGAAGGGACATGAAGCAGAAATTTGGCAAGTCGTATTTAGTCCAGACAGTCGGCTTTTAGCTTCAGCCAGTGGCGATGGAACCGTGAAGTTATGGACGTTGGATGGTAAATTACTAAAAACTCTTCAAGGTCATACGGCGGCTGTGTGGAGAGTTGCCTTCAGCCCTGATGGTAAAATAATAGCCTCTGGAAGTGGAGACAACACCGTCAAGTTGTGGACACTAGATGGCAAATTGCTGAGAACTCTTCAAGGTCATACAGCAGCAATTTGGGGAGTAGCGTTTAGTCCCGACAGTAAAATAGTAGCTACTGCAAGTGTGGATACGACTATAAAGCTTTGGCAAGTTGATGGTACAGAACTCACAACCCTAACAGGACATACTGCTGCAATTAGGGGAGTTGCTATCAGTCGTGACGGCAAAATTCTAGCTTCAATTGGTGATGACAACACACTTATCCTGTGGAATTTACAGCGAATTCTCAAGCAAGATGTACTGGCTTATGGTTGTGCTTTAGCACAGAATTATTTGCAGACTAATAGAACAGTGAAACAGAGCGATCGCCATCTTTGCAAGCAAATTTGAGAAAATAGATTAATTTTCATACTCCTGCTGACGGTCAAAAGCATTGCATAATTCATCTTTGAATTTAGCAACGTTATCAAAGAGTCAGTATCAATTTTTGGAAAAACCGCAAATTTCAATTTCTTCTTGGTTAAAAGCATCCTTCAATATCTTGCGGAGAAGACGCTGAATATGAAGGTGTTTTCCAGGCTTGACTTTTGTCAGTGTCAGCAGCAATAGATTATTTTCCCCAAAATGCTCTATTCCAGCTACTCGCGTGGGTTCTAAAACATCCTGTTCGTCCGCCTTTAACTGTTGTCCTACCTTTTCAACTACCCTGTACACATGATCTAAATTGGAGTCGTAGGAAACGCTAAGTTCCACCCTTGCATATATATACTGCTTGGAGTAGTTGATAATTGATCCAATATCTCCATTACGAATAATCTGCAATTGTCCATCAGGATGGCGGACGTGAGTGGTTCGTAGTTCGATCGCCTCTACAATCCCCTCAATACTTCTCTCTTCTAATTTCCCAACTTCAATATAATCACCTACTAAGTAATAGTTTTCAAACAAAATCAGAAATCCGCAAACGACATCATTAATCAGGTTTTGTGCCCCAAGACCAACCGCTATACCCACAATTCCTGCACCTGCTAAGATAGGTGCAGGATCAATGCCAATCAGCTTGAGTATAGTTACTCCAGCAGTAAAGTAAACAAAATATTTGGCAAAACTCCGCATTAAGGGAATCAGTGTCAGCCGTTTCTGTTGCTGTGAGTCATTAACATCTGTAGTTTTTAAGTAGAACTCATCAAGAATGAAGTAAACGACTTCAACTAAAACGTTGCTAATAAAGAAAACCCCAATAATCTGCACAATTATAGGGGTATAAGAACTTATCCAAGCAATAGGTTCTATTTCTGGAACAACAAGGTTTACGATCCCAACATAGAGGACGTATTCTAAACATTTTTTGAACAATGGAATTAAGTGGCGTAAATGTTCGTATAAACTCAGTAGATTATTAGAACTAGAGTATTTAAGGCTTAGGGCATCGAGCGTATCAACAATAGTAGCAACAGCTTTGACAATAAGTAATCCAACTGAGATAGTAATATATATTTTTAAAAGAATGTAAATGTATTTTGGAATAATTTCTGGTAAATAGAGAAATTTAGCACATAGAATAGCAGAAGATATCCATAAAGTATGAGAAATAATTCTTTTTAAGACTCTAAAAAAAGCCTCGATGCTCTCATCATTAGCCTTGATTTGATCAATCTTCTTAGCATAGTTGCAAACCTGATCTATACCTCTATGTAAGACTGGTATGCTAAGTTTAACTAGCATTAGCAAACTCACAGTTTTCAAACTCGCTGTGAAGAGATTGACCCAAAACTGAGTAGGAAGACTGCGAATAAGATTAAGTTGAAATTCCTGAATGTTTCCACCTCGATAAATTACCATCCCATTTATACCAACCAACGCCAGACATAGCACTACAGAAGTCAGAATTAAAATTCTGCTGATACTCCGGCGCAGGAAGGTGATATTTGCAGTTCTTCCTTGTAGCCAAGATACTTTAGCAACTTGCTGAAAAATTATGCCTATCAACCAATTAAATAGTAAGAAAATAACTATTAAAAATAGTACTTCGCCTAGAATAATAAGTATATTCATATTTTGATTTTGAAGAAGGCAGAAGGCAGCTATGCAGGAGGCAGAGGGCACAAGGAGCGATGTTCCTAGGGGATTCATACCCACCAGCAATTCGTATCCGCTAAACTTCGTTTTAGCGGGGGTCTTAAACCCAAAAGCTCGGACGGCAATAGGGCTGCTCAACCGACAACTCAACATAGATGCCTCCTGCCCTCTGCCCTCTGCCTTCCTCGCGCAGCGAGATAAATATCATAAAAATGTAGTTAAATTCTGAGATTATTTAAGAATTAGAATATCTGTTAAGAGGTTATTTATCAAGTAAAAATAAAATCACTGTAGGGGAACCAGTGCGACCTTGGAGATTTTCTCCGGCTAAGGAAGTCTGTTCCGTTTTAGCACAAGCGCGTTGTGTTAGGTGCATATTTAAATCTCATTTTTCATGAAAAATATAATTTGAGCGCTTAATGCACCATATTAATTAATTATAGGCTAGGTGGTACGTTAGACTAAAGCCATAACATAACGAAAATAAAGCGGGAGAAACATCCGCGCCGCTTTTTGCCTTCCCTATTAAAAAATTACTTTATAAATAGTCTCTGAGGCAATTAAATTACTTTTAGAAAAATATTATCTATCTAGAAATATTGAATTTTAAAAAATAAATGATAAAAATAGTTTAGTACACAGATGCACACAGATGATTTATCAGTGTACCCTAAGGGAAGCCGCCCTTAGGGGCGTCTACATCAGTGTTCATCGGAGTTCGTCATGATTATTGAATTTGGACATAGCCGTATTCATAACATATGCATCATCAAAGAAAGTATAGTTTTTTATTTTTTATACTCCTGGCTTTAGTAATATTTTGGAGTTGCTTATTTCAGCCTATAAATCTAGCGATCGCAACAACAACATCTTCTTCTGTTTACGAACAACGGCAATTACATCATCCAGATGGTATCGGTAAGTACTACATGGGTAGGGAAATCGCTAAAGTCATGAGACATACAGGTGCGGCTTGGTTAGAACGTCCTAGTCGTGAGACAGAAGAAAAGCCGAGTAAAATAGTAGACGCTCTCAACCTGAAATATACTGATGTAGTTGCCGATATTGGCGCGGGTACAGGTTACTTGAGTTTTCGCATTGCTCCTAAAGTACCACAGGGAAAAGTGCTAGCTGTAGATATTCAGCCAGAGATGTTGGATATTATTAACTTTTTTAAGCAAGAGCTAAATGTGACCAATATTGAACCAGTATTAGCAACTTCTACAAATCCCAACTTACCACCCGCAAGTGTTGATTTAGCTTTGATGGTAGATGCGTATCACGAATTTGAATATCCACAGGAAGTGATGCAAGCTATTGTGAAAGCGTTGAAACCTGGTGGTAGGGTGGTGTTAGTTGAATACCGGGGTGAAAATCCTTTTATTATGATTAAAGGCTTGCATAAAATGACTCAAAAGCAGGTGAAAAAAGAAATGCAAGCTGTTGGTTTGGTGTGGCGGGAGACTAAAAATTTGTTACCGCAACAGCATTTGATGGTGTTTGGGAAGGGATGATATATTTTTTATCGAACACAGATGAACACAGATAGATTTTTTGTGTGCCTTTTAGGTTGGAGAAGATGAATATATTTTTTTTAACGAACACAGATGAACACAGATGAACACAGATGAACACAGATAGATTTTTTGTGTGCTTTTGAGGTTGGAGAATTAGTTTGGAAAAGTTAGTTAGGTTGCGTTAAAGGCCATTTGCCAAAAATCTTGTTCAAATTTGGCTACTTTGACGAAAGCTTCTTCGGCTTGTTGTTGAATATCATTTGTGGCAGTTTCTAATACTTCATCAGCTTGTTGTTCTAAAAGTTTTACATATTCTGTAAAACCAGGATTTACCCATCTGTTTGCAAATTCATTGTAGGGTGCTGGCATTTCACCAGGCAGTTGCCAACCTTGATTATAGGCTAATTCTATTGCCCAAAGTGCAGTTGCTTGTACTGGGTAAGGTTTGGTTCCAAGGCTATGCATGTATTCACAGTATTTTGTACAGATTGGTTGTTTTTTTGTATTAAGATTCAGTTGTCTTTCTGCTGCTTTTTTTTTAAACCAACTCAGTTCGTCTTGCAATGCTGCTAATCCACCTAGTATGAGTTCAAAATGATGTGGTGGTGCGCTGGCTAATACTTTTGCTAACATGCGCGTAAACTCAACAACAAACAGGTAATCTTGCACTAGCCATGTGTTAAATTGCTGGGTTTTAATTGTGCCTAATTTACATTGTTGTAGGAAAGGATGTATAGTAGCAGCGTGCCAAATTTGAGAATGAGTTAGTAATAGTTTGGTGCAAGTGATTGTCATTTTAAATTTTGTTTAATCACTACACAATCAATGTTAATTGAAATATTGTGTCTGCTGTGAAAAATATAAAGTTTGAAAGTCCAGATACCCAACTTCTTGGAGAAGTCAAGTATCTTTTTTACAACTAAAATTTTTGTCATTATCATATTTGATGTAGCAAGAATCACCCTCAAGTTTAATTGATGAGAGTTTGTTGCACTCATCCTAGAGAAAACGAACCAGAGGATGTCAATGATATTTCTGATTCGGATAAGTCTGCTAGTTAGCAAAGCTATAGCTCTGCTATAGTGATTTCACAGAATTTGTCAACTTGTAGAACTGAAGGTGTGAAGAGGTGCGAATCAGTAAAGTTTCTTTTGCTTGGCTCACTAGCTGCATTTTATTCGGATCAATGGCAATCTCGATAGTGCCGTTTAGTAAAATAGCACAAGCACAATCAGTTTCTTCACAGGTTTTATTCTTAAATGGTGTCTGGGAGGGAAGTTATAGTTGTAGGCAAGGACTCGCTAAACTGAGGTTAAATATTGAAGCGAAGAATACGACAGATATTAATGCAGTTTTTTTGTTTTCTGAACACCCTAATAATCCAGGTACCCCATCTGGTCGTTTCAGAATGCAAGGTAACTTCAAGGTATTTAATTCACCAGATGTATCTGGCTTATTGGATTTGAAAGCTACAACATGGATTAATCAGCCTCGCGGTTACTCAACTGTTGATCTTCGCGGTAAAGTTTCCTCTTCTAAACGTAGCATTACTGGCAAAGTGGCATCTCCTGGTTGTTCAACGTTTGAGGTCGTTAAAGTTGATACCCAGAATCCTCCGCAACCAAAACCCTCTAATCAGAATACCTCTCAAGCGAATCGTGATCGTCAGCTTGATGGTCCTGAAAGTACAGTTGCCAAGTTTCATCAAGCTATTCAAAATCGTGGTTTCAATTCACTTGATAAGTATTATTGCTCAATAGAAAAGATTGCAGCGCAAAAAATCAATAGCCGTCTCGATGCAGATGGTCAGAACATGGCTCTTCTCAATGCTTATTTGCGGATTTCCTCTAGCATATATTCTATAGATATGTCTCAGCTTTACTATGAAACCAAGTATTATGATGCAAAATTAGGAAGAGCTGTTGTAGCAATCACAGGAAACGTCATCGTCAAATCACCCAATGGTCAAAATCTATTAGTCCCATACAGGAGATTTGGACGTGATTGGCTGCGATTAATTAAGGAGAATAATGAGTGGAAACTTTGTCATAATTTAAATAGCTAAAAGTAACTATAGCGGAATGGCACTTAGTGAAGCCGCTGCATTCCCATTTGACAAGCGATCGCCATCTGCTGACGTAAAGTAAAACGAGGCTGCTGCACAATAAGGATAAGCTTTAGGACGGCGCTTTCTAACTCTTACTTCACTCCGTCCCGGATGCTGTGAAATAGGTTTGTCATTACGAATGCATCGGCTTACATTGCGAATGTATCGCCTCATATTGTTAATGCATCAACTTCCAAAAAACCCAATTCTCATTGAAAAAACTCTGCGTCCCTTTGCGCTCTCCTTTGCGTTCCTCTGCGTTTAAAAAGTTATAATCTTACCCAAACCTCTACTAAGACTCTATCTCCGCTAATTCTAACCACCGTTCTGTCGCCTGATCAATCGCTTGCTTCAGTGCTTCCACCTGTTCATACAACTTTTGCACCTGCGTATAATTCCCTGCGGGAACATTCACCATAGCCTTTTCTGCTTCTGCTTTCTCGGCTTCTAATTGAGCAATTTTATCTTCCAACTGCTCAAACTCCCGCCTTTCCCAAGTTGATAAACGCTTTTTCTTGGCTGGTTCTTTAGGTTGAGTCTCTGTTGCCTGTGTCTGTTGATTTTTTGGCTTTTCCTTGGTATTGACAGTTGCTTGTTGCTTTTCTTCTTCGGCTTTTTTGTAATCGAGGTAGACTGAGTAATTACCAGGATACTGGCGAATCACTCCCCCTTCTTCCAAAGCAAAAATTGTATCGACAGTGCGATCCAGAAAATAGCGATCATGAGATACCACAATTACACAACCGTTAAAATCTTCTAGATATTCTTCTAGTACCGCCAAAGTCTGGACATCTAAATCATTAGTCGGTTCATCTAAAATCAAAACATTCGGCGCACTGATCAACACACGCAATAAGAACAACCGCCGTTTTTCCCCACCAGAAAGTTTATGAATAGGTGCGTACTGCTGATTCCCCGGAAATAGAAATCTCTCCAACATTTGGGAAGCTGTGATTTTAGTACCATCGGCTATTTTGAGGTGTTCCCCTTCTTCCTTGATATAATCAATCACGCGCTGATTTTCGTTCAAAGCAGTCAGCAATTCTTCAGAATGCTGGTCAAAATAGCCAATGTGAATCGTTGCACCAATATCTACGCTACCTGCATCTGGCTCTACCCGCCCAGTGATCATATCCATTAAGGTAGATTTACCCGAACCGTTACCACCAATAATGCCAATCCGATCTTCAGGACTAAATTCGTAGGTAAAATCTTTAATCAAAGTGCGTACATCGAAGGGGTTGCCGAAGGCATCGCCATATCCTTTAGAGATATTATTTAGTTCAATCACTTTTTTACCAATGCGACGGCTGGCTGTAGCAATATCAACTTTACCTTGAGCTTGTTTAAACTCCGTTGCTTGCATATTACGAATGCGATCTATTCTGGCTTTTTGCTTCGTACTTCTAGCTTTTGGTCCCCTTTTCAACCATTCCAACTCCCGTCGCAATACTCCTTGAAACTTACGCTGACTACTGACAGCGCTTTCTTCAGCCTCGGCTTTCTTTTCCAGGTAGTATGAATAGTTGCCAGCATAGGTGTAAATATCACCTCTATCTATCTCAATAATCCGGTTCGTGACGCGATCCAAAAAATAGCGATCGTGAGTTATCAATAAAAGCGCGCCACGATAACGCTGCAAATAACTTTGTAACCACTCCACCGAATTTGCATCTAGATGGTTTGTTGGTTCATCCATCAATAACAAATCTGGTTCTGATAGCAAAGCAGTTGCTAAAGCAATACGCTTACGATAGCCTCCAGATAAAGTCCCAACAGTAGCATTAAAATCCGTAATTCCTAACTTAGAAAGAATAATTTTAGCGTTGGTTTCCAACTCCCAAGCACCAGTCGCATCCATACGCTGCATCACCGCCGAAAGCCGGGACATTAGCTGATTATCTTCTGGATAGTGAGCCAACTTATCAGATATTTCTTCATACTCACGCACCAAAGCCATATTTTCACCACTATCAGCAAAAACTTGCTCTAAAACAGTGTGATTTTCATCTAAATCTGGCTGTTGGGGTAAATAAATAATCTTTGTACCAGAATTAACTAAAATTTCACCTGCATCAATCGATTCTAATCCGGCAATCATTTTTAATAGAGTTGATTTACCAGAACCATTAGTGCCAATTAATCCGACTTTATCATTAGCATCTAAACTAAAACTGGCATCTCTAAGAATTTCTTTAATACCAAAATCTTTTTGAACTGATTGTAGTGTAATAATACTCATATTAATTTAGTCATTAGTTATTACTCATTTAAACTTCGCGTCCTTCGTTTCTTCGCGGTTCAAGAAAATTTTAACCACGAAGACGCAAAGAGCGCAAAGAAAATCTCGATATTTATAGCGGTTTGCAGTTGAGTGCAGTACAGAGATAGGACTTACCACACTCTACGAATCCTTGGCGTTCTTGGCGTCTTGGTGAGTCCACTTGCCGTCTTGGCAGTCTCCGTCACGTAGACGCGCAAGCGGCTTCTCGTAGAGTAGGGCGGTTCAATAGTCCTGAGAGAAAAAACGAACACAGATGTAGACGCGCAAGCGGCTTCCCGCAGGGTACACAGATACACACCGATAAAGTTGTACTTCATCTAAACGAGAACTGCTATAATGCTCGCATTTTGAAAAGGCGTGCCTACTGTAATATGCTAATAGTTAAACAAATAAATCCAAGGGTAAATGACCGTACATCTCATTAATTCCCTCTGAAGAATAAGATTGACAAGATACCAATACCCCGCGATGATGTCCAAAATAAGAATCAATATGGCATACGCCATTTTTGCCATTCAATTTGATATAAACAGGCCCATCAATATGAGGTAGATTACTTGGTGGTTCATATCCTAAAGCGAGGGAATAAGTTTTCATTGCTAGCATTCCTTCTTCTTCAGTTTCAGCACAAATCCCTAAAATTTGATAATCAGATAATTTAGCAATGAAAAGTAAAGCCTCACGAATTAATGATTTTTCGGATGGTTTGACTTGTGGTGCTATGTCTACACAGTTAAATTTATTGAGAACTTTTTTGGCTTCGGCAACAGTTAAATTAGTTTGATTTCTGCTTGACATATATCCGTTTATTATCTGTGTTGATGTGCGCTTTATTTCTAAGAATTGCCCTCTTTTTCAAGACAAGATTGGGCTTAATCTTGTATGTTACTCACATTGAAAAGGAAGGGAACACTACTTTGTGAGTCTTTACCAATTAACAGAACTTTTGGCATTTGAGCGCCGCCGTTCTTCCAAGCTTCAATTGCTTCTTTTTGCAAAACTAATTGCCCTCCTGGAGCTTTTAAAGTTTCCGCCAAAAGTCTTTGAGCTTCTGATTTCCCTTTAGCGCGATTAATTTCTGCCTGTGCTTCTTGTTCGGCTTCTTGTGCTATGTAAACAGCTCTTTGCGCTCTTTGTTCAGCAATTTGTTTTTCCTCTACTGCTCTGGCAAATTCTGGAGAAAAAGTCAAGTCAATTACGCTAGTATCCAAGACTATTATTCCATATTTTTCTAAGCGTTGACCTAATGCAGTGTCAAAATCATCCTTAAGTTCATTTCTTCTGGTGATAGACTCTTCTACTGTTCTCCTCGCAGCTGCGATTTTGAATGATTCTTGAGTTTGAGGAGCAATGATTTTGGCGACAATATTTTCTAAGCTTCCCTGTTTTCTTCTAATTTCAACTACTTGTTGGGGATCAATACGGAAATTGATCGCAAATTTAGCTGATAGTTCTTGCAAATCTTTGGTGGCACTTTGAGCAGGAATTTCATATTTTTGCACCGTCACATCGTATACATCTACTCTAGATATGAATGGTGGTTTGAGATGAATACCTTCAAGCAAGGCTCCATCTCTGGCTTTCCCCAATATACTTAGGACTCCTGCCTCACCTGGATTAATAATGATAAAGGAATTCAGGGCCAGGATCACCAGTATTGCTATTGCAACCCCTACTACTATATTTTGCCAACTACCAAATTGCTGATTTTTCAATTTCCCTCTCCTTTTGTCTATGTCAGGTATGTATGGCTGAGTGGTGAAGCCTCTATTCTGGCAAACGTGATAATATCGGTTACTGCACGCAATTGCACAGGGTTGTGACTACAGTATTGAAATCTCATCAAGTGCCTAAAAGACGCAGGGGTTCAGCACATCCCCTCAAACGCCTGCTAAAATACGCAGAGCAGTATCGCCAACAAATTTGGCTGGCTAGTATTTGTTCTATTCTTAATAAGCTGTTTGACTTAGCACCACCAGCGTTAATTGGTATTGCAGTAGATGTGGTAGTCAAGCAGCAAGATTCTATCATTGCACGGTTGGGAGTCAAGGATATTTTTGGACAATTTTTCATTCTATCTGCCCTAACTGTGATTATTTGGATTTTAGAATCGATTTTTGAGTACTCTTTTGCTAGACTTTGGCGCAATCTAGCACAGAATATTCAGCATGATTTGCGTTTAGATGCTTACAAAAATTTACAAAATTTGGAACTAGAATATTTTGAAGAACGCAGCACTGGTGGTTTAATGTCTATCCTCAGTGATGATATTAACCAACTGGAACGCTTTTTGGATGTTGGTGCAAATGACATTATTCAAGTTGCGGTAACTGTCATAATTATCGGTGGTGCTTTCTTTATTTTGGCTCCGAGTGTGGCTTGGATGGCAATGTTACCTATTCCTTTTATTCTTTGGGGAACATTTGCTTATCAAGATGTACTTGCACCCCGCTATGCTAATGTGCGAGAAAAAGTCGGTTTACTAAATTCTCGTTTGGCAAATAATTTAAGCGGTATTACTACTATTAAAAGTTTCACGGCTGAGGATTATGAAATCTCACGTTTAGCTATAGAAAGCGAAGCCTATCGCCGCAGTAATACTAAAGCAATTCAGCTTTCTGCTGCTTATGTTCCCCTGATTCGGATGTTAATTTTAGTGGGATTTACAGCCTTGCTTTACTTTGGTGGCTTAGCAGCAGTTAATGGCCTAATTTCTGTCGGAACTTATAGTGTTTTAGTATTTTTAATTCAGCGATTGTTATGGCCTTTAACTAGATTAGGCGATACTTTTGACCAATATCAACGGGCGATGGCTTCTACAAATCGAGTCATGGATTTGTTGGATACGCCGATTGCGATCCATCCAGGAGATGTAGCTTTACCTGTAGAAAAAGTACGTGGGGAAGTGACATTTAAAAATGTCACTTTTAACTATCAAGATAGGCAAGCAGTTATTAAAAATTTATCATTGACCATTCCCGCTGGTAAAACAATTGCGATTGTTGGTTCGACTGGTTCTGGTAAAAGCACTCTAGTAAAATTATTACTACGCTTCTACGAAGTGCAATCTGGAACAATTACCCTTGATGGCATTGATATCCAAAAGCTGCAATTACGAGACTTACGCCGTTGCATCGGTTTGGTAAGTCAGGATGTCTTTTTATTTCACGGTACCGTAGCCGAAAATATTGCCTACGGGACTTTTAACGCTACAGAAGCAGAAATTATCACGGCAGCGAAAGTAGCTGAAGCTCACGATTTTATTATACGTTTACCCCACGGTTATGAAACAATTGTCGGAGAACGAGGGCAAAAGTTATCTGGTGGACAACGCCAACGGATTGCGATCGCTCGTGCTATTCTCAAAAATCCACCGATTCTTATATTAGACGAAGCCACCTCGGCAGTAGATAATGAAACAGAAGCAGCAATTCAAAGGTCACTAGAACGAATTACCGTTAACAGAACAACAATTGCGATCGCTCACCGTCTTTCCACTATCCGTAATGCTGATCGCATCTACGTCATGGAATACGGACAATTTATTGAGTCTGGAACCCATGAAGAATTGCTAGAACAAAATGGAGTGTATGCTAGTCTCTGGCGTGTACAATCGGGTTTGAAGTAAGTAAGTCGGTACAAATAAAGCTAACTAGTTAGGGTCGTCATTTGTCATTTGTCATTCGTCATTCGTCATTGGTAAGGGTTTTAATGGTGTTGACTTTTCGTAACATAGTTATGTTTATTCCCGGCGGCTTACTTAATCCAAAATCTAAAATCTAAAATCCAAAATCTAAAATTGACATGATGTTCGGTACTACCCAACCAGAATCACCCAACAACCAATGGCGTCGCCAACTAGATCAATTTGTCAAAGCACATCAGCAAGAATTAGCAGCACTAGCTTGGGGTTTGTGGTTAGAAAATGGTGACACTCAGGGTACTATCGGTATTGATTTACAGCCTCAACCGCGTTTTGTGTATTGTCCCAAAGATGCGATCAAAAAATTAAATGAGAATGTTGAAAATAGACTTCAGGAAATTTTGGGAATTATAGAGCATTATCAACCAGAAGTTGAAGTTGTCATGGTTGGTATTGCTAAAGATCAAATCAAGCTGATCCATTATGAGCCACAACCAGCACCACCAGAATGTTTTGCTGAAGTTGGAAAAGATGTGGATAGTTTATTGGATATGTTGGAACAGGGTTTAGGTGAAGAATTGCAAGGGGTGATGAGGTGATGGGGAGTGTGTAGACGCGCCTTCTTCGGCTTAAGGTAGGGTGGAGTGTGAGGAGTGTGAACAATCAAAAACAAACCCCCACATTCATAAAGATTGCAGGGGTTTATTTATATTTGGTGGCGGGAAGTGGATTTGAACCACTGACCTTCGGGTTATGAGCCCGACGAGCTACCAGGCTGCTCTATCCCGCGTCGATTCGTCTTCTCTACTATAACAGCAAAGAATAAAAATTGGCAACTATAAAAGTGATAATTCTCCAACAACTTCTAAACGCTTGTATTTACCGAGGTTCATGAACTTTTCTGATAGAGCTTGGGCAACGCTAGGACTAATCCAACCCATCTGTTGAAGCAAGTGAATGGCAGCAGCATATTTTGCCCGCTTGGCTCCATCTATGACTTTTATTGCCAGTCCCATACCTTCACCGAGTCTGCCAATACACTGCACTCCTTCAGCACCAGCTTTACTTACCAGTTCTCCTGGAGTTAAACGCATCAATTCGGTGTCAAATTCTCCATCTCCTGCTACCATCGTGGGATGGTGAGTCATGGCTCGGACTATCCGCTCCATATCCAAATTGCTGCGAGAAGCTAGTAGAGCATACAAATACCCCATTTGCGCCAGTTGCATGAGATATGTGGGTGCGCCACAGTCATCATGAGCGCTGATAAATTCTTCAGCTGGCATTTTTAGCAATTCTGCTATTTTGGTAATAATCAGCTGCTGTACAGGGTGTTTACGCTGCAAGTAGTTGTTTAAAGACCAATTACACTGTTGGCATACGGCTAACATTCCAGCATGTTTCCCTGAGCAGTTATATTCTAGGGGGCTACGCTTGCCTTCAGGAGTTGGACATTGCAATGCTGAGGGGTCAATATCAGCCCGCCAGAGAATATTAAATACTTGTCGAACTTGCTGAATCGTGCCTTTATGGGAACTAGTGATGATTGCTAAGTCGCGATCGCTCAAATCATAGCGTTCTAGTGTTCCTGTGGTAGTGACAGCCAGAGCCTGAAATGGCTTGAGGGCAGAACGGACAAAGGTAGCGGTTTCAGCATTGCCAGCAACCGACAGCACCCGTCCCCGTTCGTCGCATACGACTGCTTGGACTATATGCTTTGATTCTATAATGCCTTCGCGCAGTAATCTAACTTCTAATGTGGCGGCTTGGGTTCGTTTTCCCATTGTCATGGGTAGTTTATCTATGGTGATTTTGTTATTTGTCATTAGTCATTTGTCCTTTGTCATTTGTCCAAAGTAAATTACCAATGACTAATGACTAATGACCAATGACTATTTAAACTAAGTGCCAAACTATCGTACCAACAACGAAGGACACAGCCAAGCCAGCAAAGGTAATTTGTAACCGTTTGATGATTGGTTTAATTTCATAGGTAACAATTAAGCGATCGCGATTGAGTACTTCTAACGGTTTTGTCCATGTTTGACCGTCGTACCAGCCCGATTCTTCATAAAATATAATAGGGCTGGCAAGGCGATCGCGCACGTAAGACCAGCCCAAATATAACCGTAACAGTATCAGTACGACACCGATACTTCCTCCGGCAGCACCGGAGAGAACAAACTGGAGTGTGTACTTGTGTGGAGTAAAGCTTGCTGCTGCTACTGGTGCTGCAAGTACGCAAGATAAACCCCAAATCCAAGCTATTTTTGTGATGTAGTCACGCCAGTTTAAGGTGCAATCACTAAATAACCAAGAAGATTTTAACTCTTCGTATTCATTGAGTGGTTGTTGTTCAGTAGGAACCGGGCAGTTTGAGACTGAAGACTTGATCATGTTGATTTACCCCCACCATCGTCGGATGTTGGAAACTCGACACGTTCTGCATGACCCCAAAAGGCTTCTAAATTGTAAAACTCACGCTCTTTTGGCATCATGATGTGGACGATAACATCGCCGTAATCTAGCACTACCCAAGTCCCTTCAGCTTTTCCTTCTACTCGTAAGGGACGCTTTTGCCACTCTTGTTCTACTTGATCTTCTACTGCCTCGGCAATCGCTCTTACTTGCACCCTGGAATAGCCGGTCATGAATGCAAAATAGTCTGCTAGATAAGATACATCTGCCACTCTCAGTATTAAAATATCACCTGCTTTCCGATCTGATGCTGCTTCAGCAATGGTTGCGACTACATTTTCGCTAGTGTCATTGGTATCAATTTGTGGGCTTGTGAGCGCACTTTTTTGGACAGTGAGTGATTGTAATGGAAAGTTGGCTTGGAAATAATCAGACATTAAACCTCAGCTGCTTCTTTGTTTATTGACAAGTTTTTACAATTACTGACAAATGAGCATTGAACTGCAACTGTATGAGCTGGTTTTTTTGAATACTAACAGAAAAACAGCAGTCTATACAGTTATTGCCAGAATTGGCTGTTTAGTTTTCGACTTTTGTAAAAACCAATTGCGAGTGGCGATCGCGCGTGGATGAATCAGACTAGGGCTTTCTAGCAAGAATTTGAACGTGTAATCGCAGGTTAACCAAACAGCCCGTTCGAGATTTTCAAAACTTGTTTTTCTTAAAGCTTGTAATTGAGCAGACTCACCCCGCCCTGGTTCGAGAGTATCTGCTAAAAATACGATACAAGAGAGTGGACTCATACCTGGTCTACCCAAAGTGTGATTGGCGATCGCTTGTAATACTTCTTCATCTTGTACACCAAAAGTCTCTTTGGCGATGATGGCGCTAACATCTGCATGTAACAGATGGGGTGATGCTACCATCACCTCGTCTATTTCCAAACCAGCCACCTCTGCCATCTGCAAAAGTTTTTTGGATTGAAAATATTTTGCCAAATCATGCATTAGCCCAGCCGTGGCAGCTTTTTCTCTATCTAATTGATAATGTTGAGCTAATTCCACCGCCATCTGTTCTACTCTCAGAATGTGATTAATCCGTGAACTCGGAACGTTCTCAGCTAACCAGGCTAAGACTTTTTGGCGCATAATTACTTAACATCCAAATAAGAATTGTGGCAATCAGGACGAAGACTTGTGAGCATATAGATATTCCTATTGTAACGAATCACGCCAGCCTCTACTTTCAGCACCAATAAGACAAAGCAGACACGCTATAAAAATAGACAAAAATCAATGATCTGCAAAACTTGCTTACACCAGAAAATTTGTGTTATAATCGTAAAAATGCGGACGTATAGCTCAGTTGGTTAGAGCGCTACGTTGACATCGTAGAGGTCACTGGTTCGAATCCAGTTACGTCCATTTGTTGTACAGTGACAAATTATTTGTTATGAATGGCAGATTTTTGCCATCAGAGAATAATTATTGTTATACAAATCAATAAGGCAAGAGAGAACAAACACAGATAGAAGGAGAGATTTCTTGCACTATATTTAGCCTTGCCACGCCACTACGCATTTGTGACTCTTCCAAGCACTCAGAGATATTGTCCTCATTACCTAGATCTCAAGTTTTTACACAATTCATCTTGACTTTAATTCTTGAAAACTCTAAAGTTTTAACAAAAACAATTGCAATAAATTCGCATAAATACTGATAATAATTCCTAGTGGAGAAAGATAATGAAACTGATTCACAAGGGTGTGTTGGGTTTAAGTGTCGCATCTGTTGCCCTTACGGGTATGTTTGCCAGTACATTTGGAGAGAAATCGGCGATCGCTAATCTAATTCCCAACCAAAAAGAGCAAACCCTACTTGCCCAAGGAAAAACAAAGGAATTAGTGGTTGTCTTTCCCAGTCGTTCTGACTCTACAGATTTGCAAAATAAAGCTAATGCCGTAGCAGCGTTTTTATCTCAACAACTTGGAGTTCCAGTGAAAGCACAGATCGGTGATGACACCGCCGCAGTAGAAGCTTTAAGAGCCAACCGTGCTGATATAGCTTTTTTGAGTAGCCGTCCAGCACTGAAAGCGGAACAATTGGCAAATGCTCGTTTGTATTTAGCTGAAGTCCGCCCCACATATTCAGGCAAATATACTTATAACTCTGTATTTGTTGTTCCCAAAAATAGCCCCCTGAAAACCCAGTCCACAGCTAAAGCCACTTTGGCACAATTGCGCGGCAAAAGAATGGCTTTCACTTCCCCCACTTCTGGTTCTGGGTTTATTTTCCCCACTGGTGAACTTGTGAAACAGGGACTTGTACCAAACCGCGATCGCTTGAATAATTTCTTTGGACAAGTTGCCTACGGTGGTAACTACAGCAAAGCAATCCAAGCTGTATTACGTGGTCAAGCGGATGTAGCTGCTGTCTCAGAATATGCTCTTAACCCCCCGTATATTACGGAAGCAGAAAAGAATCAACTGCGAATTCTGCACAAAATCTCCGGTGTTCCTGCTCACGGCGTCGCTATTGATGACGATGTACCCGCCGCTACCCGCGAGAAAATCATTAATGCGATGCTGTTGTTGAATCAGCCACAAAACAACCAATTACTGCGTAACTTATATAACTCCACAGAGTTGGTCAAGGTTAACCATAACCAACACCTAGCACCTCTGCGTAATGCCCTGCAACTAGCAGGAATTCAACCATAGAGAGTTAGTGGGTACAGACGCAATTCATCGCGTCTGTACATTAGTAGTTAGTGGTTTATTACTCCCCATCTCCCCACACCCCTCACACCTCCCCATTCCCCCACCTCCTCCAACATGTCTGCCGTCATTGAGTGTCACAACCTAAAAACAGCATATTCACCATCTTTGCAGCGTCCTATTCTGAATGGGATTAGTTGTCAGATTCATCATGGTGAGTTTGTAGCTTTGCTAGGACTAAATGGTGCGGGTAAGTCTACATTGCTGCGATCGCTTGTTGGACTAGTACCATTAGAACGAGGAAGCATCAGTATCAATGGTGTGCCAGTTAATCCCCGCACTCTACTGCAAATCCGAGGGGACATCGGGATGTTGTTTCAAGGTGGGGGGCTAATTCGTCAACTCCCGGCTATTGATAATGTATTGTGTGGCAAGCTTGGTACACGCACAACTTGGCAAACACTGTTTGGCTTTCCTAAACATGATCGTCGCCAAGCCTTAGAGATATTAGAACAGTTGGGTTTAAGAGCGCAAGCCTATCAAAAAACTAGTCAGCTTAGCGGTGGACAACAACAACGGGTAGCGATCGCTCGGGCTTTAATTCAATCTCCCCAGATCCTCCTAGCTGATGAACCAATTACAGGTTTAGATGTCATGGGCTGTAAACAGGTAATGGATACTTTATCTCAATTAAATTTCCAGCAAGGCATAACTATTGTCACAGTTTTGCATGATTTGGGCATAGCAGCAGAATATGCCCAACGAGCGATCGTCTTGGATGCTGGACGTGTTGTTTATGACGGTGGTTGTGAGAATCTGCAAGCGCAGTTTTCTGTGATGAGAGGGTAAGGAATGGGGAGGTGGGGAGGTGGGGGGAGTGTGGGGAGTATGGGGAGTAGTAAACCAGTAACCACTAACCAATGTAGAGACGTGCCATGGCACGTCTCTACAACTACTAACTACTAACCACTAACAATCATCACACAAAGTTTTGTTTTTTACGCTGTCTACTGAAAATGAAGCACTTTGCAATTCTCTGGAAGCGTTTTGCTTGGGTGAGTCGTCTACTGATCTTTTGCCTAGTGGTAGCAATTTACGCTTGGGCATTGCAGGGTCTGAAGGTAGATTTTGAACTCTTCAAAAATAGCTGGCCTTATATTACTGATTTTATTTCCAGATTATTCCCACCAGATCCAGCTGTATTAGATGTTGCTATTCAAGCGCTGATTGAGACAATACAGATGTCTTTGTGGGGAACTACTTTAGGGGCTATTGTTTCTTTACCAATTGCGATCACTAGCGCCCGTAATGTCGCCCCTGTTTGGTTGCAATGGTTGGCTAATTTCCTCCAAAATATAGTGCGTTCGGTTCCTTCGATTATTTTGGGTTTAATTTTTGTCGCAGCAACCGGATTGGGCGCACCTGCTGGGACTTTGGCTTTAAGTATCTATACAATTGGCTACCTGGCAAAGTTTTATCAACAAGCGATCGAAGCGGTGGACTCTCGTTCTATAGAATATCTACAAGTTACGGGAGCATCAAGATTACAAATAGCACAATACGGCATTTTACCCCAAGTTTTGCCCTTAGGTTTAGGATATACATTGTGGATGTTTGAGTATAATATCCGCGCTGCTTCTGTGTTGGGTGTTGTGGGAGCAGGGGGTATTGGTTTTCAGTTGAAAAGTTATATAGATGGCTTTGAATACAATAAAGCAACAACGATGATGTTGGTGTTGTTGATAGTTGTTACTGTTATAGATTTTTTGAGTAGTCAGTTACGAAAACGCCTTGATTCTATGTAAATCAGTTAGAGACGCGATGAATCGCGTCTGTACAATTATCAGTTCAGGATTTTTTGAGTTTTAGGAGTGCGTCGCAAACTACAAATCCCCGACTTTTTGAAAAAGTCGGGGATCTTTTTCGAGGATCTTGTTTTGCTATGAGCCAATAATCCCCGCGTCCCTCACTCCTCACACCCCTCACACTCCCTACCTCCTCACTCTCCAATTCTCAATTCGGCAATTTGGCAAGTCACAGCTTCTCAATACTGATATTTTTTTGATTGTGCAAGAGGTGTAGTAAAAGTCGCCCCGGCTACTAAGTCGGGGTTTTAGTTTTTTCAAGATGCTTTTCTCATTCCCAACTCCATAAGTCAGGGTTGAGTACAAAAATCGTGTTTTAGAAATCAACTGCCGATACATACTAAATAAACTGTTTCGGGGGAACACAGAGGAGTAGACACAAATGAACACGAGTAATTTATCGGTGTTTATCAGTGTGCATCTGTGTTCGTTTACCTAAAAATACAAGACTTACGCAAAACACCTCTTCAATTCTTATTCCTCCGTTAACTCTAGTTTTGAAAATCGACCACCGATACACACAGATGGACACAGATGGATTGTGGATGTTTTTTGCCCCAACTAATTCACATCAAATGTAATTTGCAGGAAATGCCAAAATCAAATTACTGTTTGTAATTAGGTAGATCCATTTGCTGATTTCATCTGTGCAACTACCCTTATACGGTAAGCGTATTCTTGTCACAGCACCCCGCAATTATGCCGCTAGATTATCATCACAACTGATCAATCAAGGTGCTTTACCTGTGCTAATGCCAACTATAGAAACTTGTGCATTAGCAGATTTTACAGAATTAGATGCTGCACTGACACAAATAGATACATTTGATTGGATTGCTTTTACCAGTAGAAATGGCATTGATGGATTTTTTCAACGTTTAGAAGCTATGGGAATAAGCGTTTCGGTGCTGAAAAATTGTCGAGTGTCTGCGATCGGCAAAGATGCGGAAAGATTAGCGAATTTTGGTGTCAAAGTAGATTTAATTCCCCAAGAATCGAGTCCCAAAGGAATAATTGCTGAACTGGCTAAAGTTCCAGATATCAATAAACAAACTGTACTTGTGCCAGTTCCAGAGGTAGTTGGAATTGCAGAACCGAGTGTTATTCCTGATTTTGTGGCTGGTTTAAAAAATTTGGGTATGAGTGTTACCCGTGTACCAACCTATATGACACGGTGCTTAGACAAAAGTTTATATGAGGTGGAGTTAAATTTAATTCGTCAAGGCAAGATAGATGTAATTGCTTTTAGTAGCACTGCGGAAATATCTGGCTTCTTGCAAATGATCACTGCAAAAGCAGATTATCAGCACTGTGTAATTGCTTGTTTTGGCCCCTACACAGCAGCCAATGCCAAAAAACTAGGTATAAATGTCTCTATTGTTGCCGAAAACTACAGTTCATTTGTGGGTTTTGCAGAAGCGATCGCTAACTTCATGCTCTTTGGATATCGTACGTAATAACACTAGTGACAATGTTACTATTAGCAGGATAAAACGGAGAAACAATACTCACTTGTGTGTTACTAGAATTGATATCTTTTCCTAGAAAACCACAATACAAGGGCAACAATTTTTACAAAATTTCCAAATTAGAGTTGGTTCAGTAAACATTATTGTCTCTTAATAATTAATATTCCGGCTTGAGCATTTGCTTTAGCTAGGAAATTTGTGTTTAAAAACATACTTTTGCTGTCACATCTTTCTTTAAAAGAACCATGTCTTCACTCTCACATCTACCAAATGTCTTTTCTGGCTTGCCCAAAAATGCTGGTTCTAGCTTGGGATACCAACCTGAAAAGATAAGTGCGTTCGCAAGTTCTGGTGCTTCTGCGTTATTGCCGCCTCTGGAACAAAATTCTTACGATGTGGAAGCATTAACAGATACTAGTGCTGTATTCAAAAGTGCTTCATTGCTCAAATCTGAAAAATGGAGGTGTATACATACCTTCACAGGGAATTCCCAAGCCATTACCCTTAGCCCAAATGGCAAACTCCTAGCAAGCGGTAGTTCGTTTATTAAACTGTGGAATTTGGAAACGGGACGAGTAATTTGCACCTTAAAGGGAAATACAGGTATCCTCAAATCTCTTGCTTTCAGCCCTGATCGCAAAACCCTTGCCTGTTGTGGCCTAAGTCAGACTATTGAATTGTGGGATCTAGCAACAGGAAAAATAATTCGCCAATTCACTGGCAAATCCTACGGTGTTAATTCTCTTAGCTTTAGTCCAGATGGACAAATTCTTGTCAGTGGCGATCGCGGTAGGTGTGTTCAACTATGGAATCTCAAAACAGGAAAAGCAGTTCGCACTTCCTCTGGAAATATCCCAATTATGGAACATGGAGATTGGGTTAATTCTGTAGCCATTAGCCAAGGGGAACTAGGAGGAACTATAGCCAGTGGAAGTCACGACAAAACTATCAAACTGTGGAGTCTCCAAACTAAAGAAGCAATTGCTACTCTCAAAGGACATTTATCCCTAGTTTATGCGGTAGCCTTTAGCCCAGATGGACAAATTATTGCTAGTGGTAGCGCCGACGAAACTATTAAACTGTGGAATCTCAAAACAAAAGAGGAAATTTGTACTCTCACTGGACATGTGAATGAAGTTTATTCTCTAGCTTTTAGTCCAGATGGACAGATTCTTGCTAGTGGTAGTGCTGACGAAACTGTTAAACTGTGGAATCTCAAAACAAAAGAGGAAATTTGTACTCTTACTGGACATGTGAATGAAGTTTATTCTCTAGCTTTTAGTCCAGATGGACAGATTCTTGCTAGTGGTAGTGCTGACGGAACTATCAGGATTTGGCTGTGTGAATAGTGATCGCAAAAGTTTTGAGGGGTTAAAAAACGAACTACAAAGAGCGCAAAGTACGCAAAGAAAGACTTCGGGAAACCGCTACCCGTCTACGTGTCTACACGCCTTCGCGGTTCGTTCCTTTACTCCTCAAAGTAAGGTTGACAGACCAATAGATTGTTTGGAAATGTCGGGAAAAGGTAAATTTGATGTTCCTGTCGACTCGTTTGGTACTAATCTCTGAGATAGTGTGAAATAAATGATCTGAGTTTTTAAAGAAGAAATTTTAATGACCTCAGTAGATTTTCCCAAACACAAAAAAGCCAAAGCCCTCAAACCCGGTAGCCGTCGCCCTGCCAAGGAACTATGCAGCGAATGTGGGTTGTGTGATACATACTATATTCATTATGTCAAGGAAGCTTGTGCTTTTATTAATCAGCAAATAGACGAACTTGAAGTACAGACACACACTCGTTCTCGCGATTTAGATAATGCTGATGAACTTTATTTTGGTGTTCATCAGGATATGATGGCGGCGCGGAAACAACAGCCGATTCCCGGCGCGCAATGGACAGGAATTGTCAGTGCGATCGCTATTGAAATGTTGAATCGGGGCATGGTAGAAGGCGTGGTTTGTGTGCAAAATACCAAAGAAGACCGCTTCGGGCCTATGCCTGTGATTGCCCGTACCCCAGAAGAAATACTAGCAGCGCGGGTAAATAAACCAACTCTTTCACCAAATCTCTCGGTTTTGGAACAGATAGAAAAATCAGGGATGAAGCGCTTGTTAGTAATTGGTGTTGGTTGTCAAATCCAAGCTTTGCGGGCTGTGGAAAAGCAATTGGGTCTGGAAAAGCTTTATGTATTAGGTACACCCTGTGTAGATAATGTGACTCGTGCTGGACTGCAAAAATTCTTAGAAACCACAAGTAAATCGCCTGACACAGTTGTACATTACGAGTTTATGCAGGACTTCCGGGTTCACTTTAAGCATGAAGATGGATCAACAGAAACAGTGCCTTTCTTTGGTTTGAAAACCAACCAACTGAAGGATGTGTTTGCCCCTTCGTGTATGAGTTGTTTTGACTACGTAAATTCCCTAGCTGATTTGGTAGTTGGGTATATGGGCGCACCTTTTGGCTGGCAATGGATCGTAGTTAGAAATGAACGCGGTCGGGAAATGCTGGAATTGGTGAAAGACCAGCTGGAAACTCAGCCAGTTATGTCCAAAGGCGATCGCACAGCAGCAGTGCAACAAAGTATACCAGCTTACGATAAAGGTGTTACCCTACCGATGTGGGCAGCAAAACTTATGGGTGTAGTAATTGAAAAAATTGGCCCCAAAGGTTTGGAATACGCCCGTTTCTCGATAGATTCCCACTTCACCCGCAATTACCTTTATGTAAAACGGAATCATCCTGAGAAATTAGAGGAACACGTACCAGAATACGCCAAGCGTATCATAGGGCAGTATAAATTGCCGGAATAATGGATAGTAGTTAGTAGTTAGTACAGACGCGATGTTCCTCGCGTCTGTACATTAGTAGATAGTAGTTAGTAGTTGTTTACCTTTACCACTAACCACTAACCAGTAACTACTAACAAATATCACATAAAACATGTTTACTCATACCGACTTATGTAATGCCTTGATTGTGGGTGCTAGTCAAGGTATTGGTTTAGGATTTGTAAAAAAATTACTACAATTGCAGGGTATTAATAAAGTATATGGTACCTATCGTCAACCAGAATCAGCTGTTGAGTTAATAGCGTTGTCAGATCAATATCCTCAGAGACTAACTTGTCTGGCGATGGATATTACAGATGAGGCACAAATTTCTGAAGCTGTACAACTCCTGCAGACAGAGATAGATAAACTACATTTAGTTGTTAACTGTGTTGGGGTTCTGCATGAAGGGACGCTGCAACCAGAAAAGAGCCTCAAACAGATTAACTCTGAGAATTTAATGCACTACTTTCAAGTGAACAGTATTGGTGCGGTATTGCTTGCTAAACATTTGTTACCGTTATTTCGTCATAGCGATCGCAGTGTTTTTGCGAGTATTTCTGCCAAAATCGGGAGTATAGGGGATAATCAACTTGGTGGGTGGTATGGCTATCGCGCTTCTAAAGCGGCGCTAAATATGTTGATGCGAAACGTAGCAATAGAGTGTGGCAGAATCAGCCCAAAAACTATAGTTGTAACATTGCATCCTGGTACAACTGATACTCGTCTTTCTAAACCTTTTCAAAAAAACGTACCCACAGAAAAACTCTTCTCTGTAGAACGTACTGTCAACCAATTGCTGGCTGTGATCGACAAGCTACAGATAGAGGATAGCGGTCAGTTCTTTTCGTGGGATGGTAGTCGTTTACCTTGGTAGATGTGAAGAGATGGGGGTGTGAGGGGTGTGTAGACGAGGCAGTGCGGTGGTGAGGCAACGGCTCTTACACAGGGGGTTCCTCCCCCAACCCCAAAGGGGGCCGGTGAGTCCCCCATGAGCGATTGCCGTAGACGCGCTTTACTCGGCTTCTGTAAAGTAAGGGTCTCCCGGCATAAAGAAAGAGGCGTCACCTGCCGTGCGCCCTGCGCGGCTTAAGGCAGGGTGGAGTGTGGGGAGTGTGAGAATAACCACTAACTACTAATGGACAGACACGAGGAACATCGCGTCTCTACCCACTAACCACCAACAACCAACTAACAACCATCAACTAACCATTAATTAATTCAACAAATCTCTCTAGAGGTAATTTTTTTTGGCAACGATAACCTTTAAGATAATCTTATATTTCCAAACAATTAAAAAACAGCTTGTAACTTTTCGTTTTGAGGTGTAAACTTTTTATCTTTATCGATTACGTACAGTCTTCTGATACCACGAAATAAAGTGCTTCATCGTTTATGTAGTAGTTTGTAATGTGAATATTAAATTTTTTCTAAACAAGCTTGTTGACATATTGGCTTTTTTGAATAATTAAAATATCTTTTTACTTAAAGATTTAAAGATACGCTGCCAGAGCAAAATTTATGAATAACACAGTCAAAACATCAAATAATTTAACAGAAGTTTTGGCAGAAAACAATAAAGAAGAAGAACTGATGCAAGAAGTTTTTCTGATTATTGAATATTTGACCAATAAAGAAGAATCTACTGTTAAGCTCATTTTTGATCGTCTTTATGATGTAGGTTCAGTTCATTTAATTAATAAAAAGTTTCGCTCTCGACCTGTCAAGAAAGTATTAAGATTTATAGCGAGAATGTCCAAACCAGCATTCAGAATCTTTGCTTGGCACTGGGTAAGAAAAAACTGTCCTCTATTGATTACTAACTGGTTGCACCAACAAGTTACTTTCAGTAATCAAGTTGTACAAAATGCAGAAATGATTATTGAGCAAAAACTTCCTCCAGCCGATGATATTTCAGAATTGGATGAGCAAACTAGAGAAGTGAAATTTTTGCGTTCTCAGGTAAAATTACTGACCAGTGTTTTAATTGGAGTGGTGACTATATTTATTGGGAGTTTAATGTGGCTGAGTCATAACCTGACACCAGGACGATCGCCACTACAAAATGTAGAACAATTACAGCCAGTTACCATACAAGAGGCTAGCACAGCTACACAGAAGTAGTAAATAGCGGGGAGCTTCAGCGAGGATTTGAGATGAATCTCTGGGACATTCCTGTCATAGATCAACATGCCCATAACCTGCTACGACCAGAAGTAGCTGCCCGTTATCCTTATGCTGCTGCGTTTACCGAAGGCTATGCTCCAGAAATAGTTAACTATCATGCTCGACATACTTTATTTTATCGACGCAGTTTACGAGATATAGCTAATTTTCTAAATTGTGAGGCACAGGAAGAAGTAATACTGGCACGTCGCCAAGAGTTGGGATTAGAAGAATTAACAAAACTCTATTTTAGAAATGCCAATTTAGAAGCAATTTTCTTAGACGATGGATTGCAACCAGATGCCATCCTACCGCTTGCATGGCATGAAAAATTTCTCACTGTTAAAAGGATTTTACGATTAGAAGTTTTAGCAGAACAACTAATACCGAAAGCAGACGATTTTGAAACATTTTTAGAAAATTTTATTCGGGAAATTGATCCACCCCCTGCTGGGGTTGTTGCCTTCAAGAGCATTACTTGTTATCGCACAGGTTTAGATATCAAACCCGTGGCTTTAGCAGCAGCAGCTTGCAGTTTTTACGATATTAAACAACAATTTGAGCATCAACCTCTACGTCTTGCGAACAAACATTTAATTGATTTTCTACTGCATCAAGCACTCGTAATTGCAGACAAATATCAGTTACCAGTGCAATTTCATACTGGCTATGGCGATCCTGATTTAGATTTGCGATTTGCAAATCCTCTTTACTTACGTGATCTCTTAGAGTCACCCCAGTACCGCCATACTCCCATCGTCCTACTTCATGCATCTTATCCATATATGCAGGAAGCTGGATATTTGGCTTCTGTCTATCCTCAAGTCTATTTAGATTTTGGTTTAGTAGTACCTTTTTTGAGTGTAGCGGGGATGCGTAAAGTGGTTAGGCAATTATTGGAGTTGACTCCTACTACTAAAGTGATGTATTCCTCCGATGCTCATTTCATTCCGGAGTTGTATTATTTGGGGGCAAAGTGGGGGCGTCAAATTCTGGCAGAAGTACTAGAGGAAGCAATTCGAGATGGCGATCTTACCGTTAGTGAAGTGGATGATATTGCTGCTGCTGTTTTGCGGGAAAACGCTATTTCCCTTTATGGAAATGCATAAGAATTAAGCGAACAAGGTGTCTGGTGCAATGTCCACTATTGGATCTCGCCTGGACGTAACCCAGACTTTTTGTGAGGTAGACGATTTCTATTCAACATGGAAAAAGCAGTAGCAGCAAGCACCACAGCTACCATCAATGACTGGAGAGCGTCCGCAGCACTTGCCGGATGCGTTTATCAGAGGTGATGACAATAGCGATCGCACAGCACAACTACACGTTCAATTTATGATCGAGACGAATAGCTTGTTCTAGAGCCAATTTTTCTTTCGATCTATGAGCATAGGGTTGTAACTTACTTAAATTCCAACCAGTAATCAGACTCATCTGCTCTAAATTCATTCCCTTCATCAGCATTTCTACACACCACGTTTGTTGAGCTTGCTCAATGACTGGCTGTTGTCCTTCTGGTGTCAGCAATCCTTCAGTTAATATCTGCCAGATTCTGTGTATTTCTTCCTCAGATATTGGCATTCCTTCATTGTTGAGAAATAACGCTGCATGTTCATCTTTACGGCTTTTGAGCCATTGAGTTAATGGATTGCGAGTATAGGAGCCATAGCGCTTACTCATAATCCACTGATTGACAGGCACTTGTCGAGGAGTAGCTTGAGTAATTTGTAATAAGTGCTGATTGGCATCGTTGATTTGATGCGATCGCTCTAAATTCACAATTTCTGCGGCCGATAAACCTGCTGCAAACAAGACATATATTAAGGCATAATCTCGCAGTCCTGATTTTTTGGCTCTTTGCAAAATCAGGTGAACTAAATTTGCTGGTAAATCTATCACCTTTTCTGGAGAAATAGCTTCTGCTAAATTTGTAGAGTTCGTTGCTCCTTTTAAAAACAGTGCCACCAAATTTTCTAAAAACTCGTCTGTGTCAACCCAAAGTTGGTGAAATTCACTGGTAAATTCAATCACAGCGTACCCCACCAACATACTGTTGAGTAAGCTTGCTAACTTATTGGCTGGTAAATGGGTGTGTAATTGCTCGCGTTCCATGACTGTTGCTAAATATTCGGCAACAAAGTGATTAGCTTGAGTTAAGCTGCGTCCTAATGCCTGACGGTTTTCTAAAGGATAATTTCCGGCTTCACCAACTACAGAACGCACCAGATCGGGGACTTTTTCTAGAGCCTGTAGGCAATCTTCACAATAGTTTTTTAGAGCTTGGTGAACACTAGCTGGTTGGCTAGCTTGAATTTTTAAAGACTTATCGAGTTCTTGAAATACTGATGATTCCGAAATTACTGCTAAGAGTAACCCGTGCTTATTGCCAAAATGTCGGAACAGTGTCACTTCATTAACTTGTGCTAATTCTGCAACTTGCTTTGTTGTAGTTTCGGTGACTCCCTGCGTTGCAAATAATGATCTTGCTGCATTAATTAATCGCTCTCGAGTAGAAATGACTTGATTGGGCATAAGCTAAAAATGCAAGTAACACTTGCAATTAAATTTTATCCTTGCTAAACTTAGGCATGTAAGTAGCACTTGCATCCTCTATTCTTAGTTTAGCTGTCTTTGTCAACTGACACAGGGGATGTAATAACCAGTACATGCCTGGCACTGGTTAATTTACAGTATTCACGTCAAAGGAAAAATTTATGACTGCACACTCTACAGCGGCTGTTGACAAACAACCGTTGACTCTGAGTTGGACTAACGTGGCATTTTTTGGCACATTCCACGCCCTAGCACTACTTGCTCCTTGGTATTTTTCTTGGTCTGCTTTGGGAATAACCATATTCCTGCATTGGTTGTTTGGCAGCATTGGTATTTGTTTAGGGTATCACCGACTTTTGACTCACCGAAGTTTGCATGTGCCGAAGTGGTTAGAATATGCGATCGCAACTTTGGGCGCTCTTGCTTTACAAGGAGGGCCAATCTTTTGGGTGGCTGGACATCGACTACATCATCTTCATACCGAGGACAAAGACAAAGATCCTTACTCTGCCCAACGTGGTTTTTGGTGGAGCCATATGCTATGGATTTTTTACCCGCGTCGAGAGTTTTTTAACTATGAAATGTACAAAAAATTTGCTTCTGATTTAGATCGTGATCCATTCTATCGTTGGCTAAATCACTACTTTTTGCTATTACAAATTCCTGTTGCTGTCCTCTTGTATACTTTGGGAGGATGGTCTTTTGTTGTCTATGGTGTGTTTCTACGAGCAGTATTGCTTTGGCATAGCACTTGGCTAATTAACTCTGCAAGCCATCTGCGTGGTTATCGTTATTTTCCAGTGAATGATAACTCTCGTAATCTTTGGTGGGCAGCACTTCTAACTTACGGAGAAGGCTGGCATAACAATCACCATGCTTACCCAAATTTAGCCAAAGCAGGATTGTTTTGGTGGGAAATAGATATAACTTGGTGGGCAATTAAAGTTTTACAGACTCTAGGATTAGCCAAGAAAGTAAATGTTAATGGTTAATGGTTAATGGTTAATGGTTAATGGTTAGTGGTTAGTGGTTGATGGCTAATAACAATTACCAATTACCTACTAACTACCTTCCCAATTTATTGGGAACACCTTCGCAACCACCAGGAATTGTACCTCTGGTTTTTTCTCCACCCCAAGTACAGCAGTAGTATCGGTTGGCTTCAGACAGGCGTTGGACGTCACTAAAGTCTGCATTTTCCACGACAGCGCCTGTGTATTCACCAGTTTTATAGTTTGGTGGATGGGTACGACTGCGAGGAGTTGCATTTTCTACTGAACCATAGAACAAACGAACCCCATTCAAATCAGCACCACTAAGATTAGCTTCATATAAAATGCTACGGCTGAGGTTAGCTTTAACTAAGTCACATTGACTAAGATTGGTGCGGACAAGATTGGCTTCACTTAAGTCAGTCCACCGCAGATCAGTGCCACAGAGGTCTGCACCTGCAAGCATTACGCCTAAATCAATCACGCGTACACCATGAAGCCGATCTTCACAGTAACCTCCTGTACCATCAAGAATAGCTCGACCAAGTCGACTGTCACGTTTTAAGGGTGAAAGCAATTTAGAACGAGATAGAAACCGCAAAATTTTTGCTTTCCCACTACCATCTACACTGCTGAGAATAGCCGCAGTCCGTCCTTCTGCGAGTAACCTTTCTTGAGGCCAATCTTCTAATAATCCTTCTTCATCTAGTACTAGATCAGAAATACCTTGAAAATAGGAATCTATTGTCTGCTGCTGGGTAATAAGATTTTGTTGGACGGTGAGTAAGTTTTGCTGAATAGTTAGGTCTTTAGAAATAATGTACTGTCGCCAAGCAATGTAAACGGCGATGATGGCTATGAGAATTTGTCCTAAAGCACCAAACCATTCCGCTAGTGTTCCAGATGCTTCCCAGTTGATTTTGCGTCCTACAGAAACTAGGAAATTAGTGAGACCGCTATATTTGACCAAGCCAGCGATCGCTACTATCATCCCCAATAAGCCAACTACTAAGGCTTGCTCTTGTGCTGAAAACCACTCTTTTTGTAGTTCTTCCAACCAAGGCCAAACTATAGCTACAGATAATAACAAAGTGACAACGGTTCCCATAAGGCCAACAATCCAGTTATTGATGGCAAGTCCGATGATAGTAGTGGCGATCGCCACTACTATTAGCAATAAAGCCCTTGGTTTAACGCCAATAGCCTTACTAGAAACTGGTTTGACTGCGTAACGTGCTTGTAGTAAAGCAGAAGTGTTTTGAGGAGACTGTAGTGAGGCAATAGCAGCTAAGGCTTGCTGCCTAGTCAGTTCATCTGAAGTCAAATCACCGTTAGATGAATTTTCAAAATCGTCTGGTTGCAAGTTTTGGTTTGTTATGGATTCTGGATTTGGGGTTTGGGATGAGTTGGAATCAATCGACATAGATTATATTTTGGCACCAGCATTCTCAGATCAACAGTTGTCCTATGGTAGCTGTTGCAGTATGGCAGTATGAATTTTCGCTTATTTATCCATTAAAACAATAACAGCAGAAAACCCATCTGCTTGAAGTCGTGGAACAACTGAAGTGTTGGATGCAGGAGAATCCCTACCCGTGTTGCGATCGCTTTGTTTGACATCCCGATTTAACAATTTGTGAATATACTTAAGTTTTTAAGTGAATTGTAACAAAACACACTGAAAACTAAATATTATCATCAGCACTTACTAGAGCTTTGCCTAAACCTAAATATTTCAGTTTTTCAGTAATTTGCCAACACTATATTTTAAGTTTGGGCTCATGAAGTGACATTCTTACACTGAAATATAAATCCGATTTTTTATATTTTTGACAACAATTTCCTTCATTCCTTAATTACTAAATTGATTATTTATTTAGTTAATCATAAATAGATAAACTAGCTAATCTTTTACGGAAAAAATCGTCAAGCATAAATCAAGCCAATAAGATCACAAAAAACAGAAATAATATTTTGGACTGAAAATTAGCTCAAAAAATATCAGAAAAAATCGATGGTATGTTATATTTGTGATCATCAAAAAAATAGCTCTTAAACAGTGGTTATCAGGCAAATCCACCTAAATTAGGTGATGATAATTTACACAGCCTTCCCAATCTTGAAAGAAAAAACTGTTTATTAATCGAAATAGCGAGTTTTGTTAAAGATGGTTTGTTGGCGTTGCTTTGTAGCCTCTGGCTTCATAATTTTATTGACATTAGGTTGTAGCGATTGGGCAAATTCAGCAGGGAAAAATAGTAGACAACTTGTCCAAGAAACTAATGTTAACCGATTATTTTCGGAAGCAGAAACGACGCAAAAAGCAGAAAAATTTTTTCAGCAAGGCAATTCTTTCTTAAATTCCCAACGATACAAGGATGCGATCGCAGCTTTTGATCAAGCTATTGCTATTAAATATCAGTTTGCTGAAGCTTGGATTAATCGAGGCAATGCCTTAACAAAATTACAGCGTTATCAGGAAGCATTAGCATCATATAATCAGGCGATCGCTATTCAACCTAATAGAGATGAGGCATGGTACAACAAAGGTAATACCCTCAATACACTGCAACGCTATCAAGAAGCACTAGCATCCTATGATCGAGCGATCGCAATTAAATCAGATAAATATGAGGCTTGGATTAACAGAGGTATTGCCCTGACAAAATTGCGACGCTATCAAGAAGCAATAGCATCTTATGATCGAGTAATCGCCATTAAACCTGACAAAGATTTAGCTTATTACAATAAAGCGTGTACTTACGCTCTACAGAACAAGGTAGAACTAGCTGCTGAAAACTTAAAAAAGGCTATGAAGCTTGTTCCTGGGAAATATGAGGAGTTAGCAAAAACTGACTCTGATTTTAATAAAGTGCGTGCTGATAGCCGCTTTCAAGAATTATTACAGTAGACTAACTCACCCAAGCTTCACCTTCAGACTTTAATCAACCACCGTCGTCGATACATGCTATAGGCAACTACCAACCATAATAAAACTGTTGCGATCGCAAAAAATAGTGAACCATTATATGCACCTGCCCAAGGTACAAATAAATTTTGGTAGATCCAATTATAGGTACTAGGAGCATTTTCTCGTGTGCCGACAGTAGTTTTTACTAGTATCTTAATTAGCAATACAGAAGCAGTAAAAAGAAATATTGGGTTATATCCCATGATTTCAAAAGGTTTTCCCCAACGCCGCACTCTTCTAACATCAATTAATTCATAACAAAAAGCTAGTAATAATAATGCCCATCCAGTAGTAAAAACTACGTAAGAACTTGTCCACAACTTTTTATTAATCGGAAATACCAAATCCCAAACTCCGCCAATCACCAAGCAACTTAAACCAAACAAAACTAAATCCATACTGGTTTTAGAATTAATCTGTTTTTGGCTACGTATCCATTGTCCAGCAAAGTACCCAGCCAGGACATTAACAATAGCAGGAATAGTACTGAAGAGTCCTTCCGGATCTCCCATAAAGTTGTAATTATCACCTTTATATAGATGTGCCTTCGGAATAATTAAACGGTCGATGTAAGCGCCTAAATTACCATCTCGTGTTAGCACACCAGCACCATAACTAGGCACAGGTACATACATCATTGCTAACCAGTAACCAATAAGTAAAACTCCCGCTAATATCCATTGACCTTTACGCGGTAAATTGAGAACTACGAGGCTAGCTAACAAGTAAGTGAAGCTGATGCGTTGCAATACTCCCATAATGCGGATGCTATTGAAATCAAAAGTCCAAACACCTTGATTCCAAAAGCCATTGAGAAGTAAACCCAAAGCAAACAGAATCGCAGCGCGGCGAATGATACGCCAATAAGGAGAAGGCGGGGACACGAAGACTTTCTCATTCTCCCCGTCCAATTTGCTATCGGTGTACTTAGAAAGAGAAAAACTCATTGCCACACCGACAATGAACAGAAAAGAGGGAAATACTAAATCAGTTGGTGTGCATCCATGCCATTCGGCATGAAGTAATGGTGGATAGACATTAGGTTCAGCAATACTGGCCATGTTAACAAGGATCATGCCAGCAATGGTTATCCCACGAAAAACATCAAGAGAAGTTAGGCGCATAGATATTTTTTTTGATGTGACCTATTAAATTACTTCTCTTAATGAATTTAATCAACTATCCAAACGAGAACAGCTATAGTTGCTAAGTTATTTTTAAACATAGAGTAGTAAAAAAATGCTGACGGGCGGGCTGTATGCTCATCAGCATTTTGGATGTGTTAATGTTGTCTAATCTTATTTGGGTGGTAGTAACTGTGGATTATGCAGTAAGTAGTTATTCGTAATCAGTTCTCCAGCCTACCGCCGGAACTTCTAAACTAACCCATTAAAATTACTGTATCGATAACGTGAATAACACCATTATCGGCTTCGATATCTGCTGCTAACACTGTAGCATTTTTGACTTCAAAGCCATCAGAACAGTCAATTTTAATTGTTGAACCTTCTACAGAAGTCACAGTCCCAAGTTGAGCTAAATCAGCTTGCTTAAGCTTTCCAGGCACAACATGATACTTTAAAATCCGCGTTAGCTGGGGAATATTTTGCACTAAAGTTTGTATAGTTCCCGGTGGTAACTTGGCAAAAGCATCATCATTAGGTGCAAATACCGTAAATGGCCCAGGACTTTTTAATACATCTACTAATCCTGCGGCTTGTACAGCAGTTACCAAAGTTGTAAAAGAACCTGCACTAACAGCAATATCAACTATATCAGCCATTTATTTCACCATTACTCTAAAAAGATTTTAAATGAGAGTAAATTATTATTCATTTAGATTAAGTAATGATGTCTATCAGTAGATATGCTGTGTTTGTAATTCTGAATGCAACAACCGAGTTAATGGCAGATATTCACGAGCCGTAATTTGGTAGAACAGTTGATGTATGAAGTCATAGCAGGGGCAAAAAGTTCAGAACGGATAATTAGCGATCGCTTTGTGTAATAAATGTTAGATTACACCGATAACATGAAGCCTTACCATACCAGCATGAAGATAGACTATGATGAACCTCGCCCATTGGGAGTTGAAGCAATTTTGGGGAATCCTTTAAAAAAGGCCTTTACTGCCGAGGTTACTTTACCTTTGATTAGTTGTTTGTACCATCAACTGAAATTTTTGGATGCCAGAAATAGAAAATCTCACAACATCACCCATTAATATCAAGTTCGGTTAATCACTTAGAATAAAAAACCTCACCCCGCCTTCGGCACCCCTCTCCTTAGCAAGGAGAGGGGAAGGGGGGGTCCCCTCTGGGGAACTCGGGGGCCCCACTAATGGGGATTAGGGGTGAAGGGGAAGGGGGGTGAGGTTAAACGAGAATTGTAGGTAATCATGCGAACTTGATATAATAACCTCGTTTGCAATCAAAAGTGGACTGTTCCATCAGGCATTGTTACCCAATTCAAGTCTACGTTATTCATCTTTACTTGATTGAGTTTTGCCTCTACTAAATCTGTACCACGTAGAACAGCTGAATCCAAATCTACATCAGTGAGAATTGCTCGGCGTAAGTAGGCTCCACTCAAATTTGCATTATACAAACGTGCCCAACTTAGGTCTGCCTCAGTTAAGTTTGCCTTAATCAGCTCTGATTGTTCCAAGTTTGCCCCCCGCAGACCAGCTAAAATCAATTTTGCTTCAATTAAATTTGCTCTATGCAAGTTGACTCCAGTCAAATTCGCCCCACTCAGGTTTACCCTAGTAAGGTTTGCTTCGCTGAAGTTTGCCCCCTCTAGGTTTGCTCGACTTAAGTCTGCTTCTGTGAGATTTGCTTTAATTAACTCTGCCAACTCCAGATTTGCTCCACGCAGGTCTGCTAAAATCAGTTTTGTCTCCAGCAGAGTTGCCCTAGAAAGATTTGCCTCAGTGAGATTAGTCTGACTCAGGTTGGCTTTACTCAGCTTTGCTCCCCTTAAGTTTGCTCTACTTAAGTTTGCTTCAGTAATATTAGCTTCATCCAGGTTTGCCCTACCAAGGTCAGCCTGATACAAAATAGCTTTCTTCAGACCTGCTCTCCATAAAATTACTCCACTTAGATCTGCATTGGTTAGGTTAGCTGCATATAAGTCTGCCCCAATCAAATGTGATCCATTTAAACGTGTTCCATCTAGATTAGCTTGCTTCAGAACTACCCCATTCAGGTCTGCGCCAACTAAGTTTGCCCCACTTAGGTCTACTTCAGACAAGATTGCTTTTTTCAGAATTATCCCACTTAGATCTACTTCTCGCAGGTTCGCTCCACATAGATCTGTAGTATGAAAATTCCTTTCTCCTCCTGCATAACGCCTCAGGAGGTCTTCGGCATTCATATGATTTGCCTCTCAATGTCACTCACCTCTAGGCTTGTAGAGTGCCACCTTACACACTGTATTGCTTATCTCTACCCTGACCAATGATTCCTCAACGGTACAAGCCCTCAGATTTATGTATGGAACCAATCCAAAATCCAAAATCTAAAATCTACAATCGGATGACTCACAGCTTTGTGGCACTCCCACTTGTACTTGTTCTTCGACTACTTGTACAGGATAGGTACGTAAGGGAGAGATTTGCTCACGTAGTTTCGGAAGAGCATTTAGTGGGTAAATACGCTTAGGGTAAAGATTTTCCCCAGTGCGAATATCATACTGAAAATGATGCCAAGGACAATCTAGTACTCCTTGCCAGACCTTACCTCCGGCTAGTGGCAAGTTCTGGTGTCCGCACAAACCCTGTAAAGCATAGAATTCTCCTTGGTCATTCACAAGTAAAATCAGGCATGACCCCACTTGCACCATTTGTGTATGTCCTGGTGGAATCTCCTCTACCCTTGCCACTGTTACATATCCCACTGCCTCTTACTCCAATATGATTGCTTCCTCACACCAAATTCCTTGTTACCAGGTTGAACCTGATAACAAGAACTAGAGTCTCTGGCTCTTGCTGAAAATGGTGCAAGTTATAAGTTACATGGTACTATTTACCATTATGGCTATGAGGCACTACCAAGAACCGAGAGGTATAGGGTGATTCACCTGGCGCACCTCGACGGAAGTGGCCTGAAGGCCCTTCACCCAGAAACTCACTAAACCAGGCTTCGTGTTCTATTTCTTCATTCAAAATAGCCAGGGACAGCTCGTAGGTACGATGATCTTTGCCAAAGGTCATATTACAGATGTCAGTGTAGACACGGATAGCGCAACGCTCAGCTTCTACCAATACCTGTAGCATTGGTCTAAGATCACCTTGTTCAATTCCTTGCTTCACCTCTGAGACTGCTTCCTTGGCTTCTTCAGTTCCGCCACTGGTAAAGCCAACACGTGCTGAGGTACTTCCATTACTGCGACCACGTTCTGGTAAGTAAGCATCAGGACAGGCGGCGACATTGGAGAAGTCGCGAATGTCTCGTGGCAACTCACCGCCTAACTCATAGATACGCGGAACTAGAGCTTCAAAGTGGTTGCGGTCTTCTAGTCGTGCATCCTCAATAATTTCCTTCAATCCCTCACCTTCAAAACCAATGGCATTGGCTCGCAGGATTGTGTAATAGTAGTATGTTGTGAACTCTGCTGCTGCTGCTCGGACTAACTTGTCCACGAGTTCCTTCACATCAATTCCAGACTGCTCCACCATTTGCATTGCAACTTTAGGCATGGTGGCCTCCTTGTTTTTCCAAGCCGATATTTTAAATGAAATTAATTAAACCGCTTAGCTGGTGAATACCGTTCCCGTAACCCCTCCTCTTCACCCACTGTTCTTCTTAGACTGGTGAACTTTAGGTTACGTGGAAATCATCTACTTTAGCTTTACAACATTGTGAAAAATTACTTTTTTCACAATGTTACCTACTTCAATTTTGTAAGAATCTAGTAGAAAGTATCATTAGTTTTTATAATTATTCATAGTCGATATGAGTATGGCTTTATCAGTTTGTTAATTTGTAACATCAAGTCATACCGGGTACGCATTGTAGGCTAATTTTGTGTAACATAGTATCTATCCCTAGAAAATTATTCTAGGAGCTTAATCTCATGGCTCCTCAACCTAAATCCTACGAGGATGCTCTAGAGTTTTGCCGTGAACGGGGAATGCGCTTAAGTAAGCAGCGCCAGTTCATCCTGAAATTACTGTGGGATACTAATGAGCATCTAACTGCAAGCGATATCTACCATCGCCTGCGTCAACAAGGCAAAAAAATTGGTTATACATCGATATATCAAAATTTAGATACTTTGGTAAAGGCTGGGGTGATTGAGCGTATTGAAAAGGCAGAAGGTTGTCTTTATAGCCATCCTAGTTTTTGCCACTGTCATGTGCATTGTTTGGATAATGGACAAGTTATTGATGTGATGGTAACGCTTCCTCAAGAGATGATCGCTGCTGTAGAAGCGCAAATCGGTCTTGAGGTGAAGGATTATCGGATTGAATTTTTTGCACATAAGCCACAAGCAGGGATTTAATCTTCGTCAAACTCCAACGGTACTTCATAGCGAGTGAGAGGGAAAGGTTCTAATAATTCACCTTTCTCCCAACTTTGCAATCGCCACCAGAGAGTTTGTACAGCTGTTTGTTTACCATCAACTACTTCAAAAGTGATTTCACCAATATTATTGACTCCCACAACTGCTTTACCAGCACCCCATTTTCCGCGATAATCACGATGGTTTTTAGCCATCGCTAAATATTTTTCTAAAGGTAGCTTGCGATTTTGTCCTGGTAGGGGAGCAGTTAAAGATTGGGGTTGGAGAGAATTGATCTCTTCTGGTTCCTTTACTTTTTCATCTTTACCTAATAAGAAATTAATTTTATAACACCATTCGGGTTGCTTAATAACTTGTAATCCTCTATGCCAACTGCGTTCTTGCACTAAATCAATGATGGCGGGATTCGTTTTCAGAACCCAAGGAATACATTGTGGCACATGATCAACATACACATGCATCACACCAATTTCTAATTCTTTCTCCTCTTGATTTTCCCATCCTAAAATCTCTGCTTTAGGTAAATAGTTTATTGGCTCAATCGGAAGAAAACCTTTTTTATGTAATGAATGGCTGCCACCTGTACCACTAACTTCATTTTTAAAAGAACTGCTAGTAAATTGAATAGCAAGTAGTTCAGTTTTGATATTTTCAGAATATTGAAAAGGACGGATAGCTGCATATTTTAGGCGAGCTGCAAAACTATAGTGAACATCACCAGATAAGATAATGACACGACTTTGTGTTGCTGGTAATGCTCGTAATGCTAAATAAGCTATTAGTCTTTCAAATGCTATTGTTTCTAAACCCCAAGCTTCAGGATCAAAACCCCAAGCAGCACTATTAAATTTTTCTGCGAAAGCTTTAGCTGTCTTTTGAATTGTTTCTAAAAATGGTACACCAACTACAGGCCCTGGTGAGATGACAAAGGTAACTTTAGCATTTTGAGAATGAGCTAGATTTGTAATTTGCTGATTACAAGCTTCTTGACTCAAAAGTGCTGGAAAATCAAAATCTTTTCCTGGGAATGCTCGCCAAGTGCGAGTATCAAGTACTATAACTTCATATTCTGGCCCGACAACAGTGTAATGCCATTTTAGAGAAGCATCTGTGTGGGGTAACTGTCTAGGGTTACTATTTCTAATATCTGTAAGGAATGGTAAACCAACCCGCCGAGTTATTTCCTGTTCGTATTTGGGGTTTTGCCCTTGGGAAGCAAACCAGCCAACAGCAGCTTTTAATAATGCTTCTCCTGGCTTATCGTCTGTAAACTCTGCTGGTGTATTGCCCCAAGCTTGACAAATTGCGTAGGCGAGTAGACCATTTTGGAGGATACGTCTACCCAAGGGTTTACTCAGGACGCGATCGCACCATGCCATGTTTAAATACCAATCATCGGTAATTTCATGGTCATCAAAAATCATATAAGTGGGAATATTAGCTAAGGCCCGTCTAACTTGTTTGAGTGTAGTCTGAAAGTTTTTTAAATCCTCAAGTTCTTCTAAAAATAAATCTTCGCTACTGCTAAGCGGGGGTAAATTTCGATTCACATCAGTAAATGTGGGTAAATCCTCAGGCTCGGGCCATAAAACATCACACCAAGCGAATAAATACATTGTACAAAAATCGCTGAATGTGAATAAATGACTTTTTGCTATGTTGGAAATTTTATTCAGTTTAGTGATACTTGCTGTTAAGCCAGCAGTGTAGGTTGCTAAATTATTGCGTTGACCTGCTTGTAATTCTTCATTATTGCTGACATCTGGTAGTTTTTCTGACCATCCTAATAATGTTTCGCCAGCATCTATTAACATGAAAAGCAAGGCATCAGCTACATCATCTGCATAAATTTGATCACCTGTAAGAAAGAGTTGATGTGGTCGTTTTTTCGGATCTTGTATTAACGCTTCTTTAATCATCTTGTCTAAAGCTGTAAATGCATCCAAGCTTTCGCCATGTGGCTTGCGACAAGAACCATGAACCAGGCGTAAATTTTTTAAGTCATGAGGTACAAGTCCAAAACTAGGCAAATCATAGGGAGGATATGTAATTTCTGTAATTGACCCTTCTGTATTTAATATCCCAGGACTACTTAATTTTTCTTCGTTACCAAATTCTAAATTATAAAGATAATCTTCACTATACAGAAGTATATTTTCAGTTGCTTGAGCAGTGACAGCAACTATATATAAATTAATACCTAATTTAATAGTTATTTTACTACCTATTAGTAATAAATTTTTATTTGTATCAAATATTTCGAGAGTAACAATGCGGCTTTCTTTCAAAGCTATCCACACAGTTACGGAATTTGGTGCAGTATGTCTTAAAATTGGGCCTGCGAGAACGAGAGGTAATTGAGTAATTCGTTCTCTTAAAGATGTCCATGCCATGTAATTCGTACCATTAACATTACACTTAAAGTGTATTTATTCAGTAAATTATGATAGTATTTATAAAACATTTTCTATGACAAGATACTAATTTTATCAAAAAAATTTATTTTTAGTTTTTTATTTCTTTTATCTTCTGTTTACTACTTCTAATTACACGTAATATGATTTGAGGATGATAAAAAGCTAAAGGTGATTTGAGAAAGTGACTGACCTCTACAAACAGGGTTCGCAACTCAGTATCTACATTGCTAATTTGCATTAACTGTTGATTATATCCAGCCAAGAGTTTGTTAAGCTTGTTGGGCTGTTTTCTACCTACTGTTGTGGGAAAACGAGAATCTTGTCCTGTTGCTAGTATCCAATGCAGTGAATTGTTTTTTGCTAAGTTCTTTTGAAAGCGAGAAGTTACAAGTTGACTATTGTTCAGCCATTCTTTAAGAACCATTGCTGATAAAGCACTGACTGTCATTCCTTGACCATAAACTGGACACAAGGCACAAACTGCATCGCCTAATGCTACAAATCCTGTAGGCATTTGAATTTGCTCATAATGACGTAACCGATTGGCAGTAGCCCTATGGGCATAAATTGGCGAGACTGGTTCTGCATCCTTAATTATTTCATAAAAGCACGAACTAGAAAGACTGCGGGCAAATGCTAAAAAGCCCTGTTCATCTAATGGTGGAAAGTCACGCCCGTAACCGCCAACAGTAGCGATTAATTCTCCACCTTCAATTTTTGCTAAATATCCTAATCGGGTATTTTGCGGAGGTTCCTGGGAAATTAGCATTACTTTCCAGTCTGCTGTAAAATCTTCTGGTGGTTTATAACGCCTAGTAGCATATCCTAAAAACGGATTGACTATAGTTTCTGGTGGTGGTGTCATTCCTATATCTTTTAACCACTCGGGTGCATGAGAACCACGTCCAGTTGCATCAACTACCAAGCTAGCTGGTAACTCTTGTGTACTATCATTTGTGAGAGATTGCAGCTTGACTCCGGTAACTTGGTATTTATGGGAATTTGTCAGTATAGCGATCGCTCGATGTTGTTCAATAAACTTGATTTGGGAAAACTCTGCCAGTCTTTTACGAATAGTCCATTCCAGTAAAGGACGAGAACAGGTAAAGGAAATTATCTCAGAAGGTGCAACAGCATTATTACTCCATTGCCCTTGGGCAAACAAATAAAATTCTCGTAACCAATCAATCGTTAGCGCACCAGCTGCACTTAGCTGTGAACCAATACCGGGAAATAGTTCCTCTAAAATTCTGTATCCTCGTACTAATAAAACATGAGGTTGCACTGATTGCGGCACACCTTTGCGTTTGTGAGGCTGCAAAGGTAGTTTATCCCTTTCCACAATTGTGACCGAATCACAGTATTCTGCAAGTACACGTGCCGCTAGCAAACCCGCGATACTACCACCAATAACAACAGTTTTGTCTAACTTCATAACAGCGATCGCATTTAGTTCCGCAGATGATACTATTGTCTCTGCTGAACTTAACATAATTTAATGACTTCACTGAAAAATCTTCCCCAAGCAGGAGAAAAAGCACCTAATTTCACTGCTTTGAATCAAGATGGTAATTTAGTTAGTCTGAATGATTTTCAATCACACTGGCTAATTTTGTACTTTTATCCCAAAGATGATACGCCCGGTTGTACAACTGAAGCCAAAGAATTTACTGATTTCTCTCAAGAATTTAGTGCCTTGGGAGCTAAAATTGTTGGCATCAGTCCTGATACTGAAAAATCTCATGGCAAATTTATTCAAAAACATAATTTGTCAATTCAATTATTAAGTGACCCCGAACATCAAGTATGTGAAGTTTATGGTGTGTGGCAGCTAAAAAAATTTATGGGTAAGGAATATATGGGTGTAGTGCGCTCAACTTTTTTGATTGCTCCTGATGGTAAATTAGCTTATGTTTGGTCGAATGTGAAAGTGAAAGGTCATGTTGCAGCTGTACTTGCTAAGTTACAAGAATTGTTAGTTGTTTAAAGTTGTAGTTGGTTATGAGTTAAAACGGCGCACACAAGTTAATTTTAAAATCGAACACCGATGCACACCGATGGACACCGATGGATTGTGCGTTGGTGGTTTAGTGGTTTGGCATTATCGGTGTTTATCTGTGTTAATCTGTGTTCGTTTTTTCCTCTACTCAATTTATTCGTCAACCGCGATATTTATATTAATCGAACACCGATGCACACCGATGGACACCGATGGATTGTGCGTTGGTGGTTTAGTGGTGTGGCATTATCGGTGTTTATCTGTGTTAATCTGTGTTCGTTTTTTCCTCTACTCAATTTGTTCGTCAACTACTATATTTTTAGTACATCGAACACCGATGCATACAAATGATTTTTTATTGCCAATTAGCTTGAATTATTATTCCTCGGCTTTGCATTGCTTTGGTAAATAAATCAGTAGGCAATGCTTCTTCTACAGGCCAAACCCCTGGTTTTTTGAGTGTTCCATCTAACAAAAATTGAGCAATACTACCCGTACCACAACCAGCAGCAGCAGCTGTATTTGCATGAGTTAAAGTAGAGCAATAAACAGCTTGTTGATTGTTTTTTTGCCCTGTTATTTCCGAACGAACCGCCACTCCAATACCAGTAAACTGGTCAGTAAAATCTGTCATTGCATGGCTAACATGAGATAGAAATTCTACACCCTTAGGGTTCTTTATCCATGATTTCGGAAAAACATGGGCTGCTATCCAAGTTAAATGATTATAAAAATCGGGAACAGAACCAAATTTAGTAATTACAGTTTTGACTGATGGAAAAGCATGGGGTAGAGTAAAAGTTTCTGGCATATCAAACCAGTAAACTCCACTGCGTTTGTAAGGAGATGGAAACTCAATAACTTCTCTTTCACTATAAGGTTTAACTGTTTGCCATCTACCATTTATCCAAGCTGCAAAAGGATTTTGTAAACCTAGAAATGTGGTTCGCATTACAGTAATGCCAGCACCACCAGAACCAGATACTAAATAACTCAAATGTATTTTTTCTGGAAGATCAAATTGTTCGATGTCATGACGCACCATACTATTAGAAATACCTGGAAAAATACCAGTATTAATTACTGCTGTTACACCCGCAGCAATAGCTGTTTCATGATATTGTAAAGCCTTACTAGTAAAAGAACGGTGGTCACTGACATCTACATAATTAACACCCTGTTCAATACATATTTGCAAAACATTGGCATCTCGATAGTGAAACGGGCCTGCACAATGAACTACCACATTTACAGAAGCGATCGCCTGCCGCAATTTTTCTACCTCTGCCAAGTCCAACACCATATATTGCAAAGACGTATTATCTTGCATCTGTGCAGGTGTGCGCCCAGTGATGATAATTTCTGCCTGTGTGTGGGTGAGTAGATCCTGGGCAACACTACCACCGATTCGTCCTCTTCCGCCAAGAATTAAAACCCGATCTGTCATTGCTCCAATATTGGCAACAGCAGCTTTATTACATCAATTTTTAGTTATGATTGTCATCATTAGCAAGTATGAAAATGATGATCTAAAAGGTAGAATTTTTGTGAAATTTTAATAAGCCCTTTGGTGGTGCAATCCTAAACAATAAGTTTTCTTTGTATCTTGGTGTGTTCGTGGTTCAATGAAATTTATTTTTTCATCACAAAGACACAAAGACACCAAGTCGAATCAGAGAAAAATCCCCTCACTTTGAAAAAATTTGAGGGGAAGTAATAATCAATTTATCGATTACTTAGTATTAATCCCAAACACTGATCCAACTGTAGACTTAATCGAACCCCAGCTATCTTTGACAGTTTGAGCGATCGGATGCTTAGTCTGCAAGAATACCCGTGCACAGTTGCGTCCAGGCATTCCTGAAATAGAACCACCAGGGTGAGTTCCCGCACCAGTCAAGAATAAATTTTCGATTGGTGTTTTATAGTTTGCTATTTCCGGTAAAGGACGGAAAAATACCATTTGATCAAGTGTCATATCAACATGGTAATAATTTCCTTTATATGCACCCAATCTTTCACCCAATTCTGCTGGGCTTTCCACACGACGGGCAATAGTGGCATTTTTCACATTCGGTGCATAGTCTGCCAATTTATCTATTACCCGATCAGCAACTTTGTTTTTCAATTCATCTGTCCAACCTGTGCCATTTAAACCTGTACCTTCTGCACCAGCGATTTGATAGGGGGCAAAAAACTCAATCCATGCAGTATGTTTACCTGGTGGTGCCATTGATGGATCTAACATTGTTGGCACTACTAAGTACATTGATGGATCAGAGTCGGGAATTTCTCCCAAGGTACATTTACTGTGGGCTTGTTCCACGTGAGAAACTGAATCTGCAATTAATACAGAACCAATTAGATATTTGTCTTTATGTTCGTGGTGTTCAAAGCGCAGTGGTTCGTTTAATGCCAAGTCAATCTTGAGGATGGTTTCGTTATTGTTAACTATGCGCCGTTCTAATCTTTCTCGTAAATCCGCATCAGCAGCATCTACATCACTTTCATCCATCAATTGTAAAAATAGTCTTTTGGCATCAATGTTAGAAATTACCCCGTGTTTAGCGCGATACACTGTCCCATTTGCTACTTCCACACCTACAGCACGACCGTCATCAATCAACACTTTATTAACATGCTGATCGGTTAGAATTACACCACCTAAGCTTCTGACTAAGTTTACCAAAGCTTGTACCAAAGCACCTGTACCACCACGAGGTCTGGCCATGCCGGGATCATGACGCATTGCCATCATAATTGCCCCAATTGCAATGGTTTTTTGCGAAGGTGGCGCACCCAGTTCAGAAGCAAGTCTAGCTAAGGGTGCTTTGAGAAATTCCTCATCAAACCACTCATTAAGCAGATCCTCAGCGCTGGTTAACATGTTGCGAATAAAATCTAGCGTTTTATTAGGAGAACCAATTACTGAGAATAAATCTTTGATTTTGGTGACGTCGTAGTTACCAAGAATATCTAAAATCGACTTGGGTGGTGCGTTAAACATCGGAATCATTGCACCTAATGCCCGTTGCCAATACTCTGTAAATTCTCTGTACTTTTTAGCGTCACGTTCGTTGTAACGGGCGATTTCTGCACAAGTCTTATCCAAAGACCTATGACCTAAAAAATATTTACCATCTGGATGAGGACAAAATACGACTGGATCACATTTAAGGTACTCCAAACCATATTTTTCTAGTTCTAGTTCTTCAACTACTGGTCCAAGATGAATAAACTCGTGGTCAATCGCACATAGGTTAAATTTAAATCCTGGTGCTTCTTGTGGTAAGCATTCTTCTGTAGTTGCTGCGCCTCCTGGAACAGAGCGTTTTTCTAGTAATAGAACACTATACCCTGCTTTCAATAAATAGGCAGCACAAACTAGTCCATTGTGTCCTGCACCAATAATTACAACATCGTACTCTTGCATAGTGAGAGTTTTAGATATGAATATCTTTTCAATGTTAGAAACACGTTACAAATCTTACATCACTCAACAGTTATAAAAATTCAGAGTTGATTAAAAATCTTTAGACAGATGATTTTTGATAGTGATAAAAAAATAATGATTACTTTTTTTAGCTTCAAAACCTAATTTCAGTTCTTTGTGTTCTCTAGAGAAGCTGATAACAGTCTATAATAATTAATTTTTCGATATATATTATCCATAAACATTAGATAATTAAATACTTTTTCAACGCACAAACAATTATTTTTGATTATGTGTAATATCAAGTTCGGATAATCACTTTATATTTCTACTGCGATGCTCTAAACAAAAAATCTTTGACCATCGCAATTATTTAGCTAGTAGACCTCTTGCATGAATTATAAAACCCCCCTTAGTCCCCCTGTTAGCACTTGGGGTTAGGGTGGGTAAAAATATTTGTGCAAGAGGTCTAATATCAAAAATCAAAATTCTAGTTTAAAGGGTTAAAGCCTCTACTAATACCAATTTGAAAAAAGAATGCGACAGATGGTAAAAATAGACAGAAGTAGCATTCAGGGTATGTGATGGTAGGGGTAACACAGATCGAGATAGTTGATAGTGTCGAGGAACTAGAGAAGTTGCTCAGACATCAAAAACAGTCTCGGAGCAAAGAACGTATACAAGCCCTATATCTGATTAAAGGGCAAGAAATGAGTGTAAGTGAGATTGCTAAAATCTTGGGAAAACATCGAGCTACAGTACATCGATGGTTGGCAGATTATCGAGAAGGAGGAATTGAGGCGGTTGTTGAATTTGGAACGAGTTCAGGTCGAAAAAGAGCAATACCAGATTGGGCTGTATCGAGTTTGAAAAAACAACTCGAACAACCAGAAGGTGGGTTTCAACGGTACACACAAATACAACATTGGTTAGAAAAAACCTTGGGTGTGCAAGCTGAGTACGCAACTGTACATCATCTGGCACGTTACAGGCTCAAAGCCAAGCTGAAAGTCCCACGTCCGCGTAACCGAAAACAGGACGAAGAAAAACTAGAGTCTTTTAAAAAAAACTCGGTGATGACTTGCAATTAATTGCTCAATACAGTGCCATTATCTTGCCCCAGTACGAAAATATTCGTTATTTTGTACAAGATGAGAGTCGATTTGGACTCAAAACCATTGAAGGACGTAAAATTACTCTTCCCGGAGTTAAGCCTATTGGTGATTGGCAGTGGCAATTTAAAGCGTTCTGGCTATATGGAGCAGTTGAACCACTTACTGGGGAAAGTTTATTTTGGCAGTTTTCTCATGTTGATACCGAATGCTACCAACAATTTTTGAACGAGTTCGCTGCCTGTTATCCCAAATCACTTAACATTCTCCAAGTTGATAACGGCTTATTTCATAAAGCTAAACGTTTACAAATTCCAGAGAATATTGTTCTTTTGTTCCAGCCTGCTCATTCTCCTGAACTGAATCCCATAGAGCGCGTTTGGGAATATCTCAAGCAAGACTTGAAATGGGAGCTATTTGATCACCTGGAGCATCTGCAAACCAAGGTTGCTCAACTCCTAGCTCTCCTCACTCCTCAAATTGCTGCTTCTTTGACTGGTTATGACTTCATCCTCAATGCCTTATCTGTCGCAAACATTTTTTGAATTGGTATAATAATCTCACTCAAAATAAAACCCCACCTTTAAGGTGGGGAGATACTTTTAGTTATGAAAGATTGAAAAACACACGTCGATTACAGAGCGTTACCACGAGGTAATACCTCCTCAGGGAACACAAATTTCTCGTGTGGCTGATCTTGAGGAGCCATCCAAGCACGGATACCCTCGTTCAGCAAAATGTTTTTGGTATAGAAGGTTTCAAATTCGGGGTCTTCAGCAGCCCGTAGTTCTTGAGAAACGAAGTCGTAAGCCCGCAGGTTCAACGCCAAGCCAACGATGCCGATCGCACTCATCCATAAACCAGTCACTGGCACAAACAACATGAAGAAGTGTAACCAGCGCTTGTTGGAGAAAGCAATCCCGAAAATCTGAGACCAGAAACGGTTTGCTGTCACCATTGAGTAGGTTTCTTCTGCTTGGGTGGGGTTGAAAGCACGGAAGGTGTTTGCCCCTTCACCATCTTCAAACAGCGTGTTTTCTACTGTTGCACCGTGAATTGCACACAACAGCGCACCACCCAATACACCCGCTACTCCCATCATGTGGAACGGGTTGAGTGTCCAGTTGTGGAATCCTTGTAAGAACAGTAAGAAACGGAAGATTGCTGCGACTCCAAAGCTGGGTGCAAAGAACCAACTCGACTGTCCCAATGGGTACATCAAGAATACAGATACGAATACCGCGATGGGAGCAGAAAAGGCTATGGCGTTGTAAGGACGAATTCCCACTAACCGAGCAATTTCAAATTGACGCAGCATAAAGCCTATCAATCCAAATGCTCCGTGCAGCGCTACGAATGTCCACAATCCACCCAATTGACACCAACGCGTGAAGTCTCCTTGCGCTTCTGGACCCCACAACAGCAGCAATGAGTGTCCCATTGCGTCTGCTGGTGTTGATACTGCTACTGTTAAGAAGTTACAGCCTTCTAAGTAAGAAGATGCTAAGCCGTGGGTGTACCAACTGGTGACGAAGGTTGTACCGGTCAGCCATCCCCCCAGTGCTAGGTACGCACAAGGGAATAGCAATAAACCAGACCATCCTACGAATACGAAGCGATCGCGCTTCAACCAGTCGTCGAGAACGTCAAACCACCCTCTGGTAGTACTACGTCCAATTGCGATGGTCATTAGATCAAATCTCCAAAACTTTATAAGTACAGGTTTTTAACCTCTGTATTATAGACTGCCAAATTTTTGGCTGACTATAAAACAGAATGTAAACTAGGTTGTCAATCTAGTTTACAAATTTTTACTCTCTCTAATCATATTATGTGTTCTTCGCTAATTTTTCCAGGGGTTTTTTAACTGAACTTAATCTTTGCTAACTAATTTACTAAAATAAAAATATAAATTAATTTAAATTTTAAATATTGATTAATCTCTATTTTGTATTGTTTAGTTAGTAGTTAATAGTTAGTAGTGAGTTGTTAGTAATTTCCAATGCCTACTCCCCCTATCTCCCCATCTCCCCACACTCCCCACTGCCCCTAATCCCCACTCCCTTGGGGGAGTGGGGGCCGGTGAGTTCCCCACACTCCTCAATCCCCCACCTTCTTCAAGCTAGAATTAGACCTACAGTTAAATAAATTAAAGCTAAATGTTTACCATCGATTTAACCGTAAGAAATACTCCCTTCCCCATTTCGGTACAGCGTAAGACAGCTGAAGACGCAGAGGCTGTTTATCAGTTAATTTTGGCAGCAATGTCTTCTGGTAAGCCTGAGATCGTAGAACTCAAATGTGAAGGTAAAACAGAGAGAAAAATCGCCGTTCGTGCTAGTGAAATCTCCGGAGTGCAGGTAACACAGAAAGACAGTGCAACTACTGCTAGTGGTAGACCACCTGGTTTCTTTGCCCTTACCTCTGAATAAAGAGATGATTTAAACAATGGCGGAACTAGGTATTAAGGTAAAAGACTTAAACTTCAGCTGGCCTTCTGGAGAGAAAGTAATTAAATCTTGCTCTATCGAAGTACCCAAAGGAGAATTTTGGATGCTTTTGGGTACAAATGGTAGCGGAAAATCAACACTGCTGAGACTTTTAGCAGGGTTGTTAGCACCCCAATCTGGTGAGATTGGGGTTTTGCATCCGGTGGGCTTTGTTTTCCAAAATCCTGACCATCAATTGGTAATGCCTACTGTCGGTGCTGATATTGCTTTTGGGCTAGTGGAAGAAAAATTAACACTACCTGCTATCAGAGCTAGGGTTGAGGAAGCATTAGCAGCAGTAAATTTATTAGGACTGCAAAGACGTCCGATCTATGCTTTGAGTGGAGGACAAAAACAGCGAGTGGCGATCGCAGGTGCTTTAGCTCGTCACTGTGCAGTTTTACTACTAGATGAACCCACTGCCTTACTTGATCCAGATAGTCAACTAGAATTGGTGGCTAGTGTCCGCAAACTGGTTAAAACTCGGGGTATTACAGCCTTATGGGTTACTCATCGCTTAGATGAATTAAATTACTGTGACGGCGCTTTTTTGCTAGAAAGAGGTTCCTTGATAGACAAGGGAGAAGTTCAACGTCTCAAACAGCGTCTGATGCAGTTACACACAGATTAGGGATAGGGAGCAGTACTTCTCGGATACATATATTTTACTTTCATCTGTGTCTGGAAAAGGTAAAAGGTGAAGGGGTAAGGGGTGTTCATTTCACCCCTTGCCCTTTTCCCTTTGCCCTTTAACCGAGAAGTATTGCTAGGGATAGGGAAATAGGAATAAAGGTTAAAAGACAAAAGTAGAAATTTCTCTTCGTTTAGTTGTTAATTTGACTTTTAAGTTAACTTTAGCTCCTTGCCTCTTGTTCCTATGCCCTGATATAGGCAATTTTTGTGAAGCTATTGCGTTTTTTAATTTTGTAACATAGTGTTACAAGGGATCATTGAATTACTATAAAAGTTATGAATGAATTTTGTTAACTCTAGATAATTGTGATTAAAAACCATGTCCCGTTCCTTACCCCAAGCCGTTTTCTTAGTAGACGGCTACAACATTATAGGCACTTGGTCTTGTCTAAAAAGAACCCGTGACCAAGCCGGACTAGAAGCGGCGCGCTGGGAATTGATAGAAGCTTTGACCGATTACAGCGCATTTCAAGGCTATGAGACACAAATAGTGTTTGATGCTCAGTATCAAAATGCTAGTAGTAACAAAGAAGTTATTACAGAACTTGTATCTGTCTATTATACTGATTTCGGTCAAACAGCAGACACGTATATTGAAAAAGCCTGTGCATCTTTGCGTCCTGCCATAGCTCAATCTTTAATTTCTCGCATGATTGTTGCCACCTCAGACCGCGCCCAGCAACTGATGGTACAGGGGTACGGGGCAGAATGGTTATCAGCACAGCAGTTATGTTACGAAGTGCAAGCCACAGTTTGTCGGGTGCGGCAAAGGTATCAACCACGCAAAAAATCCAATAGTAGATTTTTAGCTAATTCTATTGATGCCAAAGCAAGACAGCGCCTAGCTGAACTGCGAATGGGATTAAAGTAGATTGTTCACACAAATCAAATCTTAACCTTTTCTCTGGCTGGGAGTCTGAGTTGATTGAGTGTTGGCAAAAATTTAAATTCAAGTTGCCATTAAACACACTCACAAAATTTTTGGAAAAATTTTTCCGAAAGTACTTGCCAATTCTTATAACTTGGTATTACTATTATTAATCGTGACGTTCCTCAGTAGCTCAGTGGTAGAGCGGTCGGCTGTTAACCGATTGGTCGCAGGTTCGAATCCTGCCTGGGGAGTTAAAAATAAAGGATAAAAGTTAAAGGATGAAGGATAAAGAGAGAGTTTCATACTTCAGCTTTAGTACTTCATGCTTCAAAGATTTATGGTCGTTTGATCCAAAAGTAACTTTTCTCAATCATGGCTCCTTTGGTGCTTGTCCGATCGCAGTTTTATCATTTCAGCAACAGTTGCGATCGCAACTCGAACAGGAACCATTACGATTTTTCACCAGGGAGTGGGAACCACTGTTAGATGGAGCTAAAAGCAAATTAGCGGCATTTGTCGGTACTGATGTAGAAGATGTGGTATTTGTCCCCAATGCAACTACTGGTATAAATTCCGTATTGCGTTCCCTAATTTTTCATCCTGGAGATGAAATACTCACAACCAACCACGAATACAACGCCTGTCGTAATGCACTTGATTTTATCGCCAGTCGTACAGGGGCAAAGGTGGTAGTTGCTCAGATTCCTTTTCCCCTCGATTCGCCTCAGCAAGTTGTAGAAGCAGTAATAGAGCGAGTTTCATCCAAAACACAATTAGCACTGCTAGATCATGTCACAAGTCAAACAGCATTAATCTTTCCTCTACAGGAGTTGGTGCAACAATTGCAAACCAGGGGTGTGGACACACTTGTAGATGGCGCTCATGCGCCAGGAATGATACCCTTAAATTTGCGAGAAATTGGCGCAACTTATTACACAGGAAATTGCCACAAATGGCTGTGTGCGCCCAAAGGAGCAGCCTTTTTATATGTGCAACGGGATAAACAACCAGAAATTCGTCCCTTGACAATTAGCCACGGTGCGAACTCCCCACGCACTGATAAAAGTCGCTTTCAATTGGAGTTTGATTGGATGGGGACAGATGATCCCACCGCGTATATGTGCGTACCAGAAGCGATCGCATTTTTGGGTTCGCTGTTACCTGGTGGTTGGGATGAATTGAGACAGCGCAATCACCAATTAGCATTACAAGCCAGACAGCTACTTTGTGAAACACTGGAAGTTTTGCCACCCTGCCCAGAAGAGATGATTGGTTCAATGGCTATTGTACCAATGCCTATCGCTTTAGAAAACCGCAATTTTTTATCTATACGTGATGAGTTATTTGATCGGTTTTCTATTCAGGTGCAAGTGCTTCCTTGGCAGGAGACACCGAAATTACTACTGAGGATTTCCGCACAAATTTACAACACGATAGAGGAGTATGAGTATTTAGGGAAAACGCTGAGAGAATTGATTGCTGAAAGTGGTGGTTAGCACCATTAGGATATGTCTACATTTTTGGCGTTGCTGAATAAAGGTATGTTTTAGGCAGGTAAGGGAACAGAACGATATTTGAGGTAGTGCAATAACAATCGAACAGAGTATCTCAGCATTTCCTCGGTTTTGGAATAACATAAAGTTTTACGATGAAGACGAGCCAAATAATGTCTAAGCCTTGTGTTTTCATTTTCGACTCGTGTCATGTAGGTCTTACTCACAATTTGGTCACCATCAGGAACAAAACAAGGGTAAACAGGGTATCCATCTGTGACGTAAAAATAACTCTGCCAACACTGGACAATGTTCCATAACTGTTGGAAAGTAGTCGAACTACGATCACCTAAAACCCAAGCAAGAATACCTTGAGTAAAGTGATTTACCGCCGTCCACAACCAGATTTTATTTTTTTTGAACCAATAAATGTTTCTAATTCATCTAGTTCTCCCACCTGCGGAATTTCCTTTGAATTTGGTGTATCCGCCAATTGTGTACCCACTCGTTTAACCCAATGAATAATGGTAGTATGATGAACGTTTTTCACCCTTTCAATTCCACGAAATCCCATACCATTGACGTACATTTTTAGGCATTCTTGTTTGATTTCATCCGAGTAGCCCCTGGGTGGTTTATAGACATCAATGAATTGACGACCACAATCACAGCAAATGTGATTCTGTTTACCTCTTTTCTTTCCATTCTTACGGTTATGACAAGATCCACAGCGTGGACATTCCATGATTAATTGACCTCAATTCATACCGCTATTATGCAACGCCACATTTTTTTATATTAAGTCATCTTCATGGGGAATTGCTATAACTGCAATCAGTAAAGCACCAACACTATTCTAAATAGTGCTTGCTATTGTTTACTGGTGTAAGATTAAAAACAAACTTCTGCACCATGCCTACTCGCAATTACCTATTTTATGCTTTGACAAATAGTGTTTGTTCCAAGTGTCTCACCAAAGTCGAAGCAAAAATTATATTTCAAGATGATCACGTTTACTTAATTAAACATTGTCCTACTCACGGACGAGAAGAAGTTTTAATCGCTGACGATGTTGAATATTACAAAAAATCCCTGGAGTTTATCAAACCAGGAGATATGCCACTCAAGTTTAATACACCAATCAAATATGGTTGTCCTTATGATTGTGGACTATGCCCAGATCATGAACAGCATAGTTGTTTAACTTTAATAGAAGTCACAGACAGATGCAATCTGTCTTGTCCAATTTGCTATGCTGATTCCGGTGCGGAAGAATTTTCTGATATTTCTCATCAACCCAGACGACACCGCAGTTTAGCAGAAATTGCTAAGATGATTGATGCGGTGGTGGCGAATGAAGGAGAACCGCAAATTGTGCAGTTGAGTGGTGGTGAACCAACGCTTCACCCAGAGTTTTTTGCAATTATGGATCTTGCCAAAAGCAAGCCAATTAAACATTTAATGATTAACACCAATGGCGTAAGAATTGCGAAAGATAAAACTTTTTGCAGTCGCCTGAGTCAATACATGCCTGGTATAGAAGTATATCTGCAATTTGATAGCTTTGAAGCAGAAGCGCTAAAAGACTTGCGAGGCGCAGATTTGCGTAGTATCAGGGAAATAGCGATCGCTCACCTTAATGAGTATAATATCTCTACAACTTTAGTTGTCACCCTCAAAAAAGGACTGAATGACCACGAAATCGGCAAAATAATTGAGTATGCTTTGCAACAGCCTTGTGTACGCGGCGTGACGTTTCAACCAATCCAAGCGGCTGGACGTTTACAAGGCTTTGATCCCAAACGTGATAGGTACACCCTTACCGAAGTCCGTAGGTCAATTTTACAACAAAGTCCTTACTTTCAACCAGAAGATATTCTACCTGTTCCTTGTCATCCCGACTGTTTGGCAATGGCTTATGCACTCAAACTAAATGGTAAAGTCATACCCCTAACTGGGTTAATCAATCCTGAAAAGTTTGTGGAAATTATGCCCAACAGTGTACTTTACGAACAAAACCCAGAACTCAAACGCCACATTTTTGAGTTATTTTCTACCAGTCATTCACCTAGTTCTGTGGCTACATCATTAAGGCAGCTTTTGTGTTGTTTACCAATGCTTCCCGTTCCCGAAGGAATTACCTATGCCAATATTTTTCGAGTGATGATTGTCCAGTTTCTTGATCCGTTTAATTTTGATGTGCGTTCGGTGAAGCGATCATGTATTCATATCGTCCACCCAGATGGCAGAATCATTCCCTTTGATACTTTCAATATGTTTTATCGCGAGGGTAGTACAGGGTACGATTTGGTTAATAATCAAAGATTAAATTTTGCTAATTAAGGATGTTGCATGTCAAGAAGAAACGAATTTTATTATATAATCGGCGGAATTTTTCTAGTCATGGGAATGCATATCATCGCAACTTTGATTTTGGGCATTCTTGCTTATATAGAATTAATAATTGCCTCTCAATATAACATCAGATTTTTTCAGTTAATTTTTGTAGTCTATTTTTTTGGGATTGGGATAACACAATTTGTATATATCATACCTGTCCTTTTGAGACTAAGAAAGCAAGAAAAGTTTGCCTTGATGAAGGGGATTATAATTAGTGCGATTTTCACTGCTTTACTAAATGGTCGTTGCTGGATTGGGTTTATAAATTTAACATCATAAGTTTATGTTTGATTGGGATTTTGGTAAGGAGGAATATATTTTTTATAAAACGAACACAGATGCACACAGATACACACAGATGGATTATGGGTGGGCGTTTAGGTGATTAATTTTTAATAGAAGATTTTATTAATTCGTAGTGAATTCTTTATAAAAATACTTTGCGTTCCTTTGCGCTGACTCCGCGTTCCTTTGCGTTTAAATATACTACGATATAATGCCAAGCTGCACTTAGTACTATCAGCAATTAATAATTAATCATGGGAAATAGGTAAACCGCGTTGTTATTACCTATTTCCCATGACTAAGATATCCAATCAAACATGATTTTATTCGTCAATTTGACCAAGGCGACGGATATTAAGAATATCACTCATTTTCTTAATTTGAGTAAATATCTGTTCTAATTGAGGGCGATCACGAATTTCAACTCCCAAATCGATCAATGCTGGTTGACCAAAGGATGTTTTTACATTTGCATGGCGGACGTTGATCCCTTGGTCGCTTAGCCGTGACAAAATATCTTTTAATACTCCTACTCGGTCTAGTGCTTCAATTTGTAAATTCACCGCGTAAGTTACAGGACGACCACTGTGTTCTACTGCTTGGTTCCAACTCACCGGAACAAGGCGATCGCATTCTACTTTTTCCAGATTATGACACCCTTGACGATGAATAGAAATTCCTTTGCCCCGTGTCACCACACCAATAATTGCTTCGCCAGGAATAGGGGTACAACACCCAGCTAAGTGATACAACAACCCTTCTACACCGACGATAGGCGAGTCACTAGTGCGGGAAGTTGTGGGAGTTGCTTCTCGTAATAAGGCCGCTGCCTTAGCTGTAGTGGGTAGGTGTGTGGTATTATCCGGCTCGTTAGTAGCAGGCTGCTGTGCTTTTACGATTTCTCGCCAACGGTTCAGCACTAAGTTGAGTGTAATTTCCCCGTAACCCAAAGCTGCGAGTAAATCTTCTGTGGAGTGGTAATTACATCTTTCTGCTACCGCCTGCATTGCTTCTGACTTCAGCACATTATCAAAACCTGTTCTCCCAAGTTCTTTTTCTAATAATTCGCGTCCACGCGCAATATTTTCTTCCCGGCGCGATCGCTTGTACCATTGCTTAATCCGGTTTTTTGCTGCACTAGTCCGAACAAAGTTCAACCAATCCAGACTAGGATGACCATTTTTTTGAGTAATAATCTCGACTATATCGCCGTTTTGCAAGCGCGTCGAAAGTGGTACCATCCTACCATTTACCCGCACTCCCGCACAGCGATTCCCTACTTCTGTGTGAATGCGATAGGCAAAATCCACTGTTGTAGAACCAGGTTTTAAAGCAACTAAATCCCCTTTGGGAGTAAAGACATAAATGTCTTCTTCAAATAGATTATCTTTGATGCTTTCCAAATATTCTTGAGCATCTTTTAAATCACTTTGCCATTCTAATAACTGCCGCAACCAAGTAAATTTTTCATCCGCCGCAGTTAAAGTAGCGTTAGAACCGCCAGTTTCTTTATACTTCCAATGAGCAGCGATACCATATTCTGCCACATGGTGCATTTCCATTGTCCGAATTTGCACTTCTAAAGGTCGTCCCCAAGGCCCTATTACTCCAGTATGTAATGATTGGTAACGGTTGGGCTTAGGCAATCCAATATAATCTTTAAATCTACCAGGAATCGGACGGAAGACATCGTGAACAACCGCCAATGCGCGATAGCATTCCTCGTTGGTTTGTACAATAATTCGCAGTGCTGCTAAATCATAAATTTCATGAAATTCTTTATTTTGCCGTTGCATCTTTTGGTAGATGCTATAAAGATGCTTGGGACGTCCACTAATATCAAGACAGCGAATTCCTGCTTCTGCAAGTCGAGTTCTCAATGTTTCTGAGATTTTTGTCAATCTCTCTTCTCGCGCTGTGCGTTTTTCCGAAATCAGCTGTTGAATTTGCCGAAAAGCTTCTGGTTCCAAATACTTAAATGCTAAGTCTTCCAATTCCCATTTAAAACGCCAAATCCCCAAGCGATTTGCTAGGGGAGCAAAAATTTCTCGTGTTTCTGTAGCGGTACGACGGCGTTTTTCGTCTGGCATATATTCTAATGTCCGCATGTTGTGTAAGCGATCTGCTAACTTCACTACAATCACGCGGATGTCTTGCGCCATAGCCAAAAACATCCGTCGAAAATTTTCGGCTTGACTTTCAGTTTTGCTTTTGAAATTGATTTTAGATAACTTGGTGACGCCTTCAACTAAGCATCTAACTTCTGCACCAAAACGCTGTTCTATTTCTTCAATTGTAACATCTGTATCTTCCACTACATCATGAAGAAATCCAGCTGCTATCATAGCTGCACTACCACCTAAATCACGCAGCATTCCAGCTACAGCAATCGGATGACAGATGTATGGTTCTCCTGATTTGCGGTACTGACCCTGATGCAGCTGATAAGCAAACTCAAAGGCTCGACAAATCAAACTTATATCATAATATTTCTGATCTTCTTCCGTTGCAGTACCGTCTGTAGGCGGTGTACGTAAGCAACTTTCTAGCCATTCTGGAAGAGTTATATCAATAGGGTGGTTGACAATTGTGCTGCTCATCATAAAATATAGCGGGGCTGGAGATGATTTGGTGGTTAGAGGGAGGAGTGAACACACTTGACGAGAATGTCGTCGAAAAACTATTTGCTGCCGACACGAGGGAGGAAAAAGCGATCGCAGGATCATTGCTTGAACAAAAAGCTTGGGCAAATTATCCTGTACTGGGTGTCAAGCATAATAGTTATCAGAATCTAATGATGGCAAATCAGACCCCAAATTTAAGATTTTGGAGTCCATAACCTTAACAAAAGGTTAGAAAAGAATATTGTATAAGAAAAATTACTTGACATTAATAGTATCTCAATTAGCACTGAATGTCTGTCAATCAAGAGAGATATCACACCTTCGTAATACTATTAGAGCAACTCCGCTTGCAAGCAGCAACTCACCAAACAGATGCACAGCAACTGCGACAGCATCTTTTGTCTTTACAAGAATTTTTTCGGCAGCATATTTTACCTTTAGCAGAGGAAAAAACACGGGAACTATCCTATCGGACAGAGATGAGTAAGCAACTGCAACTGTTGGAAATCGACCTAATGTTTCTTCAAGGCGCGCGACAAGCCGCAACTGCTGTTAATCGACTTAAAACAATTAGCGATCGCCTGACAATTATCATCGAATACTGTCAAACCATTCTGCAATCAGAAGCACCAGAAAAGTGATGTGGTCAATGGTCAATCGTCAATTGTCAAAGTTAGTGGTTAGTAGTTGTTGGTTGTTAGTAGGTAGAGACGCGATGTTCCTCGCGTCTGTACATCATGATTAATCGCGTCTGTACATTAGTGATTGCTGGTTGCTGGTTGTTGGTTGCTGGTTGGTCGTTAAGAATTCCTCTTGTCCTGTTTGTCCCCCTTGTCCCCCAAGTCGTCCCTCTTCCCTTGTCCCCGATCCCCGACCAGCTAAAACATCGCGTTGATTAATCAGGTAAATACTAATTAAAGTCAAACCAACTCCTATCCACTGTAAAGGGCTGAGAACTTCTTGCAGCAACAAATTGCCGAATAGTAAGGCAAATACAGGCGTGAGAAAAGTCAGAGAACTCAGACTAGTCAAATTTTCGCTAGAAGCAAAATAGAAAAACAAGGCGTAGGAAATTGCGCTGCCAAAGACCGTAGCATACCCCAAAGCTGCCCAGTCAGATGGTACGAGATTCTGCCATTGTTGGGATTCAACAACCGATGAAATCCCCCACAAGGGTAAACCACCGATAACCATATGCCATCCCGTAGCTGTAACGGGATCAGCATGACGGCTGACAAAGCGGATCATTACAGTTCCCACCGCCATACTCAAAGCTGCTAACAGCATTAGCCATTCGCCACTAGCAAACAGAGAATTGAGGAATGGGAGAGTGGGAGAAAGCAAAATTTCGGGAGTGTTGTCAGACAAAAGACCTAAGATCAACTCATCAGGTAAGCCAATTAAACTGATCCCCGTCACACCCAACAAAAGTCCTAACCATCCCCACAAACCAATTATTTCTTGAAACAACCAAGAAGACATCAAAGCCACCGCCAAAGGTTGGGAGTCAATCATCACTGATCCCAACCCAGCACCAGTTCTCACTAATCCCTCAGCTAAAAAGCCTTGAAATAATGCCCCATCTACCAAGGCAAATAAAGCAATCCACAGCCAAGCAGCCCAACCCTTAGGCTGGGGTCTACCCATGAAAGCAGCTGCGATTAAAATCAGCAACCCGGCTGGGATTATCCGCACCCCGGACATAAACAATGGTGTGGTGTGGGAAATCACTCCTTTCATCGCCACCATCGCCGTACCCCAGAGAAAAAAGGGTGCGATTAGGAGTAGGGGAGTTAGGGGAAACCGAGATGCACTGAATTTCAGCTGCATGAGATTGCTGACGCCTTTGCTTTACAACTGCATAAATTGCTTTACCTAATTTTACCGAATTATGACTTTTTGTGAAGGAAAGAATACTTACTGACCCAAGAAAGGCAGTCCTAATGAAACAAGTTTCACCGCCAAGCATGAAAAAACCTCACCCCTAGCCCCTCTCCTTACTAAGGAGAGGGGTGTCCTCTGCTTGACGGGGTGAGGTTACTTTCAAGGCAGAAGGCAGAGGGTTATAGACAATAATTCTTCCCTTTGCCAAAAGGGTCACTTGATCAAACCTGCTTGCATAGCGACGATGACTGCTTGAGTGCGATCGCGGACTTCTAGTTTATGTAAAATGGTATGGACATGAACTCTGACTGTACCTGTGGTAATATATAGTACTTCAGCTATTTCTTGATTTGTTTTGCCTTGTGCTATGAGTGAGAGAATTTCTTGTTCTCGTTGCGTCAGTGAATTTACGGTTATAGATAGATTTTTGGTGTAATCTTCGGTATAATTAAACTCGAATTTAGAACGAATTTCTTGGGTTGCAGTTTCATCCCACCAAGACGCACCCGCAGCCACAGAACGCAACGCCAGTACCAATTTTTCGGCTGCAATTCCTTTTAAGCAGTAGCCTTGTGCGCCTGCTGCTATTAACCGTGCAATCAAGGATGCTTGAGAATGAGAAGTCAAAACTAATACTGGTAATTGGGGGTGTAGTTGCTTAATTCGCCGACACGTCTCAATGCCTCCAATACCTGGCAATCCCACATCCAAAAGTACAATATCAAGAGAATGTTCCTTGACTAATTCAACCGCAGTTTCACCATCTTCCGTCTCAGCAATAATTTCTAACCCTGGTTCTTGTTGCAATCTCACGTGCAATCCCAAGCGGAACAGTTCATCATCTTCAACTAGGAGAATTTTAAGTGCAGTAGAAGCCATTACTAAACAATGATCAGTTATCAGTTTTGTAACTGTTGACTGAATGAGGATAAACTGGAAGTCTAAAACCAAAGATAGCTCCAGTTGTGATGGTATCAGATGATAAAGTATATTTAGCACAAACCCGATTCTCTGCCCAAATTGTACCACCGTGCGCTTCAATAATTTGGCGAGACAGATAAAGTCCTAGCCCAGAACCTTTTGCTTGGCGATCGCTATGACCTTGGTAAAATCTTTCAAATAGGTGGGAAAATTCATTAGGCAAAATACCTGCACCTGTGTCTAGTATTTTGACAATTTGGTGGGATGCCTGCGATTCTAGCACCACTTCTACATGACCTCCGCGCCGGGAGTGGTTAATGGCATTTACCAAAAGATTAGTAAAGACTCGTTCTAGTTGCAGTGTATCACCTAACACCCATAAAGATTGCCGTAAATCTGAGTCACCATAGTCAAAAGTTATATAAATGCGACGGTTAGAAGCTAAAGCTGCAAGGTTACTAGCAACATCTTCTGCGATCGCAACTAAATCTACTGGTGCTAAATTTAGTTTTAGACCCTCAGTATCATTACGATAAACATCCAACAAAGTTTCTACGAATTGTAGAGAAGTCTGATGACTACGGATCATTGTAGCCAGAACTTTCTGTTGAATTGGCGAAACAACACCAAATTTTTCTTGCTGAAATGCTTTGATAGTTTCGATCGCTCCCAACAACGGTGTTTTGAGATCATGGGTCAGAGTGGAAGCAAAATCTTCTCGCAGTCGTACCAATTGTTCCTGTGATTCTAACTTAGCTTGGGTCAAGGCAATTGCTTGTTGCGAACGTCGCAGGCGTATACTCAAAAAACCCGTCACCATCAAAGCCATCGAGGCAATCACTCGACTTGCAACTGTAGAAGTTGTGATTGCTTCCCGTCCTGGTATCCATAAATTTAGCATAGTCAAGCAAATAGCAAGAAACGTTGCCCGCAAAGTTGCTCTTTCACCAAACCAAGAATTTACCAACAAAATCGCCCCACTGTAGAGATATCCAAACACATAGTCAGTTGGGGTGGTATATTCAAGAGTTCCAATAATAAGAAATACTCCCAATATCAGAAAAGTTTTACCCAAGCGCCAGTTCTGAGACTGCAATTTCGTTTTTAAAGATGCCATTCACAAAATTATCCTGCCACTCATTTTTATTAAAAATATATGTAACTAGACTTCTTGCACAAATATTTTTTGATCCCACCCTAACTCTAAGCGAATTCGCTTAGGAAACTAAATCTTCCCCCTGTGAAAGGGGGGATTTTGGGATTAATGCAAGGATCGACTATATGAAAGAAAGAATATTCAGAGTAAATTCTATTATAATTAGAGACTTTTAATTGTGTGTTTAATTTTGTGTTTAGTTCTGTATATATCTAGTGTTTACTAATTATCTAAACAAATTCAATTTATATATATATCTATTGATAAATACTAGATATCAAAAAATAAACATATTTTTATTACCCCTAATTCTTGTTTTACTATGTAAAACATCCGATGATGTAAGTTGATAAAAATAGTTCGTAAAGTAAGCGTTAAAAATCTCTTTTTATCTCCTAAAAATTTGCTTTGGTCCTTAGTGAATTGGTGATTAGTAAAAAGACTTTTCAGACTTGTGATTTTCTAAAAAAAGATTTGAAAATCAAGAAAAGTCTGATTTTATTTATATTGGAGTTTACCTAGCTTATGCTACAAGAATGGATACAAATAGCATTAACGCTACTAATTGTAGTAGTAATCACGCCCTTTTTTGGGCGCTATATGGCGCTTGTTTTCCAAGAACAACGGACTTTTCTCGACCCAATTGTGAACCCAATTGAGCAAGTGCTTTACTCTCTAATTGGTGTTAAGGCTAAAGACAATATGACAGGCTGGCAATATGCACGAGCCATTATCTACAGCAATATAGTGATGGGGTTGCTAATTTTTTTCATCATAATGAATCAGGAATGGCTACCCCTAAACCCAACGAAAATTGGCGCGCCGACTTGGGACACAGCACTGCATACCACAATTTCCTTTATTACTAACACCAACCAGCAGCATTATTCTGGTGAAACTTACATGAGTTACGCTAGTCAAATGTGGGGACTAGGATATCACATGTTTACCTCAGCAGCGACAGGAATAGCAGTAGCGATCGCCTTTATTCGCGGATTAACAGGTAGACCACTGGGTAATTTCTATGTAGATTTAATTCGCTCAATTACGCGGGTATTACTGCCAATTAGTATTGTCGGTGCGATCGCTTTTATGGCTGCTGGCGTTCCGGAAACATTAGCAGGTCCTGTAATTGTTCCTACTTTAGAAGATCCTAATATTAGTCAAGCGATCGCTCGTGGCCCTGTGGCTCACTATGAAATTATCAAAGAACTAGGCGAAAACGGTGGTGGTTTTTTTGCTATCAACTCTGCTCATCCATTTGAAAATCCCAATGGGTTTACTAATTTGATTCAGTTGGTAGCAATTCTTTCGATCCCAACCTCGCTGATTTACACCTATGGTATCTTCGCCAACAACATCAAACAAGCCTGGTTAGTTTATTGTATTCCCTTGGCAATCCTTATTGGTTTCATCATCATTACAGCCATTGGCGAATACAACGGAAATCCGGCTGTGAATACTTTGTTGGGTAGCAACCAACCAAACCTTGAAGGTAAAGAAGTCAGATTTGGCTGGGCGCAATCTGCTTTATATGCAGCCATCACCACAGCCACAATGTGTGGTGCTGTCAATAGCATGCATGATTCGTATATGCCTAGTGGTGGTTTCGTCACCCTTGCCAACATGTTTCTGCAAATTGTATTTGGTGGACAAGGTACAGGAACAGCTTATTTATTTGCTTATTTAATCTTGGCAGTATTTGCTACAGGCTTGATGGTGGGACGCACACCAGAATTCTTGGGACGCAAAATTGAAAAGCGAGAAGTAGTGCTAGCCAGTTTCCTAATTTTGCTGGTTCATCCTATCGCCATTATGATCCCAGCAGCTATTGCTTTGGCATTTCCTGATCAACTGGCGGGAACTAGTAATCCTGGTTTTCACGGCTTTGCCCAAGTCGTTTACGAATACGCTTCAGCTGCTGCCAACAACGGTTCCGGATTTGAAGGCTTAGCTGATTCTCAACCCTCTCCATTAGCGATCGCCACAGGTACAGCACCAACTACAACCGCCCTGTGGTGGAACCTTAGTACTTGTTTTAGTCTCCTAGCAGGACGTTATATTCCAATTGTCGGTTTGCTCTTACTCGCAGATAGTATTTCCCGCAAGCAGCCAGTGCCTTTAACAACTGGTACACTGCGAACCGATACTAGATTATTTACGGGCGTAACCGCAGGCGTAATTTTGATCTTAGGTGCACTCACCTTCTTTCCCGTACTGGCATTTGGCCCAATTGGTGAGTTTTTTCAAATTCGTAATGGGTAATCGAGGATTAGGGGACAAGGGAGACAAGACAAGGAGGAGTAAATTCTACACTCCTCACACTCCCCCATCTCCCCCCAACCCCACAAAGTGGGGACCCCTAGCCCCCCACCTCTCCACCACCCCACTCCCTCACTTCAATAACTAAAATATATGGGAACAAAGACCAATTCATTCCCTCCTCGTCTGCCCCGTGTGCCGCAGGGAACTCGTGATTCGCGCAAGTACACTCCTAAAGCAGATATGCGGGGACTATATCAAAGGGCAATTAAAGAGTCATTTGTGAAACTCAATCCACGCATAGCTGTGAAAAATCCAGTTATGTTTATTGTCTGGGTAGGAACCATTGTCACTTTTCTCGTCACCCTTGACCCGAATTTATTTGGAACTATACAACTTCCTGTAAACCAGCAACGTTTGTTAAACGGGTTGATTACTCTGATTTTATTTTTCACAGTTTTGTTTGCTAACTTTGCCGAAGCTGTGGCTGAAGGGCGGGGAAAGGCACAAGCAGATACTTTGAGGGCGACGCGATCAGATACAATTGCTCGTAAAATTCTGCCCGATGGTTCTATCCAAGAAGTGAATTCTACAGAACTGCGGCGGGGTGATTTAGTAAAAATCATTGCCAATGACATGATACCCGCCGATGGGGAAGTAATCGAAGGTATTGGCTCGGTGGATGAGTCTGCGATTACCGGGGAATCTGCCCCTGTACTCAAGCAACCAGGTACAGATATTGCTAGTTCTGTTACTGGTGGTACGCGGCTACTATCTGATGAATTGAAGATCCGGATCACCGCTGACCCTGGTCAAGGGTTTATTGACCGCATGATTTCTTTAGTAGAAGGGGCGGAACGTAGCAAAACTCCTAACGAAATCGCCTTAACAGTACTTTTAGCAGTCCTGACCCAGGTTTTCCTAATTGTCGTGGCAACAATTCCTCCCTTTGCTGCTTATGTTGCTAACTTTGTCAGTACATTGTACGGAGTAGAGGCAGGGAACAATCTGCGTGCTGGTGCTAGCATTGCTATTTTGATTTCACTATTAGTAGCATTAATTCCGACTACAATTGGCGGTTTGCTGAGTGCGATCGGTATTGCTGGGATGGATAGAGTTGCCCAATTTAACGTCATTGCTACCTCTGGTCGAGCCGTAGAAGCCTGTGGTGATATTAACAGTTTGGTATTAGATAAAACAGGTACAATCACCTTTGGCAATCGTATGGCCGATGAATTTATCCCCGTAAACGGCCACTCTGTAGAAGACATTGCCCAAGTATCCTTAGTTGCTAGCGTATTTGACAATACGCCAGAGGGTAGGTCAATTGTCAAACTTGCCCAAAACTTGGGTGCAAAGGCGGATTTTGATACTAGCATAGCTGAAGGCGTTGAGTTTTCTGCCAAAACCCGCATGAGTGGTACTAACTTACCTGATGGTAAACAAATCCGTAAAGGGGCAGTAGATGCAATCAAGGGGTTTGTGCGTTCTCGTGGGGGAAATAGTACTTCTGAACTGGATGCAGCGTTTGAGCGAGTTTCCCATTTAGGTGGTACTCCCCTAGCAGTTTGCCAAAACGATGAGATTTTTGGTGTGATTTACCTTAAAGATATCGTCAAGCCTGGTATAAAAGAACGATTTGACCAACTCCGCCGTATGGGTGTGCGTACTATTATGCTCACAGGTGACAATCGGATCACAGCCTCGGTAATTGCCCAAGAAGCAGGGGTTGATGATTTTATTGCTGAAGCGACTCCAGAAGACAAAATAGAAGTAATTCGTTCCGAACAGTCTCAAGGTAAGTTAGTAGCCATGACCGGAGACGGTACTAACGATGCACCAGCATTGGCTCAAGCAAACGTGGGTTTAGCAATGAACTCTGGTACACAAGCTGCCAAAGAAGCCGCCAATATGGTGGACTTGGACTCTGACCCTACAAAGCTCATTGACTTGGTGACTATCGGTAAACAATTATTAATTACCCGTGGGGCGTTGACGACGTTTTCTATTGCTAATGATATTGCCAAGTATTTCGCTATTATTCCTACTATCTTTGCAGCAGCTGGTATTGGCGCATTGAATATCATGGGGCTAAAAAGCGCTCAATCTGCCATTATTTCAGCTTTGATTTACAATGCCCTAATTATCCCAGTTCTTATTCCTTTGGCACTCAAAGGTGTAAAGTTTCGCCCTTTGACAGCAGATCAACTGCTACGCCGCAACATCTTTATATATGGTGTTGGCGGTATCATTGCACCTTTTATTGCTATCAAGTTGATTGATGTTATTTTGCCGTTGTCTTGAAAATGGGGGTTGGGGATTGGGCATCAAAACCTCAGTGTTTTAGTTCAAAGCGTGAAGTTTCGAGTTTTAAACCTGAATGTTCTGGTTTTAAGTGTGAAATTTGGAGTTTTAAACCTGAATGTTCTGGTTTTAAGTGTGAAATTTGGAGTTTTAAACCTGAATGTTCTGGTTTTAAGTGTGAAATTTGGAGTTTTAAACTTGAATGTTCCTGTTTGAAGTGTGAAATTTGGAGTTTTAAACCTGAATGTTCTGGTTTTAAGTGTGAAATTCAGTCAAATCCTCTTCCCTTCTGCCCTCAGCATAGCTGCCTTTTAAGAGTTAAAGCTGTGACCAAAATCGTATTTTATAAATCGAACACCGATGCACACGGATGCACACCGATAGACACAGATAGGTTATTGGTGTGTCCACAATTTCAATGTTTTAGTGCAAAACTTGAAATTCCAGAATTGGAGATTAGTTAACAACTAACAATCAACTATCAACCACCAACTACCAACTATTTATTTATGAAACCTATTCAACGCTACCCGATTTTATCTGACCAACTATTAGAAACTCTGACTGAAATTTGGTCTGCTAGCAAAAAACAAAAGCTGCCATTGTACTTGTTCATAGCCATGTGCTTGAACTTGGTGGTTGCACCTTTGGTGTTAGCTGCTGATCAACAGTTTTCTCGCACTCAAGCTTGGGCGTTGGGACTATTAGGAATAGTCACGGTTGCTCTTTCTATATATTTATTTTTTGTGATGTTTATACCGGAGAAATTCTAATGAGTTTTACACGCGAAGCAAGTAGAGCAATTCGTTCTACTTTAGTACTTTGGATCATTACAGCTATTATTTATCCTTTCGTAATGATTGGGTTTGGACAAGTTGTGTTTCCAACTCAGGTGAATGGTAGTCTAATCAGAAATACCCAAGGTGAAATAGTTGGTTCTGCTCTTGTTGGTCAACCTTTCACAAGCGATCGCTATTTTAACAGTCGCCCCAGTACCACTAGCTATAGTACTGCTGACCCGAACAAGGATGAAGCCGGGGTATTAAAAACTGGAGTTTCCGGTGCTAGCAACTTGGCTCCTAGTAATCCAGCTTTGTTAGAACGTATTAAAGGTAACAATGATCCAGACCCCAGTAAACGGGTTGAAGGAGATTTTAATCGTCTCAAGAATGCAGGTGTGCAGCCTACAGCCGATTTAGTATACACCTCTGGTTCCAGTCTTGATCCCCACATTACTCCGGAGGCTGCTAAAGCGCAAATTGCACGAGTCGCCAAGGCGCGAGGAGTGCAGCCCCAGCAGTTGGAAACTTTGATAAACCAAAATATTGATGGTCGTTTTTTGAGTATTTTTGGTGAACCAGGAGTTAATGTCTTGAAGTTGAATCTGACTTTAGACGCATTGAAGCCTACAATCTAAAATTAAGAGGTGAGTAAGACAGTTAACAGTTAACAGTAAGTAATAAAATTTGAAAACTGATAACTGATAACTGTTTACTGACAACTGATAACTGAAAGTGATTATGCTGATTGCAAAAACCGCTAAGAATATGCAAACTGTTTCTGTTGCACTCCCTTCTCAAACAGTTCAGCCCAGTCAACCAAATTCGACAGGGCAAAGAAATGATCATATCGGCTTGTTTACATTAGTTTTCATTACTTCTTTGATAATTGGCTTTATTTTGGGAAAATATCAGTCTAATAGATACAAAAAGCAGCGTGACAAGCAAATGGCTCAGATCCTCAAAGAATTTGAAAACTTGAAACATCAACAAAAGATAATATCTAATACTGAGGAACAGATGAGTCTTGAAAGGAGAAAGAAAATTGAAATGTTAGAGAGGATATGGAAAATCAAGCCTTAGAATAGATTTTTATTTAAATGAAAAGCAAATTAAAATCTTAGAGAGGATATGGAAGAGTAAAATTTAATTATTGAATTTAAATCTTTTTATGATTCCCTTTATACGCCTTTTTACTTCTGTAACGATCGCTCTTAGTTAGTCCTCATGTTGAACTAGCAGTCTGCCTAGCAGTTTCTCGTAGCCGCTCCACATCGCGCATCGGTGGCGCACCAAACAGCCGCTTGTACTCCCGGTTGAAGTGCGAGGCATCGTCGTACCCCACTCGATAGGCAGCACTAGTAGCGTCAAGGTTTTCCCCCAGCATTAGACGGCGGGCCTCTTGGAGGCGCAGTTGCTTCTGGAATTGCAAGGGACTCATTGCAGTAACAGACTTGAAGTGATGGTGGAAGCCCGAGACACTCATTCCAAGCTCTCGGGCGATGCTTTCAATGCGAAGCGGTTGGTTAAAGTCTTTACGAAGTCGCTCGACGGCAAGAGCAATGTGGTGAGTGTAGCCACCTAGAACTGCAATCTGACGGAGCCGACTTCCTTGCTCTCCGATCAGGAGTCGGTAAATGATTTCCCGCTTAATCAGTGGTGCGAGAACATGAGCTTCAGCAGGGGAATCTAGAAGCCTGACGAGCCGCACCACAGCATCCAATAGATTTGCATCCAACGAACTTACGTCAATCGCTTTCACATCAGCACGGTTACGTGATGAGGGATACCCTGCCTCGATCATGACTGAACCGACCAGGGTGGGGTCAAGATCGAGGCGAAGGCTAAGGAACGGTTGCGCCTTGGACGCTTGGAGAATTTGACTGACAATCGGCAGTTCGACCGTAGCAAGCAGATAATGCAAAGGGTCATACTGATAGCGATCGCTGCCCAGAAGCACTTCTTTGCTGCCTTGAGCAATCACACAAAAGGCAGGGACAGAGACACTATGAAGGCATTCCGCAGGCGAGGAGGTGCGGTTGAAGTGCAATCCTTTGAGCGGCTCAATCGTCCCATCATCACGGATAGCCCGTGCAATCCGCTCTTTCAGTTCGTCTCTGTTGGCTTGCGCTCTGTCTGCCTGGCGCTTTGCCTGCTGGTCGTTCATCAAATCCCTATCAGACGTTTCACTCGTTTTTGCAGCGTTCATTTCTAAGTTTTGCAGGATTGTACAACTATCTTAGACGATTGTTCTATTGCTTGCCCTCTAGGATTCCTAGAATAAAACTAAAGCAATGAAAAACGATTCCGGCTTCTGATAAGCGTCTGGACTTTTATTCAAGAAAAAACTCAGTTTTGACAGGCAAGAGACTCGCCTACTGACAACCAAAACGGTATCAAGGCTAACCTTGCTGCTTAAAAAATTTCCATCTCTACCTATAGGCGATCAGTGTCCAATCGCAGAGATTGGGCTAGCAATTATGCAGGGCATCAAGTGAAGGAATTAAAAAAATGGACATCAAAAGAAGTGGCTCACAGCCTTCCACCAAAGGATCGGCTGAGTATTTTACCGGCACCGTTCGCATTGACCCTCTGTTCGAGGCACCCGATCCAGCACGCACGTCTGGAGCCAGTGTTACATTCGAGCCGGGCGCTCGGACAGCATGGCACACCCACCCGTTGGGCCAGACCCTAATCGTGACTGCTGGCTGCGGTCTTGCACAACGCTGGGGTGGTGCGATCGAGCAAATTCGGCCGGGGGACGTGATCTGGTTCTCGCCCGGTGAGAAGCATTGGCACGGCGCTACAGCAACTACGGCCATGACGCACATTGCCATTCAGGAGGCACTCGACGGCAAGCCCGTGGACTGGCTGGAAAAGGTCAGCGACGACCAATATCGCCAGTGATCTGCGTATCTGAAATTTTTGGGAGTCGAGATGCACATCCTTAGCTCAATTACACGGCAATAAATTGTAGAAATCAAGGCTTCCCGAATAAGCAACGCAAGGAGTAAAAAATGGCAATGAACGAGAAGGGAAATTATACAGAAAAGGTTGCGTTTGTGACCGGAGCAGCGAACGGCATCGGTCGAGCTACAGCGCTGGCGTTTGCACGTGAAGGCGCTAATGTGGTGGTCGCTGACATTTTAGAACAGGGCAATCAAGAAACGGCCCATATGATCGAGGAACTCGGCGGGCGGGCGCTCGTCGTTAGGTGCGACGTGACGCGGGCCGAGAACGTGAAGGCGGCTCTGGACAAGACTATCGAGACCTTCGGGCGGCTGGACTTTGCATTCAACAACGCTGGTGTGGAGCAGAAGAAGGCAGTAACAGCGGAAATCGAAGAGGAAGAGTGGGATCGGATCGTAGACACCGACCTGCGCGGCGTTTTTCTGTGCATGAAGTATGAAATCCCCCTGATGCTCAAGCAAGGCAGCGGCGCAATCGTGAACACATCATCGGGTGCCGGCGTCATAGGCATCAAGGGCGGAGCCGCATATACCGCCGCAAAACACGGCGTGATCGGACTCACCAAGTCGGCGGCTCTCGACTACGCCTCGCAGAACATCCGCGTCAACGCCGTTGCCCCCGGTTACATTGACACACCGATGATGGATCGCTTCACTGGCGGCACTGCTGAAGGACGCGAACAGGTAATCGCACAGGAGCCGATCGGACGGATGGGCCAGCCCGAAGAAATAGCCAATGCCGTTGTCTGGCTGTGTTCGGACGCGGCTGCCTTCGTCGTCGGACACGCCCTGGTCGTCGATGGCGGTCAAACGGTGTAGTGTGTTCGGGGCAGTCGCCTTCGCCATGAGCCAGCCGGAGGATGTGGATGTGAACGAGATTCTGTTCCGACCCACGAGCCAAGTGCCTTAAAGACTCGTAATTGACGAACAAAAGTAAGCATTAGTTTTTTACTTCGGAGATTGTTCAATGAAAGCAACCGTTTACTATGCCCCTGGTGATGTCCGGGTTGAAAATGTTCCCGATCCCACAATTCAACAGCCCACAGATGCCATTGTCCGGATTACTCACGCCTGCATCTGCGGATCTGACCTGTGGTTCTATCGGGGTGAGGAAGAGTGGCAACCCGGTTGGCGAACAGGACACGAATGGATGGGAATTGTGGAAGAGGTTGGTTCTCTTGTTCGCACTCTGAAAAAAGGCGATCGCGTCCTCGCTCCCTTTGCGTTTTCCGATGGCACCTGTGAATTCTGCCACAAAGGAATTCAAACTTCTTGCGTACATGGTGGTTTTTGGGGAACCACAAACGATGGTGGACAAGCAGAAGCCATCCGTTCGCCCTTGGCCGATGGCACATTAGTCGTCATTCCCAAGGATGTTGAGAATGATGATGACCTCCTCACCGCCATTCTACCGCTTACCGATGTGATGTCTACCGGTCATCATGCTGCTGTCTCAGCAGGAGTCCGCACAGGCAGAACGGTTGCAGTCGTTGGTGATGGGGCAGTAGGTTTGTGTGGCGTGCTTGCTGCCAAACGTCTCGGTGCTGAACGCATCATTATCCTGGGGCGGCACACATCGCGGCTGGAGATTGCACGACGGTTTGGTGCAACGGATGTTGTCAGCAGTCGAGGGGAAGAAGCGATCGCGGCGGTGAAAGAGATGACCCAAGGTGGTGCAGAGTCGGTACTGGAGTGTGTGGGCAACCAGTCTGCAATGGCAACAGCGATCGGCATTGCGCGTCCCGGTGGAGCGATCGGGTATGTCGGTGTGCCGCACGGCAGCGGCCAGAATTTCAATCTGAACCGTTTATTTATGAATAACATCACCTTGCGAGGCGGTGTTGCACCCGTCCGTGCTTACATTCCACAATTGTTAGCCGATACAGTGGCAGGCAAACTCAACGCCTCTGCTGTCCTCGATTTAACCGTCGATCTCGATGGTGTTCCCAGAGGGTACGCTGCAATGGATAGTCGGGAAGCAATCAAAGTCATGGTACGCCCTTAAAGAAGCTGACTCACCAACTCCGGCAGGAGAAAGTAATGACGAAGACTGAGGCAATCGCCATCAGCCCAAGATCTTTTGAGCAGGCATTTTTACACACCACGCAGCAGAAGTTTATTGAGACATCATAAGTCTCTGTGGCTCAAATATCGGTGACATCGCCGAAACCCAGGAGATGCTCGACTTTTGCGGCAAGCACAACATCACTGCCGATGTCGAAGTCATCCCCATCCAGAAGGTCAACGAAGCCTACGAGCGACTGCTCAAGTCCGATGTGAAGTACCGCTTCTGTATCAATATAGCATCACTTAAATCTGAATAAACCTAGGTAAAACCTTGAAGGAGTAACAATGCAAAAACGTAAACTTGGAAAAAGCAACTTAGAAGTCTCGGCGATTGGACTTGGCTGCATGGGAATGAGCTTTTCTTATGGCCCACCCAAAGACACGCAGGAGATGACCGCTCTTCTGGGAGCCGCTGTTGATCGTGGCATTACATTCTTTGACACTGCTGAGGTCTACGGTCCATTCACCAACGAAGAACTTGTTGGCAAAGCCCTCGCTCCTTTCCGTGGGCAAGTGGTCATCGCCACCAAATTTGGGTTCGACATCAGTCCAAAATCCGATCCTCGTGGTATGAAGGGTTCACCCGGACTGAATAGCCGACCGGAGCATATTAGGGAAGCCGTGGAGGGTTCACTCAAGCGACTTAAGGTGGAGGTGATCGACCTGCTCTATCAGCACCGAGTTGACCCGAACGCACCAATTGAAGATGTGGCGGGAGCAGTCAAGGAGTTAATTCAGGAAGGTAAGGTGAAGCATTTCGGGCTTTCTGAAGCAGGCGTGCAAACGATTCGCCGCGCACATGCCGTTCAACCCGTAACGGCACTCCAGAGCGAATACTCACTGTGGTGGAGAAAGCCTGAAGCGGAAGTGATACCGACCCTTGAGGAACTTGGCATCGGCTTTGTCCCCTACAGCCCGTTGGGTAGGGGCTTTCTCACGGGCAAGATCGACGAAAACGCGAACTTCGATAGCTCCGACTTCCGTAGCACCTTGCCTCGCTTCACTAAGGAGGCGCTCAAGGCGAATCAAGCCCTGATTAATCTGCTCGGCAGCATCGCCCAACGGAAGCAGGCGACACCCGCTCAGATCGCGCTTGCCTGGCTGCTTGCCCAAAAGCCGTGGATCGTGCCGATTCCGGGTACCACGAAACAGCATCGCTTGGACGAAAATATCGGGGCAGTCTCAGTCGAACTCACGCCCGACGATCTGCGTGACATTGATGATGCGGCCTCAAGGATAACGGTACAAGGCGCTCGGTATCCTGAAAAACTGGAGCAAATGACCGATCGCTAAGCAGCAAAAAATATATTCTCTCGTTTACATTTTGGTCGCCGTAGCAGAGTACATACACAAGACAAACGACTGCTGCGGCAATACAATACCGCCGACTGCATGGAAAAGGCCAGCAAGGAAGCTGAAGGGGCTAGCCCCTTCATAATGAATATCATTATTGCTAAGCAAGTTAAAGTTATTATGGACTATACAGTTTAGTATTTAATGCCAAAATTGCTTGCCACTCATCTTCAGAGAATGGTTGCACAGCAAACTGGATATCAAAGCAATCACTAGCAGTAGCAAGTAAAACTGCAATAATCTTGTCTATGCTCAAATTGTGCAGAATTTGCACTGAACTAAATGACTTAGCGCCAAATACTTTGGTAAATAAATCTATATCTGGTTGCAAACGCATTGAACCATGTTGCAAGATTGCCCCACCACGTCGCAACTGGGCGCTACCGATGAGTTTATAACCATCTTGTGTAATTAGATCTGCACTAGTAGCAGTACTGAAACAGTCTGGGTTGTGAATGTAACCCCGACCAGCGCTACCATAGTGTAAATCTATGCCAAGCTGCCGCCATCCTTGAATTAAAAACTCACAGATTTTTTGGTACGCCTCTATGCGACTACCACTGAGTCCAGATGTGACGACGGCGTAAGTTAAATCACCTTGGTGCAAAACTGCCCGTCCCCCAGTGGAACGCCGTACCAAGTCTACTTTTTGACCTTGCCAAGTTAAATTCTGCCAGTGTTGAGGATATTTGTGTTGATGATAGCCAAGGGAAATAGTGACTGGCGACCAAGTGTAAAATCGCAAAGAAGGGGGATGCTGTCCCGATAAGTGCTGTTCTAATAACCAATGATCTATAGCCATCTGGATATTGCCAGAAGCTTCTAGTAAAGGAATTAGTCGCCAAATCTGGTTGCTATGCATTTATACAGCAAATCCCCACAAAATTACTTATGCTATACCAAATTCTGAGTGTAAAGTTTCGTCGTTATTATCGGCGATTGTTGCCACAACTGTTATCAGGCGTGAGACTTCGCTAGCAGACAACTCTGCTAAGGTGCGCGTAGCTAGTACAACTACTTGATTTTCAATAATGCCAAAACGAGATTCAAAAGTGCTAGAGCAGTTCATCTCTAATAATTGTCGCATTAGTTTAGGTTCATCTTTAGCAGGTAACTTTAGTACTGGAGACCACACTGTGATCGTATCTTCATCTGTTGTGCCTGTAAGCTGGACAAAAACTTCTACACTGCCATAAGTAAATTTCCAGAGGTAATTACCCTCTGGAGACTGGCTAACCATAGCACTGTCATTTTGTTCCAGAGAATCAATCACGTTTTCAATCACTTCTACATGGTTGATAGTTGCGGTATCTGTCACCAGTTCATTGATCAGTTCTTCAGTAGCGATCGCTTCCGGTTTTGGTTGGTAAGTTGCCATACAGTTTTCTCCTCAAGTTTATGACTCACCCACCCCTACTTTATACCTTGGCAGCACAGAGGATAGAAAATTTACCCCACCCTTCCCTAAACAGCAGAACTTTTCCGCAGACTGATGCTAATTAGCACTATTAGGTCTAATCTAGTACAAGCGAACTATTTAGATGAGTGAATGTCTGACTTAATTTTGTTTTGGCATCGTCGCGATTTACGCATTTCTGATAATACTGGACTTGCCACCGCACGACAACGTAGTGCAAAAGTTGTCGGTGTATTTTGCCTTGATCCAAATATTCTAGAACGGGATGATGTCGCACCTGTGCGAGTGACTTACATGGTTGGTTGTTTGCAAGCACTACAACAACGATATGCACAAGCTGGTAGCCAGTTATTGATACTCCACGCTGATCCGACACAAGCAATTCCAGCGCTAGCAGCAGCATTAGATGCAAAGGCTGTGTTCTGGAATTGGGATGTGGAACCCTACTCTCAAGAACGCGATCGCACCATAATATCTGCACTCAAAGAAAAAGGTATTGAGTTCCTGGAAAACAACTGGGATCAGATTTTGCACGCACCAGAAGATATTCGTACTGGTTCCAATCAACCCTACACTGTTTACACACCTTTTTGGAAAAATTGGATTAGCAAACCAAAGGCAGAACCACTAGAAACTCTAGAAAATGCTGAGGGTTTAACAGAAAAAGAAACAGAAATTGCCAAAAGTGTTGGAGCTATTGCACTACCCTCAGCTAAAGATTTAGGATTCGTCTGGGATGGAGAATTGATTATTGCCCCAGGAGAAGAAGCAGCACAAGAACGCTTAGAAGAATTTTGTGATCGCGCTATTAACGAATATCAAGAACAGCGAAATTTCCCAGCAGTTGACGGTACATCTCGCTTGAGTGCAGCATTAAAATTTGGTGCGATCGGCATTCGCAAAGTTTGGCAAGCTACACAAGAAGCTTGCCAAAACAGTCGCAGCGAAGAAACACAAACCAATATCCGCGCTTGGCAACAGGAATTAGCATGGCGGGAATTTTATCAACACGCTATGTATAATTTTCCCGAATTAGCAGAAGGTGCTTACCGCGAAGCCTTCAAAAATTTTCCTTGGGAGATTAACCAAGAATATTTCCAAGCTTGGTGTGAGGGTAGAACTGGTTATCCTATCGTTGATGCAGCGATGCGTCAGATGAATGAAATTGGCTGGATGCACAACCGTTGTCGGATGATTGTTGCCAATTTCTTGACTAAAGATTTGCTCATTAATCCCCAAATGGGGGAAAAATACTTCATGCAGAAACTAATTGATGGTGATTTATCTGCAAATAATGGCGGTTGGCAATGGAGTGCTTCTAGTGGCATGGACCCTAAGCCAGTACGTATTTTTAACCCGGCTAGTCAAGCACAAAAGTTTGATCCAGAAGGTGAATACATTCGGCAATGGGTTCCTGAGTTGCGTTCGTTTGATACCGAGTATTTAGTTACTGGTAAAATTACGCCTTTAGAACGTCAGGCTGTTGATTATCCTGTTCCAATTGTGGATCATAAACTACAGCAAAAGATGTTTAAAGAACGTTACCAACAGCAAAAAGTTCAGCCTTTAGGATAAATATTGTTAGACTAAACTAATCACTGCCCGCTAGTAAACTGCGGGCATGTAACCAAATAAATTTGGGCTTGCAGGCGATCGCATCAGAATTCTTATTTAGAATAATGATTGAATTGGCAGACCAAATCCCCAAGAATTCCTAATTATTAAAAATAAAGCTAGTACACCGAGAAAAAAAGCAGTAGTTTGCATATCTTGAATAAAACAAGAAAGTTTTTCCCGCCAGAGTCCATATAGATTAACTACATATAAAGGTAAATCACTAAATGCAATAACAATAATTGCTCCTAATACGCTGAAGCTTTGATATGCTAAAGGTACACCCAAAGCTATGATGCCGAATCTCGCAAAATTACTCTGGGCTGAATACAGGGGCTTCCCAATAGCTAACAAAGCAGGACTACTAGTATAAAATAGTAAAGAAAACCAAATGCCACTACATAAAACAGGCATCATCCAAGTAGCTGTTGCGTATCTTCGGTCATATAAAAATGCAACTACTAAATCTCCAATAGTTATTAACGTTGCCAATATAATTGCAGACCCTAATAGAATTAATCGCCGTTGAGGCAGAATTTTTTGCCGCAAAGTAGCCCTTGGTAAGTGAGATTGTTGGGAGATTGCAGGAAAAATAACTCTAAAGCTAAGTTGTCTGATTACATCTCGAGGAATACTGGCTAGAGTATACGCTACTGTGTATATACCTAAGATTTCAAATGATAATAACTTAGCCAAAACAAGGCGGTCAGTTTGTTCAGCAGCAAACATTAATGTTGATGCGATAAACATCCACTTACTAAAAGAAAGAATTTCTTTAACTGCTTTTGGTTCCCATGCAAAACGATTAGAATAATTCGGAATTAACCAATAGCTACTAATCAATTTATATATTCCTGAAATTACTATTGCAATTCCCAAAGACCAGACAGTTGGATATAACCAAACTAAGCCTATAAGCGTAGAGAAATAACATGCCTGAAAAAGAAGCTCATAAATAGAAAGTTTACCCAGTTTCATCTGACGATGCAGAGTATGTAAACTGGTAGAGTTAAAGCCTTCAATAAATGAAGTAAATACAACAATCGGAATTAACCATAGTAAACGTTGGTCGTTGTAAAAATGGGCTATTGGAAACGCAAGAATTAGACCAAAAAACCAAATGACTGCACCACGAATTACTTGCAGAGTCCAAATAGTATTTAAAAAAGTAGGATCATCACCTCTTTTGCTATTAACTATATTTTGTGCAACACCTATATCTGAAAAAAGTTCTAAACCCATCCTTAGGGTATTTACTAAAGCCATCAAACCAAAAAATTCTGGTTGTAGCAGGCGAGTCAAAATTAGATTATTGCCAAATCGTAGAATTTGAATACTTCCGAAACCAATAATAGTCCAGATTGCTCCACGAATGGCAAGTTTTTTTATAGAGGTCATATTTTCAAAAGGAAATACACAAGTTGGAATATCTGTAAAAGCCCTACTCTAGGAGAAACTGCTGTGCGTACGTCCAGAGATTAAACAGATGCCATCAAGGAAACTTGATTTTCTGGAAGATTGGGGCGAATTGGTTCTACATGTCCTTTCAAAGCACTTGTCATGAGGCGATGCAATCGTGCAACTTCATTGTGGATGTTAAAATCTGTCTCTACTTTAGCTCTACCTGCTGTGCTAAATTTTGCTCGAAGCAGATGATTACTCAGTAATTTCCCTATCCGCTCCGCTAGTATATTGGGTTCACCAGGTGGAACAAGGTAGCCATTTACGCCATTTTCTACTAATTCACTGATGCCTGCTATCTGGGTAGCCACCACAGGCACACCAGCTGCCATTGCTTCCATTAATACTACTGGTATTCCTTCAGCAAAGCTAGACATTACAAAAATATCTGTTTGCTGGAAATAGGTGCGTACCTCAGCCTGAGATTTATAACCAACAAAATTGACGTTTGGAGTTAATCCCAACTCGACGGTCAATTGTTCTAACTTTTGACGGTCTGGGCCATCGCCGACGATTGTTAAAATGATATTTGCATGAGTTTGTTTTAATAAAGTTAAGCTTTCCAGTAATATTGGTAATCCTTTCGCCTCCGCCAACCGCCCCACAAACAGTAGGTGTTTTCCTGATTCGTTGTGAGAAACCACATCAAACAATGCTGGGTCTATACCACAATGAATGATATGCATTTGCTTCCACTTTTCAATAGGTGCAAAAATCATTCCTTGACTACGAGCATAGTAACTTATGCAACATACAAATAGCGATCGCTTGATTTTTTCGTCCAACCGCCATTGATAGGCACGCAAGAAAATATACGGCCCATGAAGTGTAAAACTGTACGTAAAACCACCTATTTGGGCAGCCAACATGGCAACAGTACCACTCGCTTCGGCAATGTGGTTATGTAGATGATTAATTTGTCTTTTTTTAATTTCTTGAGCCAGAGTACCTGCTTCTAAGAAGTAGAAAAATTGATATAAGCCACCCCGAAACCCTGGCTGACTGGTTGTGAATGCAAGTTTGATTGCCTTGAGATATCTTTTGGGGGAAGCCAGCAGTAAACTCAGATGTGCCAAAAGCAAATAAATGGGGTTTGGGGGGAGAATGTAGAAAGTGCGATCGCGTTCTTGTTTCTGTTCTGGCCCAACCATATGTCTATCATGTGTGCGGCGAACGGAGAATGTGTGTACATCCACACCCATTTCTCGCAGGGTTATAACTTCTCTCTGGATATATGTATCTGTTGCTCTAGGATATTCTCCAGTTAAGTAAGCAATACGCATAAAATCGACCTCATGATAAAGGAAGATAGGGAAAGGGTAAAGGGGAAAGGAAACCCTATATTTAAATCATGTTTCTAATGGGTATTAGACATGCAACAGATCGGCATCGCTACAACTACGTTCTAAAGCACTAACAAATGAATACTTTGGTTTCCAGTGCAATACTTGCTGGGCGCGAGTGTTGCTATAGTGTAAAGGCTTGAAGCGGGCGTGTAATCTTGCTGGTATAAGAATGTGAGGTAGCTGCATCTTACCGACTAAAAGTAATTGATTACACAGCCAAATTGAATGAGCCAGCGCACGCATTACCGTCCAGTTAATGGTAATAGTACTAGGTGCATATGACATAAATTTTACTAACTTTTCTGCATATATACTCTGTGTTGGCAAATCGTCATCAACAATATTCAGAGTTTGACCAATCGCTTCATCACATTGGGCAGCTGTAACAATCGCTTCTGCACAGTTTTCTACATAAACCAGAGGCATTTCGGCGTTAGCACCGATGCGAATCCAAAAGCGATCGCTGACTTTAGCACCAACAAGGGCATTCCACAAATGTCCTCGCCCGTAAATCATCCCAGGGCGGAGAATTGTCACCTTTGCGCCATGTTTAGCCTCAAAGTCACGCACAATCTGTTCTTGCATCAGCTTCGTTTGGGCGTAGACATCCCGTACTAGAGGTTCGCACTCAATCGGCGAATCTTCAGTGATGGTTGCACCAGACTTTATTCGCAGGTAATCAAATACTGAAAAGGAACTAACAGCTACTAGTCGCAACACCCCTGATACAACCATTGCCTTCAGTAATTTCTCTGTCACCACCACATTACTGGCATACTGAGTAGCAAAGTCGCCCTTTGTAGCTCCCGCTATGTGTAATACCACATCTACACCCTGCAATGCATTAACTAGGTGATCTAACTTTTGTTCCTGTAAATCTATACGCACTAATTCCAATCCTGGATGATTGCACCAGGGCAGATTTTTATTACTTGTTTGTCTTACGACAGCGCGCACCTGCAACCCACGTCGCAGTGCCTCAGCAACAGTATACTGCCCAAGGAAACCAGATGCCCCTGTTATCAGTAGTTTCATATACACATAGTCTCAGTACTATTTACAAACTTATGTTTAATGTGAATTGAAGAAGCAATATAAGGGTTTTTTGGCAATTGTCCAAAGTTTGATTTTGATTAGCGAACACTGTCTTGAAAAGCTTTGAGGTTCCCTCCGGGACGCTGCGCGTAGGCGCGTAAGCGACTTCTCGTAAGAGTACGGAGGAAACCTCCGCACCCTAGCCTTAAGCCACTCCGTGTCTACAAACTTTTCGCAGATGAACACAGATAGATTATCGGTGTGTATCTGTGTTCATTGGTGGTCGATTTCTAAAACGTAAACTTTAGCGCAGTTCTAATTCACATCAGATACTTAAAAACTTATTTTGCCCAAGGCATTGGTTCAATAGACTCAAATGTAGTAGTTAATTTATAAGGAGAGCCTGTATCTAGGGAATTTTGAATTGCTAGTACAATTTCATTGTTGTGCAAACAAAACTCAGGCGATAATCGGCAAGGTCGCTTTTCAACCATTGCAGCTGCCATATCTGCCACACCTCGACAAAAATCCATACGCTGAGCGCCTTTATGCCCAAGGTAGGGAGCAGGCTTGACTAAGGGATAATTTTGCTTCCAAACGCCTTCTAGTCTCTTGCGGCGAATATTAATACTGCGTCGGATATATACTGGCGCTCCATAATACCAAGAATCATGAATGCCGAGTATACCTGTATCACCAATAATTCTTAAAGAGTGGTCATGGGGTGCAACAATACTGCAAGTTAGTCTGGCAACTACACCAGAGGCGAACTGAATGCAAGCTACAGAAAAGTCTGGAGCTTTCACATCTAATGGTATATCAGTTTGTTTATCTGGAATCAGACAGGATGAAAAAGCACTAACTAATTGTGCAGGCCCAAAGAATGCAGTCAGCCATGTCACATAGTAGCCAGCATGTTCTAAAGTACAGCCAACTTCAAACTCATCTTTATAAGGCCAAGGAGTACCAGATTCACTCACCCATTTTTTGTAAGGCATAAGGTGGACTAGTCCGTCGTCCATTTCAGCATAGACAAGTCGAACTGTACCAATCTGATTTTCTCGCAGTGCTTTCCAAATTGTCTGAGCTGTTTCACTTAACAAACTGCATGGTGCTGAGGAAAGATATAAACCCTGCTGTTGGGCTAATTTGACTAATTCCTCAGCTTGCCACATCTGCATTGCTAGAGGTTTCTCTGAATAAACATGTTTACCAGCTGCTAAACAAGCTTGAGAAACACAGTAGTGACTGCTAGGATTAGTTAAATTTAAGACAATATCAACTTCTTCATCATCCAGAAGTTCTGTGAGGGAACTGTATACACGAGGAATAGCATAATATGCAGCCAACTTGTATGCACGCTCGCTGATTCGATCCATTACCCCTACTATCTGTAATTGTGGATGCAGTGAAAGTGTTTTCAGGTAGTAATCTGCTACATAGCCACAGCCAACAATCGCAATGGATTTTCTATATTGCCCATCAACACTCATAGAGTTGGATTTGAGCTTGGCTTCCCTCGGTTTGCTGACAAAATTAGCAGCTTTGGTCAAAGTCTTAACCAACATTAAAATGCTCCTTTGTATTCCACAATTTTTGACTGTCGTTTTAATAGCTTGAGTAAGTAAAATTGGCTCTGACCAACTAATTGAGGGTACTTACCTAAAATACAAAATAAGCCGTAGGCGATCGCATCTTTTGGAGCAAAACCTCTACACCTTGTATACTTGTAGGCTCGGTAGCCAGAAAAAAGATAAGCTACTAGTAGCAACAGTATGCTTAATCCATGAGTTGGGAAGAAAGTAGCGATCGCCAACAAAGGCAAAACCAAACTCCATACCCAAATTCGCAAACTTTCTTTTAGCCAATGTCGTTCGGGACTTCGACCGTGTAGCCAAGCACCTTCTGCATAACCATAACCACTGCGAACTGAGCGTTTCCACCACTGACCAAAACGAGTCATTTGCCCATCATGCCATGTCATGTCTGCATCAACACGTAGAATCTTGCCACCAGCTTGGCGTAGGCGCACACACAGTTCTGGTTCCTCGCCTGCAATCAATGATGAGTTGAAACCTCCTACATTTTTAAAAGCTTCTACCCTGATCATGGAATCACCTCCGCAGGCTTTAGCCTCACCTACAGGAGTATTCCATTCAATATCTAACAGGCAGTTGTAGATAGAGTCTTCTGCAAATTCCTCCCGACGACGACCACAGACTACCACAACTTCAGGAGAAGTATCTAATTCAGATGCTGCTCTTTCTAACCATCCCTCGACAATCCAACAGTCTCCATCTACAAACTGCACATATTCAACTTCTGGCTTGACTTGCAATAGATACTCAAATCCAGCATTTCTAGCACGACCTGCGGTAAAGGGAATAGATAAATCGAGTTCCACAACATGAACGCCAAGAAAACGAGCCAACGCTACACTTGTATCTGTTGATCCAGAATCAACATAGACAACAGTTATTCCTTTTCCAATCGCTGATAGCAAGCATTGGTGAAGACGTTTTCCTTCGTTACGTCCAATGACAACAACTCCAATTAAGTGCAAATTTGTATCTCCTATTTCATGAACCACCAAGACGCCAAGAGTCAAAACACACACTCTGCGTTCCTACCCTGCGGGAAGCCGAAGTGCCTAATGCGGAAACCTCTGCAAACCTCTGCGTTTAATCAAATATTTTGGAAGCTGCCAAATGTTCGTTTCTTTTGTGGCTGTTTCAATAAAGCCGATTGCGGAGGGTGAAACACTAATATGTCATACTGAGTTTTTTTACTAAGAGTAAAAGCGATCGTAATAAACAAAACCCAATAAATATTAGGTTGATACAATAAACAACTTTCTGTAATATTATTGATAATCAAAAATATTAGATATGCTAAAGGCCAAATCTCTTCAGGTTTATTACTAGCATATCCGAATTTTAAAGCTTTAGCAAAAGTCATGAAATAACAAATAAAAAATAACAACAAACCAACTAACCCGACATCAAGTGCGGTATCAATAAAGCCATTATGAGCATGAGGTGGAACCCAGCCAGTACCAATTGCTTGAGTTACTTCAAATGCGTAATTACTTTTAGGAGCCCAAAATGCACCACGTCCATAGCCTAAGAATGGTCTTTCCATTAATCGATTTAATGCTATTTCCCAAATAATTGTCCTGCCTGTGATAGTTGGATCTCTGCCTAAACCTGTAATTAGTTCTACCCAATAAGTAAAAATGAGTAAAGAAATGCATCCTACAAATAGAATTGTAATATCGAGGAAAATAACACTGACTTTTCCTCGCCAACGAAAATTTTTATAGAAACTAATGATTAATAAGAGTAGGAAAGAGAGAACTAAAGAAGTTCTAGAAGTTGACAATAATATAAAAATTAATGATAAAGCAAAACCACCCCATCTGTATATCATTAAGCTATCTTTTGATAAAGATAAAAAAGCTAATGAACTTAAAACCATCAAGCTACCAAGATAATTTTTATGTCCATATACACCTTTCCAAGCTCCTGGGTGATCTACCCAATGCCTACCAATACCAGGAAATGCGTATACAAAAATGAAGCTCAGAAACATACCTATTAATAGAGTATAGGTAATAATTTTAATTTGCTCTTTAAAGCTAAATCTGATAGCAAAATATAAACTAAAAGTGGTCATCATCCAGATATCTCTAGCATTAAGTAAGGTATAGTCTGGAAACTCTGACCAGATAAATGAAAAATAAGCTAATACCGATAATATAAAAAGTATTTTGTTACGATTAATGATCGCGATCGCATCTTGCCAAACCAGAAAAACAAGAAAGGTAAATATTCCCCAAAGTGAGAATCTGATAAATGTGACAAAGATTTCAGGTAGAACTGTACCCATTGATTCAGGGCTAAATATTCCTGAGAAAAAACTTAAGCCTAAAATAAACAACCCTTTCTCAGCAACTTTTAGATATTTTTCGATAATTTTTTGATGATTCATATCATTTTGCTTGAAAACTGGTATTATTCGTCGAGATCGGTAATTGATAATGGGTAATTGGTAATTGGTAATTGGTAATTGGTAATGGGTAATTAAGATACTAATAATTTTCCAATGCCTAATGCCCAAGCTTTATCTAGTAGGCAATTAGCCGGACTTGATATCATTTAGTTTTATCTAAAGAAAGATAAATTTGGTTATATGTATATTTACAACATTGAGTTCGTATGATTAATTTTAATTCCTGTTTAACCTCACCCCGCCTTCGGCACCCCTCTCCTTACTAAGGAGAGGGGTAGGGGGTGAGGTTTTTTTAAACTTAATTATGATATTTTGTCTCTTTCGGTACGAATCCATAGGCGTTGAGGCTGAACTAGAAAATTAAAATACACAGGAAGCTTCCAAAAAATATAGAAAGGAATTGTTAAAAGCTCGTGTAAAGGTAAGTCTTGATAGGCGAACTTACTCCAAGCTATAAAGATTGATATCAAGAAACACAATCCAGAGAAGATAATTATGATTACTGGTATCCATGTTCCTGCTAGTACTCCATAAAGTAGAGAAAAGTTCATCAATACTGACCAAATCATTACTAACAAAGATAGAGGTGGTATGCATAAATCTAGAGCGCTGACCAACAAATCCAGCCTTTTTTGAGAGATTGCTTCTTTCAGCAACAGGGGAACGTAAGTCTGCATAATTTGCAAATGACCGTGTTCCCAGCGAGTCTTTTGGGTCTTGGCAGCTTGTAACTGCTGTGGTAAATAGCCAGTAACTTTTGCTTCTAGACAAAATAGTGGTTTGTGTCCTGCAATCGTCAAATCCAAGCCTAGTTTTAAGTCTTCGACAATGTGACCGCTTGCGAGATTGACTGAGCAAATGACTGACCAGGGGAAAGCCATGCCTGTACCATACAACAAGCAAGGCATTCCTAAGCGAGTTGAACCTAAAGGACGAACTAAGTTTTTGATGATGATCGAAAATTGAGAAACAAGGTCTTTTGATGAGTGAGAGTTTTTCTGTCTCAGCATTAAATAAGTAGCTTGCACTGGTCGGTTTGTGGCGATCGCACATTCACTCAGTTGAGCGATCGCACCCGGATACACTGTACAATCGGCATCGATAATCACAACTACGTCTGGTGGTTCAAACTCTATAAACCGTAAGCCGTAGTCTAGAGCGTATCCTTTACCTTTACAGATGGAGTCATGGCGTTCAATCACTGTAGCACCTAGACTACGCGCAATCTCAGCTGTCGCATCACTACAATTGTCGGCAATCACAATCAAACGGTCTTGTGCTTTTAACGCAGGCATGAGTTTTTCCAGCGTCGAACGAATCACAACTTCTTCATTATGTGCTGGCACTAACACAGTAACTTGAGTATCTTGCCATTGATGGGTGCGATGCCAAGAAGCGATTGGTAACAAAGCAGCAGTACATTCAACTAGAAAAAATAGGCAGATAATCAATAAAATTGAAGTGCTGATTAACAGAACAACACTACTAGACACAGCCAAAAGCTGACTAATTGACATGACACTGCTACCTCTATGAGTGAGTGATATCTGTCTTGAAAATGGGTATAGGAATGTAAGGGTGTGGGGGTGTAGGACGAGTCAAATTTTCATTCCTTCGTTGTGGGCATAATTGCCCGTGGAGGTCTTGCACCAATGTCAGTAAGCCTCAAATCAGGATTAAAGGAATTAAAAAATCCTTTACCCTTTACCCTTTTCCCTTCTGCCCTCTCTGCCTTCTACTTAATAATCTTTGCCGGAATACCAACTGCCGTTGCTCCTGCTGGGACATCGCATAAAACCACGGCATTAGCACCAATTCTGGCATAGTCACCAATGGTAACATTGCCTAATATTTTCGCACCAGCGCCAACTTCAACTCCTTTACCCAATCTAGGCGCATCATAGGGACGATCTGGGTAACGACTTCCTAGAGTAACTCCTTGACAAATTTGGCAGTCATCATCAATAGAGGCGTAGGCGTTGATGATGATTGTTCCTTGATGGTGAATAACAACACGACGACCAAGCTTTACTGTGTAAAGTAGTTCAATTCCGTAGTGATTGCGAATTCTGCGATATAGCATTAGATAGAGAATGCTAAAAGGTATTTGTAAGAGTTTGGGTTTGATTTTCTTACGCCAAACTCCAAAGCGGTGAACAGCAACACTGCGGAACCCAGGTAGAGTCCAATCACGCCCGTGGGCTATCCAGTCTTCTTTGATTTGTTGCCAGAGACTTAAACTCGTGTCTTCTGCTGGTTGTTTATTGGCTATCCAGTCTACTTGAACACTCATGGTTTCGGTAATTGTTAATTGGTAAATGTTCTCAATCTGGAAGTTGAAAATAGAGGGCTGTTCGATTGGGCTGTATAAAGCGACTAATTTCTGTGCGGAGGATATGTAAGAAACTAGTTGTGACATGAGCGGGGATACGTTGCGTAGCAATAAATCCAGCTTGTTCACACATTTTTTTTAATGTCACAGGGGTAAAAGCATTGATATGTTCAAGTGGGTGAACAGCATGAAATTGTGCAAAATTTTGAGGTTGACTAATTCCTCGACAGTCAGGAACTTCAACGATTAAAATTCCTTTGTCAGCAATTGTGGTTGCTATTTTGCGTAAGGTTGCCAGTGGGTCTTCGAGATGTTCTAATACTTGAAACAGTGCCACAGCATGTACTTTGTCGACCTGAGCAGATTCTAGAGCTTCCAAATTGTTGAAAACAGAGATACCCATTTTTGCTGCTCGTTCGCTACGCTTTCTACTGAAATCTATTCCATAGACATCAAAACCAAAAAACCTTGCTAAACAAAGGAAGTATCCATCACCACAACCATAATCTAGAATGCGAAATTGTTCAGTGGTGTGTGGTTCTACCAGTTTCTTGACACGCAACAGATGCTTGATACATTGCCGTCCACGTTCAAACAGAGTATCTCGCTTGTTACCTGTTTGATAGTGTGCTTCCATATGTTCAATTTGGGCATCATTAATCCACTCGTCATACAGCTTGTTTAATCCTTGTGGTGTGAGAATCCGTTGATGGAAAATCATGCCACAGGTTTCACAACGCACTAAAGAAAAGGTTTCCTCTGCCAGCAACGACACTACATCTTTACTGTAGTGACATCTGTTAAGAAAAGAACGAGTAGGTTCATCAGTAAATTTTCCTTGCCACAAGGGATGAAGATTAGAGGAACCACAGCTGATACAATGCGATCGCTCCCTAAATACAAGCTTTTCGTTAGAGAATTGTTCTAAACGGTTCTTGTTTGTGGTCATGTCAATAAAGTTCCGATTTGAAAAATATAGTTTGTTTCTCTCGGAAGCCACCCTTTGTCTAGTCTTTTTATCTCCAATCAAATTCCTATTTCAGTTTTTGCGGTACTCTCTCTAAATCTGCGGTACTATTTCTATCCCGAAGGTTGGAATAATAAAAGTAACTGCTAGGTTCCTGCTTGGCGTTAACAGCATTAGCAACTATTCCCAAAACATTTGCCTCAGAACGTTCTAGCAGAAACTTAGCAGCAGCAGCACTAGGTGCATCTAAAACACCAGGGCGAGTTACCAGCAAAATCCCATCTGCCATTTTTCCTAAAACTGCGGCATCCGCAATCCCTGCAAGCGGAGGAGTATCAAATATAACGTAATCATAGTTTTCGGAAAAAATATCTACTAAAGAGGTCATGCCTTCAGAGTCAATTAGAGCCAGGGGATTAGGGGGTACAACTCCAGCAGTCAGCACAGCTAAAAACTCTGTAACTTTTTGCACAGCCTGGGAAAAGATTCCTTGACCAACAAGGAGATGGCTTAAACCCACTGAGTTGATTAAACCCCATAGATGATGTTGCGTTGGTTTACGCATATCTGCATCAACTAGTAGAACTCGCTTACCTGATTGAGCGATAACCGCAGCTAAATTGGCAGAAACTTCTGATTTCCCTTCGGCAGTTACAGAACTTGTAACTACAATTTTGCGAACTTTCCGATGGCTAATAAATTTCAGGTTTGCCTGAAGCATTTGGTAAGCTTCATGAACTACTGTACGAGGTGAAGTAGTGGCGATAACTTGGGGATAAACACCATCTTCTATCTCTTGGACACCACTAACAGAATTATTCGGTTTATATTTGGGAATTAAACCCAACAAAATGTAACCAAAAAATGTTTCGGTTTCCTTGACTGTTTTCAATGACCTATCGATTAAGTCTACAAAAAACGCAGCAGCAATACTAAGTAATACACCCGCAAATATACTGCCACCTGCTAAGAGTATTTTCGTTTTGGAGATAACTGGCTTTTTCGGAATCTGTGCCGGTTGGACAATTCTAGCATTCCCAATAGTCTGCTTTTCTGCTACCTGAATTTCCTGTAGTCTGGTAACAAGATTTTCATAGCCAGTTTTCGCAGCTTCTAATCTACGCTCTAAAGCTTGTTGCTTTTTCTCTAAACTTGGCATCATAGCCAATTGTTGTTGATAATTTGCTCGGATATTAGACAAGGTTCGGATTTTTTTCTCTAATCCCTGTCGTTCTGCCTTGAATTCCACATATTTATCAGTCAGTTCTTCCCGAATTTTACCTATTTGTAATTTACCTGGAGAAACTATTGGGATTCCTGAATATTCCTGAGTCCGTTGTTGTAATAGAGAATTGAGAGTTGCTTGTTGATTTTTTAAGTCAGTAATCGTTGGATGTACCTCAGTATAAATTGCTCGTGCATTTGCTAACTGGGTTTGAACTTTTTGCAACTCAGTCAAAACTTCTTGAACACCAGGTATTTGACTTAAGGAAGTAACTGCTACTGCTTGATTTTCACTTACATTTAGTTGACTGGCTATCTGTGCTTCTTGGGCACTCACATCGGCTAAGGCAGCTTTAACTTGATTAATTTCTTGATCAAGCTTGGAAATAATATCAATAGCTGCGGTTGATTCTTCTGCAAGCTGAATCACTTTGTTTTGGATTTTAAACTGACGTAATGCTTCAGCTGCCCGTTCTAATTCTTGGCGAGAAGCAGGTAGTTGCTCTTTAATAAATTCACCAGCAGCAGAAACTTGGGCACGGTTAGTTTGAATGTTGTTCTCTACATAAGACTTCATTAACTGATTGACTACTGCTGCTGCTAAATCAGGATCATTTGAGGCGTAAGAAACTCTAAGAACATCTGTGCCTACAATTGGTTTGACGTTGACTTTGAGTAATTCCGGATCAATTAATTTTCCTTGGTCATCTTTTAACTGTAAAGCAGTAATAACCTCTTGCAACATTGGATGGGAATTTACAATTACGGCTTGAGTTTCTAGAGGATTACCCTCGCGCATCAAAGCTTCTAAATCCCCTATTTTTTCTCCTACTTTGGTGAGTGATGATGTACGGTCTGATTTGAAAAGTAATATACCATCTGCTTGATATTCAGGTTTTTGCATGAATAAAGCTGAACCTGATAAGCCAATGGAAGCAAGAATGATTGCTGCTATCAATCGCCAACGGCGTTTGAGAATAAGCAAGTATTGTTGAATTTCTGTTGCTTGTGTGTAGCTATTGGTCTCCATACAACAAGTTTCCTTGTGGTGGTTGTATACACATGCGGAAAGTTGAAGATTGGTATTATTGGGTTATTTACATACCATCATCTAACTGGGTTTCAAAACCAAAAAATTATCATTCATTCTAGTATTTGGCTGGGCGTTTTTTTGATTAATTACATGATTGACAGCCAAAAACTAAGAAAAACTTATTAAATAATATTGTTGGCAATTCCATTTAATTATCAAGTTATTTGCTACCAATAAATAATATTTGAGATTGCACAATATTAAATTAGAGTTTATCTTTATTTGATATTTATTTCAAGTAGGAAATTAAAAGAATATTTGATGATATTCTTGAAAGTAAGTAACAGAAAGCAGAGGATTAATTATTAGTATCAATTTTTGAAATCTTCTGCCCTCTGCCTTCTGCTCTTTGCCTTTCTTCTTTAATAAGCACCCGTTTTTCGCAGTACGACTCTAACAGTTTCTAGCAAAATTTTCAAATCAAGCCAGAGTGACCAATTCTCAATGTAAGTGATATCTAATTTCACCCCATCTTCAAAGTTATCAATATCTGATCGACCAGAAACTTGCCATAATCCGGTGATACCAGGCAAAACTTCTTGGCGAATAAAGTGCTTTGTTTTAAACCTTTCGACATCCCTACTAGGAAGAGGACGAGGGCCAACCAAGCTCATTTCCCCAACTAAAACATTTAATAATTGCGGCAGTTCATCTAAACTGTAAAGCCGCAAAAACTTACCTATCTGTGTAATCCGAGGATCATTTTTGATCTTAAAGAGAACACCGTCTTTGATTTCATTGTTGGTTTCAAGAGATGCTTGCAGTTTTTCTGCATTATTAACCATTGTCCGGAATTTCCAAATTTTAAAGTTCTTTCCGTGCAATCCCACTCGATTTTGGCGGAAGAACACTGGCCCTGGGGAGTCTAATTTAATTAGTATGGCTATTGCCAGGTAGACAGGAGATAACAATAATAACAGTGAGATTGAACAAATAAGGTCAAAACACCTTTTGAGCCAAAAATCACTACCAGCGATAATTGGTGCTGGAATGGTCATACAAGGTACTTCACCCAGCATCCAAAATACTGATTTAGGACAGCAAACATCAGTTTCCATTGGTAGGATTCTTAAAATAATGCCAGCAGTCTGGAAGTGCCAACAAACATATAAACGATTTTTGATGGCATTCCAAGAAACAAAGGCTTCAGTTATACCCTGTTTGCGAAGATACTCAAAAGTTGCTTCTCGGTTAACTAAATCTAGACAGCTAGGATCAGCAATTCCCTGCACTGTATAGCAATTTTCTTTTTCAATTAACTTAATATGATTTTTTTGGTCTTGGCTGTCAGTAATGAGAAAAACTGAATGACGAATTGCTCCCTGACAACGAAGTTGTTTTGTAGCAACATCAAACATGAAGCGATCGCAACAAACAAACACCACAGAACAAAACCAAAATATTAAAAAAGTAGAGCGTGAAACATAACTATCTGGTTCGTAAAGAAAGGCTATAAATAATAGTAAAATATCTGCTAATGATACTGCTTGAATTAAACCAAAATAATTACGGCGCTCTTTTCCAGGTTTATAAAGTCCTTTAACTGCTATGACACTGATTGCAGTTAATAACATGAACATGAGTAAAGATATTTGTTCTGCCCACAGAGATTCTAGACTTGTTCCGTAATATGCTGCTAATGTCCATGCCGAAGTCAAAGCAATGACATCTAACAAAATTAAGGTCATTACTCGCAGTATCCTAATTTTTAATCCTCGTTGTATGGTAGTACCTTTAGCTGACCTCAAATCCGGTTTAAAAGTTGTAACTGTGAGAGTATTAGTAGTCATAAATTTGACAACCTCGATGTTTTGGTAACTTTAGAAATTCCTAACTAAAACAGAGCCATGCCACGTTAAAACTTTATTCAAATTTTGAAACTCCTATGCGTTGTTTTAGTACTAACCAAACAAACAAAGGATTACCCAGGATATAGCGTTTCCATAAGCGTCTAGGTTCGACGAGTAAGCGGAAGAACCATTCTAAGCCAGATTTTTGCATCCATAACGGCGCTCGTTTCACCATACTACTGACTAGTTCAAAACTAACTCCAATACCAATTGAAATTGGTATATTTAAAGTCTTGTAATTGTTATAAATCCAATATTCCTGCTTAGGAGAACCTAAACCAACAAAAAGAATATCTGGTTTTGCTTCTCTAATTTTAGAGTTAATAACTGCTAGTTCTTTTGGTTTTGATTCAAATCCATAGGGTGGACAATATGTACCGACTATTTGTAAATTTGGATATTTTTTTTCTAGAACTTCTTTTGCTTTGATAGATGCACCAGGACGTCCTCCTAATAAGAAGATTTTTAACTGTTTTTGAGCTGCGATCGCACATAATTTCTCAAATAAATCTGTGCCATTCACTCGACCCTTGAGTGATGATTTTAAAAATTTCGCTGCCCATAAGAGGGAAACCCCATCTGGTACTACCAAAAAAGCTTGACGATAGTATTCACGAAAACGAGAATTATTTTGTAGTAGTACAACATGTTGTGCGTTAGGGGTGACAACATATTTTGGTTCTTTGCCTACTAGTACATGTTCGATTATCTTTTCAACAACTTCATTAAAACAAAGTTGGTCAATTTCTACGCCACAAATATTGATCTTCATGGTTCACCCTGGATTAAGATTGTCAAGTATGCAAAGCATACTTGCGTAGATGGGAATTAGGTTTTGGAATTACAGATTGGCTATCGTTTTGGAGCGTGATCAAATGCTCTAGCTATAGCATTCCAAGCCAGTTTGTATTTCATGTTTGAGTCCAAAGGTAAAGGACGGACTGGTGATTGATCTGAACGGGGATAAAAACTTGATACCCAAGTGTATTTATCGCTCAATCCCCAAGTTAAAACTGCAATAACTGCTCGCTCATCTAAGACAATGTTCAAATAGTCTTCATAAAGACCTGCGATAATGCGATCGCGTGCGATCAGATCTGAAGTTAATTTCTGATCTACCACATCTAGTTCAGTAATCAGAATTTTGAGACCAAGACTAGCTACATCTGCAAGAAAACTCCGCAATTTTTTAGCATTAAAGCTTGGTATATGACCCATCAAATGAGATTGCATACCCAATGCATGAATTGGTGTTCCTCTAGATTTCAATCGTTCTAGCAGTTTGAGAACAGCAGTTCTTTTGGCTCCATCTTGGTAACTGTCATACTCTAGTCCATAGTCGTTATAGACTAACATGGCTTTAGGGTCACAAGCTGCCGCCGTTCGAAAAGCAAGCTCAATGTAATCTGTACCTAAAAACTCTAGCCAAGGCGTTTTTCGTAACCCGTCAGTTCGTCCATCATCTATTTCTATTGCTTCGTTCACCACATCCCAAGAATGTATTTGTTCTCCATAATGTTTGGTCACAGTTTTAATATGTTCCAACAACAAACTTTCTGCATTTTTGCGGTTAACTACTTCCTTAAACCACACAGGTAAAGCTTGATGCCAAACTAAAGTATGTCCACGGAAAAACATGCCATGACACCGTGCAAACTGAGCTAACCAATCTGATTTAGTAAAATCAAATTTTTTGGGATGAGGTCGTATACTATCCCACTTAAGTTGATAATCTGGAACCAGCATATTGCACTCTCTAATAAAGCTGGTCTTTAAAATTGTATTTGACAACAAATAATCTTTGACAGCAGCAGCTCCATAAATTAATCCCTTTGCTGCGGCACGAGCTTTCAAAGAATTTTTTCCAGCTACTTTAAAGTCCTTGCTTGAATTATCAAGCGCTTGACTGTACAAGAAATTTCTATTTTCTCCTATACTAACTGCGCTTGCTCCTGTCAAAATGGATAGACTAGCGTACAAAAAAGAACGTCTGCCTAATGAAGTTTTTTTGAACATATATAGACTAGACAAAGGGCTTTTATAGAAAAATGCATTAATTTAGGCAATCCATATAATCAGTTAACATGCCTAATATATTTCCATGAGTTTAATTTCGCAGTTTCTTTCTAGCTTCTTCAATATTAAAAATTCTTCTAATGGAGTCAATTAAACTTTAGATAGATACTCATTAATATTGTGTTTTATAATTAAATATTTTTATTTTATGAAGCAATCTACTTATTAGTAAATAGCTAATAAGTAGGTTATGTTGACTGAACTGAGATCAATAAGACCGTCTAAGTCCAAATCAATTGCTATTGCCACATATTTATGAATTTGTAATTAATGTAAAATTAGGTAATCAATATGGCACTTCATTTCTGATATGACCATTTTCAGACTATACAAATAATTAAGTCACTGTGAACTATATCCTTAAAAGTAAAAAGGAATGATTGTTATAGTGTATTACACTATAAATGCATCAATGTATCTATCGATAGATTAGCGAACTAATCAAGTTTGCTATCAGCTATCCAAGCAAATACTGTATGATTTTGTGCTTCATAGATGAGATATTTGGAACCTATCTTGAATTTGCAGTTGTCACAATAAGGTAAAACTAAAACTTAGTTATTGACTAGCTTTCAAAGCCAAAAATGCTGTGATTTAGTTGCTGCTACAAAGCATTTTTGCTTTTCCGAGGGTTTTCTAAAAGCTATCCATATCATGCAACAATATTACAGTAATGTTCTTATTTATTTCAAGTAGTCATTTTTCATCATAACTAGCGAAAATTTGCTTTGATTGATTAAATGTTGCTGATAATGATGATTCCATTGAATAATTTTTACTTTGCGAATTATATTTACTATAAACCATTAAAAGTATTATCAAGATAAATATTGATACATGCATCAAGTATAAGTTTGATAATAAAAAGATTAAAAATAATCAACAACGAGAAGTAATTTAAGTAGCTTTCATCAATGTCTGCATATGAATAAATATAGACAAACACAATTCAAACTAACTATCAACAATATATGCTAAAAATTAAAGTTTATCTGGAAAATATAACCTACAGGAGCCAATGAGTTAGATAATTTGCTTACTAAAGCTTCTTTCCAAGCTTTCTTCCCTCTTTATCCCTAGTTCATTGCAGTCATTACACAAAAGCTCCCTATAATATTCAGCAGTTATATTTATATTTGTTAGTTGATAGTGCAATGCTCCTGTTACACAAAACTCTGAGGTTTCACGTAAAAAAATAATGATTATTACAGGATGTCTTAAATATTTTTTGCCTTTAGAAGCAGGTTTTATGCAGTCAATAATTGGCTAATTAAGAAAGACAGATTTAAGATTAAACCTGCCTTGAAAATAGAGGCAGGTCTATTGACTACTTTGTGAAGCGATCGCTTCTCGTCAAACTGGGTTTATTGGTGTGCAATCTCATGACTATCCACCATACTGACTGTAAATCACAATCCTATCTGATTGATGAAAATGAAGAGAACAAGATACCTGACTTCTTTTTAAAGAAATTGGGTATCTTGTTGTTCATGAATGATTTAGGAAAGTATTGTTAATTTTATTAAGTAAGTCGGTGGGAATAAACATAACTATATTACGAAAAGTAAATACACCTAGAACCCTTACCAATGATCAATGACTTTGGACAAATGACGAGCCTAACGAGTTAGCTTTATTTGTGCTGACTTACCATTCTTCAGCCCAATAGATAATCTCTGAAGCCGATAGATCTATAGCGACACCATAACTATCACCATGATTCCACTTAAAATTAGAACCACTTCTATCGTTTGCACCCAGTACTAATATTTCATAGGAGTTAGGAAAAGAATCTTCTTGAGAGTTACTAGTATAAAAAAAAGTTGTAGGCACACCGTTAGGTAGGTTGGCGTGTTCATTAGTGTTACCACCTATATACCTATGCTTAGCTATAGCTTTGTATTGATTATTTAATTCCTTTACTTGTTGTGCTGGAAGTTTCAACCTAAGTTGAAAAAAATTATTTTTTTGTCCTTGTAAAAAACCACGAGAGTAAGCAAGACGAACTTCCGAGCTATTAGGCGGAATATAATTAGGAAAATGTTTGACTTGATTTTGATTTAACCAAAGTTTATGGCGAATTTCTTGGTAACGTGAGGCATTTTGTATGGTTTTAACTTGATTGTTACTGTTAAAAGCTTGTCTGAAAACGAAACCTACCCCAACAATACCAACACTGCCAAGGGAAATGAAAGCAATAATGGCAATTTGTACAAGTTGTGCAGACGCATAGCGTCTTGTTGGCAAACTTCGTTTCATTGCGTTGGGTGTTAACTATGGTTGTATACCCAACTTTTATCGAAATTCGTAGAATTTCGGAATAGATTCTAAGTGCATTTACGCAAAATTTACAGAAAGTTTACTATAGCACTGTAAGAACACGGCAAATAAGAGGGAAACGAGAAGGATGAAGTATGAAGTATTAATTTTAATCCTTCTGCCTCCTGTGTTCTGCCTTCTGCCTTCCTAAAAGCTACCAAAAATCATTCCAGCCAGCAGGATAAAACCAATCCAAACATTTTGCCGAAACATTTCACCGTATGCAGAATTAGGTATATCATTTTGATTTATGCGAACAGACTGCCAAACCCAGCTAACAGTGGCAACTACAAGACTGAGCCAGAAGGCTAGGTGAAGCTGAATAACGATTCCCAACCAAGCAAGACACAATATAGTGCCAGCAAAGAAAATTCCAATAGCAATTGGTGCATAATCACCAAAAAATAAAGCACTGGAATTTATACCAATACGCTTGTCGTCAGAGCGATCGCTCATAGCGTAAACAGTATCAAATCCTAGTGTCCAAAGTACAGTCGCTCCCCAAAGTAGCCAAGTCGCTTGAGAAAGATTCTGTGTTACAGCACTCCAGCTAATTAACACTGCAAAACCCCAGGCAATTGACAGCACTAATTGCGGAACGGGAAACACTCGTTTGGCGGCTGGATATAGCAAAATCACTGGAACTGCTGCCACAGACAGCCAAAAGGAAATAGGGTTAAGATAAAAAGCAAGAACCGCTGCACAGAAAAAAGCCACTATTGCGATCGCAATACCAACTTTTACAGAAAGCGCACGGGAAGCGAGGGGGCGATCGCGCGTTCTTTCTACTTCTGGGTCTATATCTCTATCCCACAAATCATTGACAACACAGCCAGCAGCGCTTGTGGCAAGCGTTCCCAAAATGATTACGCCAACCAATGGTAAAGGCGGCTTTCCACCAGCTGCTAAAAATACAGCCCACAGGGCAGGAATCATCAAAATAAGTCGTCCTTCTGGTTTATGCCACCGCAGTAATCGGATGATCACAAGCCAAGTAGGTTCCTGGTTGCGTTCTGGTGTACTGAGCATAGAGGATGGGGGATAAAGAATCGGAGGAAGTGTGAGGGGTGGGGGGAGTGTGTAGACGCGCTCATAGGCTTAAGGTAAGGGTGGAGTGGGGAAATAACCACTAACCACCAACAACTAACCATCAACTAATTCACACATCTTCACATATATAGAATAACTTTATTTGATATTTATAGAAGCAACTGCTAAAGTGGCAACTTTGACTCAAGAGGAATAGTCAATTTTGTTGACCTTACAGAGTGAGTTCAAAACTCAACTCAAGCCTCAGAGTCAATCTGAAAATTAATTGGTGAACAGAAACTACTTTGTTAACGTCCGCAAGTCAGCTTTTACCTTCTTTTACTTCATTTACTGAGAGAACGCTAAATGGTCAATTTGGTTTCTGCTAGCTGGGGGAGTACACTAACTCAAACAGACAAGCAACAGCGAATCATCGCTGCAATCGATTTAGGAACCAATTCTCTGCACATGGTGATTGTGCGGATTGAAACAACACTACCAGCATTCAGCATTATTGGTAGAGAAAAGGAAACCGTGAGATTGGGCGATCGCGATTTAGTCACAGGATGCTTAAAAGCAGAAGTGATAGAAAGAGCGATCACTTGCTTGCGACGTTTCCAAGAAGTTGCTAAAACTCTCAACGCCGAAACAATCATTGCTGTAGCAACTAGCGCCGTACGAGAAGCTCCGAATGGTAAGGAGTTTCTACACAAGGTAGAAGCTGAATTGGGTTTGAGCATTGATTTAATTTCCGGCCAAGAAGAAGCACGACGGATTTATCTGGGTGTACTGTCGGGGATGGAATTTAATAACCAGCCCCACGTAATTGTTGATATTGGTGGCGGTTCCACAGAAATTATTTTGGGAGACACTCACCAAGCACGAACTCTTACCAGTACCAAAATAGGTGCAGTTCGCCTCACCAATGAATTAATTAACACTGATCCGATTAGCAACGCTGAGTTTCAATACCTGCAAGCTTATGCACGAGGGATGTTAGAACGTTCCGTTGAAGAGGTACTGGCAAATCTAGAGTTTGGTGAACACCCCCGCTTAGTAGGAACTTCCGGTACTATTGAAACTCTGGGAATGATCAACGCCCGTGAAAAATTGGGTTTTGTTCCCTCGACGCTGAATGGATATCAGTTCAGCCTGAAAGACTTACGGGAATGGGTAAATCGCTTGCGGAAAATGAGTAACGTTGAAAGGGCGACAATTCCCGGAATGCCAGAGAAGCGCTCAGAAGTGATACTGGCTGGGGCCATAATCTTACAGGAAGCCATGAATCTATTAGGGCTAGAGTCGATTACAGTCTGTGAACGCGCCCTGCGTGAAGGCGTGATTGTAGACTGGATGCTCACCCACGGATTAATTGAAGATCGCCTGCGCTACCAAAGTTCGGTGCGTGAGCGCAGTGTTCTAAAAACTGCAAAGAAATATCATGTCAACTTAGAACATAGCGATCGCGTCGCTATCTTTGCCCTAAGTATATTTGATCAAACCCAAGGTATACTCCATAATTGGGGAACCGAAGAAAGACAACTTCTGTGGGCTGCGGCGATCTTACACAATTGTGGACATTTTGTCAGCCATGATTCTCACCACAAACATTCATACTATTTAATTCGTAATGGTGAATTACTCGGCTATACCGAAACTGAGATGGAAATCATCGCCAATATAGCCCGTTATCATCGCAAATCTCCACCTAAGAAAAAGCATGAAAATTTTCGCAATTTGGTACATAAAGAACATCGACAAATAGTTAGCCAGTTGAGTGCAATGCTCAGATTAGCAGTTGCTTTAGATAGGCGACACATAGGAGCCATTCAACAATTGCAATGTGAGTTTATTCCAGCTACACGAGAATTAAAAATGCAAATTTTCCCATCTCGCCCTGACGATGAATGCTCCTTAGAACTCTGGAGTTTGGATTACAAAAAAGGAGTATTTGAGTCAGAATTCGGTGTGAAAGTAGTAGTAAATTTGGAAGAGTCTGCTGTTGTAGTTGGTTAGCCTTTGGGTGACGGGGTGATCCTAGTTATATATTCTCCTCACCTTCTCACGTGGTGAACACCCTTTCATGTTTGCCCAACTTCTGCAAGAAGTCATATTGATTACAGTCCTAACCAATCTTTGATTTCTTTCACCAACCATTGCTGTTCTACATCAGCTATTTCCGGACTAAATGCACCAAATTTGTATTTTTGAACTCCAGCTTCAATACTAACCGCCATCAAGGGTTTATTATTTACAGAAATTGTTTCACGGCTGACACAAACATCGTGAATAGCTGAAGTATTTCCTCGCTTTCTACGATAGCATTGACCAAATAATTCCCACTCCATGAAAAAATATCTATGATCAAAACGAATATATACTTCTCCAAAAGCAGGAAATAACAACATACTCAGTGGTAATAAACCAGCCATCCAATGAATTAAGAGAAAAGGATGGAAAACGCCTCTTGTGAACAAAAGAAGAATTCCGTACCATAGACTCACAAAAAATAATAAAAAACTATCAGAAGATTGTATCCCTCGTGCTGGAATTTTAATTGCTAGATAACTAGCCGTTTTTTTGAGATGAATCCGGCTACCATGAGGTTGAGAAACTATCCCACAAGAGTGAGTAGTTAGGCGATTGTTGAGAAGTTCTAAAGCTTGATGCGCTGTTTGAAATCTTTGTTCTACATCTGGTTGCGTAAGAGTTTCTAGCCACCGTGTAAAATGAGGGCTTAAATTAGTGCGATCGCTAAATTGAATCCGCATATTTCGCTGGGGTAAATCTGCGGGAGAAATACCTGTGACTAAATGAATTAATGTTCCTCCCAAGGCATAAAGATCAGAAGCAGGAACTGCTCGACCACCAAATTGCTCGATAGGTGCATATCCATAAGTACCTACTACTGTAAAAGTAGCTCCTTGGGCTGTAGCTCGGTCTTGTACCGCACCAAAATCAACCAAATATACTTGTTGATCTTCACCCAAAATTAAATTACTTGGTTTGATATCACGATGTAAAACATGGGGAATTAAAGAGTGTAAATAAATCAAAATTTTTAGGACATCAGAGGCTATTTTTTGGACTTGTTCTTCAGAAAACTTCTGTCTTTGATTAAGTAATTCTTTAAGAGATAAACCAGGAATATATTGTTGAACTAAAGCAAACCAGAGAATACGATCATCAATAGAAAAATAATCGCGATACTTGGGAATCTGGGGATGACTTAGTTGTTTGAGTACATCAGCTTCCCGCTCAAACAGTTTCAGATCATCCCACTGTACCTGATCACCAAACCCCAAGAACTTGACTATCACTGATTCTGCTGGTTGAGTTGCGAGATCTTCAGCTAACCAGGTTTGACGACCTGCATTTTGTCCCAACTTTTGTTTGAGTTGGTAGCGGTCACGCAATACTTGCCCCGCCTCAAGCATGGATAAATACTCCAGTCAAGCTATTTAATATCAATGTAACAAGTTTTTAGAAAATAAATGGTAAATTCACTGAATAACTAAGCGAGTGAGAACCACCATCACTCCCTGTTTCATCTCTGAAGAAACACTTTGCGTAAAGTTTATTTAGTAAGAGTTGAGAGGATGGAGCCTTTTGCGTCCTGCCACTGTTTTCCAATGGTAAGCATTTACCAGTTTGATATCCAGGACACTTATAAATTTATCTGTTAATCAGTTTATTCAAAACAGTTTCTTTCATTCATAACGGGCGGTACGCCGACCTTGGGGCGCTTTTAAGAAAGTATTTTTGCAGATATTAATAACTAATTAAATTATTGAAAGAGGGATTGAATTCAATCCCTCTAATTCCTCATCTATAGACTAGCTAACTAGTTCCTTGACTTTCTTGATAATGCTTTCAGGATCTAGTCCCTGATAGGGGAACTGTTCCCACAATCCACCACAACCTTCTTTATGAATGCCCAGGTGAGCAAATTTTGGTGTCAGTCTGCGTTCTAGTAACCAAGAACCAAAGCGGCTACCTAACCCTGTGCGACGGTTGAGTGCTTCCACAACCAAAACAAAAGGTGCTTTACCAACTTTAGTTAGCATCTGTTCATCAATAACGTTGAGTGTCGGCTTATTGATTAAACCAACGTCAATTCCTTGCTGTTTGAGTTTTTCGACAGCATCGAGGGCGCGATACAAACCATCACCAAAGCTGATAATATAACCAGCAGTTCCTTCCCGCACAACTTCATCTTTGCCAGGAACAAAGGTATAACCTTCGCCATAGAAGTTGTTACCATTTTCATCCAAAATCTGGGGAACTTTTGAGCGGGTGGAGTAGATAAATCTTAACCCAGGGTCAAAAAATACTGCTTCCACGCAGGCTTTCATTTGACCAGCATCAGCTGGGAAGTACAACCGCGTTTCGTAACCGTCGTCTAACCCATTGTCAGCAAACATATTATTGAGACCAAAATGGCAGGTGTTGTCTGCCATATCGTCTACACCGCAGTGAGAAAAGTGACACAGGACGTTGGAGTAGTTCAACCGCGCCATAGTGATTTCGGAAATACACATTTCCAAGAAGGCGCTAAAAGTACCAAAGATGCCTTGCTTGCCTTTTTCCATACCGAAGCCGGCGGCGGCGGAGAAGTTACCCCGTTCCATAATGCCAGAAGCGACAAAAATATCTGGATAGGCATCATGAATTTTCTTCAAACCGCAGGAACCTTCGAGGTCACTATCGATACACATGATCTTTTCTTTGCGTTCCTCAGGACTCATGCGGCTGAGGACAGATACCACAGCATCACCGAAGACATTGCGGTTAGAATCCCATTTTTCACTTACACCCAGAAAAGTGTAGGGTAGTTTAGGTTTTTGGATGTTTTTGAGGTATTCGACAGCTGCGGTTTGTCCGTGCTTTTCTAAGTAGGCGATCGCTTTATCCACTGGAATCACATCATGACCGTGGGTTGATCCTTCAATACCATCGATCCCTACAGCCATTTTGCGCTTGTTCACTACAGCAATTGGGCCATCGGTGGTTACTGCTTCGCAAATACGACGGTATAAATCATCTATATCTTCCGGATCTCCTACACTAACATTAACTCCGTGACCTGTGAGGGTTTTAGCAACACTAAAACCTGGTAGATACTCAGAGGGATGTCCAGCAATGGTGACATCGTTGTCATCAATTATGATCTTGACATTAAGATTCTTCGCAACTGCCAAGCGTGCTGCTTCCGCATCATTGCCTTCTTGCTGTGAACCATCAGAACCAAGGCAAATCACCACTTTGTCTGGATTAGCCATTGCCACCCCATTAATATAGGGCCACACATGTCCCAAACGCCCAGAACTAAATTTGACGCCTGGCGTCAATCCCAACTCCGGGTGTCCAGGTAATTGAGAATGGGCTTCACGATAGTGAGCAAGTTGCTCAAAAGGTAGATCACCATGCAGGGCAGCCATGAGATACTGGGTAGCAACTCGGTGTCCTGCTTCATCAAAGAAAATCGGTACAAATTTATCTGGTGCGCCTCTAAATAGTGCATCCAGAATGACCACCTCTGGCACTGTGTCGTAAGGGCCACCAGTATGCCCACCAACACCCCTAGCTGCTCCCGTTGCTGTGAAGAAAACAATTGCATCACGGCATAGCTGAATATTAGCTTTGAGGGTTTGGCGCTGCTCATCGGTGAGGGTAGGATTGCTTGGGTCTAATGCCAGGGGCTTGTAGGCTCCTAAATCAATCGGAAAGCTACGTTCTACAACATTAGTCATGACTGATTTTCCTTGATTCACTCATTGCCATCATACATTTGTAAAGGATGAAGGGTGAAGTCTGAAGGATGAAGGATGAAGTCTGAAGTCTGAAGAAATATATTTTATGTTTTCTCCCCATCACCCCATCACCCCATCACCCCATCACCCCATCACCCCATCCTATGTTCTCCACTCGCTTTATCCGTTTCTTTCGCCATCTCAACTTTCAGGTTCTTCAACAAGTTGTCAAAGAAAGTGGCGAACACAGATTACCTGGTTTAGCTGCGGAAATGGCTTATAACAACTTGCTAGCTTTATTTCCAACCTTAGCGGCTGTTCTCACAACGATTGGAATGTTGAATATTTCTCAATATCAAGTTGATACTTTAGCTCACCAAGTACTTAATTTTGCTCCAGAACAAGTTCCACTCCTACTGAAAGAATTTACTAGACAGATAAAACTACCTCAAAGTAGAGAAGTAGTTTATATTAGCTTTCTCGTTGCCCTCTGGCTTGCTTCTGGAGCAATTAGTGCGGCAATGAATGCGATGGATGAAATTTATCAGATTCCACCAAATCTCAAACAACCTTTTTGGAAAGCGAAGTTAATTTCTTTGCTCCTAACAATTGCTACCATTGGTTTAGTTTTAACTGCTTCTTTGTTAGTATTTATCAGTGACCTAATTGTGCAATTTGTGTTAGATAGTACACAAATATTTGGAGCAATATTTTTATCTGCTTGGTCTTGGTTCCGTTGGCTTTTAACCTTGATGATTATCGCTTATGCGTTTAGTATTATTTATCGTCATGGTCCAAGTAAATGGTTCAACGGTACTCCTATTATGCCTGGAGCAATTATTGGAGCTTTGCTGTGGGCAGGTGTTTCTAAATTATTTCGAGTCTATGTCAGCAATTTCGGAAACTATAATTTGACCTATGGAGCTTTGAGTGCAGGAATTGTGTTGCTGTTGTGGCTTAATCTCAGTTCTTTGGTTCTACTAATTGGGGCACAGTTAAATGTCACGGTGGGGAAAGTAATGAGAGCTAATAATCACAAGAATGTTTAAGCTAGTGAATTGCAGAAATAGTGGAATTGTGATTATTTCGACTGTTTATCGAATAAAATCTTCAGATTGAATCAATTAGCTAAGTTTATCTGTACATTTTTCTATATAAGCAAGAAAATTTCTTTCTCTATTTAAATAAGAAAAAATTATAAATTTTTATAACTTATATATTGATTATTCATAGAAAAATTTTATGACAAAAACTAATAATTACTTAATATTTAGATAAATACTTTTTAGTGAGATGGTATATCATTGACTGAACGCCAACATCTAAAATAATTCATAACTCTTGGCAAGATGACTACTGAATTCTTACTTGTAGATAGCTAAGGAGCTAATTAAATAGATGAGTTACTACGACTTTGACAACCATTTTTGGTCTCCACAACAAGTTTGTTGTCAATCGAAAGTATCGAATTACAAGAGAAAAATAAATCCAAACCTTACTCCAAAAACAGTATTGATTGGGACTTTTTTGTTAGCATGTGCTGCTATTTCAACCACAGCATTAATCAAGAATAAAGCTACTAATAATGATACTTATGGATATAGCTCCGAAACCTCATGTATTGTTTTAAGACGCGAAACATTTCGTATGTATTGTTCTCTGCCACAGCAGTGACCGTATTTAGGATTTGTTTTTATATTGAGACTGTAATCTTTTTACTCTACTTGCGTTTTGTTATTTATCTATCGTAGACATTTTTCAAATTGTATGAAAAGAAAATGCGTTAGATAGTATTTATTTGTCCTTCGGGCAAGCCAGAGGGGAAGAGAAAAGTTTTAGTACCAATTCAAAAAATGTTTAAGGGTAGATAACCCCACCCACCTAACGACACCCTAAGCGATATCGCTTAAGGTTGGGGAGGGGTCTGATACTATTGGTGTGTTGCATTCTTTTTCCAAATTGGTATAACTTTATAGCAATCCTAAAACAAGCTCCCCAACTTTTGAGAAAAGTTGGGGAGCTGGGCGATGTAATTGTTTACAAATTAAATAGGATTGCTATAGAAAATATAGTATAAGAACTATAGGAATCCGGTTTGATTATTGAAAAAATCTAAGTACACGTAAGGTGTGTTATCGCCTAGCGTAACGCACCAAAAACATAGAATGGTGCGTTACGCCAAGGGCTAACGCACCCTACGTATCTTTTCAAAAATCAAATAGTAGTCCTATATCTGGCTTAACTGTCTAAGTTAACTGGCTTATCTGCTCTGGAAAAATTATAGAAACATGCGAATATTATGTGAGTTTTGTGATCACTATCAATGACAGTAAGTATACGTTTTTGAGCAAAACTTTCCAACGACTGAGTGAATTGAATCATTTTTTACCAGAGCGCAGTAAATCTGCGTTTTTTTCTATTTAGCTCTATTGTGGCAAAAATTCAGACTACCTATTATCGATTTGCGAAATGAGCGATCGCACCTTGTATGCTTTCATAATTCATATCTGTCTTGAAAATGGGTGTGGGAGATTAATAAATCAAAATAACCAAGTAAAAAGTAAAAAGAAAGTATTTTTCTTTTGCCTCTTAACTTTTGCTTTGTTTGGTAAAGGTATAAGGGTGTAGGAGGAGCTAAATTTTCATTTCCTCGTTGTGTAGTTAATAACTAACACCTAACCACTAATTACTAACCATTAACTTTTGACAAATGCAATAAATGCCAGCATTCCTGAGCGATCGCCCAATCTTCTTGAGTTTGGATGACTAAAACGCGAATATTAGAATCTACTGCTGCAATATCTTGATCTTTGGGTGCAGCTTGATTTTTAGTTTCATCAAGTTTTAGCCCTAAAAAGGCAAAGGCTTCACAGGCAGCTGATCGCGTTAAGGAATGATTTTCCCCGATTCCACCAGTAAACACAATTGCGTCTAATCCTCCCAGTACAGCCAACATCGAACCAATGTGCGATCGCAATCTATGAATGTACATGTCAAAAGCTAACTGGGCGCGGGTATTACCTTCACTAATAGCAGTTTGGATAGCACGCATATCACCAGATATACCTGAAATACCTTTCAACCCAGAGTCGTGATTGAGAATATCATCTAATTTGTCAGCATCTATCCCTTGGTGGCGTAGAAGGTAAATTAAAATACCAGGATCGAGAGAACCACAGCGAGTCCCCATCATCAACCCATCTAAGGGAGTAAATCCCATTGTTGTATCGATACTCTTGCCATCTTTAATTGCTGTCAAAGAGCAACCATTGCCTAAATGACATGTAATCAGGCGTAAAGAATTTAAGTCTTTGCCTAATAATTGTGCTGCCCGTTGGGAACAGTACTGGTGACTAATACCGTGAAAACCGTAACGACGGATACCTTCTTTTTCATACCATGCATAGGGACCGGGGTAAACAGCCGCGCTTAAAGGAATGTAGCTGTGAAAGCTTGTATCAAATACTGCCACTTGAGCAGCCTCAGGAAATACCTTCTCAGTTGCTTCTATTCCCTCCAAATTGGTTGGATTGTGAAGTGGGGCAAAACTTGCTAAACGTCTGATGGCTGCTTTGACTTCTTCTGTCACTAAAGTTGCCTGATTATATTCTTGACCACCATGTACTACCCGATGACCAACAGCATCAATTTCCTTAGCTTCTTTGATTACCTGTGTTTCACCCTCAAGCAGAGTTGCCAACACACGTTCAGTTGCGGATGCATAGGAATCAGCCTGAATTTTTTCTTTGAAAACTGCGTTCTCAGCAGTTTTAACTTCGAGTTCAGCAAATCCTTGATGATGAGTCCAGTCTACAATAGCTTGCCAAACAGGTTTTGGTGGATGCCCTGGTAACTGATCCCCAACTATTTCATATAAACAACTTTTCTGGCTACTTGACCCAGAATTGAGTACTAAAATTTTCATAATTAGTCATTTGTTAGTGGGTAGAGAAGCGATGTTCCTCGCGTCTGTACATTAGTAGTTATTAGTTAGTGGTGAGTCAGCGACTCTTACGCAGGGGGTCCCTCCCCCAATCCCCAACGCCAGGTGACGCCAGGTGCTTTATGCCGGGAAACCCGTCCACCGCACTGGCTCCTTTATGCCGGGGGACCCTTACTTTACAGAAGCCGAGTAAAGCGCGTCTACGGCAATCGCTCATGGGGAAAACCCCTGCGTTCCCGTCGTTGCCTCACCACCGCACTGGCTCCTCCCTTGGGGGAGTGGGGGCCGGTGAGTCCCCCATGAGCGACTACGAACCCGTAGACGCGCAAGCGTCTTCTCAAAAGAGTAGGGTTAGTAGTTAGTGGTTAGTAGAGACGCGAGGAACATCGCGTCTGTACAATAGTGATTAGTGGTTAGTAGTTACTTGTTCTTTAAACTACTTACTTCTCACACTCCACCCTTACGGGAAGCCTATGAGCGCGTCTACACACTCCTCCCACTCCCCCCACCTCCCCACTGCCCCACCTCCCCATCTCCTAAGTTCCTGGTCGTAAGCGCAATTCTTCTGGCATGTAATTACGATCGCCTAATACTTGCAGCATCGGGCCATGAATATCAAATTTAACGATGCTGACCGAGGTAGCTGGCATATCGATGCGATCGCGATAGCGTCCTAAATCAATACCTAATAAGTTGCAAAGTACAATTCGGATAGTTGCTTTATGAGAAACTACTAAAACATTACCTTCTGGATATTTTTCCTGAATTTCTGCAATCACAAGGGAAGCACGACTAGCAATCTGTACTGCTGTTTCTCCTCCTGTAGGTGGGTTCCAAGCTGGTTCGGCTAACCAACGCAGGTAATCATCTAGGTAGTACTGCTTGACAAAATCGACATTTTGACCTTCCCATTTGCCATAATTAATTTCTTTTAGCCCATCCCGCAGTTCCATTTTCATCCCTATGGCATCACACAATGGTTTGGCTGTAGCAACGGTACGCTTTTTGGGACTGGCATAAACTGCTGTCCAAGGTATACAACTGTATGCTTCGGCGAATGCTTTAGCCATGAGTGTTCCTTCTGGTGTTAACTCTGGGTCTAACTCTCCACAGTATCCCCCGGTCTGGCTGTAAATTGTTTCGCCGTGCCGCAGCAAATATAGTTTTAAAGCCACAGAATCTCCTCTATAAATTTTTTATCTCACACTTTTGTCGGAGACCTGAAGTGAATTGAATGACAAGTGAAAGGCTACTCCTAATCCACTTGCCATTTCTTCAGGAGTGATGATCCCATCATGGTTTACATCTAGAGCATCAAATACTGCATCGATTCCTGTCCACTCTTCACGACTGATGAAGCCATCACCGTCGAAGTCGTAGACTCGAAAGATGTTTCCTAAACTTAGACAGCTACAGCTATTTATATACTTGTTTTCTAAACATTCCAACCATTGTGCTAAAAGTTTTTCTAGAGCAACCAGTGTTTTTGACATACCAACAATTCCTTCTTCTAGTTTTTGGTATGCCATGCGATCGGCTTCATGCATATTGTAAAAAGTGTATTTATCAACATGTATTTTTCTGAAATGAGCTTCGGCAGCATGAGCCGGAACAAGTTGACGCGGCAATTCACCTGTTGTAGATTGCAATTTTTTCAGCAGCACAGGTGAAATTGCTAGTAAGTCACAACCTGCTAACTCTCCAATTTGGTCAATGTTACGAAAGCAAGCCACCATAATTTGGGTTGGATAGCCAAATTTTTTATAGTAGTTATAGAATTGACTGACTAATAAGACTCCCGGATCTCTTGCGGCTGGATAAAACTCACGTCCTGATTCTTTTTTGAACCAATCTCCAATTCGCCCTACCAAAGTAGAAACTAGAGTCACACCAGCTTCCGCACAGGCGATCGCTTGATGAATACCAAATAGTAAGTTTAAATGACAATGAATTCCTTGTTTTTCTAAAACTTCAGCTGCACGGATACCCTCCCAAGTAGAGGCAATTTTCATTAAAATTCGTTCTCTGGAAATATTATTTGCTTCGTACAGAGAAATAAGAGAACGTGCTTTGGCAATGATTGCTTCGGTATCGTAGCATAACCGTGCATCAATTTCTATTGATACTCGACCTGTGATTGTTTGGAGAATTTTCTGTCCAAACCACACAAGCAAACGATCTAGTGCCAAAGACACAATCTGATCTATTGTTCCTCCTGCACCTGCATCTTGCTTTGCTTGCAATAAAGTTTGATGAAATATATCTTCGTATTCAGGCATTTGAGCAGCAGCAGTTATCAAAGCCGGACTTGTTATGGCATCTTGTGGTTTCAAATTTTCAATTGCTCTGATATCCCCCGCATCTGCAACCACAATGGTTATTTGCTGTAGTTGCTCTAGCCAAGTTTGAGACATACTTTCTATATCCTAAAGTCAAAAGTTTGTAGAAACGCAACTTATTGCATCTCTACAAAAGTTAGAAATCCTTTTATTTTGAGCTTTTCACTAATTATTCGTTGAATATATTTATAGTTGTCATAAGATATTAATATAGTAGGTTAGGAATAAATATCTAGTAGACGAATGTTAAAAAACTAAACTTACAAGCTTGCGTGACTGTTATCAAACAGCCTACTAGCATTGCTGATTTTTGATAATCATCTATTTGATGGATATTGTAATTTTTGATTGATACTGAAACTGGATGCAAGAACAGATAAGCCACTTAAGCAATTTACTTTTTATCGTTCAAAGATAAATAAAAAGTTAATGATTATGAAATTCGGAGCTTTGAGAATAAACCAATAAATAATTATTTCTAAATAAATTTAGTTTATTTGGCATCAGAATAAAATCAATGCGATTAGTTAGTAACTACTAAGGTAGTATGGTAAAATATTTTCATAATGTAAAGATTTAATGATTTTTCCTTAATTGAGTTAACTGACTTATCTGCTATTGAATATCAACATCTCAAGATGAAACTTTATCAATAACTAACCTTCACAACTATACTAAATTGCCCTGAGTCTAGTTTCATCAAAATCTAGAAAGCCTATTAATCAATAGTTTTAATCCAAAATCTAAAATCCAAAATTGGTATTACCCTCTAGCAACCTAAATCTTTTTTGGTCTCCGTAACTGCTTAGAACCAATTGGCCCTAGAAGTTGATTGAGGGCGCGCAGCTGTTCTGGTGTACCCATCGCAATTAACACATCTGCGGGCATAAATACTGTATCAGGAGTAGGACCGCCGATGAGAGTGCCATCGTTGCGTCGCACAGCAAGTATCAATGCACCTGTTTGCCCTCGTAACCTGGCTTGTCCTAAAGTCATCCCTACCACCGGACAAACTTTTGGGTCAAGCAAAAATTCTTCCATGTATAACTGTCGGTCTGTACCTGAGATAATTCCATCCACAAAGTCCATAACTTGGGGTCTGAGAGCCGCCGCCGCCATGCGCTTTCCACCGGTGATATAAGGAGAAATAACAGCATCTGCACCAGCGCGTTGCAACTTTTGCAAAGCTTCTTCTGTACTAGCGCGGGCGATCGCTCGAATGCCTGGGTTCAGATATTTTGCGGAAAGAACTATGTATAAATTTTCTGCGTCAGAAGGAAGGGCTGCAACTATACAAGTTGCTCTTTCAATGCCTACTCTAAGGAGGGTTTCATCTAATGTGGCATCACCTTGGTATATAGTATAACCCTGATCCTGTGCTTTCCGTACAGATTCAACATCAGAGTCAATAACCACAAAAGAGACGCCTTCTGCTTGAAATTCTGTGGCAATTTGTCGACCAGTCCGACTAAATCCACAAATGATGTAATGCCCTGATAAAGATTCCATTGCCCGTCGCACTTGTCGAAGTCGAATTCCTTCTTGAAAGTAGCCTTGAATGACTGCTTCTGTAAATCGGTTGACGATGTAACCGATAGTGACTACCCCCATTAAAATGAGGGCGATGGTAAATAGTCGTCCTCGATCGCCTAGTGGTCTTGTTTCACTGTAGCCGACAGTAGCTAGGGTGATGATTGTCATATATGCTGCATCTTGCCATGACCAACCCTCTACTAGGGCGTACCATATAGTACCAATCAGAAAGACACCACCAAGAGCAATTGCCCCTGCCATTAAATCTTTTTGGATGCGTTGATATTTCTGTTCCAGAGTTGAGTACATAATTATTCACCATCGCCACTCGTTTTGAGGATAACTGAGTGACAGCTTAAGATGAAGTATTAGGTAAGGATAAGAAATTTTGACAGATTTCTACCAGACAAGTGAATCACCCTACAATAAAGAATTTAGGGAGCTAAGCAGGTGAGCCTAGAAACTCTTGTTCAACAACACCCCATTACTTCAGAGTCAGGTTCTGCATTATCTAGCACCTTTGATGCTGATAGTTTTGATGCAGTTGTTATGTCTACCTATGGGCGGTTTCCCCTCGCTTTGGCACGGGGTGCAGGCTGCCGCGTTTGGGATACCCAAGGACGGGAATATCTTGATTTTGTTGCAGGAATCGCTACTTGTACCTTGGGACATGCTCATCCAGCGATGGTAGAAGCGGTAACACGGCAGATGCAAAAATTGCATCACGTTTCTAACTTATACTACATCCCCGAACAGGGAGAATTGGCAAAATGGATAGTTGAGCATTCCTGTGGCGATCGCGTGTTTTTCTGCAATTCAGGGGCAGAAGCTAACGAAGCTGCAATTAAACTGGCGCGGAAATACGCACATAGCGTGTTGCAAATAGAACGTCCCATTATTCTCACCACTCACTCCAGCTTCCACGGACGAACACTAGCAACTATTACTGCCACAGGACAGCCGAAGTATCAAAAGAATTTTGATCCCCTAGTACCGGGATTCCACTATGTACCTTACAACGATATTGCAGCAGTAGAAGCAGCAATTAGCGAATTGGATGAAGGTGATTACCGTGTTGCTGCGATTCTGATTGAACCATTACAAGGAGAAGGCGGAGTTCGTCCGGGAGATGTGGACTACTTCCAGAAATTGCGGCAAATTTGCGATGTAACGGGCGTCTTACTGATTTTTGATGAAGTACAAGTCGGGATGGGACGTAGTGGTAAGTTATGGGGTTATGAATATCTTGGCGTAGAACCAGATATCTTTACCAGTGCCAAAGGTTTGGGTGGCGGTGTTCCTATTGGGGCAATGATAAGCAAAAAATTCTGCGATGTCTTCCAACCAGGAGAACATGCTAGCACCTTTGGTGGCAATTCTTTAGCCTGTGGTGTGGCTTTGACTGTCTGCCAAACATTAGAAACAGAGAATATTTTACAGAATGTCCAACAACGGGGTGAACAACTGCGAACTGGTTTAAAAGTGCTGGCTAGCAAATATCCAAATCACATCGTTGATGTACGCGGTTGGGGTTTAATCAGTGGTATGGAATTAAAAGCAGACATTGAATTGACCGCAGGCGATGTCGTCAAAGCAGCTATTAACGAAGGTTTGTTACTTGTACCAGCCGGACCTAAAGTCATCCGATTTGTGCCACCCTTAATTGTCAGTGAAAAAGAAGTAGAGACGGCGTTACAGATTGTTGATCGGGTAATGGCGAGTGTAACTGCTTTATAAATTCGTAGTAGGCGCTGTAGACGCGTTGGCGCAGCGTTTCGCTTTGCGACTCAGCGGCTTCTCGCAGAGTAGCGCTTACTACAAAAAGTTTTCTTCTTAGTGTTTTAGTATCTTGGTGGTGAAAAGAATTAATTTTGAAACACAAAGACACTAAGACACCAAGAAAATTTTCTTCAAGAAGCTAGACATTGACAGGAATACTCTACATTCTTACACCCCTACAGCTTTTTTCCAGGTAAAAGTAAATAAAATTATTTCCATGTGTTCTGGTGTAATTACTTCATGATGCTTTGAAAAAAAATTAGATTTTAAAATATCGACCACCGATACACACAGATGAACACAGATGTATGAAAAGATTTTTAACGTTATGCTTTTTAAGTTTTGCTTTAATAGTTACGCTAGCTAGTTGCCAAACAGGGAAAATAAGTAGTGGCGGAGGGGATATTGTTGTTGCTTCTAAAGGTTTTACTGAACAAGATATTTTAAGCGAACTTTTAGCACAACAAATAGCAGCTACAACTAATTTAAAAGTTGAGCAACGTCGTTTTACTAGTGCTTTGGTGACTCATAATGCTTTGGTTGCTGGCAAAGTTGATGCTTATGTAGAGTATACAGGTACAGCATTTGTGACGATATTAAAACAAAAAGATATTAAAGATCCAAAACTTGTTTATGAAAAGTTAAAACAAGCCTACGCCCAGAAATTTAAATTGGCAGTGATGCCACCTTTGGGTTTTGAAAATACTTTTGCAATGGTGATACGTGGCGAAGATGCAAAGCGCTATAATCTAAAAACTCTCTCGGAAGCTGCTGAGTATACACCTAAATGGCGGGGTGGTTTTGGTTATGAATTTATGGAAAGAGAAGATGGTTTTCCAGGTTTAGCCAAAACCTATGATTTACGTTTTGCTCAATCTCCCCGGATTATGGATTTAGGATTAATATATCGGGCGCTATTGCAAAAACAAGTTGATATGATTAATGGTAATTCTACTGATGGTCAAATATCTCGTTTAGGGTTGGTTGTGCTAAAGGATGATAAACAGTATTTTCCGCCTTACCAAGCAGTAGCGATCGCACGTCAACAAACTTTACAAAAGTATCCTAAGTTAAGAACTGCTATATCCCAACTTGCTGGTAAGATTTCAGCTGACGAAATGCAGCAAATGAATTATTTAGTCGAAGGAGAATTGCGTGATATTCAAGAAGTTGTGAGTGAGTTTCGAAAATCGAAAGGATTATGATGATTTTTAACTGAAATACGTCTAATGTGACTTCACAGCGATGACAAAGTATCTTTGAAGAAACGAACACAGATGAACACAGATGCACACGGATAAACTATCTGTGTTTATCCGTGTGCATCTATGTACCCTACGGGAAGCCGCGCTTAGGCGCGTCTACGATATTTAAAATTATTTTCTTCCACACCACTAGCTTACATGAGACTCAAAATCATACTATTTACAGCAAGCTTAATTTATGTTTTCTAAACTCCATATTCTTCCAACAACCATAAACGCTTTAATTTTCGGAATATACGCTACTAGTGGCAGTGCTATTGCCCAAACTCTTACTTTGACACCAAATTTAATTGGCTTTACTACACCTGAAGGTGAAAAATTATTAATTAATAGTCGTTCTCGCCAAGATTTCTTTCCTCTCAGCACACAATTTGTTACTCAAAATAATCAAGCTTACTGTGGAGTTGCCAGTATTGTTATGGTGTTGAATAGTTTGGGAGTTTCTGCGCCGGAAGCACCCGAATATAAACCATATCATGTATTTACTCAGACAAACTTTTTTAACAACGAAGCAACACGAAAAGTTATTAGTCCTGAAGTTGTTGCTCGTATGGGAATGACGTTAGATCAAATGGGGCAACTACTAGCAAGTTACGGCGTGAAAGCACAAGTCTATCACGCTGCTGATACTAGTTTAGAACAGTTTCGTAAACAAGCAGCAGAAAATTTAAAACAACCTGGAAATTTTATTTTAGTGAACTATTTACGTAAAGAAATTGGACAAGAAAAAGGTGGACATATTTCCCCCTTAGCTGCTTACAATGAACAAACAGATAGATTTTTAATTATGGATGTATCCCGTTACAAATATCCGCCTGTTTGGGTAAAGACAACAGATTTGTGGAAGGCAATGAATACTGTTGATACAGTTTCAGGTAAAACACGGGGATTTGTATTTGTTAGTAAAGGTTACTCATCCAAATAATCACCACCAGAACCATACTTCCAAGCATCAACCCAGCGATGCCAATAGTATTTAGAAGTGCTGGGTAAATATTTTTCCCAGGGTTCTAATCTTTGGCTTAGCCAAAATAACACCGAATATTTGCCTAAATTTCCGTAATGTACCATCCAATCTAATAAGGAAAGTAAACCTACTTGGGGAATGACTTTAGCAACAATACCTGGATGGGCAACACTTGTTTTTAATAGGGTTTGTGTTAGGGCAGGAAACTGTACCACATCTTGTAAAAATGGTTTTAAAACCATGTCACCCGACTGTTGCATTTGTCGAAATACTGCTGATAGCAACTCGTTAATTTGTTCTGGGGCAATTTTTTGATCGACACCAACACTCATAGCTTTTTGAAATAGCCAAGTTACACTCAAGCTAGGTTGGTATGGTTGCAGTAGTGTTAGGGCATTAGCAGATAGTTGATCGGTTTGCAGCGCTTCATAAATACCTTGAGTTAGTCTGTGCAAGTGACGCACCATTGCGCCAAAACCACCAAAACTTAAAGGAGATTGATTCCCACTACTATCTCCTATGAAGAGAATACGACTCCAAGGTGTGTGCAGTGGATTTTGACGATAGGAGGGAAAGAAGCCAAATAGCGCCCGTTGGAATGTTAATTGTGACAATTCCACACTTTGATATTTTGGCATTAAGCGCAGATATTCTTCAAACAAAGCTTCTAATCCTATATGTTGTGGGTTTGCATCCATATAGGTAAACATGTAAGTAGTTCTGCCATCCCTAGCAGGAAAAGCTTCCCAAAAGTATTGGCACTGCTTTTGAATCGGTGTAAAAGATAAAATTAAATCACCAGTGTGATTTTCTGGAAATCCTTGGGCACAACTACCAACTACCAAACACACCGCATCTGGTTTTTGTCCTTGTCGCGCTTGTTGGGTAATGGGAGAAAAGTGTCCCATCGCATCAATTAACAACCTAGCTTTGTATTGATTGTTGACTATCACTCCATCTGGGTGAACTACCGCTTCTCCAAAAGGTGTGTTTTCAAATAATTTACCACCAGCTGCCAGAAATTTTTGTTTTAAAGTTTCCAGTAAATACACTGGATCTATACCAATATTTAATACATTCTCTACCCACATTTCGACACCGTTATCAAAGCCGACTCTGGCTGGGTTGTATTCTGTAGCGATCGCTTTTTCTAATTCTGCATCTGTTAATAAAGATAATTCTAAGAAGACTTGCAATTCTTTACGAGAAATATTCCATTCTTGATCTCTGCCGCGTAATCTACCCCGTTCTATCAATGCTACCCGTAATCCTTGCACTGCTAAGGCACAGCCGATTAAAATCCCCAAAGTGCCACCGCAAATTAAAACATCCCAATCGACAGCACCCAACAGTTGTTGATTTTCTCTGACTACTGTTGGTACTGGTAGTTTACCTTCTCTAATGGATGATAAGGTGCGATCGCTACGACGCAATCCCCCTAAAATATCCCCTGCTAATTGCGAAAGAATTTCCTCAGTTAAAGACATAGAACTTAATTCCAGCAAAGTCACTAATCTTTATCGTAGCGACTCCACAAGCATAGGATGGTGACTATTACCTTCGTGAACTTCGTATCTTCGCGGTTAAAAAATATCGATTTTGAGCATTGCAGTTATCACATCTCGGTATTTTATCAGCATGATTTTTATCATTTCAAAAAAAATTAATTATTCTGCTTTTTTGTAAAAAAATAATGAAGATGTCTCTAATAGTATTTCTAAATAGCAAAAAAGAATTAGTTTTAAAAGTACATGTAATTATAGCGCAATTACATTGTTTAGTTGATGATAAATAGCTAGTGAGTGGTGACATCAACAAATGAAAATAGCTTTCATAGTTAATAAATTTCCAGTCATATCAGAAACATTTATTTTGAACCAGATTACAGGCTTAATTTGCCGAGGGCATGAAGTTCATATTTACGGTTATAGACCTGACGATACTGTGAAATTTCATCCAGATGTAGAAAAATATGACTTGCTAAAACGCACTTTTTATGCTCCTCAGATGCCTCATAATAAACTTTTGCGGCTGCTCAAAGCACTATGGTTAGTTATTACCAATTTTTATAAAGCCCCACTAGTAATATTGCGATCGCTCAAATTTTTACAGTCCGACAAAGATGCACCAGCTCTGAGAATTTTATACTCAATTATTCCTTTGTTAGGTGCAGAACCATACGATATAATTCACTGTCAATTTGGCATCCTGGGCAACGAGGGAATAATTTATCGTGACATTGGTGCAATCAAAGGTAAGTTAGTGACTTCTTTTCGGGGATATGATATCAGCTGGTATGTCAAAGAGTATGGAGAGAGAGTTTACAATCAGTTGTTTATTAAAGGAGATTTTTTTCTAGCAAATTGTGAGTTTTTTCGTCAGAGAGCAATTCAATTAGGTTGTGATCAAAAGAAGATAACTGTTCACGGTTCTGGCATAGATTGTAGTCGGTTTAATTTTCGGGTACGCAAGCCTCTAGTAGATGGCAAAATCTATATTGCTACAATTGGTCGTTTAATTGAAAAGAAAGGAATAGAGTATGCCATTCGTGCCGTTGCCAAAGTTTTAAAAACCTATCCCAATCTAGAATGTAATATCATCGGTGATGGACACTTAAAAGCACATTTACAGCAAGTAATTACAGAACTGGGTGTGGCAGATAAAATCAAACTCTTAGGTTGGAAAAATCAAGAAGAGATTATTCAAATTATCGATAATACTCACATTTTTATTGCTGCCAGTGTCACAGCTAAAGATGGTAATCAAGATGCTCCTGTGAATACCCTCAAAGAAGCAATGGCTATGGGTTTACCAGTCATTGCTACTCGGCACGGTGGTATTCCGGAGCTTGTTCAAGATGGTATTTCTGGTTTATTAGTTCCAGAGCGAGATGCAGATGCGATCGCTCTGCAACTAACTTATTTAATTGAGCATCCAGAATTATGGGAACAAATGGGTAAAGCTGGCCGTGCTTATGTAGAAAAACATTATGATACAGAGCGCCTCAATGATGAACTAGTAAAAATTTATCAGCAAGTAATCATAGATAATTTACAACCATGCTCAGAGCAAAGTATAGATTCTATTGCTAGTCCTAAATACACTTAAAAAAGGAGATAGAGGCTAGTCAAAATTCTTCATAACAGTTCACTTAACTTTTTTTCTGCATATTTCAAAAGGGATTAAACCATGAATAAATCTGAATTTCTCGAACCAGAAGTGACTATTGTCGTTGTTCCTCGTGAGCGTTTTAGCTACACTCGTGAATCCTTGGAAAGTATTTACGAAAATACAAGTTATCCCTTCAAGTTAATCTACGTCGATGGTGGTTCACCTACTCACATCAAAAATTACCTCGCAACTCAAGCAGTTGAGAAGCAATTTCAACTAATTCGCACTGACCACTACCTTTCTCCCAATCACGCTAGAAACATCGGTTTACGTCAAGTCAACAGTAAATATGTTGTCTTTATGGATAACGATGTTGTAGTTACGCCTGGTTGGTTGCAACCATTGGTAGATTGTGCTGAAGCAACTGGAGCCACTATAGTTAGTCCCCTCATCTGTCAATACCTGCCACTACATACAGAAGTGCATTGTGCAGGTGGAGAATCTGGTGTGAAAGTAGAAACCAAAGGCGAGACTACCAGACGGCGAATAATTGAAAAAATCTATAAACAAGGACAGCAAGTAGCAAATGTACATCCCCAACTGCAACGGCAACAAACCGGGTTAGCAGAGTTTCACTGCATGATAGTACGCACAGAAATATTTGATAAGATTGGTCTTTTAGATGAAGGATTATTAAATACGAAAGAACACGTAGATTTGTGTATTATGGTTAACGAGGCTGGTGGTACAGTCTACTTGGAACCTGAATCTTTAGTAACTTATGTACCAGGCCCGCCCTTAAAATGGACAGACCTACACTTTTATATGCTGCGGTGGAGTGATGCTTGGGAACTAGCAAGCTTGAAACGTTTACGTGATAAGTGGAATCTAAGCGAAGATGAGTACTTCCAAAACAAGTACAAACGCTTAGGATGGCGGCGAGATATGACAATTGTCAATCCCCTCGTCCGTAAATTTCCCCTTGGCAAATTTGGCTCTCGCGTAGTAGGGAAAGTTCTCCGACAAATGGATAAGGCGTTAAACCATTATCTTACCTCTCGCTATGCAAAAAAATACTTGCAAGGACTGCCAAATCAAATCCCTCCACAACAGCCGCCAACATCTACGATGACAGCCTCATCCCAGAATTAATCAGGGTGTGCCTGCCAAACCAAGGACACAACCTCCATGCAAAAAGAATCTGTGCTTACTACTAATTCCCCATTAATGATGCGGCCTCACCGTCGCCAGTTTGTGATTGGACCAGAAATTTATCGTGTGTACGAAGATTGGCACTATCGCCAGTTTGACGCTTCCACATGGATTTCCTATTGTCCCGAACTCCGTGCTAGCTGGACAACTGACGCTGACGGAACTACTTGGGTAATTTTGGGAGTGGCTGTGGAAACGCTAGAGTCCCGTTCGGAACCACTAGCAAAGATTGCTCAGACAGCCAGCGCCGATGTACCTAACCTCTACGCCAGTTGGGCAGGTCGTTGGGTGTTGATCGGTAATGGGCAGATACACATCGATGCCTCTGGACTTCTCGGTTGCTTTTATGGAACAACACGCGACGGTCAAGTGTGGGTATCAAGTAGTCCAGCTTTACTTGCTGATATACTTTCACCCAAGGCTGATTCTCGACAGTTATATTACCAAAGGGGGCTGTCATGGTTTACACCACCACTTTCGCGCTTTGGAGAAATAAGTCGGCTTTTACCGAGTCAAGTTATTGAACTTAAAGACGGTAGCATTCAACCCCGACCTTTGCTACCGCCAATCAATCCTGATCTTGACTATAAAGAGGCTTTGGAATTGTTGAGCCAAAGTATGATCACAGCACTTCGGCGGCTTTATCAAAAACAGAGCCAAGTGTGGCTAGGACTTTCGGCGGGTGTTGACTCACGATTAGTACTAGCAATGGCATACCGTGGCGGTGTCAACATCACACCCTTTACCCGCATTGCTGCCAGAATGTCAGTAGCTGATCGCATTCTCCCAGCTACCCTAGCAGACAAACTTGGATACAAGCACATCTTTTTGCATGGACGCAATAGTCAAGCCAACCGTCAGCATCTCGTTACTGAACATAGCGCAGGTCATGTCTCAGAGGGCGACGCCTTGCCTTTTCTGCAAAGTGTACGAGATTCTCTAGAGGGAATTTCTGTTGGTGGTTGGTGCATGGAAGTGGGTAAAGCGCTGTGGCGTAATTCCCTACCTCATACTATAGACGACACCGAAATCTGTGTTCAACAAATTGCCCGAACCTATGGGGAAGCATTAAACTCAAGCGCGATCGCAGGTATACGTCAGTGGTTAGAATGGGTGAAGCAAACTCCCCAAGCACACATGGACTGGCGAGATAGATTTTACATCGAGCAACGCCTAGCCGGCTGGCAAAGTTCCAAAGAACAATTGTATGACCTCAGTAATATCCAGAGAATCCCCATTGTAAACGCTGCTCGCACCTATGCCTTAATGCTTAGCATTGCCGAAAATCACCGCCTCAATGCCAAGTATCAGCTTGATTTGATTTCTCAAGCTGTCCCTCAACTATCTTGTTACCCTTGCAATCCCAGTGACAAATATTTTGGCAAACTACGGGCAATCATCATCAAATCTTCATACGACCCTTTATATCTACCTCGAAGCGTTGCCAGAAAACTGCGATCGCGGTAGTCTTTTTTATTGTCAATAAATAAAAATCCAAATCTTGCCATATCACAGTCTAAATTGAGCATAATCTCAGTCAATAGAAAAGTGGATAACACCCACCTGTGATTGGCAATTAATACAGTGTAGTAGGGTGAAAAACTTTGAAGCCAAACATGCATTCAAAACATCAGCTACCTGAGGTAATTCATACACCAGAAAGTAGCCTGAAACATCCCCTCCGATTACTCCAACAAATGTGGCGAGACTTACTCGCTTCTCGTGAACTCGCCTGGCGACTAATGGTACGTGATATTAGTGCCCAGTACCGTCAATCATTTTTAGGAATAGTCTGGGCCTTCTTACCCCCGATTGTCATGGCAGCTAGCTTTACCCTTGCCAAGGGTGCCCAAGTTATTAATGTCGGGGTGACAGATATACCCTACCCAGCTTACGTCATGTTCAGCACTGCTCTGTGGCAAACATTTGTAGAAGCATTAAACGGCCCAGTGCAAGCAGTGACAGTCGCCAAGCCGATGTTAGCCAGAGTTAATTTCCCCCGAGAAGCACTAATTTTAGCCAAGCTAGGCGAAGTGTTTTTTAACTTTGGCATTAAAACAATATTGATAGTGGCACTATTTATATTCTTTCGTGTTTCTGTCAGTTGGACGGTGATTCTAGTGCCAGTAGCATTAATTCACTTGGTTTTACTAGGAACATTCATCGGTATTTTATTAGCCCCTTTTGGAGTTTTATATCAAGATATATCCAAAGGGCTAAGTTTAATCACAGGATTTTGGCTATTTTTAACTCCAGTAGTCTATGCAGTTCCTAACGAAGGAACATTTGGATATTTAGTGAAGCTTAATCCTGTAACTCCTCTATTAGTCACAACTCGAGAATTAGCAACCACAGGAGTAGTATCAGAACCTTTAGGATTTTGGGTAGTCAGTGGAATTACTATTATCGGTTTAATACTGACTTGGATCGCATTTCGTCTTGCCATGCCTTTCGTAGTTGAAAGAGTAAGTTCTTAATCATAATTTATGACCAATAATTTCTTGATGATACAAGAAATCAGTATAGACCGTGGTGTCAATCCAAAATCTAAAATCCAAAATCGCATGACTGATTTAATCGAAAAAAAATTTTCTATTCAGCCTCAAGACGATCCTGAGGTAGTAATTTCAGTAGAGAATGTTTCTAAAAAATTTTGTAGAAATTTAAAACAATCTTTATTATATGGTGTGCAAGATATCACCACAGAGTTATTAGGCATCAATAGAAAAAGTAATGTCTTAAGACCAAAAGAATTTTGGGCGTTGAAAGATATTAGCTTTCAACTCAGACGTGGAGAAGCACTAGCGTTAATAGGCTCAAATGGCGCTGGTAAAAGTACCATACTACGCATTATTAGTGGCTTGATTAAGCCTGATACTGGCAGAGTCAGAGTCAGAGGTAGAATAGCACCATTAATTGCCTTAGGAGCAGGATTTAATCCAATTTTGACAGGACGAGAAAATATTTATGCCAATATGTCAATTTTGGGTCTATCTACAAGAGAAATTGCAGAAAGATTTCAGGATGTTATAGATTTCGCTGAAATTGCCGATGCGATTGATGCACCTGTACAAACCTATAGTTCTGGCATGGCAGCACGACTAGGATTTGCTTGTGCCGTCCATATCGAACCAGACATTTTACTTATTGATGAAGTCTTAGCAGTTGGGGATATTAAGTTTAGAATGAAATGCCATCGCAGACTAGCTAAACTTCGAGATAACGGCACTGCCTTTATCTTAGTTTCTCATAATCCGCCAGCAATTTTAAATGTTTGTACTTCAGCAGTGTACATATCAAAAGGAAAATTAATTACTATCGGCGATATAGATACTGTAGTGCGTAAATATGAAGAAGATTTGTGTCTAGCTGGTACAGAAAAATCTCCAGGTTATTTGGTTTTGCCAGAGAAATCTAAGAGTGAAAGCACAGGTATAGATATTACTTCTGTATATTTTAAAGATACACAAGGAAATATTGTCACAACACCTATAAGTGGTGACTCTGTTTCTTTGTGCGTAGAATGCAAAGCACATCGGAGAGTAACTAAAGCTAATCTATGTGTCACCATTACAGATATTGGTGGAGAAAATGGACGAATTTTATATCTAACTGCTGCTAGTGATAATAAATATTTAAATGTCTTACCAGGCAAAAATGAATTACAAATGTATATGCCTTTTTGTTGCTTGAATCCTGGTGTCTACAATGCCAAAGTTTTTATTAAAGAAGGTGCTTACTCTTTCGATGCTGTTGAATCTTTTAGATTTACAGTGAAATCAAATAAGATTACTAGTCAATCTTTGTTTTATCAACCTCGAGAATGGAAAGTCATGAACTAAATACTACTGTAACCAAAACTTTTGTCAAAATCATGCTTTATTGTTGGTCATTGATTTTTCTCATTACCTATTACCAGCTTATGAGACAGTATAAGCATTCAAGCAAACATAATATTATATCGAGTTCGGTTAATCGCTTATAACAAAAAACCTCACAAGAATAGCCCCTCTCCTTACCAAGGAGAAAGGTATCGAAGGCGAGGTGAGGTTTAACGGAAATTATCAGTAATCATGCGAACTTGATATTAGGTCTGTCCGCGAACAACTTTTCATGAAAAACTAACTCTGGACATAAGCAATTATATTAATATGATTTCCATTAAATATTGCAGTCTAAAAATATTTTAAGGATAAATTTATATTTCTTAGTTGAACCATTGCTATATTCAAAATATTAACTGTATTTTGTATAATCTCAAAACCATATTATTTCTGTGGTTCTAATTATTGATGAATATATTCCAACATATCCACTCAAATACAAATGTCAAAACTTGTCTCAATAATCATTCCTTGTTTTAATGCAGAAAAATGGTTGCAGGAAGCAATTGATAGTTGCTTACAGCAGACATATTCCCATATTGAAATTATTGTTATTGATGATGGCTCAAATGATAATTCCCTAGAAATTATTAAAAGTTATGGTGATAAGATTACTTGGAAATCTTTGCCACATCAAGGTGGGAATCATGTCAGAAACTATGGTTTTAAGATATCAAAAGGAGAGTATATCCAGTACCTAGATGCAGACGATTATATTTTACCTGAAAAAATTGCCAGACAAGTAAGTTTTTTAGAAGCGACAGGAGCAGATGTTGTTTATGGCGATTGGAGACATCGATATCACAATTCAGATGGAACAAGTTTTTTAGGTCGCATAGAAATTGCTGAAACACAAGCTGATATTCTTGAGTCATTACTAGCAAATTGGTGGACTGCGGTTGCTTCTTTACTCTACAGAAGAAGCACCATCGAAAATAGTGGTGGATGGGATGAAAACTTGTCAGCTGCACAAGATCGAGATTTTTTCTTAACAGTAGTCATGAATGGTGCCAAAGTAGTATATCAACCAGGTTGCTATTCAGTGTATAGAAGATACGGCAATGTAACAGTTTCGACTTATAGCAAATCTCGTTGGATAGAGTGCCAAAGTTTAGTATTACAAAAAGCACAAAACAAGCTAATCCAATCAAACAAATTGACCGTTAAGTATCGTTGTGCCTTAGCGTTATCTTACTTTGAACTAGCACGAGAATCATTAAAAATTGACTATGGAATGTACCTGCAATTCCTAGAAAAAACTTTAATATTATCTCCTGATTTTAAGCACAACAGTCAACGAACAGCATATAATTTAATTCAAAATATTTTTGGATTTAGACATACAGAAAGAATATTTTTTATGATGTTGTTTCTCAAAAAAATTATCAATTCCCTTAATCAATACTTGCTCAACACAAAAGGAAAATTAAGTGTAATATCATAGTGAGTAGAAAACACAACACAATGAGGTTACTCTCTAGTTCTAACTTTCATATAGGAAATACAAATGAATCGTTCAAAAATTGTCGCAATTATTACAGGTGTTTTTTCTTTGATTTTAGCGATCGCCTACCTGCTGCTTGTGCAAATATTAGACTTTCGTGGAGAAATGAAACCTGCTCCTATCAGTGAAATGGAACAGCCAGTATCAATAGTTACGCCTTCTTCGACAAACATACTAATTTCTTAAACTTAATCCCCAACTACTGATCATCCAAAGTTTCAATCAACAAATCTACCTGCTGTTGTCGCTGACGTAAAAAACTTTCACACTCACGCAAATACTCAACAGCTTGAGCAAATTGCTCAAACACATCAGCCAACTCCAACTCACCCCCCTCAATTCGATCAATCATACCTTCTATCTCAGCAACCTTCGCCTCATAATTCCAGACCTCGACCTCTACAGACTTAGAATTAGAAGAATTAACACGTCTAGCCATCAAACCTCTGCGTCCTCTGCGTCTGTGTAGTTTAAACTTCTTACTCTTTTTTACCCGTAACCCTGACTTTCACCTCACCCTGCCCCAACTGTATCACCAGTTCTTGCCCCATAGCTAACTCAGTCGCACTGCGAACAATTATCCCATCTTCTTGCCTAACCACCGCATAACCACGTTGTAACACAGCTCTGGGGTCAAGAGTTGTTAACTTCTGTCGTAACATCTCCAAATGCTGAGTTGCTTGTTGTAATTTACCAGACGTGATTTGCACCAATTTCTGACGTTGCCAAATCAGCGCCTGCATTTGTTGCTGTACCTGCTTATCCAAGCGTAAACGCTGCAAACGTTCTCGTAGTCCTTGCAGCTGATCATCAGCAGTTTCTAACTCCCGTTGCACAACTTGCTGCAAACTCACAACTCTCTGTTGATGCTGATTATATAGATCCGCCAGTGCCGGAACAACTCGTTCTGCCGCCGCAGTGGGAGTATGCACATTCTCATCTGCAGCTAAATCTACCAAAGACTCATCCCTTTGATGCCCAATTCCAGTAATGATAGGAATTGTACAATTAGCCACAGCTCGCACTACCCGCTCATCATTAAAACAAGCTAATTCCTCAACCGCACCTCCTCCCCGCGATAAAATTATCACCTCGGCCCGTCTATCTCTTTCTACCCTTTGAATTGCCTTCACAATAGACTCTGGTGCTTGCTCACCCTGAACTGTAGCAGGAGAAAATAAAACACGTAAACCAGGGTATCTTTGTTTGAGAGTCTTTTGGATATCCCCCCAAGCAGCAGCAGTAGGTGAAGTGACAACAGCAATCGTTTGGGGATGAGAAGGAAGCGATCGCTTCCTTTGTGGATCAAATAATCCTTCTGCTTCTAGACGGTTTCGCAGTTGTTGGTAACGTAGCGCCTGCAAACCCACACCAGCAGGTAAAGCTTGCCAAACAGAAAGTTGATATTCACTCCGTGCTGAGTATAATCTTATACTGCCTAACACAATCAACTGCTCCCCTACAGTTGGTCTTTGCATCAGTTGTGTTAATTGCCCATTCCATACCACACATTTAATTGCTGCTGGACTATCGGGGTCTTGCAATGTAAAAAATAAGCCACTGCGGTGGTTGTTAGCACTAGAAACTTCTCCAATTACCCAAATTTGTCGCAATTGTTCATCTTGTTCTAGTAACAAGCGGATATAGTCAGTCAAACCAGCGACGCTAACAGCTGTATCAGGAATTAAAAAGTCAGTAAAATCAGCAGTCATTCGATTTTGGATTTTAGATTGGTTCCGGGACTTGTATCCTGGGATAAATTATTGTCAACAGAGTTCTGTAAATAAAAGTAAAAATATGCTTGTAGTAGCACTTGAGCAGGCATATAGCTACTACATGTTGCATAATAACCAAGATAGACAATACAAAATTTAATACCAAATACCAATTTTCAAAATGATTGCAACAGATAGATTTACAGAACCTATACCCAGATAAGGTGTCCCCATCCAAAATCTAAAATGGTATAATTCCCAGTCCTAGCAATTATTGAGCAGCCCGCGTTAAACTATGTAGCGATTAGCCGCAGGAAAATGTCAAAATAGTATATCTGTTCTATTAAATCTTCCCAAGCAACACTCCCTAAATCCATATATATAGAGGTAGGAATGGCTGTTAATACTGATAATGCTGGCAAGCAAAAAGCGCTCAACATGGTACTCAACCAAATTGAGCGTACTTTTGGCAAAGGAACAATCATGCGCTTGGGCGACGCTACCCGGATGCGGGTAGAAACCATCTCCAGTGGGGCGCTGACATTGGATTTGGCGTTAGGCGGTGGTTTACCTAAAGGTCGGGTGATAGAGATTTATGGCCCAGAAAGTTCTGGTAAGACGACTTTAGCACTACACGCCGTTGCAGAAGTACAAAAAAATGGCGGTATTGCTGCCTATGTTGATGCAGAACACGCCCTCGACCCCACCTATGCTGCGGCTTTAGGCGTAGATACAGAGAACTTATTGGTTTCTCAACCAGATACAGGAGAAGCAGCATTAGAAATTGTCGATCAACTCGTTCGTTCAGCAGCAGTAGATATAGTTGTTATTGACTCGGTAGCAGCCCTAGTCCCCCGTGCGGAAATTGAAGGTGATATGGGCGATGCCCACGTTGGTCTTCAGGCAAGATTGATGAGCCAAGCTCTGCGTAAAATAACTGGTAACATTGGTAAATCTGGCTGCACAGTAATCTTCCTCAACCAGTTACGACAAAAAATTGGTATCAGCTACGGTAATCCAGAGACTACAACTGGTGGTAATGCTCTCAAATATTACGCTTCGGTACGCTTGGATATCCGCCGGATTCAAACCCTGAAAAAAGGAACCGAGGAATTTGGTAATCGCGTCAAAGTCAAAGTTGCTAAAAATAAAGTCGCGCCACCTTTTAGAGTTGCAGAATTTGACATTATTTTTGGTAGAGGTATTTCTACCTTGGGTTGTCTTGTAGATTTAGCAGAAGAAACTGGCGTACTCAACCGTAAGGGAGCATGGTATAGTTACAATGGCGACAATATTTCCCAAGGTCGAGATAACGCCATTAAGTACTTAGAAGAAAAATCGGAATTTGCTGAACAAATTAAGCAACTAGTAAGAGAAAAATTAGAAAAAGGAGCTGTTGTTTCCGCTACCTCTGTTAGGAAGACAAACGAAGACGAAGACGAAGATATGGATGATGCTTCTGAAGAAGAATAGTATCGGTTAGTGATTAGTGCTTAGTAGTTAAAAATCAGTGAACAGTGAGTAATAAAATTCGATAACTGCTAACTGCTAACCGTTTTCTATGAGGAAAACACAAACCCCAACTTCTTTAAGAAGTCGGGGTTTGTGTCTTGCAATTTTCACAAATCAAGGTTAATAAAATACTCATCAAATCTGTAAAAACAGCTATTAAATAGAATTACTAGGTATTTGCTTGCTAAAGAAATTATCTAAAATATCTGATTGCTGTTTTTGACTTAGCGATGCTGCAATTTCTTCACTACTGAGTATTGGAACCTTTCTAAAAGCTTCTAAAGTATGATCTAAGTTCTCCAGAGATATTTTTCTACCAAAAGGGCAACTATTTATTTGTGCCTCATCACTACTTTTGCGTGTAACTAGTTGCATCAATAACTCAACTGCAACTCTAGGCAATACTTGGGGTGGTGTCAAATTCATGTAAAAAGAAAAAGTCATGCTACCTAGCCGAATATGATCGCCATCTTGTAGTTTGATTGGACGATAAACAGGTTCACCATTCACAAAAGAACCATTGGTACTACTAAAGTCAACTAGGTAAAAGCCTGAATACTCAGCATTTTCAATATACTGAATAGATGCATGTCGGCGAGACACGCGTCTGTCACAAACACAAATACCACAAGTGCGATCGCGCCCTATAGTCCAAATATACTGTGGTTGTAATAATGTTTGCGTCTTACCCTCACATAAATTGGTAGTGACATAAACAGCAGAACCATCGATTACGCCTTGTAGATAACACCCTTGCACTATAGTAGACAACGGCTGAGGTAAATTTTCTAATTGAAGGATTTCATCTAAAAAACTACTATGATGTTCATACAACTTAAGAAATACTTGATATAAACTTAGCCGCTTTTCTAATTCCTTTTCTGAAAATTCAGCAATCATAGCTTAGCCTTTATATTGCTAACAAATATCTATTTTTGAAGCCAGTTGTGAACAATTATTCTCAAGCTTATAATCTGGAACAGTTTCTGGTGTACTTGATGCTGTGACTTTGAGCATCAAGCAATAGACATCATGAAGTTTTCCCTTTCCCAGATTAAAGTTTCTCTTCAGTTTAAAGTAACCGCAATACTACTTAATATTGAGAAAAGATTTAGAATAATTGCTTTAGTTAGCTTAACAATAATATATAACTGTTTATTGAAACAATATTGATCAAACAATTGAACTTACACAAAGCAATTTCCAACTTGTTACCAAGTTCAACCTAGTAATGAGGGTAATCGGCTTGCTTGGGGCTGTTTTACCCTTTAATATGCAACCCTTTATAGGGACATATAGTTGTGCGTCTCTAGCGTTGAAAACAGACGTAAAAATTATATAAGTTAGATGAATTTTATTAGCCTAACATCCTGCCCTCAAATAAATTGGGGCGTGAGGCAAAAACCCATTTTCACAGTGATTCAGTGATCAGTTATTGATTACTGATCACTGTTAACTGATAACTGATTGAAGCAGTTTACTTGCGGATGATTCAATTGTTTAGTCTTTACAACAACCCTCGTCTACCATTGGGACGTACCGTCATCCAATTCGTTTTGGCTAGTGCTAGTTGTTCTTCAGAAATTTTTGCACCAGTCAAATTAGCACCACACAAATTAGCTCCCCGTAGGTTGGCGTTTTGCAGATAAGCATAGCTGAGATCCGCACCTCGTAAGTCTGCTCCCTCTAAATCAGCATTATTCAGGTAAGCTTTGGTTAAATTACTATCTCTAAGATTCGCTCGATTCAGACTAGCTCTGCCAAAGTCACTACTTTGGAGATTAGCTCCTTGGAAGTTAACTCTTTGCAGTTGAGAAGAATGAAAATTTGTTTCTGATAAATTGGCACCTTGCAAGTTGAGCAGATTTAAATTGTGTAGGGCAAAATCCCGTCTCCCTTTCAGATAAGCTGCAATCAAATTTTGGCTATCTAATTGGCGCATAGCCTGAGCTTTTTGACCTTGAGAACTACTACAACTGCTAGCCAAAGTTGTTGATTTTGTGGTTAGCGTTCGTTGTCGTGTTCCCCCTGCATGGGTAACACCAGCACCTTCTGTGATTTTAGCCCGTCTTGCTCGAATTGCTGCTGCTACCTGCGCCACACTCATACCAGAGACACCGGAAGGATTGCTGCTATAAATACCAGAATCTTCTAAATGGTGAACTGTTCGTTCTTTAACACCGCCGCTTGGTTGAGAAACCAAACTTTTCGACAAACTCTCTAAATACGGTTCTAGTTCTAATGCTCTGAGTACTTCTTCAGCTGTTTGGTAGCGATTACGTACAGAGACTTCCAGCATTTTCCGCAACACGTCTGCTAGATGATCACTCACATGTACGTGATGTTCCCATATCATTTCGCCTGTTGTGGGTTTATATTCCAAATCTTTAGGAGATTTGCTGGTTAGTAGATAAATGCATGTAATTCCCAAAGCATAGATATCACTAGCGTAGACTGGACGCATTGCCATTTGCTCGGGAGGTGCAAAACCAGGAGTGCCAATTGCATATGCAGTTAATGCTGTGTGTTCTGAGTGGTTCATCACAGCTTGTCTGACTTGATTGGTAACAGCACCAAAGTCTATAAGGACTAATCTACTATCTTGAGCGCGACGAATTATATTGGCAGGTTTGATATCACGATGTATTACCTTACGTTCGTGTATATATTCCAGTAATGGCAGGATCTCGCTCAAAAATTGCTTCACTCCTGCTTCAGTGAATACTCCTGTATGTTTAACCTCTTGCTGTATGGTGGAGCCGCTAATGTATTCCTGAACCAAATAGAATTGTTCGCGCTCTTCAAAGTAGTCTAACAGGCGTGGTACTTGCGGATGATTGCCAATCTTGCCTAAAGTCATAGCTTCTCTTTCAAACAACTCCCGTGCCATTTGTAGAACGTGGGGTGCAGTTCCTGATGGACGTAATTGCTTGATTACGCAACTCGGTTCGCCTGGCAAGGCTTCATCATTGGCTAAAAAGGTTGCTCCAAAACCACCTTGACCTAAAGCTTTCACTACCCGGTAGCGCGAGCGCAACAGCAATCGCGAGCCACAAGACTGACACCTCTGGCAATACGCCAAGTTTTCTGGATTGGGACAGTTAGGATTTACGCAGTAGCTCATGCACTGTCAACTCGCTGCACGAAGATTCACGGGGAGTGTTACACTCACTCCGATCTCAATTATTTAGATCAAAAGCTACTTTTACCAGGTAATTTTTGCTGGAAATCCTTTGAAGAGTTGCTAAAGCCAGGCTAAGCTGACGTGAAGCAATAGTAGACTTACGTAATTTTATTAAGAGCGGCAGTAAACACTATCCCCTCGTAGGTGGGTAGGAAAACTGTCCCGCCGCTTTGGTAATTAGTAATGGGTAATTTGCCTATTACTCCAGATAGATTATGTAACCAATTAAACTTTGTATTCAGTCAATATATGAATATTTGTTCAATAATCGTACTATAATTGACGAGAGGACATAAAGGAGAAAGCAATGACTACCGTAACCCAAATGAAATGTGCCTGTGAATCTTGCCTATGCATTGTTTCTATTGGAGATGCGATTCAAAAAGATGATAAATACTACTGTTCTGAAGCCTGCGCTGAAGGTCATAAAACCACGAAAGGCTGTGGTCACACTGGTTGTAGCTGTTAGTTAACTGTTATTCCTACCTATATAAACTTTCAACCCCGCTAACTAATGGGCGGGGTTGCTATTTTTTACAGTTGAGACATTACATCCCTAGCTGCTTCTAGCGTTCTATCAATATCTTCCTCTGTGTGAGCAAAAGAAGTAAATCCAGCTTCAAATTGCGATGGTGCCAAGTAAATACCATGCTCTAACATACCGCGATGAAAACGAGCAAACTTAGCCAAATCTGATTTCTTAGCATCTTCGTAGTTATGAACAGGGCCAGCAGTAAAGAATAAACCAAACATAGCACTGATAGCACCGCCGCAAGCTGCATGACCAGTTTCTTGAGCAATTTGCAACAAACCGTTTGCCAACTTCTTGGTGATTTTATCTAAGTACTCGTAAGTCCCAGATTTTTGTAGTAATTCCAAGGTCTTAATACCCGCAGTCATGGCTAGGGGATTACCAGAAAGAGTCCCAGCTTGATACATCGGGCCAGCAGGAGCCACCATTGACATGATATCCCGACGACCACCATAGGCTCCTACAGGTAAACCACCACCGATAACTTTACCTAAGGTAGTCAGATCAGGGGTAATACCAAACTTTTCTTGAGCGCCACCGTAGGCGATACGGAAGCCCGTCATTACCTCGTCAAATACCAATAAAGCACCGTGTTCCTGAGTAAGTTCCCGTAACCCTTCTAAAAATCCAGCGTCAGGAGGAATGAACCCAGCATTACCTACTACTGGTTCTAGAATTATTCCAGCGATTTGGTCACGGTTTTCTTCAAACAAAGCTTTGACGGCTTCCAAATCATTGAAAGGCGCAGTTAGAGTATTACTTGTTACTGATTTGGGAACGCCGGGAGAGTCTGGTAAACCCAGGGTAGCAACACCGGAACCTGCTTTTACCAGAAACATATCAGCATGACCGTGGTAGCAACCCTCAAATTTAATGACTTTTTCACGTCCGGTGAAAGCCCGCATTAATCGCAGTACGGCCATACAAGCCTCAGTGCCGGAGTTAACAAATCTTACCATTTCAATGCTAGGAACAGCATCAATCACCATTTCTGCTAAGACGTTTTCCAGCACGCAAGGCGCACCAAAACTAGTGCCTTTTTCTAGGGCTTCATGCAGCGCTGCAATCACTTCCGGATGGGCATGACCACAAATAGCTGGTCCCCAAGTACCTACATAGTCGATGTATTGATTGCCATCTACATCCCAAATGTATGCGCCTTTAACATGATCAAAGACAATTGGTTGTCCTCCCACAGATTTGAAGGCGCGAACTGGAGAGTTTACCCCTCCTGGCATAAGGTTTTGAGCAGCAGCGAAGATTTCTTGTGATTTTGTTGTTTTAATTGTTGTATTTACCAAGGTTCTCTCCTAAACGGTGGGAAATAATAAAGGTCTGTCTTGGGATAGGGGTCAAGTATTCTCAGAACTTATATCGTATAAAATTACCCGAACCAAGAAAATAACAATATGTTATATAAGTCCAATCAAGACTTGCCTGTGGAGATTCGCACTCGCTTATCCGAGGCATACCAGGATATTTACCGGGCGGCTTATAACTCGGCTATTCATTGGTATGGTGAAGCTACAAAGGCTCATCAAGTAGCTTTAAGTGCTGTTAAAATGCAGTCTGCTATGCATAAAAGTTATGTTGTCTAAGGCTGACTAGAAAATATTTTCAGGCGAAAAATGCCAGTTGCTCTCTTTAGAATGGTATCGTGAACCCATGAATCATTCTCGCTTTTTTTCAAGCAGCTGGTATGTTTTTTTCTGCGAGCAATCCCCAACACCAAGTTATCCCTGTTGATCAAATTCGCTACGATTCGCGCGGTCTTGTCCCGGCAATTGTCCAAGACTATCTAGATGGTACTGTTTTGATGATGGCGTGGATGAATCGGGAGTCATTACAAAAGACCTTAGAAACAGGAGAAACTTGGTTTTGGAGTCGTTCCCGTCAGGAGTTATGGCACAAGGGAGAAACTTCTGGACATATTCAGAAGGTGCAAAGTCTTCGTTACGACTGTGACAGTGATGCACTGCTAATAGGAGTTGAGCAGGTGGGAGATATTGCCTGCCATACTGGTGAACGCAGTTGTTTTCATCAGGTAGAAGGGAAAATCACTCCACCACCTGCTGATATTTTGTCACAATTATTTGCTGTGATTTGCGATCGCCGTGATCATCCTCAGGAAAGTTCATACACTTGCAAACTATTGGCAGGTGGTGATAACAAGATTTTAAAAAAAATTGGCGAGGAAAGCGCAGAGGTCGTCATGGCGTTTAAGGATAATGATGACGATGCGATCGCAGCAGAGGTTGCAGATTTGTTTTACCATACCCTGGTTGCTCTTGCTCACCATCAGGTGGACTTGAAATCAGTGTATCGCAAGTTACAGGAGCGTCGTCGCTAATCAGTGAACAATAACAGATACTGAGAACTGATTACTGATTGCGTGGTTCACGTTTTGTCAGAGAACAATTACTAAAAACTAATCACCTAAATAAATAAATCTAATCTTTTTGTAATTCTTATTATTCTGTGAAATTTTCCTCATTGATTCCACAGAGTTTCCACAGGCTTTTTCCTATTTTTCCACAGAGACTTGACGATGGTGTCGGCTTCCTAACTCTTGGCTGGGGATTGTTTATTCACAACTGCTGAAGATATATTAGACTGAGTTTATGTTAAGAAGTTTAAAAAAAAATACGTAAAAGCCTTATACTTTCGTAAGTATATATTTTTCATAAACTTGTTATTAACATTTCGCAGCATTGACAACCCTACCCCCTTTTGCCGCAAAATGATGCGGCTTACCTTTTTAGTCTGCTCTGATGTCTGTGTGAAATGACCATTGACCGTGCCAATTTTAGATTTTGGATTTTGGATTACTCAATCTAAAATCGCATATCTTAAATCCAAAATCGATTGACCTGACTACAGAATATATTGGATAGGCAAAGGACTACACACTCTCATGCTGTGGCTCTAACTCAAAGCAAGATTTCCTAGTCAATGGATACTGCCAAGGAGAAAAACCTCATGAATACAACTGTCAGCATTTTTACAGAAATTCCTGAAACACTACACGAATCTCTCAAAATTTACTTAGAAAAGCATCCTGATTGGGATCAAAATCGAGTTTTAACAGCTGCGCTGTCGTTGTTTTTACTCCAAAATGGGGATAGCGATCGCCGTGCTGCTCGTGTATACTTGGAAACTTTATTCCATCACTGCTAAGTATAAATATTTTTGACTAAATTATGCCTAGAAGCTAATTTAGGAGACAGCTTGGTCATAGGTGCTTCAATTAAGTAGTGCTATAGTATAGATAATGCTCTTTAGGTAACATTTAAAACTTAGTATCCTAAAAGAGCCAAGTTTTCGTGAATAGAAGCGGCCATTGGTTTAGGATAAGCATCAAAACCAAAAAGTCAAGCAAAGCTGTGTAAAATTTTAAGTACTTGCTTTAGGTAGCAAAACTACTGACTCTTTAATTGCACCTGTGTAAATATCCGTAAAATTCAAGTGCCAATCACCAAAATGTCGTCAAGATTGCTTAGATGTAGCTATCCACCAAAAAGACAAATTTGATAATTGAGCGGCGGCTTCCGCCGCTCCCAGTTTATACTTTGTTAATTGTTGTTTGTTGATTGTTGGTTATGTTGACAAACAACTACCAACTACCAACTACCAACTAACGACGATTGACTATTGTGGTTTGTCAGGCTGTTGAGATTGAGGAGGACATTCAAATTTGTAGCCAACACCACGTACAGTCTGAATTAATGCTGGCTGGCTAGCATCAGCTTCTATTTTCTTGCGAATTTGACCTATGTGTACATCCACAACCCGTTGGTCGCCGACGTATTCATAATCCCAAACTTCCTGGATTAGTTCAGCTCTTCGCCAAACTCGGCCTGGATGGCTAGCTAAAAAATGCAACAAGTCAAATTCTAAGGCAGTTAAAGGTACTGGTTCATGATTGAGCGTTACCTCTCGCCGCACCGGGTCAATCATCAACTTTTCAAAGATAAGGCGTTTTTGTTCTGCTGTGGTTACAACCCGCTGACGCCGCAAAATAGCTGCAACTCTGACTTCCAGTTCTCCCAGACCAAATGGCTTGGTGAGATAGTCATCAGCACCTTTAGAAAAGCCGCGAATCTTGTCAGCTTCATCTGCACGGCTAGTTAACATCAGAACAAAAACACCATTGCGGCTTTGCATTTCTTGGCAGAGGTTAAAGCCGATTACGTCTGGTAAATTAACATCCAAAATGACCAAATCTGGATTAAATTGCTCAAACAGAGCTAGAGCAGTTTTACCATCTTCAGCAGCCTCCACCTGATAGTTCTGCTTCATCAAAAAGCGTTGGATTAAATTCCGAACCGCAGGGTCGTCATCAACTACAAGAATCTTGGCGGGAGCCATGACCATCACTTTGCACAAAAATTTAATTAGGATAAACATACAGGTTGCGTTAAAAACGCATTACCTGCTTAGGAGAAAATAAAATCTACAAGGTTAAGGCATAAATTTCCTGATAATCCAAATATTAGTTTAATCAGGATTTTCGACAACTAGAGTGCGAATATTATCATAATGCTACCCTAAAGTGTTTTAGGGTAATAGTTGTTAACCTTGGTTTATAGTAAGTAGATGCTCTCACTTCAGCCGCAAAGCTAAGTCAAGTAAAATACTTTTGTATCTTACTTACTTAGTATTTTCAACGCTATCAATTTTAAATCTATATGCGACTTTATGGCACAAGGGAATGTAAGACTTCCTAATTAAAACTGAATCAAGGTACAGTCAATAACCAAATTTGAAATATAAAAGGTATTTCTTTCATAAAAGAAAGGCTTTTAGGTATTTTTAACTCAAATTCTAGAGTAGAGCTTGAAATTATGAACGACATGAGGGGATACACGGAGTTATGGCAATATGTTAAAGTGTCTATAGTTAAAACTACCAGGTCGATTCTGCTTACCCATGCTACTATCCAGGTATGATATATAAATCGACCGAAACATTGGTTTCGACTGACACAAAATCTCGAGTTATTTTTTCTGCAAATTTAAAGACTGCTGCCGAGTAAGGCTAAAGTAATAAACTCACCATGAGCGAGCAAAGTCCCTACGAAAAACTTGGGGTATCTGAAGAAGCTAGCTTCGATGAAATTCAAGATGTTCGTAATCGCCTCTTGCAGCAATATAGCGGCGATAGCAAGCGTGTAGAAGTCATCGAAGCAGCTTACGATGCGATTTTGATGGATCGCTTGCGGATGCGCCAAGAAGGAAAGATTAAAGTACCTGAACGTATCCGATTTCCAGAACGCCTTGTACAAGCACCACCTAAAGAAACTCCCGTCCCTCGCGAACAGTCACCTGCCTGGCTGCAAAAGTTTATAGATAAACCAACACTAGCAGATGTGCTTTTACCTAGTATTTGGTATCTAGGTTTAAGTGCTATAAGCGTATTTTATCCAGGTGGTGGCGATCAAATTTTATCGATGGCGTTAGTGGTTGGTGTAGGTATTAGTATTTACTTCATTAATCGTAAGCAAGGTAAGTTTGGTCGAGCAGTTTTATTTATCCTATTTGGTTTAATTACAGGTTTAATTGCCGGAGGAATGATTGCTAGTTGGGTAATCCCACAAATACAGCAGTTTGTTACTCTGACACCAAATCAGTTTTCTACGGTATTGACTTTTGTCTTGTTGTGGTTGATTAGTAGTTTCTTTAAGTAATAGGTAATAGGTAATACTTCTCGGTTAATGGAAAAAAGGGCAAGGGAAAGAATAAATACCCTTACGCCTTCACACAAAGGTGGCTCTTAAGAGCCGCCTTTTGGTAATAGGCAATAGTAATGAATGACCCAATTACCAAGTTCCAGTTAGTTGTAACGCTCGCTCTAAAACTAAATCAACAGCTACACCGAAATCCTTGACAATAAGATCTGGCTGATAAAGTTTTAATTGTGCGCGATCGCGAATACCACTTTCCACAGCAATTGCTTTTATACCGTGCTTTTTAGCAGCAGTAATATCTGCTTCTGTGTCTCCTACCATCCATGTATCTGTAGCGATTGGTAGTTCTTTTAATGCTCGTGCCATTAATAAGGGTTTATCATCAATGTCACGGGTTTTTACATAATCATTACTCAGACAATAACAGCGATTTTTAGGGAAAAATTTACCTAAATCATACTGTTTGAAAGCATAATCTAGCTCCCAGACTCGGCGCATAGTCATAACCGCTAAATCAACACCAGCCTGTTGAATTTTTAACAACGCATCCACTGCACCAACTGCTAGGCGATCATGCTGGAAATAAGGTTCCGTATGTACTGTTTTACGGCGCAGGCTAGAAAAGTCTTTTGCTTGTAACTCATCCAAACCAGAAACCATACCAATTTGTGTTTCTGGCACGCGTTCGCGCTTCATTTGCCAAAATTCTGCTTTAGAAAGTTCTTGCACTTTTTGCCCAGGACGGCGGATTTCCTCTAAGCAGAACTGATATACGCGATAATATCGTTCTGAGACATCGATAATTGGGCCATCAAAGTCTGTAATAAGTCTTAACATTTTTTTGAAAAATAACATTAAAATTTATCTTTAGACTAGCCCAGATGTAGTGGTGTCTGAGTTTTAAATATTTGATGAATGTGTTTAGAATTACTAATCAGATATGAGTTTGCGATCAATATTGTGAGCTACAGACTAACTACAAGCGTTACCGCAGTTAAGTACTTTCTTGCGGCAACACCAAAAGATGAATAGAATAATAGGGAAAAGGGGATTGGAGATATACTATGCCTACTGTTTATTTAAAAGGTGGAGAAACTGTAGAAGTCAACCTAGAAGAATTAGAAGATTATCTATACGAAAATCAGAAGCATATTGAAACTCGGCGTAAGAAACTGCGTAGACCTCTAACCAACAGTGCTACAACTTTTACTAGCAATAAATAATTACTGTTACGTTAGGCAAATATTCTGCTTCAAACTCTCCATTAGCAAGTTGGTCTTTAGTTCTAGCAAAGTAAACATTACAACCTATAAAAATTCTGTATTCCGTCATTTTCTCGTCATTTGGTGATGGAATGTATTCTTTCTCCTCTCCTAACTCTGCATAAACATAAAGACCCCGTTTACCTCTTAGATATCCGTAACAGCAGAAATTTGCCAGATGAGTGTTCGTAAAGCCCAGTACGCACTGAAGTTTCTTTGCGAAGCAGGTTTTTTAATTCAGGAAAAGCGTAAAGAGAATAAATCACAGCCGTGAATGGGCGAAGCCAGAAGATTTAGAAGCAATTCGAGAAAGAGTTACAGGTTTTAAGAGAAAGCGTACTAAGGATAAAAATAAATCAGCGAAATCTAAAGATTCTGCAACGGAAAAACATAGTGAAACTGAGAATTTAAATTCACCAGCTGCTTAGAATCATGTGTAGTGCCTTTTTTGGGGCTTGTATCAAACATAGCCCCAATTCCGGTTTCTTGCCTCTATTAAAGTATTTATTAACCCATAAAGATACCTAGTACCAAAGTAAAATCACCACCTACTACCCTCTACTCCCTAATCTCTAACAAGCTACCGCGTTTAATTTGTTCTCGTTCGATCGCTTCAAATAAAGCTTGAAAATTGCCTTCACCGAAACCTTGAGCTTGGCAACGGCGTTCTATAAATTCAAAGAAAAAAGTGGGCTGTCCAAAAATAGGCTGGGTGAAAATTTGCAGTAGCAAAGCATGGGGAGTCTTTTGGTTCCAGTCCACCAAAATTTCTTGTTGAGTGATCGCTTCTAGTTCTGCACTAGAAAGGGGAAATTCTGGACGTTCTTTGAGCTGCAAATAATAGCTTTGGGGAACTGGGAGCAAGGATAAACCACAAGCACGAAATTTAGCGATCGCACTTACAATGTTCGCAGTTTGTAAAGCAATATGTTGAATTCCTGGACCTTGATTAACATTTAGAAATTCCTGAATTTGAGAATTAGCTGAAGCGGGTTCATTAATTGGCAATTGGACATCGCCGTAGCGAGAAACCATCACTTGGCTGTACAAAGACGAGTAATCGGTTTGAATTTGAAATGTCTGCTGGGGTTGAAAATCAAGGATTTTTTCATACCAAGTCACTGCACGTTTTAGATCACCCACTGCAACATTGAGGACAATGTGATCTATGGCGGTGATCGAGTGGTGGGGTGATCGGGTGGTGGGGTGGTGGGGTGAAATCTTCTTATCTTCCCTTTTTTCTATCAACGTATGTGTCAGAGAACCCCAAGCAGCTATTTTGCTCCACTTAATGTATCTGTCTCCATATTGATAGTGTTGGATGGGTTGTAAGACTTTAGCACCGTATGCTTGAGCGCGAGCGATCGCTGCTTCTACATCTTCAATGACAAAAGCAACATCTGCCACACCGGGGGGATGCTGGCGCAGAAAATCTGCGACTGGACTTGTAGGTGAAAGTGGTGAAGACAACAAAAAGCAAACAGAACCACTTTTAATTGCTTCTGTACAAGTGTGAAAACAACTCTCGTTGTTTGTATATATAAAGGGGGTTAAAAGTGTCGAACTTTCAACCGCCTGAAAACCAAGATGACTGACAAACCAATCACGCCAAGCTTTGGCATCTTCCACGTAAAAGTGAACCCAATTAATTTTCATAAGCTAGGAGAATCCAGCACGACAGCCTATCTGTCTCGTTATTTTGCCTTTTTTGCTGGATTTTCTGGTCATTCCTAAGCAAGATTATTTGTTATTAGTCAATTGTCAATTCTCAATTGTCATTGGTTAGTGGTTAGTAGTTAGTAGTTATTCCCCACTCCACCCTACGGGAAGCCTATGAGCGTGTCTACACACTCCACCCTTACCTTAAGCCTATGAGCGCATGGCAGATGACGCCACGTGCTTTATGCCGGGAGAAGAGTCCACCGCACTGCCTCGTCTACACACTCCTCACACTCCCCATCACCCCACCACCCCATCTCCACTACTTCCACTAAACTTCAGTACCTATTGCCAACCGCACTCCCCAAAACAGAATTAAAGTTGCGATCGCTAGCCAGTCGCGTTTTTTGAGGCGTAAGTCGTGCCATTGAACCCGATGTTCATTAGGACTGGTAAAACCTCTGACCATCATGGCGTTTGCCATTTGTTCTGCTCTCAGTAGCAGGTTCTGCAAAAGTCTTTCTGCTACAAGCATCCAAACTTTAACTGCTCCTTTTAATCCTAATTTTTTCCAATTGATTGCTCTTGTCATGATCGAGCGAACTAAATTCTGTACTTCTTCTAAAACCAAAGGTATAAAACGTAATGACAAAGTCAACATTAAGGTGATTTCAGTCACAGGTATATTAAACCTTTGTAGTGGTTGCATTAAGCTTTCGAGCGCAGCTGTGATTTCTTCTGGAGCAGTGGTCAACAAGTATAAATTAGTACTATAAATCACAGTAAATAAAATAGTACTCAGGCTGATTGCTAAATCTAAAGAACGACGAGTTACTTTTATTACCCCTTTTTCAAATAGTACGTAACTATATTTTTGCTGATTGTGAGTGGGTAAAGTTTCAATAGTTGGAGCAGGAGTAGTAGAAGTAGTAAGATTTGATTGCTCGGTTAGGATAAAATCGTTTTCTGGCAGGCGGGGTTGATAGCTTATACCCAAACCATCAGGGCTAATAGCAGCAATCACTAACACAAAAAAGCATAGCATTAATAACCAACCCATCTGCTGCTGCCAAACTCGCTTGGGAATTCTAGCGATTAAGGTAGCAAGAATCAACAATATAACCAGTAATACCCGCCATAAGTTGTTAGCAAAAATGTAAGTAGTCAGAAAGCTCATCAACCAGATAAACTTGATACGCGGATCGAGTTTGTGTAACCAAGTTTGTGGTTGTTCTAAATAAAGACCTATTGGTAGCGATCGCAGTAAATCCATTTCTCAATTTTAGATTTTAGATTTTAGATTTTGGATTATTGAACTACTTGTAATTTCCAAGATTTATGATTTTAGACAGGTTTACCCAATCTAAAATCCAAAATCCAAAATCCAAAATTCTAGACGCGGGCAGCTCTGTTATTATTAGCATTTTCCACATCTCGAGCTTTTTTACTCCGCCAGATCAATCGGATTGGAGTACCCTTGAATCCTAGTTGTTGCCGGAATTGTCGCTCGATATAGCGACGGTAGTTATCATTAAAACGTTTAGCATCATTGACAAACAATGCTATTGTAGGTGGCTGAGTGCTAACTTGCGTACCGTAATAAATTTTGCCCTGTTTGCCACTGCGACTGACTGGTGGGGAATGCCAGCGAACAGCTTCTTCGAGAACTTCGTTGATTACTGAGGTGCTGACGCGGCGCTTGTGTTCCGCAGCTGCCTGATTTACCAATTCCAAAATCTTCTCTACCCTTTGTCCAGTCAAAGCGCTGACAAAGATGGTTTCTGACCACTCAGTAAAATGCAACCTTTCTTGTAAATGTTTTTCGTAATCGTAGATGGTGTAAGAGTCTTTGTCTACCGCATCCCACTTATTCACCACAACAACACAGGCCCGTCCTTCTTCGATTACCCGTCCGGCTAACTTTTGGTCTTGTTCTGTGACACCATCAATAGCATCGATTACCAATAAAACGACATCAGCGCGACGAATTGCTTTAAAAGCGCGATTGATACTAAAAAATTCCGGGCCGTATTCTACGTTTTTCTTTTTGCGAATTCCGGCGGTGTCAATCAAACGATAGGTTTGTCCATTACGTTCAATTTCAGTATCAATTGCATCACGAGTTGTACCGGAAATTGGGCTCACAATCGCTCTTTCTTCACCAACCAAAGCATTCAACAAGCTTGATTTGCCTACATTTGGACGTCCGACAATTGCGATTTTGATTTCATCTATATCTGGAAGATCCTGGACTGGCTGTAAATAATTTACCAGTGCATCTAGTAAATCTCCCGTACCACTACCATGAATAGCAGAGACAGGAAAAGGTTCACCTAACCCTAAATTCCAAAATTCGGCAGCTTGGATTAAACCTTGTTCTGGAGATTCACATTTATTCACAGCCAACAGTACGGGTACAGGTTGTTGTCGTAACCATGTAGCGATTTCTTCGTCAGCGGCTGTCGGGCCAGTCAAGCCGTCAACTACAAAAATAGCCGCACTAGCTTCTCCAAGGGCGGCCATAGCCTGTTGGCGAATTAGTGGTAAAAATTCAGTATCATCATTAAAGACTAAACCACCAGTATCGACAACCATAAATTCACGATCGCGCCAAAAGGCGTTTAAATATGTGCGATCGCGTGTTACTCCTGGTTGGTCATAAACAATAGCAGATTGCTCCCCTGCCAAACGATTGACAAGAGTAGATTTGCCCACATTTGGGCGACCAATAATAGCTACGATAGGAAGTCTCATAAGCTGATGCAGAATACTGCAAATCTTTATTGTAGCGATTAGAGCTGAGCTTTTTGTCTGTTTACTATTTAATTAGTAGAAATAACAGTCTGCAAAGCGATAATATATCTGTGTACCCTCTGGGAAGCCCCCTTGGGGATATCTATGTTAACCAAAAATAATTGGACAATTGCTAAAAATCTAATTTTGCTTTTCAATTTACATTCGACTTAAATTATATTTTTAATAATTAATTGTTCATCAGTTAAAGGTTTCCTAATTTATACTTCCTCATTTTTAATTCAATACCAACTGCTAAAAAAGTTTTTCTTCCTATTAAGAAAGATGACTCAACAACGGGAATTTCCTGATTGGAATAATTTGTATCAAGAACGGCAAGTGGAAACTATGCCTTGGTATAATCCAGATATAGATGCTGATCTGGAGCAAGCTTTAATTGAGTTCAAGATTGTTTCTGGAATAGTATTGGATCTCGGAACTGGGCCGGGTACACAGGCGATCGCATTAGCGAAAAAAGGTTTTCGGGTGACTGGGAGTGATATTTCTGAAGCTGCGATCACTCAGGCTAATAGTAAGGCTAAAGAAGAAGGTTTAGATGTTAGTTTTATACAGGATGATATTTTTAATAGTCATTTGAATCAAGAGTTTGATTTTGTGTTTGATCGGGGCTGTTTTCATGTATTTCATCCTGATTTAAGACAGGATTATGTTCGGATTGTGCACAGTTTGATTAAGCCCAAAGGTTATTTGTTTCTGAAATGCTTTAGCCATTTGGAAACAAGGGAAGGAGGCCCTTATCGATTTACACCGGAAGAAATCAAGCAAATTTTTGGCGATCGCTTCCATGTAAGATCTATTCATGAAACGGTTTATCAAGGTACTCTCGACCCATTGCCCAAGGCGTTATTTAGTATTTTGCAAAAAATTTAAATCTCTCAATGCTTGCTGTACAAGGAAAATTACGTTTTTGTTTAATTGGTAGGGCGGTATCCTTGAAGCTAAAAGCAAAGAGAGCAAAATCTATAATGAATACAAATTTCTCATTGACTTCTTTCCCCATACTGGAGACTAAACGCCTCCTTTTGCGTCAAGAAAACTTAGCAGATGCTGAAGCTGTATTTGCAGTGTTTTCTGACCCAAAAGTAACTCAATTTCATAACCTTGCCACCTTCTGGGAAATTGAGGAGGCATTCGGTCTTATTAAGCGACGGGCAAAACGATTGGAAATTGGGTGTGGAATACGGTGGGGAATTACGCTTAAGCAAGACAACACCTTAATTGGTTCCTGTGGTTTTACTTGGGATAAACAAGCATGTGGTGCTGATATAGGTTATGAACTTGCTAGCATCTATTGGAGACAAGGCATTATGACAGAGGCTTTACAAGCTATTCTGCAATTTGGGTTTGAGGAGATGGGCTTGCAGTTTGTTGTTGCCGAAGTCATGTTGAATAACATTGCTTCTAAGAAACTGTTGGAAAAGTTAGGATTTCAAAGTCAGGGTGTGCTGTTTCAGCACGGATTTTGGAAGGGGCAGTATCATGACTTGGAGCGGTTTATACTAATCAAAGTTGAGAGTAATATAGGTTAACCTAAACTTGGAGTCAAAGTGATGCGATCGCCCTTAATTTTACCAAAGGGACGTGCTTTTCTCCAAGGATCAAAGGTGATTTCCCTCTCCTGGCGCTGATACAATTTCTTTGGTAGGTAAGGTCATAGTAATTTTTTTCTGCCGATAGTTTCTATCTTGACTGAAATGTATAAAAGTGCGATCGCTTTGAAGTAACCATAACTGCCAAAATCTCTCAAAGAGAATATTCTGGAACACTTTGCAGTAGAATGAGACCTTTAGAGAGAGGAGGGCAAAAAGTGACTCGGGTCATCATCGTGCGCCACGGTCAAAGCACATATAACACTGAAAAGCGTATTCAAGGGCGCACCGATGCGTCTAAATTAACTGAAAAAGGTTGTAACGATGCCAGCTTAGTTGGCAAAGCCCTCAGTAATATTTCATTCAATGCTATTTATAGTAGTCCCCTACAGCGAGCCAAACAAACAGCAGATATCATCTGGCAAGCTTTAGAAAATAACTCTGGGCAGTCTGTTGTTCCTCAAACTTCCAATCTGCTGCTAGAAATTGACTTGCCTTTGTGGGAGAAAATGCTGGTAGCGGAAGTTAAACAGAAGTTTGCGGAAGATTACCGCATCTGGAAGGAATCACCCCATCAACTACAGATGCTTGTTCCAGACAGTGAGGGAAATAGCCGAGAACATTATCCTGTTTTAGCTTTATACGAACAAGCACAGCAATTTTGGCAAGAAATTCTGTCCCGTCATCAAGGGCAAACTATCTTAATAGTAGGGCATAACGGCATTAATCGAGCTTTAATCAGCACAGCACTAGCAATTTCTCCATCTCGCTACCATTCCATCCAGCAATCTAACTGCGGCGTTAGCGTCCTGAATTTTGCAGGTGATTTAGGAGATACAGTGCAGCTAGAATCTATGAACCAAACGCAACACTTGGGAGATATTCTCCCCTCTTTGCGACCAAACCATCAAGGTGTGCGTTTATTGCTGATCCGCCACGGCGAAACTGAGTGGAATCGCCAAGGTAAGTTTCAAGGTCAAATTGATGTTCCTCTCAATGACAATGGTAGGCTACAGGCACAAAAAGCCGCCACATTTCTCAAAGATGTGGAACTTGATTTTGCCATCAGCAGCCCGATGTTACGTCCGAAAGAAACCGCCCAAATCATCTTACAGAACCACAACAGTATCAAGTTAGAATTGCAAAATGGTTTTAGAGAAATTAGCCACGGACTTTGGGAAGGAAAATTAGAATCAGAAATTGAACAAGAATTTCCAGGGGAGTTGCAGCGCTGGCGAACAACACCAGCCCAAGTACAAATGCCCGCAGGGGAAAATTTGCAACAGGTATGGCAACGCAGCGTCGCAACTTGGCAATCAGTTGTAGAAGCAGCATTGGCAAACCAACTCCAAACCGGGATAGTCGTTGCTCATGATGCTACTAACAAAACCCTGCTTTGCCATATTCTAGGTTTATCACCAGATAATTTCTGGAATTTCCGTCAGGGTAATGGTGCAGTCAGTGTTATAGACTACCCTTCAGGATTAAATGGTTTACCAGTGTTGCAAGCAATGAATATTACCACTCATTTGGGTGGAGGGGTGCTAGATCAGACCGCAGCAGGGGCGTTGTAAGAGTTATGCTATGACAAGTGAATTATTACAACAAGTACGGATTATTGACCCGGTTTCTGGCACTGACCAAGTAGCTAATGTGCTGATTGATAATGGTTATATCCAGTCAGTAGCAAATAGTATTTCTAATGTGCCAGAAGACACTTACGTCCAAGACTGTCATGGGTTAGTCTTAGGAACAGGGTTGATAGATTTGTATAGCCATTCTGGAGAACCGGGATTGGAAGAACGGGAAACCCTTTGTTCTCTACTACAAGCAGCGACGGCTGGTGGCTTCACAAGAATTAGCATCTTACCCGACACATCCCCGGCTATAGATAACCCGGCAGTGGTAGCGCAGTTGTTGGAATTGGGGAGATGGGGAGAAAAAAGCACCCCACCACCCCGTCACCCCACCACCCCATCACAAAAACCCTATCTCAACATCTGGGGTGCGATCACTCTTGATGTTGCTGGTAAGCAAATGACGGAGTTAGCAGATTTAGCGGCGGCGGGGGTAGTCGGTTTTGCCGATGGTCAGCCTTTGGAAAATACGGCACTGGTACGGCGAGTGTTAGAGTATCTCCAGCCCTTGGGAAAGCCTGTGGCACTTTGGTGTTGCGATCGCCAACTCAGGTCTAATGGAGTCATGCGCGAAGGTCCAGACTCTCTGCGCTTTGGTTTGCCAGGAAATCCTGCTGCTTCTGAAACCTCGGCAATCGCTGCTTTGATAGAATTGGTAGCTGCGACGGGGACACCAGTACACATTATGCGCGTTTCTACTGCCCGTAGCGTCGAATTAATCGCATCGGCAAAAAACCAAGGCTTACCAATCACCGCTAGCACGACTTGGATGCATGTTTTACTTGACACAGAATCACTTAAGAGCTATAATCCAAACTTGCATTTAGAGCCGCCCTTGGGTAATCCCAGTGATTTGTTAGCATTGCGGCAAGCAGTACGTACAGGTATTGTAGATGCGATCGCCATTGACCACGCCCCCTATACCTACGAAGAAAAAACTGTTGCATTTGCCGAAGCACCACCGGGGGCAATAGGTTTAGAGTTAGCGCTACCTTTGTTATGGCAACATTTGGTAGAAACTGGGGAATTTAGCGCCCTACAATTGTGGCAAGCATTGAGTAGCCGTCCAGCAGAGTGTTTAAAACAGAATTTGAGTGCGATCGCTCCTGGACAAAAGGCAGAATTAACATTATTTGATCCGCAGCAAAGCTGGAAAGTTGACAGACAAAATCTTTGTACCCTCTCACAGAATACACCTTGGTTAGGACAACAGTTGACAGGTAGGGTAGTGAAAATTTGGATACCTTAGTTGTAGCTTGGCATAAAATCATGTGTTTTGAAACGCAGAGGAGCGCAAAGGTAGCGCAGAGGAGCGCAGAGCGTTTTTAAGTTTTATTAGTGGCGAATTTTGGTGATGTTGTAACTAGTAAACACTACCTTTTTCATTGGAGGGTAGCGGCGGTTATCCTCCTTCCATTTTTGGTAAAAACTACTATAATTACTTAGACAAGACAAAAATTCGTAAAATCAAGCTACGCCTAACTGTGTTTACAACTGCACTTATTCAACGAGATCAAACCCAACCGGGTGCATTACCACTAGATTTATTTGCGGCGATCGAGAGTTTAAAAAAAGAATTGAATGCGGTTATCCTGGCTCATTATTATCAAGAGCCAGATATTCAAGATATTGCAGACTTTATTGGCGATTCTCTACAACTTTCTAAAGCAGCAGCTGATACTAATGCTGATGTAATCGTCTTTGCTGGCGTTCACTTCATGGCTGAAACAGCCAAGATTCTCAATCCCGATAAAATGGTGCTGTTACCAGATGTGAATGCTGGTTGTTCTTTAGCAGATACCTGTCCACCAAAAGAGTTTGCAGAATTTAAAGCAGCGCATCCCGGACATTTAGTAGTTTCTTACATCAATTGCTCTGCTGAAATTAAGGCAATGAGCGATATTATTTGTACCAGTTCCAACGCTGTCAAAATTGTGCAGCAGTTACCCAAAGATCAACCGATCATTTTTGCCCCTGATCGGAATTTGGGACGGTATGTGATGGAACAGACTGGGCGAGATATGGTGTTATGGCAAGGTAGCTGTATCGTCCATGAGACTTTTTCGGAAAAGAAAATCGTCCAGCTGAAAATAGCACATCCAGAAGCAGAAGCGATCGCACATCCAGAATGTGAACCTGCTGTTTTGCGTCACGCTAGTTTCATCGGTTCTACAGCTGCTTTATTGAAATATTGTCAACAAAGTCCGACTCAAGAATTTATTGTGGCTACGGAACCAGGAATTATTCACCAGATGCAGAAAGCTGCACCATCCAAGCATTTTATTCCTGCGCCACCAATTAATAATTGCAACTGTAATGAATGTCCGTTTATGCGGTTAAATACTTTGGAAAAATTGTATTTGGCAATGAAAAATCGTGCGCCAGAAATCACCATGTCTGAAGAGATACGCCTAGCGGCGTTGCGTCCAATTCAACGGATGTTGGAGATGAGTGTTTAGGTAAATTTAATTAGTAGTGGAGATGCGATTTTGTCGCGTCTCTACACATTTTTATCAATTTAGGTTAAAAGAGTAAAATCATGTTAGGTTTTGAGCGAATTACATTTGACCCGCATATTATGGCTGGACAGGCTTGCATACGCGGAATGCAATTCCCTATTTCATTAATTTTGAATTTAGTGGCGAATGGAAAAACTGTAGCAGAAATTTTAGAAGACTATCCCTATTTAGAAGCAGAAGATATTCAGGAATCATTAATGTATGCTGCATGGTTAGCACGTGAACAGGTTTTCCAAATAAGATAAACTTGGTTTTGCTTTGCTCTAGCTGATTTACCAACTTTAAATGTTGATTACTTGGGGTAAATGCTTTTTGAAAGTAGCGTCAGAAATGCAATTCATTGTAATCTATAGACAAAGGGGAGCATCCCAAATTTTTCAAAATACACAACGAAATAGCTCTGATTAACACTCTGCGTTTCTTTGCGTCAACCTCTGCGAACCTTTGCGTTTAATAATAAGATAAATCTGGGAAATAACCTAATAATCAAAAATAATTTAAAATTTACTTTTCTCGGCTTCTTTCTGCGCCGCTTCACTATATTTCTTATACAATTTAGTCCGAATTTGTGCTTCTTGATAACGACTGTGACTAGGTGGGACATTACCCATTAAATCAGAAGCTCTTTGCCAGTTAGCTGCTATTTCTAACCATTGGGTTGAGGTTTTAGCTGTTTTTCCTGTATCGGAAGCTTGGTTAGCAATTCGTACTGCAATTGTAAATGAATCTTCTGAGTTTGAAGATTTTTTTGTTGTGACTAGAGAACTTGCGGTTTCTGGTATTAAGGGATTTTGTAACTTACCATTTAACACGGCATAAATAACCGAGCTTAATAAGACTAACAGTAAGCTTAAACTTAAATAAAAGAATCTCCAGCCCCAAGCAGAATTCTTGGATTTATTATTAATTGGTATTGGTTGAGATAATTGAGTTTTACTTAAATATATTTTTCCTGATTCCGATTTTTGCTCTTGGTAATTCTTAATTAATTGTTGGAAAATGCTAGGCTGTTCTAATATGATTTCTTCCGACCACAGCAATTGGTTTTCTGGATCACGCATAATTTCTTCTAACCATAACAATTGCTGTTCCTGGACTATGCGACTGTTGATATTGACTTTACGAATGTTACGGGGTTTGATTAACTCCAGTATTTGCTGAATTTGCTTCACTAAAGTTGATTGCTCTAGTTTATCTAGAGTGGAAGCCTCGCATAAAATTTGTAATATACCATCATGATAAATGGCTCTGGTTCTAACACCAGAATTTGCTAGTCTTTCATTTAACACTTGAATAATCGCAGCAACGCTACCCTGACGTGCTTGCCAAGCGATATCATTGGTTCTGTTTACCGTCATGTGTGGAAAGTACGATCGCTTTTCAGCCTAATTATTAATCGAAAAATCAGTGGAATATATTTAGACTTGTGTTGGATACAACAAAGCCTGTACTCGATTGTATAAGTAAAAACACTAGCTTGCCAAATGTAGCTTGAAAATGGGTGTGGGGAGTAAGGGTGTAGGGGTGTGAGGGGTGTGAGAAGTAAAACAACTAACCAATGTACAGACGCGAGGAACATCGCGTCTCTACCTACTAACCACCAACAAACTAGAATCAATATCTTCCAACTTGGTGCAACCGCTTAATGCCATTGCCAAATCAAGTTCATTGCGTAAAATTTCGAGAACGTGATCCACGCCAGCTTGTCTGTCTACAGCTAATCCCCACAACACAGGACGCCCGACAAGTACAGCTTTTGCCCCCAAGGCTAGAGCTTTAAGAATATCAGTACCTCTGCGGATACCACCGTCTACAATCACTTCAGCACGTCCATCTACAGCTTTGACTACTTCAGCTAAAGCATCCAAGGAAGCGATCGCACCATCTAGTTGTCGTCCACCATGATTAGAAACAATGATCACCTTCGCGCCACATTCAACAGCACGCACAGCATCATCACCGCGTAAAATTCCTTTAATTGCCAAGGGCAAGGGAGATATAGATTGTAACCATTCTAAATCCCGCCAAGTGACTGAAGGATCGAGTTGCTGGGCAAAATAAGTAAATAACCCAGATTCTCCCTGTTGATCAGGGATGTTGAGTCCGGAAAGGGTGGTAAGATTCGCGAGTTGCAAACCTGGTGGTAGGGTGAATTGATTACGTGTATCTCTCTCCCGTCTCCCAAGCACAGGTGCATCGACAGTGACGCACAGCGCTTGATAACCTGCTGCATCAGCACGTTCTACTAAAGTACGGGTGAGATTGCGATCGCGATGGATATATAACTGAAACCACAAAGGTGCATCTGGAGTTTGCGAATGATAAACTTGGGCGACTTCTTCAAGAGTTTTGGTAGACATCGTACTCAACACCATACCCACACCTGCACTCGATGCAGCTTTGGCTGTTGCTAATTCTCCATCAGGATCAGCAAGACATTGAAATGCCATCGGTGCAATTAACAGAGGCATTTGCAGAGGTTGATCTAAAATCTTGGTTGTGCAGTTGCGGCTACTCACATCGACTAGCACACGGGGACGAAGTTTGATTCTGTCGAAAGCAGCGTGATTATCGCGCAATGTGATTTCATCCCAAGCCCCACTAGCATAGTAGTCCCAAGCCATAGGAGACAAGCACTTCTGGGCTTGCTGTTCATACTCGAATAAGTTCAGTGGTTTGGTGAAGTACTTTTCTGATTCTTCCACTACAACTCCAGGATCAAATTAAGTAATTGGACAAAATTAAATTCTTTTGTGAAGAGAAGGAACAGAACAGGCACAAATCAATATCTCAAATACTGTTGCGCCCATAATGCTGCTTGAGTGCGATTTTGTACTCCAAGCTGGCAAAGAATTTGAGTGATGTAGTTTTTTACCGTACCTTCAGTGAGATAGAGTGTCTGAGCTATTTCTCGATTGTTTTTCCCTTGACCCAACAACATTAACACTTCTAATTCACGTTCACTGAATAAGTGTTGGTAGCTTGTTGGTTTGGGCGCAGGAGGGTTGATTTGAGCAAAGACTTTAGGGGCGATGGTTGGGCCTAGTTGGCTATATCCCTGATTTAGGGTACGGATTGCTGCTGCTAGTTGCCCAGAGGGAGTACTCTTGAGTAGATAACCCAAAGCACCTGCTTGTAGTGACTGCCAAATGTATTCATCTTCATCAAAGGTTGTTAGTACCAAAATTCTGATCCAGGGATAGCGTTGGTGAATTTCACGAGTGGCAACTACCCCATCACAAACAGCCATCCGTACATCCATCAAAATCACATCTGGCTGGAGTTTTTCAGTTAGGGCGATCGCTTCATTACCATCATTGGCTTCACCGACAATTTCTAAATCTTCTTCTAGTGACAACAAGGATGCTAATCCTTGCCGAAATAAATGTTGATCATCTACAAGCAAAAGCCGAATCATCGAGGGACTGTGATCAAAATATGAGTACCTTGACCAGGGACACTTTTAATATTCAGCTTACCATCCAGTATTTGTACCCGCTCTTGCATTCCCCGTAGTCCAAAACCAGAATGGGGGAAATCAGGATCAAAGCCTTGTCCGTCGTCTTCTAACTCCAGAATGATGGCATTGATAGTAGACTGTCCTCGGAGAATGACACTAGAGGCATGAGCGTGTTTTTGAATATTGGTCAGCCCTTCCTGAATAATGCAGTAAAGTTGATGACTAGTTTGCAGAGGTAATGGTGGTAAATTTATATCCGCCTGCACTATTAAGGATTGGTTTTGCTGGATTTGCTTGACTAGGTTCCTGAGTGCTTGATTGAGATCAAAATCTGAGCGGCGCATTGTTTGTACAGCGCGACGCACATCTTGAAGGCATTGACTAGAAAGATGTTTGGCAGTGTCCAGTATTTGTAGAGTTTGAGCAGAATTACGTTGGTGTAATTTCTGGGCTAGTTCTAGCTGAACATCAAGAGTAGTGAGGGTATGACCAAGAGAATCATGTATTTCACGAGCTATACGAGTACGTTCTAAGTCTGCTGCTAAAGTTTCCACTTCCTTGGCTAAAATTTCTGCTCTGTGTCGGCTTTTGCGCTCCGCAACAATCACAAAGCCCAGTAAAATTACAAACAGGCTAGCTCCTATGTAATCTAGCAAACTAGTCAACAAAATCGCCTTAGCGTCATATACATGCTCTGAGCCATGAGATTGAAGTTGAGCAACAGTTTCTGTTATGCGTTGTGGAAGATACCAAGCTTCACCAGACAAGTAGCCAATTCCCGTAAAAATCACTGTCAGGATGACATCTCTGCGGCTGAGAAAAAAGCAACTCTTGGCAAGAACAAAATACATAAGATTGTAAACCAAAAACGCAGCCAGACAGCAGAGACAATTAATATTATTTCTACAGCAATGAAAGCTCTTCTTTGCCAAAGTGGACGCTGAAGCGGAAAAATCAAACTGAGGAAAAAGAACGCAATATTAAAAGCAATAAATAAGGGCAGTGAATGCGGGTGTTCTTGAAAATAATTGCTGATCAAGCCAGAAAAGAGATTTGCTAGCAAGATCACCCATTCTACCCATCGCAATATCCAACAAAAAGAGAAAACACGGTTTGCGAACAGCTTCATTGAACTAGAGGCAGCGAAATATCTTCACGGTTCACATCATGCAAGATTCTGTTGAATTTAAAACATGACTTTCGTCATGAATTTTAGATGACTTTCGATAAAGCGATCGCGAAGTTTACTTCGATACTCTGATGGGGAGATGATCGTTTCTTAGGAAAAAGCAAATGAAGCGCAAGATTATTTTCAACTCTTTTGCTATATCAGTTCTTGTAACTAGTTTAGTTATTTCTTCTAAATCTGGAGCTGAACCAGCATCTGTCTTTAGACCTTTAATTAATGATATTCGCACTCAGTTACCAAAGGGATTGAAAATGCGTTTGCCTGACTCTCTGCCTCCCGCAGCCTCCAAGGTCAAGCTTTATCCCTACATTGCTTCTGATAATAAAGTCTTTGAAGTTCGCCTGGCAAATACACCAGATTGTTCTGCTTCCAACAACCCTTCTGCTTGTACTGCTGGAGGGTTTGGCGTTTTCACTCCAGAGGTATCTAAAAATTGGCCTCCTAAAGGAGACAGTATCACTCCAGTAGATTTGGGACATGGTATTAGTGGCTTTTATATTACCAGAGGTCAAGGAAATAGCATCAGCCAATACGTTTTTTGGAAACAAGAAGGACTGGAATACGTAGTAGGATTGGGAGGAGGTTCAACTCGGGATGTGTCTCAGCAGCAGATGATAGATATGGCTATTTCAATGGTAAATGAACCTGCGATTACTAGTGAACAATGATGCAGCGATTAGTAAAACATAAAATCTGTGTAGTTTACAATATATATTGAGATGTTATTCAACACATCTTGATATATAGTATTCCTAAATCATGAGTTAACAATTAGATCCCCTATTTCTTTAAGAAATTGGGGATCTGAATATCTCAATTTTTGCAATTTCAATTCCAAACAATAATCAACACAATCAATTATCAATAATTTATCGATTGAAAGGTACTCTAATTAATTGATATGCGCCACTTTTTCCTAAACTTTGATAACTGTTTGGTTGCAAACCCATTTCTGGAAACTTTTTCGGTTGAGCTAAAACTAAAATTGAATCAGATTGTGTTTTATTCCCAGCCTGATTTTTCACATAATCTCCTGCGGCTGCACTCATTTTGATGTAATTTACAGGACGTTGGCTGTAAAAAACAACGGTGGGTTTTTGAAAGCCAACCATGACTAATTCTTCACCTGGTTTTTCGGCTTGGACTGCGATCGCTGCTAATTCTCTTAAAGGTAACTGACGCTGTTGATCTATCAAAAACAAAGCTGGAGTCAGGACAAAAATTAAAGACAGCGCAAACGCCAACAAATTCACACCAATCAAATGACGCCAACGGCAACGCAGTATTACCACTGCCAATACCACTGCACACGCTAACCAGATTACGCCTCCCAATGTTGTCAAACCTGACTGTTGCAGCATTTGGCGAAATTGTGGTGCAGCCGGATCAGCACCTATTAACCGGGGTACGTAGAACAGTGCTACTGCGATCGCTGATACAAATACTACATTGACCCAGCCAGTCCAGAGGAAGGAGGAGGGGGAGGGTGAGGGAGGGGGAGGGGTGGGGGGAGTGTGTAGACGCGTAGCGGCTTCCCGTAAGGGTGGAGTGGGGGAAGTAAAGACATCTGTTTGTTCTTTTATTCTGTTATCTTTGAGCAAATCACTCCACAAAAGTCCTACTAGGATGGCTGCTGCTGGCATTAAGGGTAAGACGTAGCTAGGAAGTTTGGTGACGGCAATGGTAAAAAAGCCGAAAATGCTTACAAACCAGAAAAAGGCAAATAAACCAAGTTGTTGCGATCGCTCTTGAGAACACCAATACTTGCGCTGCCAAAATTTCAACCTTGCCATTGATAACGGCAAGTACACTGAGTATGGAGCAAAACCCAGTAATACTACCAAAAAATAAAAATACCAGGGAGCTCTATGACCATTGACTACTTCTGTAAAGCGTTCAATATTGTGATAGCCAAAAAACGAGTTAATGTAATTCCAGCCATTGCGCCAAATCACTAGCACGTACCAAGGCAGTGATAAGCCCAAAATAATCACCATACCTAGCAAAAGGCGCATTTGTTGCACAACCTCTCGTAATTTGCCTAGATAAAGCAAAAACGCGCCGATAATCAGCCCTGGCAAAACAATGCCCACCGGGCCTTTAGTCAAAATTGCACCAGCAATTAGTACGTAACAAGCTAGATACCATTTATTGGGGAGGTGGGGATTAGGGGCAGTGGGGGGAGTATGGGGAGTGTAAGGAGTGTGAGGAGTGTGATATTCTCCGTGTCCTCCTTGTCCCCTGTCCCCGATCCCCGATTCCTCCTGACTGGCATATCCCAAAAAAAAGCACAACAATGCTGATCCTATGCAGCCAGTGAGCAGCATATCCGAGACACCTGTTCTTCCCCAAACAATCATTTCGGGATTAAGTGCCATTACAGCTGCTACTATGCCAGCAGTTAACCAGCGCCTGGAAGGACGAAAAACTTGTTCTAAGGCATCTTGTTTTGCCAGTTGCCATTGCACAGTGTAAAAAGCCAAGCTAATTACAGCCATTGCCGCGATCGCACTTGGTAGACGTACAGCCCACTCATTTACACCAAAAATACTGTATGCGATCGCCTGACACCAGTAAATCAAAGCAGGCTTATCAAAGCGAGTTTTACCATTGAAAAACGGCGTGATCCAATCGCCTGTTACATACATCTGGCGGGAAGCTTCGGCAAACAAAGGTTCGGTTTCATCTATTAGCCCAATACTGCCCAAATGCCAAAAAAATGCGATCCCACCAACTAAAATCAACCATAAAGCTGAAAGTGCGATCGCAAAGGCTGGACGTTTGCCAATCCTAGTTAACAACTGGTCAAGAGCGCGAATTGTCATTGAGTCACAAGTCAATAGTCAATAGTCAATAGTCAATGGTCAAGGGTCACTAGTCAATAGTCGTTTAACTGTAATTTTTTGTTCTTTGTTTTCAGAAGCAATGCTAAAAATGCTAAATAAGTAGCCGTCATGAACTGGGTACATCAAAATTAATGAAAAACCTCACCTCTTCCCCCTCTCCTTGGTAAGGAGAGGGGTTCCGACAGGACGGAGTGAGGTTACTTTCAAGTCATACCCATCAACTATTGACTGAGAATCAACTCCCATTCTTGCTTTTGTGGGTTCCACACAGGGGCAGGAGTTTCGCCAACCACGTAAGGTCCCCAGTAGCGACGGGAACCATCCTGTGCAAAGGCAACTAAAATATCTCCCTTTTCAATTTTGATGCTACTGTTAGGTAGCGATAAAATCAGACCCTTTTCACTACCTTCTCCTGGGGCAAAATCCCAATGTGCTGGAACTGCATAGCTTTGTTTAGAATTACTTTTAACTCCCGCTTTCCGTGCTAGTAAAGCAAGGCGGACTGGCTGTTCGGTTTGATTACTCATGCGTAAAATTCCCTGGCCTGTTGCTTTGACCGTTGAGCCTTGATGATATGTAAATAAAGATTTTGACGGTGTCGGTACAGAAGAATTTAAAGTAGAAGCGATCGCAGTTTCTGAGTGAGTGTTTGTAGGAGATTCAGAGGGTTGATCCGCCTCAAAGGATACTTTAACTTCATAGCACCCTACAGACAGCAATAGCAATCCCAAGCAGGCAGCTGCGAGAACAGCATGACGGTAGATTGGCAATTTCATATTGATAATTATTACAAATAAGTATTTTTTCTAGGCTCGTTCAAGATACTAGCCCACTGTCTACAGCGATCATTGATTCAGTGAACATTAAAACTATGTCACCAATCACAAATAACTAGTAACTGGTTTAATTGCCGATACTAGCTTTTTGAGAATTAAGGGCAATATGTATAATCTGTGTCATCATAAGCATCAATATCGAAGGAAGTTAGGAAAAAATTCCTTGACGCTTCATTTCTTCGCTTTAGCTCAAAATGATGATATTATGCATTAATTTTTGTGTTCACCCTAAATCCAAAACAACTTCAAATCATATCCACATAACTTTATGCTAAACCTAATATCTTTAAGATGGGAATATCTGATCAAATTTTGCTCAAAGTCCTTCTCAGGCTGGGTATGGGAGTATAAGAGTATAGCAGTGTAAATATTGAGGAAAAACACTTTTTTACATACCTATCCTCTTAAACACTGACATTTCTACTGTTTTAAGTAGTATCTCTATCATGCAAAATACTCGTCTCAACAACTTATTCAATGTACTTACTAGGCAGTTAGCACAATGGGTTCTCAATCCTTGGCGACGCATATCTATATTAATAATCAGTTTCTTATTCGGTTTTTTTCTTGGAAGCGCAGTAGCAACTACAGCTGGACAAACAGCAGAATGGGATATTGTAGTGGCTGGAACTTTAGTGTTAGCAACAGAAATTGCCAGTAGGATATTTTACCATCGTAGCGTCTTGGCACGACAAGTCTTCTGGTCGCAAGCACTTAACTACCTGAAAGTTGGTCTCACCTACAGTTTATTTTTGGAAGCATTTAAGCTGGGATCGTGAGGAGTGTGGAGAGATGGGGTGATGGGGAACTCGGGGTCTCCTGGAGGGGATTAGGGGCTGTGGGGAGTGTGTAGACGCGCAAGCGTCTTCCCGCAAGGTGGAGTGGGGGGAGTGTGTAGACGCGTAGCGGCTTAAGGTAAGGGTGGAGTGGGGGGAGTGTGGGGAGTAAGTCATGTAAAAGAACAACTAACTACTATTGTACAGACGCGATGTTCCTCGCCTCTGTACCTACTAACTACTAACTACTAACCACTAACAAATGACAAATGACTTATTCAAATCTGTCTATCCTGATGTGCTGGAATTTTGCCAAACTCATCTTCAGATGCAGCCCCAAGTTGTATCCGAGGTGTTGCGTAATGTGTGGCTACCTTTGGCTACAAAGTTAGTATCCCATCGACAGCAACTAAATCGTCCACTGATTCAAGGTATTTTGGGAGGACAAGGAACAGGTAAGACTACTTTGTGTCGGGTATTAGCTTTGATTCTTGAACAGTTGGGATATGATAGCCTGAGTTTGTCTTTGGATGACCTCTACAAAACCTATCGCGATCGCCAAATTCTCAAACAGTATGATCCCCGCTTAATTTGGCGTGGTCCACCAGGAACTCATGATGTTGAGTTAGGCTTAACTGTACTAGACAAAATTCGTAGCTGTGAACTGCCAGTGTCAGTGCCTCGCTTTGATAAGTCAGCATACAACGGTGCAGGTGATAGAACTACCCCAGAAATTGTGACAAATGCAGACATTGTATTATTTGAAGGTTGGTTTGTTGGTGTACGCCCAATTGCTCCCAGTGCATTTGATCACCCACCGTCGCCGATTCTGACTCCCGAAGATCAAGCTTTTGCCCGTGATATCAATCATAAACTGCGTGATTATCTGCCACTGTGGGAAAGATTAGATAGCTTAATTGTGCTGTATCCCAAAGATTACCGACTTTCTCTAAAGTGGCGCCAACAAGCCGAACAGCAAATGATTGCTCTTGGTAAGCCAGGTATGACAGATACAGAAATTGAGAAATTTGTCAAGTATTTTTGGTGTTCTCTTCACCCAGAATTATTTATCAAACCCTTAGTTGAATCTCCAACACTAGTTGATTTAGTAATTGAAATCAACTCCGATCATAGTTTTGGTAATATCTATACACCAAACAATTCATAATTCATAATTCATTACTTGCCAAAGCTTGATTAATATGACTGAGCAAATTTTCCATTGATATTGAGCGAGGCAAAACTTGGGTTGCGATCGCACCCACAGCATTTTCTAAGGACTGTTCCTGAGCAAGATCAGGATTTAATTGTTGATCTAGCACCAAAACGGGTGGCAATTTTACAGGTAACTCTCCTAGTACTTTCAGGGCTGAGTATACTTCTTTTTTCAACCTAGATTCTTCTAAACAAATTAGCAACAAATCAACACTTTCGTGGCGGAGTTGTTGGAGCAATTCTTCCCAAGACCGACCTATCGTCGCTTTCAGTCCGGCTGTATGCAAATACTGAATTAATGCTTGGAACCACTCGGAACCACGAGAGATAGTCAGAGGTTTAAAGCCTTGCTGGGGAAAATCTGTGGCTTGAAAGTCTTTTTCCGTTTTCCTACTAGAGTGCTTGCGTTTGGCATCTGGCAAATCTGGCAGTGCTGCCAATTCTACTACTAAGATACTGGGAGGACAAGAAATACCAACTGCGATTTGCAACACTGATAATAAAGCATCTATTTTTTTATTATTATCGCTGTTGTTTGTGGGCGATCGCATTAAACAAGGAAACACGGACAAACCAGCTATTTGAGAAGCTATCTGTGTGGTTTTCACATCACAAGTAACCAACGGTAGAGTTGCCAAGCGAGGAAACTTACTTAGTTTTTGTAGATAAGCTGCTGCTGCTGGTACTTCTGCATCTAATAAAACCACATCAAACTGCCAGACTCTCGCTAGCAATTCTGCCTGTTCAATATCATCTACTTCGATGATCCGATGTTGTAGTAGTAGGGGATATAAATCAAGAGTGTCTCTTTCAGGATGAACTAATCTGAGAATTCGCAGTGGGGTATGAAGTAGAGTTGCTTTAGCTTCTTTGTTGTGCTGCTTTTTTTGGGAAATTGTATACAAACTTTCTAATAGCGGTGCTAAAAATTGAGGTTCCACAGGTAAACTCAAAAAACCATCAGCACGATTAGCAAATGCTTGTTCTTTCTCAGCTGCCGTTGCTGTCACAATTACAGGAATGTGACGAGTTGTAGCATCAGATTTGAGTAAAGTTAGCACATCCCAACCGGAAAGCAGAGGTAATAAGGGATTAAGAAATACAGCTTTGGGTTGCAAACGACGGGCTTTTTCTACAGCTTCACATCCTGAACGCGCAATTACTACTCGATAACCCAAACCTGTGAGTTGTTCGGTTAAATCTTCAATATACCGGGCAACTGCTTCTACAACCAATACTAGTTGTTGAGAAGAACTAGAGTGATGGACTGTGGATGTCTGTCTTCGCCTCTGTTGTTCCCGCAAGCTTGGGGTGAGGTTGTAGTGAGGTGGTGGGGTGGTGGGGTGGGGTGAAATCTTTCTTCCCATCTCCCATTTTCCCATCGTCTTGCTTCCCATCTCCTCGTCTGGTAATCTTCCCACTTCTTTCGGAGGACTCGGCGGTAATAACAAAGTAAACTGACTGCCTTTACCTTCACCAGATAAAAAGCTAACATCACCACCGTGGAGACGAGCAAGGGCCCTAGTTAAGACTAACCCCAGTCCTGTACCTTCAAACTGGCGGGTCAGGGGATGTTCTAATTGTTGGAATTTTTGAAATATCAGATACTGTTGATGTTCAGGGATACCGATACCTGTGTCCCATACAGTAAATGTAATCCAACCTTCCCAGCGACTGACTCGCAGCCCGATTTCTCCTCCTGTTTCGGTGAATTTGAAGGCATTGGATAGCAGGTGTACTAGCATTTGCCGCAGGCGAAACTCATCTGCGACAATTTCTTCTAAACCTGGTTCTATAAAAAGACTGAATTTGTGTTCTTCTCCACCAGTTTCAGGATGAGAAGAGACGATGGTTTTGCGACTTTGGGCATGGATAGCTTTTGCCTCACCGACAGCGCGATCGCACACTGTACGAATATTAACAATTGCTAACATCAGTTCCATTTGCCCGGTTTCCATACGGGTCAAATCCAAAATGTTATTGACCACACTCATCAAATGCCGTCCACTTTGATGAATTAGTCCAGCATAACGGGCTTGCCGCTCGTTGAGTTCTCCTAATTGTTGATCTACTAACAACCGCGATAATCCCAAAACCGCAGTTAGAGGAGTTTTTAACTCATGACTAATACAGGCTAAAAATTCATCTTTTAACCGATTTAGTTGCATCAAATCAGCATTTTTTGCTGCTAGTTCTTTACAAAGCTGCTGCTGTTCGGTGACATCTGTGGCTAACATTAACCACAAGTCGGGGTTAACAGCTGTGTCTGAATCGGGATTTTTAACTTTTAGTTCTGGACTGTCTAAAGGAATTTTGGCAAATTGCCAGACTCTTTCTTGACCATTTTGTACTTCTACAACGCAGGTACAAGTTCCATGTTGGCTATCTAAAAAGCAGCGATTGACCTTAGAAGATAATTGTGTCGGTTGTTCTAATGATGTAGGTAATTCTAAATACTGGCTTGTAGCTGTTGGTAGCAGTACTTCACTGCTAGTTGACATATCGTCTCGAATTAGAGTTTTCGCGGCTACGGGCTGAGCTTGATAATGATGGGTCTGATTAGTAGTGCTGTTATCAACTGACCTTTTGTGAGTATTATCTTCTAGGCTTTTGAGAGTTGCGGGAGTCAGCATTGCTTCTACTTGCTGTCTAACTCCTTCTGGATCTTTTAAAACTCCTAATTGCTGCCACCATGCTGGGTTTTGAGTTACAACCTTGCCTGTGTTAGTTTGCAGCATTAAAGGCCAGGGTAGTCTCTCTAAGAGTTGAATTAAAGGATGATTCGGCAATGGTGAAGATCCGAGCGTTGCCTGTTTTTCTTCCTTGGTAGGCTTAGCAACCACGGGTGTTTTGCGGCGACGGGTTTTGGCTTTGTTGGTAGTATTTTCGATTTGTGGTTGAATTTGTGTTCTTTGCCGAGCCACAAATTGCAGTAACCGTAAACTATCTATTAACCCTAAAAATTTACCTTCAGAGTCAATTAATGCCCAATCTCGGTTATTATTATTTTTGATCTGTTGCGATCGCAACAAATAACTAAATTCCTCAACACCCCAGTCTGAGGGCAAATTTTGTATTGGTTGTATCAAACTTGCTCCCCAGCTTGTCAATGTTTGTTCTAAATCAAAAGACCCTGCTTTATTACTATTTGCTTGATTTGCTGCCAAAATTTCTGGTAGCAAATGGGCAGAGTAAATCACCCCGACAGGGTTTTGCTGCTCATTCAAAACTACCAAGCGATCGCACTGCTCTGTCTCAAAACTTTCCAACACAACCTTGAGAGTTGCTGTTTTTGAGCAGATGGGCACAGTACTGATAAATTCGTAGAGCGGGTACTTTAACATTGACATAAGCTTTCGAGTATAATTCTCTCGGTGCGGAAACATCTAACATCACCAAGTAGCTAACCTGGTGCTGTTTGCGCTCCCAGCCATATCCTCACTTTGCCATTCGCGGTTATTAGGCGATTCAGGTTACAAGTGGGTTGAAAAACTCACCCTTACACCTGCTTCTCAAAGAGCTTTGGAAACCAGAAATTCAACCTTCCAAGTGTTTACGTGAGCGATGGCGTTTAACTTTGCTCTTTTTCGGTTTGATACTAACCTAGCCTACTAATCAGTAAGCTTAAGTACATTTACAGGGGTCGTAATCCGAGTTTTGTTTCTTCGTAGTTCCCTAAACCTGAGAGAAAGGCAGCTATGCAGTAGGCAGAAGAAAAGAAAGTTTTTTCATTCGTTCTGGTTTATGCAGTTGCAAGATGGCTATTTAGTTCTTTGTGTTAGGAAAAGGTAAATCATAAAATTTTTTCCTAGACGCTTGACTTTTTGCCTACCAACAAAGGAATTTGGGGAACTGTGTGTGCAGCGTGGAAAGAAATAATACAAAAGCTTCTGGCATTAGTGTTATTTCTTTTAGCCTAGCTACCGACCCCATATCTCCACTTTTGCTGCTAAGCAGTTTGTATGAGCGATAACCACTGCTCAGAATTTAGCCTCCTGTTGCCAGTTGTGCTGCTGGTGTTAAAAAGCCTCTTTAGATAGCAACAACTAAAACAATTATGGCTCCAAAGATTCGCTAATAAACCTTTAGGAATTATAATGATTTAGAACGCGACAAACATTTAACTTAGTTTAAGTATCTTATCTAAGGAGTAAAACTAGAGAATCTGTATTTGGTTAGAGATGAAGGACAAGGGCAAAAGCCAGTCGATTTAGCATGAGACTAAATCTGTGTCAATTTTATATCTGCTGCGTCTATAAATAGAAATGTTTAATCGCAAGCATTAATGACTTAACATTTCCTCTGCACTAATCCCCTCCTCAAAATACAGTTCAACTGCTTGCTTGAAATAGCATTTGTAACAGTTGTTAATAAGACTGTACAATTTGTTAAGAACCAAACTTTAGGTAACTTTACAAAATAACCATGCAGCTGATGCGACTGTAAGATTGTTCGCTAAATTACCAATCATCCTTATTTACTGTTCTTAATTCGGTAAGTTTAGGAGGTGTATATATAGGAAACTGATTATGCTGTTTATTGCTCGGAATTTTCTTGAATCAGATGCTAGTAACGCTATGAGGAAAGTTAAACATTAGATCAAGGTAAAAAACATATCTATAATCTATATTTTTGAACTAGAAATTTAGTTGTAAGGTCAATTTATGCTTTAATCCACCAGAAAAATTTGGGTAAAACAACTCAAATAAACTATAACTCACTATTATTTAAGTGAAAATATGCAACACTAGTGACCAATGATTCCTCAATGGTACAAGCTCCTAGATTTATATGTGGAACCAATTCAAAATTTAAAATTGTTTGACTTGACAAATAAGAAAGATTGTTATTCAGCAACTACCACTAATACAATATTGAAAAATATCATCTTTGACTGAAGAAAAAAATCAAAACCCAAGCGAATATTTCACATGTGAATAGATGTCAGCAGCCAGAACAGCAGAGTTTTTTTCACCAAATGACAAAAGCCGAACAACAGGCATTTTTACAGGAACTCAAATCAGATTACCGCCAGATTCTTATAGATTACTTTACCACAGACAAAACACTGAAGGAAAAAATTGATAAATTTATCAATGCAGTATTTTGTGCTAATATTCCTGTGCCGCAAATTATAGAAATTCATATGGAACTAATTGATGAATTTTCCAAACAGCTAAAATTAGAAGGACGGAGCGACGAAACGTTACTAGACTATCGCTTGACCTTGATTGATATCCTTGCTCACTTGTGTGAACTTTATCGGCGATCGCTTCCGAAGTAAATTCAGATTGATCAAGACTTGCAGATGGTTGACATAAAAGAGTTGAAGCGCACACTCGACCAGTATCGCTACACAGAATTAAAAGTAAAAAATTTAAACAACCAAGTTTGGTGTGTTTCTAACGAAGTTTGGGGTGAGATCTCGATCTCCGTCGCGTTGTACTAGTATAGGGAAGCAGAAGGCACGAAGCCTAAATTAAGTCAAAGTTAAGCTTTTTGTCTTTAAGCCGTAGGTTTGCCGTCGTGAGCAGCTAGCACCGAAAGCTGCTGTCTTTACTTTATTATCCCTAACTCTAGCTTTATGAAGAAAATAAAAAAGACTTATGTTCTCAAGTTGTACGTAGCAGGGAATACTGCCAATTCAGTCATGGCACTAAGAACACTTAAAAACATATTAGAACAAGAATTTAAAGGAGTTTATACTCTCAAAGTCATAGACGTACTCAAAAATCCACAATTGGCAGAAGAAGATAAAATATTAGCCACACCAACATTATCTAAAATATTGCCTCCACCAGTTCGGAAAATTATTGGTGATTTATCAGACAGAGAAAGAGTATTGATTGGTTTAGACTTACTTTATGAAGAGTTAACAGAAGACGAACAATTCCAAGCAGAATAGATTATATAAATAGATAAAACTAAGTCTCAACATTTATTAATATAATAACTGGGTTGAATTCCCATTTGTTAAGTATAAAAAAGATGAGAGAAAAAGACCAACAAGAGAAAAACAATGCACCTCTATTTGGTGGTGTAGAAAAAATTCGTACGATGATAGAGGGGTTTGACGACATTAGTCATGGTGGATTACCTGTAGGTAGAACTACTCTGGTCAGTGGTACCTCTGGAACTGGCAAAACTTTATTTTCTCTCCAGTTTCTTTTCAACGGTATTAGCTATTTTGAAGAACCAGGGGTGTTCGTCACTTTTGAAGAATCGCCCTATGACATCATAAAAAACGCGTATATTTTTGGTTGGGATTTGCAAGGTCTAATCAACGATGGGAAATTATTTATCTTGGATGCTTCTCCTGACCCAGAAGGACAAGATATTGTTGGTAACTTTGACCTCTCAGCCTTAATCGAACGTTTGCAATATGCCATTCGCAAATATAAAGCTAAAAGAGTAGCGATCGACTCCATCACAGCCGTATTTCAGCAATACGAGGCTATTGGAGTAGTACGACGCGAAATTTTCCGTTTGGTAGCCCGACTCAAACAACTTAATGTTACAACTATCATCACCACAGAACGTACCGAGGAGTATGGCCCAGTTGCTTGTTTTGGGGTAGAAGAATTTGTTTCCGACAACGTAGTAATTGTCCGCAACGTCTTGGAAGGGGAGCGTCGTCGTCGTACCGCCGAAATTTTGAAATTGCGTGGCACAACACACATGAAAGGCGAATATCCTTTCACAATTACAAATGAAGGAGTCAATATTTTCCCACTTGGGGCAATGCGCTTAACTCAAAGGTCTTCCAACATACGTGTATCTTCTGGAGTTAAAACCTTAGATGATATGTGTGGTGGTGGTTTCTTTAAAGATTCAATCATTTTGACAACAGGAGCTACAGGAACAGGTAAGACATTATTAGTCAGTAAATTTTTGCAAAATGGCTGCCAAAACGGCGAACGGGCAATACTATTTGCCTACGAAGAATCGCGCGCTCAACTCTCACGTAACGCCTCATCTTGGGGGATAGAGTTTGAGGATTTAGAACGTCAAGGATTGCTGAAAATAATTTGTACCTATCCGGAATCAACTGGCTTAGAAGACCACTTACAAATTATTAAGTCAGAAATTGCTGATTTTAAACCTTCTCGAATTGCCATTGATTCGCTCTCGGCGTTAGCACGAGGTGTGAGTAATAATGCATTCCGACAATTTGTAATTGGTGTCACGGGTTACGCCAAACAAGAAGAAATCACAGGCTTTTTTACTAATACAACCGATCAATTTATGGGTTCGCATTCGATTACCGACTCCCATATCTCCACAATTACTGACACCATTTTGATGTTGCAGTATGTAGAAATTCGTGGAGAAATGGCACGGGCAATCAATGTATTTAAAATGCGCGGCTCTTGGCACGACAAGGGTATTCGCGAATACAATATCACAGCAGATGGCCCGGAAATTAAAGATTCTTTCCGCAATTATGAAAGAATTGTCAGCGGAGCGCCGACTCGCGTTAGTATCGATGAAAAAGCTGAACTGTCTCGCATTGTCAAGAGTTTTCAAGACAAAGACAGCAGTGATGCTTCCAGTTAGCCTCGTGTTATATTCTGTGTGAAAAAACGGTATGAAGCCGCCTTATTTTTGTGTGAGGGGATGCGGTGAAAGGACAGATTATATTCTATAGTTTCTTACCTGGTGTAACAGCAGCAGTATTAACCACTCAACCAACTTGGGCGCAGCAGGTTGTTAACCCCAGTATTTCTACTCCTGTAGAGGGTGGAGATTTAGTAGCAGAAAATACTAGTTTTGCAACTAGTTTGCCAACCACAATCAAATCAGTAGAACCAGGGGAACCGAAGACAATTAACATGCAACGGTTTGGAACTCAAGATGTTGGCAAAATAGCTACTAAAACAGTTGGTGTACCAATAGGAGAAATTTCTTTTCAGGGTGTACCAAGTGTTTTCAGCTTAGCAGCAACTCCATACCAAACCCAGCCAATAGATAGCAATCAACTTGCCTCTGCGATCTTTGATGCGAACTTGCAGCCGGAAATTATGCAAATCGCTCCCTTTGAACATGGCACTCAGCACGGGTGGCAAAGTCCTACTGAGATTGAAGCTGGATCAGAGAAAAACTCTGTGCAGCAGACCACATCATCGTCTCAAGTCAGACAAAAGCTGCGGGAAGTCATGATTAGCAGAAACTCTACTCTGGAAACATTGCCAATAGAGGTAGGTGATGCGATCGCGACTCAGCAATCACCTAAATCTTCAGTCACACCAGTACCATTAAAACAAAATCCCGATGTCCAAGCCTCAGCTTATTTAAAAAATGTCGCTAGAGGTTCAGGTTCTGCAAAGCTATTGGAAATCGAGAATTGCTCACCAGATACGATCAGTTGTTCTCCACAAACTTTCCCTCCACAACTAGTATCGCAAGCAGTTTCTCCGGCTCCTACAGCACCAACCATCAACAACCAACAACCAAAAACTCCCCAAGTTCCTGTTGTTTCACCTATTTCTCAGCCAACAACTCCTCCACCTAATTACCTCAACCCTGACAAAAGCAACCCCTTGCTCTTTCCTACCAGACCAGATGAAGTCAGACAAAGGGGAACCCAGCCAATTACCTTAGAACAAGCTGTAGAACTAGCACAGCGCAACAATACCCAACTACAAATAGCTTTATTGGAATTAGAAAGAGCTAGAGCCGCTTTACGAGAGGCTCAAGCAGCTTTATTTCCCACTGTTGACTTGAGTGCTGGTATTACCCGCAGCCAATCTGCTCAAAGCCAACTCTCCTCAGAAGTACGACAACGGCAAGAAGAGGGTTTACCACCAGAACTTCGTAGTCAATCCACCGGTGATGAACCGAGCACATCCTTCAGTGGTCAGGCACAACTTATTTATAATATTTATACATCAGGCAGACGCTCAGCCAACATCGGCGCTGCTGAGGAGCAGTTACGCTTTCAAGAATTGGATGTTGCCCGTCAATCTGAAGAAATTCGCCTCAACGTTGCCCAAAATTACTACAATCTCCAAGAAGCAGATGAAAATGTCCGCATTAGACAATCGGCTGTGAGAAACGCTGAGGTGACTTTGCGCGATGCTCAAGCTCTAGAAAGGGCGGGTGTGGGTACTCAATTCGACGTACTGCGAGCGCAGGTAACTTTAGCAAATGCTCAACAACAACTGAGTCAGGCATTGTCTCAACAAAGAATCGCCCGCAGTCAGTTAGCCACTACATTAAACATTCCAGATGCACTGAGTGTCAATGCCGCAGACCCTGTAAGATTGGCGGGTCTTTGGAATTTACCACTGGAAGATACTATTGTACTAGCCTATCAAAATCGCCCGGAACTGCAACAACAGTTAGCACAACGCAATATTAGCGAACAGCAAAGACGTTTAGCACTGGCAGATTTGGGCCCACAAATCAGCTTAGTTGCTAGTTATAACCTATTAGATCAGTTTGATGATAATATTAGCGTTACCGATGGTTATTCCTTAGGAGTGCAAGCCAGTCTCAATTTATTTGATGGGGGAGCAGCCAGAGCCAGAGCGGATCAGCAAAGAGCTAATATTAGGATTGCTGAAACTCAGTTTAACGATACACGCAATCAAATCCGCTTCCAGGTAGAGCAAGCCTATTCCGAATTAAGAGCCAATTTAGACCGAGTCAACACCGCTAATATTGCTTTAGAACAAGCCAGAGAATCTTTGCGCTTGGCGCGTTTGCGATTCCAAGCAGGTGTGGGAACTCAAACAGATGTAATTGCTGCTGAGGATGATCTAACAGAAGCAGAAGGCAACGTTGTCAGCGCGATTTTGTCTTACAATCGCGCTCTGGCTAGTTTGCAAAGATCTGTAACTGCCAGAGGGTTAAGTAGGGTTGCTCAGTAGTCAAGGTTTGTTGGTTGGTTGTTGGTTGGAACAGCACCAACCACCCATCAACCATCAACACTAACCATTCAGAACCTTCTGTAAAGCCAGTAATAATTCTTTGACAGTGTAAGGTTTTGACAGAAAACCACTGATATTGGTAGTTGATGCTTCCGCTAACTTGCTGCTGGAGGCTAGTCCGCTAGTGGCAACAATTTTGACTGCTGGATTGATTTTTTGCAAAGTACGAATAGCTGTTAAACCGTCTAGAGACGGTAGCATGATATCCATGAGGACAGCACTAATTTTGTCCCGATTCTGGGCATATAATACGATCGCTTCAATACCATCACTAGCCACTAGGGTTTTGTAGTTATGAGTTTCTAGCGATGCTCTTGTAATCTCTTGAATAGCAGGTTCATCATCTACTACTAAAATCAATTCTCCTTTACCTGCTAGCGGTTCTAAGTGTGGTGTTGACTCTATTTCTATTCCCTGTGCTGCTGGCAAGTAAACCTTAAATTGAGTACCATGCCCTACTTCACTATAGACATTGACAAAACCACCGTGGCTTTTGACAATACCAATAACTGTAGAAAGTCCTAAACCAGTACCTTTGCCTAATTCTTTGGTAGTGAAGAATGGTTCAAAAATTCTCTCGACGATTTCTCTGGGAATACCAACACCAGCGTCTGCTACAGTAATCACAGTGTAAGGGCCGACTTTGGCTTCCAAGTTCATACGAGCATAGTTTTCATCAATCAAGAGATTGTCTGCTGAAATCGTCAAACTCCCACCATCTGGCATAGCATCACGAGCGTTGACACACAGATTCATCAGCACTTGATGTAGTTGTGTGCTGTCTCCATAAACTGTCCACAAATCTAGCGCTACATCTATACACACTTCAATAGATCTGGGGAAAGTTTGTTTGACAATCTTGACAACTTCTCGGATTAAGTGCTTGACTTGCAAAGTCATACGCTTGCCTTCCACACCTCGGGCAAAAGACAAAACTTGCTTGACTAAATCAGCACCACGTCTAGCACTATCTTCGAGTATTTCTAGCAGATGTTCATGTCCAGAATCAATCTCAGGGAATTTCAGTGGTAATAGTTGAGATACAGCCAGAATCGGTGTGAGAATATTGTTGAGGTCGTGGGCAATGCCACTGGCTAAAGTACCGATACTTTCTAGACGTTGGGCGCGAAATAATTGCGTTTCTAGCTGTTTTTTCTCAGTAATGTCTGTATCAACAGTGAGAATAGATTTTGGTGTACCGTCTTCTTGACAAACTAAACTCCAACGACTAGAAACTAAAACCTTCTTACCACTTTTGGTAATTCTAGGTAGTTCCCCTTGCCACTTACCTTGATTAATCACTGTCAAAAGTGCTATTTCTAGTTCCTCTGCGGGTTCATCATCATATAAAAGTTCCACAACTTTTTTGCCGTAAGCTTCCTGTATTTGCCAGCCGTAAAGATTTTCTGCGCCTTTGTTCCAAAAAATAACGCGATTGTCTAAATCTCGGACAAAAATTGCATCTGTAGTGACATCCAACAGTGCAGCTTGTTCGCGGATTTTTTCTTCAGCAAGTTTGCGATCGCTAATGTCAATACTGGCACATGTCACCCCTACTACTTCTTGCGCTTCATTTCGCAATGGTTCTACTGTCAAATCAAAATATCGTATTCCCTGTGCAGTAGTTATTGATACTTCTTTTCTTATTCCTATTCCCGTTGACAGGACACATTGTTTAATATCAAAAAGTAGTTGGGCATCAGCAGCAGCAATCAGATCTAAATCTTGTTTGCCTAAAATTTCTTCGTTAATAAAACCCGCAGAAGTATTGTAAACCCAGGTATAACGTAACTCTTTATCTTGGTTGAAAACAACAATGGGAGAGTTTTTGAGCGCGACTCGAAATCTTTCCTCACTTTGACGCAATGCTTCTTCAATTCTTTGTCTTTCGATAGCGTAGCGCATACAGCGCACTAACAAATCACCACTCACCTGTCCTTTAACCAGATAATCCTGCGCTCCCTCCTGCATAGCTCGCAGAGCCAAATTTTCATCATCTAAACCAGTCAGCACAATGATCGGAATAGCTGGTGCTTGGTGGTGTAAAGTAATAAAAGTTTCCAAACCCTGACTATCTGGCAAAGAAAGATCTAGTAAAATTACATCAAAGCTCTCTTGGTTGAGCAATTTCAGTGTCTGGTCTAATCGCTCAACAGGTATTAATTGAAACTGTGCAGTAGTGACATCCCACAAGAATTCTTGTAATAGACGGACATCACCGGGATTGTCTTCTACCAACAAAACTTTGATTGGTTGTTCTGGCATTCTTAGTCATTTGTCATTGGTTGTTTGTTGATTGTTAGTTGTTGGTGGTTAGTGGTTAGTGGTTAGTGGTGAGTAGTTAGTGGTTGGTTGTTATTTGTTTAATACTTACTCCACCCTACGGGAAGCCACTTGCGTGTCTACACACCTCTCACACTCCTCACACCTATCTCCCCATCACCCCACCTCCCCCTACTCCGGCGGCAACTTGACAATGGTAAACCAGAAGTTTTCTATAGATTGTACAATTTTGACAAATTGGTCGAAGTCAACTGGCTTGGTAATATAGCAATTGGCAGAGAGATTATAGACTTTAAGAATGTCTTCTTCTGCTTGAGAAGTTGTTAGCACAACTACAGGAATTCGCTTCAGTTTTTCATCTGCTTTAATTTCTGCTAGTACTTCTCTGCCATCTTTTTTCGGTAAATTTAAATCTAGTAAAACAATATCTGGGTGGGGAACATTGGCATATTTGCCTTCTCTACGTAGAAACGTGATCGCTTCTACCCCATCTTCAACTATATTTAAGTTTACAGAGATTTTGCTGTCTTCTAAGGCAATTTTGGTCAACTCTACATCACCGGGATTGTCTTCTATTAACAAAATCTCAATAGGCATAACATCTATTAAAGTATTTACATTCACGATGCTCCACCTATCCTATCTGGAATTGTAAAGTAAAAGGTGCTGCCTTGACCTAGCTGTGATTCAACCCAGATACGTCCACCGTGGCGTTCCACAATTTTTTTACAAATTGCCAAACCGATACCAGTACCAGGATACTTGCCACGCGTGTGCAAACGTTGAAAGATGATAAAAATGCGATCGCAGTACTGAGCTTCGATACCAATTCCATTATCACGCACCCAGAAGAGCCATTCATTTTCTGTAGGGGAATAGGGAGACTGGGAAGACTGAACAGACAAGGGAGAAAAATTGCTTCCTTGTCGTCCCTCATGTCCTCCTTGTCCCTTCGCTACGCCAATATGAATCTGTGGCGGCTGTTCACTGCGGAATTTGATGGCATTACTAATCAGGTTCTGGAATACTTGTACCAGTTGGGTACTATCGGCGATGAGTTGGGGTAGAGGTTTGTCGTGGGTAATAACTGCATGGGTTTCGGCAATAGCAACTTTGAGATTGGCAAGCGCCTGTTGCAAAACAGTATGACAATCAACCACGCCAAAAGGCTGTCCACGGGTGCTGACACGAGAGAAACTCAACAAATCATTAATTAAGGTTTGCATCCGTCTAGCACCGTCGACGGCGTAGGTAATAAATTCATCAGCTTTGCTGTCAAGTTTGCTTTTATACTTTTTCTCTAAAAGTTGCAAATAACTTGTTACCATTCGCAATGGTTCTTGTAAATCATGGGAAGCAACATAGGCAAACTGTTCTAATTCCGCGTTGGAACGAGCTAATTCTTCACGTCGGTGTCTTTCTTGTTCCAATAATTGCGCTTTGGCTAAGGCAATACCAATCTGAGTTGCCAGCTGTTGTAATAGTTCGATTTCCCAACTACTCCAATTTCTAGGACGGATACATTGCTGAGCAATTAGTAAGCCCCAAAGTGTATCTCTGACTATAATTGGTACAAGTATGTGACCTTTAACACCTATATTTTCTAGAAATTCTCGGTGGCAAGGATGGATACTTTCTGTTTTGACATCAGGGATGATATTAATCCTGCCTTGGCGATAAGCTTCTTGGTAATTTTGCTGAAAACACGGATCAAAAAGTTTTCTCCCTAAAATCGAGCTACAACTATTGATTAGTGCTTCTTGCACCACTGTTCCGGAACCATCATTCCACAATCGAAAGATAATGACTCGGTCAGTGTGTAATAGTTTTTGGATTTCTGTAACAGTGGTTTGCAGAATTTCTTCTGTTTGTAGAGGTTGGCGAATTTTCAGGGCAATTTCAGCTAAAAGTTGCGATCGCTGATGTTGTTGTTTTAATTCTTCTTCTGTGCGTTTACGTTCCGAGATATCACTGAGTACTCCTACCATCCGCAGCGAACGACCATTGTGATCTCGAATGACTTTACCTCTGATTAAAAACCAGTTGTAGCTACCATCCACGCGACGCAATCGCAATTCTATTTGGTAAGGCTGGTTGAGTTCTAGATGTTGGTAGAGTAACTCAGCAAATTGCTCTCGATCTTCGGGGTGTACTAATTGATAAAGCGATTCATAGAAGTGTCTTTTGTCTGTGTTTGCTAAACCCAAGAATTCATAGAATCGCTTTGACCAAAAGCATGTGTTGTGGATAATATCCCAATCCCAAATTGCATCATTAGTCGCATCGATCACCAACTGTAATCGTTCTTCACTTTGGCGCAAGGCTTCTTCTGCTTGCTTACGTTCGGTGATGTCCAAGGTGACACCAATCATCCGCATCGGTGTACCATCAGTTTCATAGATGCCACGCCCCCGCGCTAATATCCAATGGACACTGCGATCTGGCCAAATACATCGGTACTCTGCTTCATAATCAATTTGCTGTTCTAGAGATTGCTTGACAGAATCTCGCACATAGTCGCGATCATCTGGGTGGATACAGTCAAACAGCATTTTATAGGAAAAATCTATTTTGGGGGTTAAACCAAAGTTGGCTTTGCACTGATTAGATGTAAACAACTCCCCAGTTTTTAAATCCACTTGCCAAGAACCTAGTTTCCCAGCTTGTAATGCCAGCTTGAGGCGTTGTTCATTTTCCCGTAGTGCTGCTTCTACATGTTGGCAATCCCTTATTATTGTGTTGGTAAATTGCTTGTGCAGTAAAAGCATTGCTTGCTGGGCCAAAATTTCCAAAGCCTTTACCTGTTCGGTGTTAAGTTGTCGGGGTTGACGATCCATCACGCATAGGGTGGCGATCGCATATCCTTCCGGTGTCACCAAGGGTATACCAGCATAAAATCTCACATGGTAAGGCGCTGTTGTAATTGGGTTTTCTGCCCATACTTGATCTGCCAAGCTATCAGAAACAAGGAAAACATTTCTTTGCTGAATGCAGATAGGACACATCCCGACATCGTATGGTAGTTCAGTGATTTCCCAACCTACTTTTGCTTTGATCCACTGCCGATTCTCATCAACAAAATTGATACAGGCGATCGGCGTACCACAAATAAGGACTGCTAACTGCACAAGATGATCAAAAGCAGTTTCGCTGACAGTATCAAGTGTTTGGTAGTGATGCAGGGCTGCTAATCTTGCCCTTTCCTGAATATTTGGTAGAGCTTTCATGAATATGGGTGAAGCAAATTATTATTCCAGCTTCAGAATCGTAAAACCCAAAATTAGTAAATATCTTGACTACTTAATATTTGCAAATTAAATGCACTATAAATTTATTAATTTTTAAAATAGTAAATTTTTTCTGTAAAACTCATTTTTCACAGGAGTTTTTTAAGATTTTTGGTCTCTGCCCAGGTAGGATTGTAAGGATAATTCCAATCAGGGAAGAACTATAGTAGTGTTCATGCATGAGCCAGGGTTTTTGTGCTAATCACGCATTATGTAAAGCCCATAATTTGTGAGAACTGAAAGTTTTAGAGGAAATTGAACAACTTAAGTTCGCAAGAGTATTTAGCGCAGTTTACTTGCGAGCGAACTAATTGCTTAGTTTGATAATACTTATCAAACTCATGTTAACAATGTGTAAAAAAAATTATCTTCTACCTACTATACATTAACTTGTCTCCAAGTATACAAATGTATTTATCAAAAGAAAAATAGCTGATTTATTGGCTTGTGTATGGATTTTGCCAAATTTGGCTTGTAGATAAATAAGCTACTCCTCCACAAAGGAATCCGATGTCGAATTTTGAACTCGTTTTGAAGCTACTGCTGCAATTAACAGTCATTTTAGCTACTTGTCGCATCGTCACTATTCTGGGAAAGCGCTTTCTAGGACAAACAGATGTAGTATGCGAAATGATTGCAGGTGTAATGTTAGGGCCATCACTATTTGGGGTGATCGCACCTGAATTACAGCAATGGCTGTTTCCTAATGCACCACTGATACTAGCAACCGGAGAGAAGATTCCCAACCCTTCAATGTCAATTCTCTTTGCTGTTAGTCAAATTGGGCTAGTGCTATATATGTTCCTGATTGGTGTAGAATTCAACACTGATCTGATTAAGCAACGTATCAAAAGTGCAGGTTTAGTTTCTGGGGCAGGCATACTTGTACCCTTTGGCTTAGGTGCAATAGCAGCTTTCTTTTTATACGGTCAACCTGAACTTTTTAAAGAAGGGGTGACACCTTGGGCAGCAGCCTTATATTTAGGCGCTTCTATGTCTATCACCGCTTTTCCGATGTTAGCGCGGATGTTGTATGAACGTGGTATCGCTAAAACCCGCTTTGGGACATTAGCACTGGCAGCAGGTTCAATTGATGATGCGACCGCATGGTGCTTGTTAGCCATTGTACTGGCAAGTTTGCAAGCTAATGCGAGTATTGCAGCTTTTGCCATTGGTGGTGGTTTAGCTTATGTATTACTTACTATTTTTATTGGGCGACCTACACTGAAAATATTCACCCGGATGACAAGGCGTGATGGTGGCTTGACGATCCAAACCTTGATCTTAGTGTTGATAGTTTTGATGTTTTGTGCTTGGTTAACAGATGCAATCAAGCTATATGCAGTTTTTGGTGCGTTTATATTGGGTACAGCAATGCCAAGAGGTGAATTTGCCGAACAACTTCGCGATCGCTTAGAATATTTGACCACTGCGTTTTTATTACCTATCTTCTTTGTGTTTTCTGGATTAAACACTCAAATTGGATTGGTAAATACACCATATTTATGGCTAATTACAAGTTTAATTGTGGCGATCGCTATTTTTGGTAAAGGGATTGCCTGTATGCTTGCAGCTAAGTTGGCAGGGGAAACTTGGCGTGAGTCTGCAACAATCGGCGCTTTGATGAATGCGCGTGGTCTAATGGAGTTAATTATTCTCAATATTGGTTTAGAACAAGGTATTATTACTCCAACTTTATTTACTATCATGGTCATTATGGCGATCATTACTACCTTGATGGCATCACCATTAGTCAACATGTTGTTGCAAGGTACAGTATACGAACAATCGTCACCTCAACAAGTACCAAATGTATAACTAAATATTGTTGTTTGTTGGTTGTTGTTTGTTGTTTGGCAGAATTAACAAACAATTACTAACAAACAACACTTTCACGTTTCTTTGTAAAAAGAAATATATTCCTTCTGCTGTCTGCCCTCTGCCTTTCGTTGTAATAACAATTAACATCAAAACTGAATAATCATTGCAGTTGTGTGATCTATAAAGGTTGACATCTTCAAGCGATTTAAAGAATCATCTAAGGGACACCGGATAGTAGCTTGTGAGGAAACTATGCACACAGTAGTTCTCGTTTTAATTGAGGTGCTGATTGTAATTGGACTGTCTCGGCTAGTAGGATTGGCATTCCGGTGGATTAACCAACCATTAGTAATCGGAGAGATTGTCGGAGGAATTATGCTCGGCCCTTCTCTATTTGGTTTGGTTGCTCCAGGGCTATCAGCTACCTTGTTTCCTCCTGAAACAGTTCCTTTTTTAAATGTTCTGTCTCAGGTCGGCTTAATATTTTTCATGTTTCTCATCGGGCTGGAGTTAAATCCCAAATATCTCAGTGGTAATTTGGAAATCGCGGTTTTGACCTCACATGTCAGTATTTTAGTACCGTTTTCCTTAGGAACCCTGTTAGCGTTACTCCTTTATCCATTGATTTCTAACGCTAGTGTTTCTTTTACCGCCTTTGCCTTATTTTTAGGAGCAGCAATGTCAATTACTGCTTTTCCGGTACTGGCGCGGATTATTACAGAAAATAACCTCCAAGGAACACGCTTGGGAACACTGGCATTGACTTGTGCTGCTGTAGATGATGTGACGGCCTGGTGCGTGTTAGCAGTAGCGATCGCAGTAGCACGCACAGGTAGCATTGCTAGTGCTTTTCCTACGATCATTGAAAGCTTGATTTATATAGGCGTAATGGTGACATTAGGGCGAAATTTTCTCTCTCGCCTTGCTACCTACTATCGCCGTACTGGACGCCTCAATCAATTAGTTTTAGCGTTAATTTATGCTGGAGTAGTTGCTTCCGCACTGATTACCGAATTAATTGGCATTCACTTGATATTTGGGGCATTTTTACTAGGGACAATTATGCCTAAGAATGCGGGTTTGGTCAGAGAATTAGCGCTGAAAACAGAAGATTTTGTCTTGATTTTTCTCTTGCCAGTGTTTTTTGCCTACAGTGGTTTGAGGACGCAAATTGGTCTGCTCAACAGTCCGGAGTTATGGTTATTATGTGTACTGGTGTTAATAGTTGCGATCGCAGGTAAATATCTAGGTACATATGTAGCAGCTAGAGTTAGCGGCATTAACAAGCGAGAAGCTTCCGCACTTGGTTGGTTAATGAACACTCGTGGTTTAACCGAGCTAATAGTACTCAATATTGGTTTAGAGTTGGGAGTAATTTCACCTTTGCTCTTTACCATGTTGGTGATCATGGCCTTAGTGACTACATTTATGACCTCACCACTATTAGAGTGGACTTACCCGAAAAAACTCATCAAGTTAAATGTAGTAGAATCAGAACCAGAAAGCGAAACAGTTATTGGTGGTGAAATTCCTGGTCGTCCTTACAGAGTTTTAGTACCAGTAGCAAACCCAGATACCCAAAAAGGTTTAGTACAATTAGCAGTAGCGATCGCAGTTAATTACCAACAACCTGCTGTTGTTAATCCCCTCAGCCTCATTGAATTACAAGAAGACTATGCCTATGAGAGTACACCAGTTGAGGCAAATAGGTTAATTAAAGAGCGACGTCAACTCTTAGATGAATTGATTCAACGTTTAGAACCACCAGCAGCGCGTTCTTATGTTCATCCGATAGTTCGTGTCTCCAATAATGTTGCACGAGAAACTATACAGATAGCTACACTCGAACAAGCTGATTTAGTAATTGTCGGATGGCATCGTCCAGCTTTTAGTAATAATCGCTTGGGTGGGCGAGTTGGTCAAATTCTCACAACTGCGACCGTTGATGTTGCAGTATTTATTGATCGAGGTGAAGAACGCTTAGAAAGTTTGTTAGTACCCTATTCTGGTAATATCCATGATGATTTGGCACTCATCCTGGCTTTGAGACTACTGGTAAATCGTGACACTTGCTATTTGCAAGTGTTACAGGTGCTATCAGCTCATCAGGTCAAAGACGAATTAAGTTATGAACTGCAAACTTTAATGGAACAATTGCCTTCTAGTGTGAGCGATCGCGTTACCATCAACACAATCTCAGTCGCAGAACCTATCCAAGCCGTAGTTACAGCCTCCCAAGGCGTTGACCTCACAATTGTAGGCGCAAGCCGTACCTGGGGGATAGAACGCCAAACATTGGGAAGATACACAGATGAACTCGCGATCAAGTGTCGTTCTTCGCTACTCATTACCCGTCGTTACAGTAAAGTTATTTCTCATCTCACCTCTGTCCTTGCTGAGGTTAAGTCAGAAGTTACAACTTAGAAATAATGAATAGACCTCTTACAAAAATAAAAAGAACCCCTTCCCAACCCTAAATGAAACGGGGAGGGAGTTAAGTTTTCTTCCCCCCGCTTTGGGGGGATTGAGGGGAGATAATTCGACTTTTGCAAGAAGTCTAATAATGAATGATAAATTATGAAGCTTTTCATAATTCATAATTCATAACTTATACCAATTTGAAAAAAGAATGCGACAGATGGTAAAAATAGACAGAAGTAGCATTCAGGGTATGTGATGGTAGGGGTAACACAGATCGAGATAGTTGATAGTGTCGAGGAACTAGAGAAGTTGCTCAGACATCAAAAACAGTCTCGGAGCAAAGAACGTATACAAGCCCTATATCTGATTAAAGGGCAAGAAATGAGTGTAAGTGAGATTGCTAAAATCTTGGGAAAACATCGAGCTACAGTACATCGATGGTTGGCAGATTATCGAGAAGGAGGAATTGAGGCGGTTGTTGAATTTGGAACGAGTTCAGGTCGAAAAAGAGCAATACCAGATTGGGCTGTATCGAGTTTGAAAAAACAACTCGAACAACCAGAAGGTGGGTTTCAACGGTACACACAAATACAACATTGGTTAGAAAAAACCTTGGGTGTGCAAGCTGAGTACGCAACTGTACATCATCTGGCACGTTACAGGCTCAAAGCCAAGCTGAAAGTCCCACGTCCGCGTAACCGAAAACAGGACGAAGAAAAACTAGAGTCTTTTAAAAAAAACTCGGTGATGACTTGCAATTAATTGCTCAATACAGTGCCATTATCTTGCCCCAGTACGAAAATATTCGTTATTTTGTACAAGATGAGAGTCGATTTGGACTCAAAACCATTGAAGGACGTAAAATTACTCTTCCCGGAGTTAAGCCTATTGGTGATTGGCAGTGGCAATTTAAAGCGTTCTGGCTATATGGAGCAGTTGAACCACTTACTGGGGAAAGTTTATTTTGGCAGTTTTCTCATGTTGATACCGAATGCTACCAACAATTTTTGAACGAGTTCGCTGCCTGTTATCCCAAATCACTTAACATTCTCCAAGTTGATAACGGCTTATTTCATAAAGCTAAACGTTTACAAATTCCAGAGAATATTGTTCTTTTGTTCCAGCCTGCTCATTCTCCTGAACTGAATCCCATAGAGCGCGTTTGGGAATATCTCAAGCAAGACTTGAAATGGGAGCTATTTGATCACCTGGAGCATCTGCAAACCAAGGTTGCTCAACTCCTAGCTCTCCTCACTCCTCAAATTGCTGCTTCTTTGACTGGTTATGACTTCATCCTCAATGCCTTATCTGTCGCAAACATTTTTTGAATTGGTATTACCCCACATTATTATTTGTATGAAACATTTTAATTTTAAATCCCTATCTTTTTATGGTGTAATGATATGTTCAGTCTTACTATTGTTTAAAATCGTAACAAATTATGGAGAAAATAAATTAAATGCCCCTCTCCCTCTAAAGAAAAGCTATCGTTTGATATTTGGAGAAAAATTGCCTGACTGTAATCAACCAGACAAAATAATCTTGAATATTAATCAATCAGGAGTTTACTTAAATGGATTTTTAGTACCCACAAATATTAATTCTCAACAAACATCTATTGAAGAACAACACCCTACTCTCAGTGGTAAGTACAAAAACAAAAATATTACTCTATCAGGACAAGTTCCTAACTCTGTCCTTTGCAGTAATGGTAATTCAGAAAATCAAAAGGGTTATAAAACAGTCAATCTACAAATGCAAGCAGAAAAGCAAGATAATTTAAGCGGTCAAATGACAGTAATTGGTATGAACAAATTAATTAAATTTAGTGCAATACCAGAACAAGAACAAAACTCTTCAATCAAATCAAATCATCATTAAAATTTTACTAAGAAGAAGGCAATCCTTATGAAACAAATTTCACCACTAAGCATGAAAAAACCTCACCCCCCTTCCCCTCTCCTTGATAAGGAGAGGGGTGTCCTCTCTTGACGGGGTGAGATTACTTTTAAGGCAGAAGGTAGAAGGAATAAAATATTTTAAACTGTAGTCACCCTCACTATAGTATTTCTTTAAATTTTTGGGATAAAACAATGAAAGCAAAATTCAAAAACAAGGTGTTATTTAAAATTAGCTTATTTAGCTTATATACAGCATTTGCTCTTGAAGCTGGTATCAGTAATGCTGTACCAGTATCAAAATTAGAAGATTGGCGTTTTGACCCAGAAGCATTACAGCTAGAAATTACTCTATCTGCACCCTCACAACCACACTACTTCTTTCTCTCGCAACCTTCTCGCATTGTTGTAGATTTACCAAGTACTAAATTGGGTTATGTTTCCACTCAACAAAATTTCTCTGGGGCGATCAAAAGCATTCGTGTCTCGCAATTAAATGCAGATGTAACTCGTATTGTTATGGACTTGATGCCAGGTACTTTTATAAACCCTAACCAGGTACAACTACAACCTATTTCTCCTCAAAATCCTACACATTGGGTTCTACGTCCTGTTACGGTTGGTAACAATACAGATTCAACACCCACAAACATTTTTCCCTCATATCAACAGACACCAAATCCAGGTTTATACAACCCACCTCCACCTTCTCAAAATCAGCCTTTCCCTGCTACAACATACTACAATCAACAATCACCAGCCACAACTTACTACAATCAACAACCAACAATCAACAATCAACAATCAACAATTAATAATCAACAATTACCAACCACAATCAACAACCAACAACCTTTGGTCACTGTACCCCCCCTACTTCCTAATAACCCTTCTCAACCGCCAAATTCTACTCTTCCTCCGGCTATTTTTCCTAACCAAAACCAATCTAGTAATCTCAACAGTATGCCTTTTTTCCCCACACCAAACTTACCAAATTACCCACTCCCAAACTCCTCTAATAATCAACATAGCAATCCCAATTCAGAAGCAATTGAGTTTGGTCAACCTCTACCTATTAATAATGACAAATAACTAAAACCTGTCTGTTTCTATAGGTGGTGCAACTGCTCCTGGTTCGGTAACAAAGAAGTTTTTCGCTGCTTCATTTTGGTAAATACAACTAATATCAGGTTTTTCACCCAAATCACCTGTATAGCCAAAGGTATTTAGACGGTTTTTACAATCTCGAACCTGTTCGTTTGTTACCAGTTTACGCTGTTCTAAAATTGCCCAGTTATTGGTACGTAGAACGCATCCAGGACGCATACTCGGTTGAGAAACATAAACATTAAAGGGGTTGAGTGTCACAAATAGCCTAGTATCCATGACCATAGCACTGGCTCCATACTGCACACACAACTCAGGGTTTGGTGCTTTAGTATCAATGAATTCACGGGAAGCCACGTTACTTGGGGTAAATGTCGCTGTAGAACTAAAAGCGATACCAATTCCTATACCCAAAACAAACACCCCTCCCAATATCGCTATGGTGGTGAAATTAAACAATGGGGATTGGAAAAGAGAGGGTTTAGGAGGTGTAGTGGTTCTACCAACAGATTTACGTCTCATTTTCGCTTTATTCTCTTTACATTTTGGACGGTCGGGAGTGGCTTGAGTTCCTCTCCTTATATATATCAGTATGCCGATTCTTGCCTATAGTTGTCTGTAACTTTAGTTTTTTGGTCAATAGTTTAGTAGTTAGTGGGTAGAGACGCGAGGAACATCGCGTCTGTACATTAGTAGTTAGTGGTGAGTCAGCGACTCTTACGCAGGGGGTCCCTCCCCCAACCCCAAAGGGGACCCCGAGCCCCCAAGACCGCGTTGCTTCACCACCGCACTGGTTCCTTTATGCCGGGGAAAGAGTCCACCGCACTGCCTCGTCTACACACTCCTCACACTCCCCATCTCCTCACCCCCCATCACGCCACATTTGCTACTTCTGGCGGAAGAATATCAACAAATGTTAAATAATTAATTAAGAATATCTTTATACATGACAGCAAGAAAGTGATTTACCAGCGATCGCTATTTTCACATAAGGGCTTTAAAACTTCGCAATTTCAAACTCTTTTGGCAGATATTCTCACTATCTTTTGGGGAGATTGGTTAGAGTTACGTGTCAGAATTGCCCAAGTAGCCGCATCAGGGTTAATATCTCCACTGATATATATTTTGGCATTTGGTTTGGGTTTGGGAAGTTCTATCCGGTCAGGTTCAGGAATTAGCGGTAGCTATGGTAACTACCTAGAATTTATTTTGCCGGGTATGGTGGCTTTGTCTTCAATGACAATTAGTTTTGGTGGAACAACATTTTCTATTTGTGGAGACAGACTGTTTACCAAAAACTTTGAGGAATTGTTACTAGTTCCCGTACATCCCCTAGCGTTGCACATAGGTAAAATGCTAGCGGGAGTTGTGCGAGGATTGATGACTTCTAGTTCTGTAATTTTGGTTGCTTTACTGTTTACTGGAAATTGGAGGTTTCTTCATCCTCTGTTTTTGTTGTTACTAATACTTAATTGTGCCGTTTTTGCAGGGTTGGGTGTAATTGTGGGTTTGACGGTGCGATCACTTGAAGCAGTAGGACTCTACAATAACTTTATTATTATTCCTATGTCTTTCTTAGGGGCGACATTTTTTGATCCAGCTACATTACCAGGAATTCTCAAAGTTGTAGTTTACCTCTTGCCCCTTACTTACGCCAGTATCGGACTACGTGCAGCTGCTTATTTACCCTTGTCACAGTTTCCTTGGTATAGTGTGCCAATTTTACTAGTCATCGCGATCGCTCTTTCTTTGTGGGGTGCTAATTTATTTTCTCGTCAACAGGATTAAATAGTTGATGGTTGGTTGTTGCTTAAAACTATCAACCACTAACACTGAACAACTCACAACTAATAACTAATACTTAATCTTTGCATTACTTCAAATAAAATTTAAGCATTTACTAGAGCGCTACTGCTGGAAAATTTAGTAGAATTTGCCAAATATTTTGATCAAAAAATGGTGTGAGCAAGCAAATCCAAGTAGCGATCGCCTTTTCTGTTGTATCTAACTTATTGCCTTTCAAAGCTTTAGCAGGGGATTACGATCAACTTTTTATTTTTGGTGACAGTTTATCTGACAATGGCAACTTGTATCGAATTACAGGAGGTACAATTCCCCTCAGTCCACCTTACTTTCAAGGACGATTTTCTAATGGACCAGTTTGGGTGGAAGTACTGGGTTCTTACTTAAATATTGATGCCAATGAAACTACTAACTACGCTGTTGGTGGTTCCACATCTGGAAATACTAACGTCCTGAGTGAATCACTAATAATATCCCTGCCATCTTTGTCATCTCAAATCAATAATTTTGCTTCTGCACCAGTAACACCTAATTCAAATGCCCTATTTATTTTATGGGCTGGTGCTAATGATTACCTAATTCAGCCAATAGAAAAAAGAGCAACAAATACACAAGTAGTAGTTAATAATCTCTCTCAGGCAATCACTACACTGATTAATAAAGGCGCGCGTAATATTATTGTGCCTAACCTACCAGATTTAGGCAAAACTCCGCAAGAGCGATCGCTAGAGACAGCCGACAGCACCACTGCTGCAATTAAAAGTCACAATTCTAACTTAAATTCTGCCCTGCAAGAAATAGCCAAAAACCGTAACGTTAATATTATTCCTCTCGATATTCATGCTTTATTTAACGAAGTTATTGACCAGCCTGATCGATATGGTTTAACAAATATAAATGACCCTTGCTTTAATCAACAAGCAGGTACAATTTGTCCTAATCCTGATGAGTTTTTATTTTGGGATAACGTTCATCCTACAGATCGCGGACACCAGTTTATTGCAGAATACACCGAAGCTGTATTGGATGCTCCAGTTGCGATCGTCCCACAAGCAGAAATTGCTTTGCATCTAGCCCAAAGACAAGTGCAGCTAATCGATGATCGTTTGTCAGCGCTGCAAAATACTTCACAAACGCAATCAAAAGAAAAATGGGGTGTATTTGTTAATGGCGATGTAAATTTTGGTAGTCAAGATGATAGTGAACATCATCCAGATTATGACTATAAAACAGGTGGTGCTACTGTAGGCGTTGATTATAGCGTCACCGATAAACTGGCTGTGGGAGTAGCATTAGGTGTTGTGAACAATAAAACTGAGTTGCATCAAAATCAAGGTGACATCGAAATTGATGGCTATGCTGTTTCAGTCTATAGCAACTATGTCCAGAACAACTTCTACAGCAATGCTGTAATCAGCTATGGTAATAATGACTTTGATATCCAACGTCAAATTGATTTTGATCACCGCACAGCTACAGCTAAAACTGATGGAACACAGTTTTCCATAAACCTAAACAGTGGTTACATTGCTAGATCGGGTAATATTTCCTATGGTCCTATCTTGGGTTTGAAATACGATCGCATCAACATTCATGGCTACGCCGAAACAGGTGCAGGTAGTCTAAATATAAAAGTAGATGATCAACAAGCAGAATCATTTATTGTGAGTGTAGGCACGCAAGCTGCTGTGGAATTGAAAACCAGTTTTGGTTCAGTCATACCAAATATCCACGCAAGTTACGAATATCAATTTGCACCAACACACCGCACCATTACTACACAACTTGTGACTCAACCAGGTATACCCATGCGTACCCAAACCAGCGAACCTGATCGTGATTATTTTAAATTGAGTGCGGGAACACAGATACTGTTTTCTCAAAATTTTGCAGGTGCAATCAACTACGAAATGATGATCGGGAGAGAAGATGTTAGCAACAATGTAATTAAGGGAGAAATTCGCTATCAATTTTAGATTAAGATTTGATATGAATTAAAGCGGTGGCAAAAAGTTATTTAGAATAAACGAACACCGATGCACACCGATAAACACAGATGAATAATTCAATCTTCCACAATTTAAACTTAGTGAAGTCTAAAAAATAAATTATCCAAATACAATTTATTCTCCCTTGTCTTCCTTGTCCTCCTTGTCTCCCCATCATCACCCTATCTTCCCATCTCATTACCACCAAAAATCCGCCTCTGTACCAACGTCATTATAATAATTACCATTGCTAGCAAAAAAGCGATCGCAGCTCCATACCCCATTTGTAAGTTACGAAATACAGCCTGATATATCAGTAATACTACGGTCAAAGTAGCATTGTTGGGGCCACCATTACCATTTGAGAATATATAAGATTGATCAAAAAGCTGGAATGTCCCAATGATCCCCATCGCCACTACAAAGAAGGTAACAGGTTTAAGCATGGGAATTGTTACGTGGATAAGCTTTTGCCAGTCATTAGCACCATCCAACTCCGCCGCTTCGTAGAGTGATTGGGGGATATCCTGCAACGCCGCTAAATAAATCACCATGTAAAAAGGTGCTGTTGACCAGATATTCATGATCATAATGCCTTTGAGTGCTACTGCTGGATCACCTAACCAGTTATAGGTGGGTAGTCCCACAAAAGCAAGGAAATCATTGAGTAATCCATTAGTGTTGTAAATCCACATGAAGATTAGCGTCAACACAGCAGAAGAAGTAACTGTGGGTAAAAAGTAAAGGATACGCCACCAGTTTTTCCCGCGAATGCCAGAATTGAGAGTCACAGCCAAAACTAATGCCAAAATAGTTTGTATTGGCACGACTATGGCAACATATTCCACTGTATTTTTAAGGGCAATCCAAACTCGTTCATCTTCTACTAGGCGCGCAAAGTTCCGAAAACCGATGAACTCGTACTTAATACCACCAAGAAGTTGGACTTTTTGCAGCGATAGAAAAATAGCCCAAACAATTGGCAAGATGACAAAAGTGATTAAAACTAAAATAGCAGGCATCATAAATAGATACCCAGCTAAGTCTTCTGCAATTTTCCCTCTGGTTTTACGCCGCCGCTTTCTGGTTTGCAACACGAGAAAACCTCCACCAAATCTTGCACCTAGTTAAATGTAGCGATCGCTGGTGCATAATTATCTATACTACTACTTTGAGTGTAGTGCAGGGTAAGACTATATTAATATTTCCTTCTTCGCGTTCTTTACGTCTTCGTGGTTTAATAATTATTTTTGAACCGCAAAGACGCGAAGATACGAAGGTGAATAAAAAGCGAATCTTAAAAAAATTACAGATGGATGTAATTAGTTTTCTGCGATGATTTTACAAATTTCATCTAAAAGTGAGTCATATTCAATAAACTCTTCTGGATGAAATTCTAAGTAAATTTGATTGAGATTTGGATTAAGAGATAATATACATACTTCAATATTAAGCTTGCCTTTCCGCCAACCCTCGCTGCCAATTCTTAGTACCTGGCAATTAATAACATAATTAAATTGAATTTCACTCAGCTTGATGTGATGTTCACCTAAAGATATTAAATTAAATAACTCCAGCATGGAAACACCAGGTTCCAGACTATTGGACTCATATACACGTCGCTGTAATCTATGTCTAATTAATTTCTCTACTAATTCTTTTAATCTACTGACTTTAAATGTATCTCTTCCTAAAAGTATAACATCATCACAATCTAAAGGTATAATTTTGTCGTTCATATCAATAATTAGATAAATTCAAGGTATAGTGGGCAATAACCACACCATACGTTAAATTAAATCCACAGGATATTCTGCTAATTATTTGACATCAATTTGGTTAAAATATCTACAAATGAGTCTTTTATAGCAATTCTATTTGAATTGTGAACAATCAGTGAGTTGTTGTTATTATAATGTTATTATTAGAAATAAAATTAATTGAACTAGAGATCATCGTGTCGCACCCAAATTGGGAAAACTGTACGCTAACAGATTTAAAAAATCCCATTGGTTATCAGCTTTTATCTATTTTTGTCTCCCTGTCAACAAAGTAACACTTCGATAGACCAAAAATAGTATAGTTGTAAAGAATTATTTGAGATTTATTATTTGCAATTTCGTAAAATCTGAAAATTGTGAACTCTACTTAAGAAGATGTAACAAGCGGCAACACTAATCGTTGCGAGGCAGACAATATGGATGCCAACAAGGTTTTGAAGCAATATATAGCCGGGGAAATAAATTTTAGGCTGGTGATTTGAGAGGAATAAGCTTAACTCAAGCAATTTGAGGGAAATACATTTTATTAGGGCAAATTTGAGCAAATTAAACTTGAGTGACTCAGTTCTAAGCAAGACATTCTAAAGTTAATCCAAGCTGAGAGGGCAAAAAAGTTTAATGAGAGAAGGTGCAACTACTATTTGAAGTCTGCCAATTAATTTGGTGAACAGTTGACAAGAATCCATAGAGTAGACGAAAAATGGATTCTTTTTTTGCACCGATAAGCGCCAAATCAATAACTTTGCAAAAATCAATACCAACCAAGCCTAGTCATTATTTTTTACTGGAGGTCGAGACGACAAGGTATTGAGTAGTTGCATGAACAGTCATCAAACATCTTTGGTAAAAATATGAGCTTTACAACAGAGTCGACTTCCAACCTATTCGCTTTTGATTCCAGCAACCATCTGGTTAATGGTGTACTTACTACCACCGCTTTATTCAAGCACCTTAGTGTGGATGACTAACTAGCAATGCTTTGGTACGTCTACACTGAGATGGGTCGTTCTATCACGCCAGCTGCTCCTGTAGCAGCTCGTTTGCAATTAGCTGAAGCTATACTCAATCAAATCAAGCAAATGCCTCATACTCAACAGTTAGAAGTAATGCGAGACCTAGCTGCCAACAGAAACACCCAGATTAGCCGTTCTTATGGGATTTGGAGCGCTAACACTAAGTTAGCTTTCTGATATGAATTATCGGAATTGATGGTCAAAGGTTTAGTAGTTCCAATGCCCCCAAGTTACCAGCCATCCCGCGATGTAGTGCAAGTACTAGAAGCCATCAAGCAGCTTGAATTTGGTCAACAAATAACGGTGCTGCGAAATGCTGTTGTCGATATGGGAGTTGACCCGTTAGCTGACTAATAGAACGAAGCGACATTAATTTCTACGCGAATAATTTCACACAAGGTGACACCCATGCGCTACACCAATAAAAAAGGAACAACCCTCAATCTAGATGAATGTAAGAATGCCGACAGTTTCTTTATGGAGGCAGAGGTATATATCTGTGAACCATTGGAGATGCATTTCAACCAACAAGGAGAGCTAAAAGCAGGAAAGAAATTGAACAAAGCAATAGCACATCTTCGTAGTGATGGTAGTAAGTTGATCCCCGCTGAGGTCGAAGCGCCTACACACAGGCAGGGTAGTCAATTACTTAATCTACCTCTCGTACTTGGCTACGTAGTAGATGATAAGGGAATCATGAATAACTCGCAATTGAGCCTGGTATGTCGTTGGCAGAGTATCCCTCACTAGAACAGCAACAGCGTTATATCTTCCAGGGGGCAATAGCTATCCTGTTCGTTACCCTAACACTGATGACTGCATTTACTGTCAGCTAAGCGTAACAATAGCTAGATATTGAGGATCAAACCAAGATATCTAGTACTCTGTCAAGTTTGAATTGAGGGATGAGAAAGTTCGTAGTAAGGACTTTAGTCCTTATTTTCTAAGCATTTTGATCTTGATGGCATTATGATGCGGCTCAACCGATTAGAAACCCGAGGTAAAAAGTTGATTTTCAGTGGCTACCCCCAGATTGATCGCATCCCTACTAGAACAGCGATTTACTAACCAAAAATATGTCTTTAATCAACGCAGCAATCAGGCTTTGATATAGTTACTAATAGTTTAAAGGCAAAAAATAGAACTGTTGGATTTTAAGCGCTCATACTATAAATTATTGTGCTGTCAAGCTCTCCTTTGTGCTTCCTCAACTCCGGCATTCAGCGTTTGGTGCGCTGTTTCGTAACAGCCGAGACATAAGTCAAAGTCGGCTAGGAGGATGGATTGCGCTCTAATACGTTATAGATGGCAATCGCATACGAAATTTATTTATGTGCGAAAAACAAAGCGTCTGTGTGGGAGAATTGCTATTAAATTGGCCAACCAACAAATGCTTCCTAGTCCTAATAAAATGTATGTGGGAGCCATAACTACTCCCATCATAAACCAAGCAAATACGTGCAGTATCATCAATAGAGCAAAGAAACTCGCAATAAGAGCAGTTAGCCAGATATGAATAGCCGGACGACCCAACAGTGTAAAAATTATTGTTGATGAGGTAGCAACTAAATTGGCTGGAATGAGAAAGGCACAAATGCCAATGCAATAAGTGCTTGAGAATGCCATTAAGGTGTTGAAATCTAACATGAATTTTCCTGGGTTAAGTGTCAAATTGTATATAAATTTTTATAGATTTTTGTACTTATATCCTCAATATTAATTAGTGTCTATATGTACAGATTAAATTTTTTAACCTCCGCCCACAGTGGTGGTGTGAGGGATCTGTGCCAACCTACTTAATGTTGCAATTTCTAATCTGCTTCTGGAGTAGTTCTAAAAATAGATAGATGGTGTAGACGCTTGGACTTATTTGTGGAAATTTTTCTTACGCTGTCTATGCCTCACAATTTTAGGTAGGCAGATTTGCTCAGAATCAGTCTAACTAAAATAAATCGGAGGAATGATGATAACAATCCGTAGCTTAACCAACAAGTGAATTATTTTTTGTACTCGTCAGCATCAAAGAACTACATAAACTGAAAGTTTAATTAGTACGTTTATTTCATCCCACTAATTAAGCACCAATATTTGAGAGTAATAATGTCAAAGAAAAAAAATGGCAATAGAGAAGCCAAAAAAAACAAAAAAGATCCTCAGAAAAAAAGGAGAAAAAAGACCCAAATAGACATGACACTATAGGTCAATAACTGTTAGATAGCCCTAAATTTTTGGAATGTAAATTCTGCGATCGCATTGACCAAAATATCAAAACTTAAATTGAGTTGGTGAGATCTCTAATAAGCGTATCCTGGCATTATTACCCATTATTATATTTCTAGCTCTTCGGGCTAAGTTCGCAAATATGATTGCCAGTTGATCTGTATAGCTTTTTAGCAGCTTAACAATACGGTCTTTAAGCACCGTTTCACCAATGATGGTGATTAAAACAGCAGGTTCTAGGGGAGTGCCTGAGTCTGATATGGAGAACTCCAGAGATTAGGGTTTGGCTGAGAAAGCTTAAACTTTTCGCTGCCCAGTCCAGCTTCTGTATTAAAAAGGCTCAAGCATTTCTGCCTAAGCCGGTACTGAATACAATTAATGTGCTACATATTGAGTCAGCTTCAAAAGCTAAATGGATAAAGCTTAGTAGCCGTTACGTCCGCCGTAGCTTCGGCGACCACCAGCAAATGAACCTCTATTTTCTTTGGGTTTAGCCTTATTAACTTTAAGGTCACGTCCCATCCACTCAGCACCATCAAGTGCTTCAATTGCAGCGGTTTCTTCTGCATCTGTACCCATTTCCACAAAACCAAAACCGCGCACACGACCTGTTTCACGGTCAGTAGGTAGCTGAACCCGCTTCACAGAACCATATTCTGCAAAAACAGCATTCAGACTATCTTCTGTAACTTCATAAGAAAGATTGCCTACATAAACTGACATAGATTTTCTCCGAAATCATAAGGGTGTAGAGATTTAAGTTTCGGAGAAAAGTCTGTAAATACCAAAAGGAAAAAGCCTATCAATACTAAAAACAAACGCGGTCGCCGAATTAACTCTCACCTATATAGTATGACATAGCCAGCTATTATTACAGAATAGTTTTAAAAATCTTTATATAAAGTTATGTAAAGCATGTGAATTTTGAACAGAAGTACGAGAGAATACGCAGGTGCATACAAGTCTAACTCACAAAAATGATAAGTCAGTGTTTCCAAACTGCCACACTTGCGATGGGAGTATGAAGACAACAGCCAACAGATGAAACAGCACTTGGCGCGATCGCTTATTCTTTAAGGTACATCTTTCAGATCAAAAACTAGGTAGCTTTGAGAAAACTAGAAACACTCACTACCAGCGAGTTACTAACTTGGATACAACAAGCCAAAGTCCAAGCATCTCAAGGACAAGTTGCTGAACGTATTCCTAGTTTGGCTGTAGCTAATTCCTGTTGGTTTGCTGTGCAAATGTGTTGTGCATCAGGAGAAAGTGTCGGTGTAGGCGATACGGCTTGTTTTTTTCCCTTCATGAGTGCTATTAAGCCGTTTTCACTACTGTATCTATTGGAATGTTTAGGAGTAGAAACAGTGTTTAGCTGGGTTGGGGTTGAACCTTCCCTTGATACCTTTAATTCCATAGAACAACTAGTTGCGGATGGTGGATATCCTCGTAACCCGATGATCAACAGTGGAGCAATTACCATTGCTGATAAACTACCAGGAAACAACGCTAGCGATCGCACTCAAAAATTCTGTCAATGGCTGAATCAAATTGCAGGTTCTCAACTTAAGTTAGATGAATTTACACTCGCTTCGGTACGTTCAGCTGGTTCTCAAACTAACCGAAATCTTACCCGCTATTTAGCCGAGGCTGGTTATGTAAATAACTTAGAAATAGCTCTTGACACCTATGAACAAATATGCTGTTTATCTGGGACAGTCACAGACTTAGCCTATCTAGGAAAAATTCTCGCTTTTGCAAGTGAATTAGTTTCATCAAAACATCGTCAGATTGTCAATGCTTTGATGTTAACTTGTGGGCTGTACGAAGCTTCTTTTCAATATGCTGTAAAGATCGGTCTGCCGATGAAATCAGGTATTAGTGGTACACTTGTGGCGATAGTGCCAGGTGCAGGTGCGATCGCTTGTTACAGCCCTCCATTAGATCGTGTAGGTAATCCTATGGGAGCGATCGCTTTTGTTGAAGTACTATCCCAACATTTGCAGTTGAGTATTTGTATATAAAAAATTCATACACGGTAGAGCATATTGAAAGTAACGTGGAGTCTTGGTAAAAAATTTAGCTACTTGATCTGTAAAAAAATGGCAGAGTAGATACTCTACTCTGCTTGTACCAATTCAACAACTACAGTCACGATTGATTTTGGGTTTCGCTGCTTGGTTGTTCTGGTACAGAAGGTTGAATCATCTTTGGTTGAGCATACGGCAAACTTGGAGATGGTGCAGCATTAGGGTACTGGCGACGATTGAAATATCGTCCTAACTCTGGGTGTTCTGGTTGGGGAGCAACTTTTTGAGGTAATAATTGTGGATCGGCTTCTGGCAAAATATCTAGCTGTGGTTCTTCTGTTTTTTCTGACGCTGGAGTCTCAATCATCTCCGGTAGAGTGGGAGGTAAGCTAGGCGATGCTTCCACTGTTGGTTGTGGTGTGGGCTTCTTGCCTGCCCGGCGATTAAAAAATCCGCCAAATCTTGATTTTTTTGGCTGAGTTTGCGGTACTGGTTGAGGTTCTGTTTCAGGAACAGCCTGTTTTTCTTCCTGAGGTTGTGGTTCTAAGGTAGGTTCAACCGTCGGTATTACGGTGGGGATGGGTGTGGGTTCTATTTCAGGAACAGGTTGTTTTTCTTCCTTGGGCTGTATTTCTGGTATAGGTTCAACCGTTGGTGTTGCGGTAGGGATGGGTTTGGGTTCTATTTCAGGAACAGGTTGTTTTTCTTCCTTGGGCTGTATTTCTGGTATAGGTTCAACAGTCGGTGTTGCGGTAGGGACGGGTGTAGGTTCAACAGTTGGTAGCTTAGTTGTGTAGTTTGGATCTACGATTGTGCGAACTTGATCTGCTGAGAGTTCTCCTCTAACTATCTTAGAAAGGGTGTCTTTACCCTTGGGTTCGTAGGTTAGTAGCCGAACCGTACTGTTAAATTCATTTTTGACAGGATTACCCTGGTTGTCGAGAAATTCCAGTTTTACCCAGTTTTTACCTGGTTTAAAACCTTTAAGGTAAACTGCTTGCCAACGATCAAGTACAAAGCTTTCACCATTAATTGTGCAGCGAATGCGCCAATCTGCGAACGGATTATCAGGATTGTCTTTGGCTAGCAGATGTAACGGCGCATTGGTTAAATAAAAGTCCAGTAAAATCGGTTCTGCCCCATAGTTACCATCAGGACGGTTGTAGGTTAATAAAGGCAATGCTGGATCAGGGTTATTACTATCACTCTTAGTGAAAACGTGAAATGTTGTTTGGGCGTAAGCACCTTCATTCTTATAGCTTTCGTGCCAAGGACGAGAGGCAAAAACACGTAGAGTATGAGTACCTGGAGATAAGTCAGATAAAACTAAGGGTTGATTCAGGTCATAAACTGCTATGGCGGGTTGATTATCCAGAATGACCTGGAGATGGGGGCCTAAGTTCAATTTCGAGTCTTTATAAATAGGAAGATCCTTGACCTGAAAACGGACTGTGACTATGTTATCTTGGAGGATTTCATCGGGTTTTGGGGAAATAATTAATACTTGTGGTCTGTATAAATCCGTAGTTTGTCGTAGTTCTTGGATCGCAATAGGTGGGGCAACTTCTGAGAATTGCTTTGTGGAAATTTCGGGGTTTTGCTGGAAGCTAGCAGATGGTTCTTGACTAACAGCTTTTTCACCACAACTTGTCAGACTAAATACCAGTACTAAAGCGATTAGTGACTTTAGGAGAGTTACAGCTGTCGTCCGCCGCGAGTTCATGTTTTTCATTTACTCATTAACAACTGACAGATTATTTTGGCTCAAAGTACCTACTCAAAAACATGAGCTAAAAGGTGAAATCTCCCTTACCCCTAGTAGAAAATCTGAATTTTAATTTACTGATGACAGCATAAATTAATCTTATGTAATAAAAATAACTATTTTTCTTAATAGTAATTTAACGATATTTTAGTAGCCCTCATAACAGAAATATCCCAATCTGGCAATAAGGTTGTAACTAAAAGATAGAGTAAGTTGCTTCAAATTGAACTATAAAGTTTGCGAATTGTTTACCTTTGTAAAATATATGGAGAAACTATTGACTTTTTGACAAGTGCTTTGAACTCAAAAAGCAGATTACGCAGTTACTCCAAGGATTTTGAATTATTGTTAAAATGTCTCCAACAATGTGCGAGAGAAGACTTTATAATTCAACAGAAACCACTCTCCACACAAGGTCTTCATCGCAGCTCCAAAAAATTAATGGAGAAGGCGACTAAGCTTTACAAAAGCCTAAAGAAGACGTCCTGTGGTAACCATAATTCCTCAGTCCTTTTTAAGAGAGGAGGTCGAATGACAATAAGTCCTCCGGAGCGAGAGGAAAAAAAGGCAAGAGTGATCGTCGATAACGACCCGGTTCCCACTTCATTTGAGCGGTGGGCTAAGCCAGGACACTTCGACAGAACTCTAGCCAAAGGCCCCAAAACCACCACGTGGATTTGGAACCTGCACGCACTCGCCCACGATTTTGATACACATACAAGCGATTTAGAAGACATTTCCCGCAAGATATTTGCAGCACACTTCGGTCACTTAGCCGTAGTGACTCTGTGGCTGAGCGGGATGATTTTCCACGGCGCTCGTTTTTCCAATTACGAAGCTTGGTTAAGCGACCCTCTCAACGTTAGACCTAGTGCTCAAGTCGTTTGGCCAATCGTTGGTCAAGATATTTTGAATGGGGATGTCGGTGGCGGCTTCCACGGTATTCAAATTACTTCTGGCTTGTTCCAAGTTTGGCGTGGTTGGGGTATTACCAATTCGTTCCAACTTTATTGCACTGCGATCGGTGGTCTAGTATTAGCAGGCTTGCTCTTGTTTGCTGGCTGGTTCCACTACCATAAGCGCGCTCCCAAGTTGGAATGGTTCCAGAACGCTGAGTCCATGCTGAATCACCACTTGCAAGTGCTGCTAGGTTGTGGTTCCTTGGGCTGGGCTGGTCACATCATCCACGTATCCGCGCCAACTAACAAGCTCTTGGATGCAGGAGTCGCTGTCAAGGATATCCCCTTGCCCCACGAGTTCATCTTGAACTCAGCGAATTTAATCGATCTGTATCCCAGCTTTGCCAAGGGTCTAGCACCATTTTTCACCCTGAACTGGGGTGTATATTCAGACTTCCTCACCTTCAAGGGAGGTCTTAACCCAGTTACAGGCGGCTTGTGGATGACAGACATTGCTCATCACCACTTGGCGATCGCGGTATTGTTTATCATTGCTGGTCACCAATACCGTACCAACTGGGGTATCGGTCACAGCATCAAAGAGATCCTCGAAAACCACAAAGGTCCCTTCACTGGTGATGGTCACAAGGGTCTCTATGAAAATATGACCACATCCTGGCACGCGCAGTTAGGCACTAACCTTGCCATGCTGGGTTCATTGACCATTATCGTGGCACACCACATGTACGCGATGCCTCCGTATCCGTACTTGGCAACAGACTACGCCACCCAACTGTGTATTTTCACTCATCACATGTGGATTGGCGGCTTCTTAATTGTTGGTGGTGCAGCCCACGCTGCCATCTTTATGGTGCGCGATTACGACCCAGTAGTGAACCAAAACAACGTTTTGGATCGCGTAATTCGCCACCGAGATGCAATCATCTCTCACCTGAACTGGGTATGTATATTCCTTGGCTTCCATAGCTTTGGACTATACGTTCACAACGATACAATGCGTGCCTTGGGCCGTCCCCAAGACATGTTCTCTGACACAGCAATTCAGTTGCAGCCAGTATTTGCTCAGTGGGTACAAAACCTCCACACCCTAGCTCCTGGTGCAACCGCACCTAATGCACTTGAACCTGTCAGTTATGCCTTCGGCGGTGGTATCCTCGCTGTAGGTGGCAAAGTGGCAATGATGCCGATCGCGTTGGGTACGGCGGACTTCATGATCCACCATATTCACGCATTCCAAATTCATGTCACCACGCTCATTCTTTTAAAAGGATTCCTGTTTGCTCGTAGTTCTCGTCTGATTCCAGACAAAGCAAACCTGGGCTTCCGCTTCCCCTGCGATGGTCCTGGTCGTGGCGGCACCTGCCAAGTATCTGGTTGGGACCATGTATTCCTCGGACTGTTCTGGATGTACAACACCATTTCGATCGCTATTTTCCACTTCAGCTGGAAAATGCAATCTGACGTCTGGGGAACAGTAGACGCAGCTGGTAACGTGTCTCATGTCACTGGTGGTAACTTTGCCCAGAGTGCCATCACCATTAATGGCTGGTTGCGTGATTTCTTATGGGCACAAGCTACACAAGTCATCAATTCCTATGGCAGCGCACTGTCAGCTTATGGATTGATGTTCTTGGGCGCACACTTCGTTTGGGCATTCAGCTTAATGTTCCTGTTCAGTGGTCGTGGTTACTGGCAAGAACTGATTGAGTCCATTGTTTGGGCGCATAATAAACTGAAAGTAGCACCCTCAATTCAGCCCCGCGCTCTGAGTATTATTCAAGGTCGGGCTGTAGGTGTAGCTCACTACCTATTAGGAGGAATTGCCACAACCTGGGCATTCTTCCACGCACACATCCTTTCAATAGGCTAGCAATCAGCCAGAAGAGTTAGTAGTTAGTAGTTGGTGGTTAGTAGGATTTTGTTGGTGGTTGTATCGTTAAACAACAAACAACAAGCAACTAACAACTAACAACTAACAACTAACAACTAACAAAGCTGATACGTGATGGCTAAAAGTCAGAGGACTTATCGAAACCTATGGCAACAAAATTTCCAAAATTTAGCCAGGATCTCGCACAAGACCCGACTACACGTCGGATCTGGTATGCGATGGCTATGGGAAATGATTTTGAAAGCCATGATGGCATGACTGAAGAAAATCTTTACCAAAAGATTTTCGCTACTCACTTCGGTCACCTGGCAATCATTTTCCTGTGGGCTTCCAGCCTTCTCTTCCATGTAGCCTGGCAAGGTAACTTTGAACAGTGGATTAAAGATCCCCTTCATATCCGTCCTATTGCTCACGCGATTTGGGACCCTCACTTTGGTAAACCCGCAATAGAAGCTTTTACTCAAGGTGGTGCTAGCAACCCAGTCAACATTACATACTCTGGTATCTACCATTGGTGGTACACCATCGGTATGCGGACAAATGGCGACCTCTATATGGGTTCCATCTTCCTCCTAGTGTTGGCATCCTTGTTCCTGTTTGCAGGTTGGCTGCACTTACAACCCAAGTTCCGTCCTAGCCTGGCTTGGTTCAAGATGGCTGAGTCTCGTCTTAACCACCATTTGGCAGGTCTGTTTGGTGTAAGTTCATTGGCTTGGACTGGTCACTTGGTTCACGTTGCAATCCCAGAATCTCGCGGACAGCACGTAGGCTGGGATAACTTCCTCAGCACCTTACCCCACCCGGCTGGCTTACAGCCCTTCTTCACTGGTAACTGGGGTGTTTATGCAGAAAACCCAGACACTGCTAGCCACGTGTTTGGTACTTCCCAAGGTGCTGGTACTGCGATTCTCACCTTCTTGGGTGGTTTCCATCCCCAGACTGAATCGCTGTGGTTGACTGATATGGCTCACCACCACTTAGCGATCGCAGTTCTGTTTATCGTTGCTGGTCACATGTACCGCACCAACTTTGGCATCGGTCACAGCATCAAAGAAATGATGGATGCCAAAACCTTCTTCGGTAAGCCCGTTGAAGGCCCCTTCAACATGCCTCACCAAGGCATTTATGAAACCTACAACAACTCTTTGCACTTCCAGTTGGGTTGGCACCTAGCTTGCTTGGGTGTAATCACCTCCTTGGTAGCGCAGCACATGTACTCTCTGCCTCCTTACGCATTTATTGCTAAGGACTACACAACTCAGGCAGCGCTGTACACTCACCACCAGTACATTGCTATATTCTTGATGCTCGGTGCTTTCGCTCACGGTGCCATCTTCTGGGTACGTGACTACGATCCCGAACAAAACAAGGGCAACGTACTTGAGCGCGTGCTGAAGCACAAAGAAGCGATCATCTCTCACCTCAGCTGGGTATCCCTCTTCTTGGGCTTCCACACCTTGGGTTTGTATGTTCACAACGACGTAGTAGTTGCTTTTGGCACACCAGAAAAGCAAATTTTGATTGAGCCTGTGTTTGCTCAATTTATCCAAGCTTCTCACGGTAAAGTGCTGTACGGACTCAACGTTCTGTTGTCCAACCCAGATAGCGTTGCTTACACAGCTTATCCCAACTACGGCAACGTTTGGTTGTCTGGTTGGTTGGATGCTATCAACTCTGGTACTAACTCCCTCTTCTTAACTATTGGCCCTGGTGACTTCCTAGTACACCATGCCTTCGCGCTAGCTATCCACACCACCACCTTGGTATTAGTTAAAGGTGCTTTGGATGCTCGTGGTTCTAAGCTGATGCCCGATAAAAAGGACTTCGGCTATGCCTTCCCTTGTGACGGTCCTGGTCGTGGCGGTACTTGCGATATCTCCGGTTGGGACTCCTTCTACCTCGCTACCTTCTGGGCATTGAACACAGTAGGTTGGGTAACTTTCTACTGGCACTGGAAGCATCTAGGTATTTGGCAAGGTAACGTTGCTCAGTTCAACGAATCTTCTACTTACTTAATGGGCTGGTTCCGTGATTATCTGTGGGCTAACTCCGCTCAGTTGATCAATGGTTACAACCCCTACGGCATGAACAACCTGTCTGTTTGGGCTTGGATGTTCCTCTTCGGACACCTAGTTTGGGCAACCGGCTTCATGTTCCTTATCTCCTGGAGAGGTTACTGGCAAGAGTTGATCGAAACTCTTGTTTGGGCCCACGAACGTACTCCAATTGCGAACCTGGTTCGCTGGAAAGACAAGCCCGTTGCTTTGTCTATCGTTCAAGCTCGTTTGGTTGGTTTAACTCACTTCGCTGTGGGCTACGTCCTCACCTACGCAGCATTCCTCATTGCCTCGACAGCTGGTAAGTTCGGTTAACCTGGCTGCTAGTTTTGATAGATAATTAGTAAAGTCCCCTGCCGCAAGGTGGGGGATTTTGTTTGAATAATCAAATTAACTATTGCTTGCTTACAAAGCGATACCACTACTACTAAGAGAGCTTGAAAAAAAATCTGGACAATGGTTCTGGGCACTAAAATCTATTAGCAGAGAAGATCCTGTACCTCCACAGTATAAAGGAAACACAAAACAGATGACTAAAGCTTGGCTTGAGTGGGGTAGGAGAAAGGGCTATAAGTGATAGGTAATAATTTTTGGATAAGGACTAACGGGACAGCCTGGATATGGTGAGATTGCCTGTATTATGAAAAGAGCAATAATGCGATAAAAACATTTTGAAAAACCAAAAATATATAAGCTCATAAATTGAACGCTAATCTAATTTTGAGATTAATAAACAAGCGATCGCAATATATAATCTGAGACCAGCAGTTGCTTAGCACAAGGAGTCTAAAAGTGTCTATTCCCGAAATAACTCAAAAACTGTTGGCGGCGAAAAAAGACAAGGGACTAAGCTTTACAGATTTAGAAAAGATTTTGGGACGTGATGAAGTCTGGATTGCGGCTGTAATCTATCGTCAAGCTAGTGCTTCCGAGGAAGAGGCAAAACAATTAGTTGAAGCATTAGGACTTGATGAAAGTTATGTGAAAGAATTAACACAATGTCCTGTAAAAGGATTAGGCCCTGTTGTACCAACAGATCCTCTGATTTACCGTTTCTACGAAATTATGCAGGTGTATGGAATGCCAATGAAAGCGGTGATTCACGAAAAGTTTGGCGATGGAATCATGAGCGCAATTGATTTTACTTTGGATATTGAAAAAGAAGAAGACCCCAAAGGCGATCGCGTCAAAGTAATTATGTCTGGGAAATTTCTTCCCTATAAAAAGTGGTAGGTTTAATTTCTGCTGGATTTTCCTGATAAGTACCCCTCTTTGTCAAGAGGGGAATTCAATAAGAATTGACCACAAGTTATAAATATAAATCCTCTTGACCCAAGAACAAATAACACCACAAATAACAATAAATTTAACCCCTTACTATACTCAAAAATACGGCTCAGCATATTTAGGTGATAGCCAAGAACTAATTAAATCTATTCAAGATAACAGCATAAATTTAATCTTGACTTCACCACCATTTGCACTTACCCGTCAAAAAGAATACGGCAATCAAAGTGCTGAAAAATATATCGAGTGGTTTCTACCTTTCGCCTACGAATTTAAACGGGTACTTGCAGATGATGGCTCATTTATATTGGATTTAGGCGGTGCTTACCTACCTGGTAATCCAGTACGCAGTATCTACCAATATGAATTATTAATCAGGCTTTGCAAAGAAGTCGGCTTTTTTCTTGCCCAAGAATTTTATCACTATAATCCAGCGCGATTGCCTACCCCAGCTGAGTGGGTAACAATTAGACGAATTCGTGTGAAAGATTCAGTAAATGTAGTTTGGTGGTTATCGAAAACACCTCACCCAAAAGCAGATAATAGAAAAGTTTTAAAGCCATACAGCGAGAGTATGAAGCAGTTACTTAAAAATGGTTATAAAGCGAAAATGCGTCCTAGTGGACATGATATTTCTGATCGTTTCCAAAAAGATAATCAAGGTGCAATACCACCTAACTTACTAGAAATTGCCAATACAGAATCCAACAGTGGATACCTGCGTCGCTGCAAAGCAGCAAGCATACAACCCCATCCCGCACGTTTTCCCCAAGGTTTCGCAGAGTTTTTTATCAAATTTTTAACAGATCAAGGCGATTTAGTTTTAGATCCTTTTGCAGGTTCTAATACAACGGGTTTTGTGGCAGAGAGTTGGCAGAGGCGATGGATTTCGTTTGAAATGAGTGAAGATTATATTATCGGGAGTCGTTATCGGTTTGAGGAGTAATACCAATTTGAAAAAACAATGCAACACATGAATAATATTAGACTCCTCCCCTACCCTCCGATATTAAAAGTAAAAGTTTTTCCTTTTCTTCCCCAGTTCACGGGGGAATTGAGGGGTTTTTATAATTAATGTAAAAGGTCTAATGTTTGACCTATCTTTTAACAGTTATCAGTTTCATTACTGCGTTTAAATACCTCACCATATACCTGATAACTGTTCACTGATTCAATCCCTATTTTTTCACGAAAATTGTCAACAAAACTGGACCAAATAAATAGTGATGACTGACACATTCCAGACCAACATTGTGACCAAGTTTTTCACGCTGCTTTTGGTTATAAAATCTCACTCCACCAGGAGTTAGAGGTATCACCTGAGATTTTGTCTGAATTTTAACAGTACTATCAACTAAGTAAAAGTATCCACCTTTTTTCAGTACTCTTGCAACTTCTGTCAAAACTTTTTCAGGTTGTAAATAATGTAAAAAACTAAAAGTATTGAAAACGGCATCAAATTGGCTATCTGCAAACGCAAGAGATTCGGCTTTGCCTTCAACATATATTAGACGAGGATGATGACGATTGTTTTGTCTTGCTACTCGTAGCATCTGAGGCGATAAATCCAATCCAGTAGCAGACATATCAAGAAACTGATTTGCTAGACGGTCAAGCAAGCGTCCAGTACCACAGCCAAGGTCAAGTATATTTGAATGAGGTGGTAAGTTAACGTAATCTAGTAGTCGTTTATGGATAGCTTGGTAAAATACTGAAGGAAATAACCAGTCGTAACTTAGCGCCCAAATATCAAAAAATAGCTTTTTGTTAATGAGATAATTATTAGTCATTATTTAACTTAAGTCAGAAACTATCTGACTACTTTTAGTAAGATAGTTTCTATTGTAGTTTTTTCCTTCATTTTTTTTCTAGAATAGCCTCCACTTGCATCAATAATTCATCAATATTGATGGGTTTGTGAAGAAATCCATCTACACGTAGTTGCTGCTGATCGAATGTTGGTAATTCGTCATAGGCGGTCACTATCATGATTGCAACAGAAGGCTGGTTTTGTCGAATCCATTTCGCTACCTCGTAACCATCTAATTCAGGCATCATTAAATCCAACAATACTAAGCTTGGTGGATTGGCTTCAATTTTAGCAATTGCTGTATATCCACAAGAAGCAATGTCAACTTGATAGCCTTCAGACTCTAGTATTGTTGCTAGTAGCAAAGAATTATCGATGACATCATCAACAACAAGAATTTGCTTTTTATTCAAATTTTCTTCCGTAACCAAACAACTCATACAACAAGAGATTTATTAAATGTGTCATTTTATAAGAAGAGACTCCAAAAATTAGGCTCTTCCAAAAGAAAACGGTTTTTATTCTATATTTCCTCTTACTTTGGTGTTATCTGCCTCTTACTGTAGGCATAATATAAAAATATCTAAAGAAATATTAAAAATAATAAGAAAAATAATACATGATTAATAGAAAACTCTACTTAGTTGAGGTAGAGGTTATTGATGTAAGTTAAATTACTTTTGATTTGTAGTACAAATTAACTGTTATTGGAGAAATCTAAAAACTGAAAAAATGCGATCGCCTGGGTATCCTAGTGTAACTTATAGCAATTTTCTACTAACTTTTACTACAGGTGGAACCTGACTAATTTTGTGTAATAGTTAGAATAGAGGTATTTGAGTTTGATACGGGCATCCTAGTAGTGTGAAGGTCTCTACATATTTTCCCTAGTAAAGATAGCAGCGAATATTTCAAGTATTTTCACAATATTAATTTGAGTTGCAAAATCTGTTGATTGCTCAGCAAATACTGAATTACACAAGTATAATATTCCGTCATACAAAACCTCAAGTTTGTGTGCATATACGTATTTGCACACTTTACCTAACTACATAAATCAAAAGCCCATCACTATGAAAAATAGAAAAACAATCCCTAAAAAAAGTGTATTTAGGGGACTGTTTGCATTTAGAACCCGAATTTTCTTTTTAGTCTTCGTTTTCATTATTAGTTTTTTTGGCATTCTGCTATCAAATTGGTTGCTGGCAAGTCAGCCAACCTTAGCCAGAATTAGTCTTTTACAAGCTGCACCCACTCAGCCGCTTGGCTATTACGACTACTTCGGTAAACTCCTGAGTCCCCAAGATGCGGCAAAGTTAGTACAAGAAAAGCAACTTGATCCGAGTGACCCTATTTCTTATCAAAAAATAGGCGCAGTCGAAATTACACAAGAATTAATTGACAAAGGCGAAGATATATTTTTTAACAGGAAAATAGGCGATGACTTTGGTTTGCAAGATGTGTTTGGTTTTAGAAGGGGCTTAATTCGCATTTTGCCAGAATTAACTACAGCGATCGCTCAATTAGGCGGACAGGCGACAAACAACTTACAAATTACCCTGCAAAAAGACATAACACTGGGTAGTCGGACATTTCCTCAAGGAACTGTGATCAACACAGGTTTAAAAGTGGAAAGAGGAACACTTTTTCCTTTGGGAATCAAACAAAACGGCGATATTAGCTGTGCAGCCTGCCACGCAGTTGTTTCTGGTCAAGGTAAACGCTTAGCTGGAGTACCCAATGGTGAACTTGCGATACCTCTATTAGTTGCTTTAGCACCAAATTCAGCCGCCGGATTTGCCAGGTTAAACTTTAATCCTCTAGACCCACAGTACCAAGGTAAAGGTAAAACTATTATTGATAGTCAAGGTAATTTGGTTACATTACCCGACCCTGATAAATTTGAACAAGCCTTCGACGATGCTGTATTAGATGTGCCTTTTGGTCACTTCGAGAGTTCCCCAGATGGCATCGACAATACTACCCAAATTCCCAGTGTCTTCACTTTTCAGACACATCCTTATTTAGCTGATGGACAGTTTGCTGTTGGGCCGTTTGCTGGACTCAGCGCTATTAACAATGCAGTCCACTCTTCAGAAATTAACCTGTTAGCAGCTGCCCAACTAAGTCAAAAAACTCTTGGTATTGACTCAGAAGTCTACATTGGCACATTTCTCCAGAATGCTGCTGACCCACGTCTGCGTTTACCACCAGGACAACCAGTGAAACCTTCAGAGTGGCTGCGACAGGTTGCACCAGATGTTATCCAAGCAGAGTTAGAAGATCAAATCCCTGCACCTGGAACAGGTACTTATCCCAACTTAAGTCCTAGTTTGTTTACATACAACGGTTTGGTTTTCAGTCCCGACACTAATAAGTCAGATGATATCGCCAGTGGTAATTTCTTATTTGCCAGCAATGCGATGTCAGCTTTCCAAAATAATTTATTGCCACCTGCTAACCGCACTCGCGAAAATTGGCAAGCACTAAAAAGCGGTTCTGTTGTGCGGGGGGCAAAAATATTTCAGGAAGCCGGATGTGCAACTTGTCACATTCCACCTTTCTTTACCGATAACAAAATTCATCCAGTTAGTGAAATTGGTACTAACCCTGAACGTGGTAAATCTCGCCTGAAACTCAATGATTTGTTAGTGCCACCAAAAATATACAGCTTCGATACACCTGTGCCTGTACCTGCCAATGCTACAGTTCTGGATGTACCAACAGAAGGCATTTCTGTTAACCCGACAACTTTACCTACAGGTATATTGCCAGAGGGAGGTTATAAAACTACTTCCTTACGGGGTCTTTACTTCAGCGCCCCATATTTGCACGATGGTGGTGCAGCAGTCAGGGTTGGAAGTTTGCAAGTTAACTCAGATGGCAACTTTAATGTAGTTGACCCCACAGGCTTGGGATTAACTGGTACTCTCAGTCAAAGCATACCCGCCGATCCTGCTAGCAGCTTGCGCGCCTTGCTAGATGAGGAACTCCGCACCCAAGTTATAGCAGCCAACCAAGCTAACCCTGCTTTGGTGAGGAGTAATCTTGATGGTACTGGTCATGAATTTTATGTGGGTCGTGAGAAGCAAACTGACTTGATTAACTTCTTGTTAGCACTGGATGATGACCCTAGTCGATTTTAGGTTGGGGTGGTTTGCACCGGACATTGCAACTATAGCCATCCTACATACATCATTTGTGAAAAACAAGATCCGCGACTTTTCTAAAAAGTCGCGGATCTGAGCGATCTGATGAGCATCTCAATTTTGCCAAAATATATAGGATTGTGACAAAAACTCTTTATAAACGTCTTTCCTTTGTGTTCTTTGTGTCCTTTGCGGTTCTTCCCCATCTAGAACAGAAAACTCTGTTAATTCTGGATGTTTGAAAAAATCTTCAACTGTTGAGTCTATATAAGGTGCTAGTAATTTATGCCTTTCCTCGACAGGAAGCCTAGCAATTTCTTGCAAAGATAATTGTTTTTCTTGGATTTATTGATGAAACAGTAGCATCTGATGCTTTGTTGGTTACTTGCTTTAGCTGTCGTGATTTTTGCACGAGAAATTCTACAAAATCTAGTACTTCCTGTTGTTTTTCATAAGGGAGTATCCGCAGATTATCTAATACTGCTTGTTCAATATTCATACTTCCTCCTATTGTATTAACGTCTGAAATCTCTCATTTTCTCGAATAGCATCAAAATCAGAGTCGGTTTTTGCCATTTCTCGACATTCGGGATTAAGAATAATTGCTTTTTGCAAGTTTGCAATTGCTTGTTCAATATTTCTTTGTAGTGCATAACAACAAGCTTTGTTGTACCAAGCTTCGTGGTCGTCAACTTTAATTGCAACGGCTTTGTTGTAGGATGCGATCGCATCTTCGTATTCTTTTGCTGAATACAGCAAGTTTATCTAAAGTTTGTTGACTATCAAAAATTTCGTTTTCTATTGATAATTCCGGTGTGATTTGTCGAATTCGCTTGTAAATCACTTCTTTAAATTTTTGCAATCCTGGCTCGTAAATATCTCCTTCGAGATTATAAAGGGTTAAATGCTGGCGAAGAAAGTTTGTAGTAAGGACTTTAGTCCTTATTTTTTCAGCACTAAATACAAACCCTGAATTAAATCTTGACAACTACTGGGTAAAGCTAACCCAGCAAGAATTTTAATTCGTGTTCAACGAAGCTTTAATACTCGCGAATGAAGTTTTAATACTCGTTTATTTATTTCAAAGACTCAATGACGGAGTTATATTACTCATTTATTGAGTTCAAAGACTCGCCGACGCAGTTCTAATACTCGTTCATCTGTTTCCAAGACTCATCGACGCAGTTGTGATACTCGTTCATTCTAGTTCAAAGACTCGCCGACGCAGTTCTAATACTCGTTCATCTGTTTCCAAGACTCATCGACGCAGTTGTGATACTCGTTTACTGATAAATTAAGAGCCAGAGGCTCTAATTCTCGTTAGCAAGTTGAACCTGGTAACGAGGCTTTGGAGACTCTGTTGCAAAATATCTAATTTCTACTCCCCTCTCCTTACCAAGGAGAGGGGCTGGGGGTGAGGTTCCGCCACCGCTTCACTGCTACTTGCAACTCCTGTGACAACCAACTATCAAACTGCGGATAAACTGGCAACCTCGGCACTAACTCCCACCCCACAGGCTGTAAAATTTCTCTTAGCTCCTGCTCTTGCATATGAGGATAATCAGGATTAACTTCATCTACAGGGCCAATTCCACCTAAATCTCTCGCGCCAGCTGCTAAACATGTGAGTAACCACTTCTCATCTTTAACTAAATTCGGTGGAATTTGAATAGTAATATCTGACGGTAAAATTTGACGTGCTTTAAAAATGACTTCTGGTAGCTGATTCGGGTCAAAGGGTGGCGCATCAAAGCTTTGCTGATTTCCAGGACTGTGGGGTTGCAGAATCACTTCTTGAATGTGATGATAACGCTGATGCAAATTGGCTATTGCTTCCAAAGTTTCCCACCAATCATTTTCCGTTTCTCCAATTCCCAACAATAAACCTGTTGTAAACGGAATTTTTAATTCTCCAGCCCATTCTAATTGTTGCAGCCTGAGAGCTGGTAATTTACTCGGTGCATGTTTATGTACAGTTTTCAGTAATTCTGGGGTTAACTGTTCTAACATCAACCCCATAGAAACGTTTACCTGCTTGAGTTTTTGCATTTCCGCAAAACTCAACGGCCCAGCATTTGTATGCGGCAAAAAACCCATTGTCAAGGCTAATTCACACAAATCATAAATGTGTTCAAACCATTCTAAACGTCGTGAGGATTGGGGGTGAACTTCGCCACTAAGTATGAGAATTTCACAGACATTTTGAGTTTGAAGTTGTTGCAAAATATTTGCTGCCGCTGCTATCCTTAGCCAAGGACTTTTACCCGGGTCTGTACGAAAATTACAATAGGCACAGCGATTAAAACATTCATAAGTAGGAACAATAGTGTAAGCAGGACTGTAGGTAATTATGTTCATATGTATTTGGCAGTGCGTGATAGCAAAGCCATAACGCACCCTACTTAAGATTTACTGACTGTATCTATCTGTGTGCATCTGTGTGCATCGGTGGTCGAATTTAAAACATAAATTTTGTCACAGTTTCAATTCACATTAGATATAACTCATAATTTCCCACACTATACCAAATACATCATTTCCTGTTGCTTCGCATATATATTTTTCAGATGCTTTTTAACAGTATTGATAGTAATATACAGCCTATCTGCTATTTCTCTGTAAGTAAAATTAGCTCGGCGTAACATCCAAACCTGTGCTTCACGTTCAGTTAGACCATACTTTTTCGCATCAGCGATCGCTATACTGTGGCTAGTTTGCTGACAATCTTCCAAAGTTAATAACAAAAACCTCTGATTGCTTCTATTCCAGTCTAACCATCTAGCTCTAACACGTAATTTTACTTGATTCTTAGCATCTATTTCTATAGATACATTCCCCTTTGGAAATAATTTGCGACCTTCAATCATAGACTCACAAAAACACCAAATTTCATCTGGAATAATATTTTTATTTTGGGTGTTTTGTCTCAACTGGTGACAAATATCAAGAGCGTATTCATTAGCATAAATTAATTGGCGTTGAGTTGTAAGTATTAAAACTCCATCGACAAAACTATCAAGAACAGCTTGCATTAAATAAATTTGTAAGGCTGGTTGGAATTTATCTATGGAAGAATTGTCTACTTTAATATACTGGAATTTACTAGATGCAATGTTATGATTTTGTTCATTACTACTCATAAACATAATCAATCTCCCTGTAGGCTCAGCCCAAAAACAAAAAATTCAACTGTAAACAAACAATTCCGATGCTTAGCTGAATTTTGATGGGGGAGATGATGTATCTGCAATGACTGAGTTGTAAGCACCCCAAAAGGGATGTAAGGAAACTTTGTAGCTACTAGTTAACGGAATCAAACTGAAGTAGGGTGAAGTTTTTCTAAAACTAACGTGTGTAGCCCATTAACCGCGAAATAATAAGGATAGCTGTGTCTAGTTAGCTTTTTGAGAAGCATTAGCCACGAGTTCTGATGTTTTGTAGTTAGTTGTGTTGCCAAGCTTGAGAGAAGTTTGCTAAAGAGTTTTGTTATATGAATCCTGCCAACATCGACGAGTGGTTCCCGATTGAACAACAGCGCAAATATGTATCGCAGGTAAAAGGGCGAGTAGGGATAACGCGTCGTCGGGCAGAGTGCTTCGTTAAATTATGGGCTTACTTATTCCTAAAACAGCAGCAAGAATTAGGTAAGCAGTTACAGCTACCTTTAACTGAATTATCTTTACCAGAAGACTTTGTTGCTTGTACTCATCGCGAAGCCCATGAACTCTTTTATAGTCAGCAAGAACGAGGAAGCGATCGCGCGGCGGGTATGATGATTGATAAACTCGTAGCCTTGGGATTAATTGAGAAAGAGTTTGACGGTAACACTACTTGTATTCGTATTAAGTACTTATCGCCTAATCTTTACAATTCTGAAAATACTCAAAAATCAATAGATTTTGTACCTG